>JBBRBD010000021.1:0-4156 GCA_038206135.1 Patescibacteria group bacterium | reverse complement strand
CTGCAATCGGGTAGTTCATAGGGGCAAGACATAGTTCTTGCCCATTTTTTATTCTTTTATGGAGTTTCAGTTACCGAGTCAACAAATAATGTTGTCCCTGAGTATTGACCCACAACCGTTACTTTTTTATTTATATAAGAGCTTAAATCAAGATGACTCGAATTTAGGCTAGTTACTCTGTCTACACCATGTAATTCGAATGAATATTCACTGTTTCCAGATACTGAAATAATAGTGCCAGCTAATGATACGTTTATGTTGGGGGTAGCTGTAGGAGCTGAGGCACTTTGTTTAGAGAGAAATAGATATCCACCAACACTAACCACTATTAATAGTACAACTCCAAATAAAATAGTTTTCATTTTTTAATCTTATCATTTCTTGCTATTCACCAACAAAATACCTATAATACTTCGAGTACGTCTCGTACATATAACAGTTTATAGATTGCAAACAAGGAGGTTTCAAATGTTTACAAAAGGACAAATAATTCTTTTGTCTTTCGTTGTTTTTGTAATGAGCTTTGTGCCCATTCGTCTTAATGCTCAAGACTCAAATACAGATCTTTATGGTGCATGGGTGCATATTGAAGACCTGGGCGGTGGTGTCTTTGGGGCTGGAACAACATATATCGGATTTTATCCGAACTATTATATGCAGCTTTTCAATGAACACAGAGATGAAGGAACATATGCAGCCGCTAATGGAAATATAAGTTTTAGTGGTACGACTTCTGGCGGCGGTGACCCAAGTACAACTTCTCCTCAGAATCTGGTTAGTACATACACGCTGAATGGAGATCAGTTGACTATTGGATCTACTACTTTTGTACGATATAGCAAATTCTCAGGATTCGATGCAAATCAATGTCCTGGGTCTCTTCTTAGCCGTCTTGCTGTTGGTGAGTTTGGTACAGTTACAGACACTCCAGACAATAAACCGACAAATCTACGGTCACAACCATCTGCTAAAAGTAATAAATTAGCATCAATGAATGAAGGTGAAGATTTCATTGTGATTGGTGGGCCAACCTGTGCTGAAGGATATACTTGGTGGCAAGTTTGGTATTGGGGGTTTAACTTAAATGGCTGGGCCGCTGAAGGAACGAGCTATTACTTTATCGAGCCTTTTTCTTCGATAGAAAAGGCTGTGAGCGGTGTTAGTACTGTCCCAGTAAGTTCAGACCCAGTTGATCATTCATTCAATTGTGGAAGTGCATTACCGACAAATTTATATATTGGCGCATTTGCGAAGGTTGCTTTTGAGTCGGGGTACTGGACTTTGCCAGTTTACTCTGAGGCTTCTCAATATTCTAAGCTAAACGGTTCAATTGAAGAAGGCGTGAATATGAATATTGAAGATGGCCCTATCTGCGCTGAAGGTGCAATTTGGTGGAAAGTCGCAGCCTCATACTGGGAGAATGGGACAGAGGGATGGATACCTGAAGTAACATCGAACTCTCGGTTTGTTGTTAGACTCTCTAAAGACTCAGGCGACTCGTCTGCTGTCTTCGATCCACTTGCTAATTTGGGTTCAGGTCCTTGGCATATTGAGCCTCAAATTCAATTACGGGTGTACTCTGATGCAACAACGCAATCCGCTGTCTTGTCTGTGATTAGCCCAGGCGTTGCCTATGAGGTTACTGGTCAAAATGCAAGTTCGGGAATGCTCAGGATTTCATCAGGTTGGGTCTGTGGAGATATTGGTCATGTTCGTTATGATCAGCGTTTCCACCAGTTGCCAGTTGTGAACAGCTCACAATATAACTGTCAGCCATCAGATTATTCGTTTAGTACGGATGATTTGTTTACACAAGCTGGAGCTAAACGATATGAACCCGGACAATATCCTCACGAAGCAGAATTATCTGCCGCGATCGGGGATACTCCGATTGCCAGTACTCTCGTAGATATGACCGGTTATGTAATGTTTGTAAAAGATGTATCCAGTGGGGAAGCTGGAGGTATTGATTTGATATGTTCAATGTTTAATATCTGGAGTATTGGCAGTACAATGACAAACGGCGCATTTCCTGAGCCAGATAAAGATACCTCTGTTGCATGTATCCTGTTTGACTTTGGAAAAAATGTTTTGCTAGGCGAGCCGCTAGCTGGATCGGCATTTATCATGGCTGAAATAGTAGCCAATCCCGATAAATATATTGATCCGTGGTTAACGAAGGTTAACGAATTCACAGATTCGATGCCTCTTACCCGTGTATATTGTCATTTCAACCCAGATATCTGTGTAGGTGGTCCAGGAAGTGTTCAATCGACGCCAGTCGGTTGATTGTTTTTGAATTCTAATTTATTCCCTCGTGGTATAAGCCACGGGGGATTTCTTTTTTTTACTTTACTAAGTCCGGTCTGTTTTTCTCAGTAGTTTTTTGTGCCTCAACAACTTTCCATTCTTCAATTCTTTTCCTGTCGCCTGACAATAAGACTGGTGGAACTTCCCAATCTCTGTATTTTACAGGCCGGGTATATTGTGCAGCTTCCAAAAGTTCAGGGTTACTAAAACTTTCATATCGTGTGGCATCTTCTTTTTCAATTACGTGGGGAATTAATCGAACTACAGTTTCTGTTACAACCATCGCAGGAAGTTCTCCTCCCATCATTACATAGTCACCAATTGAAAGTTCATCATCTATTAGATGTTCATGAATTCGCTCATCAAATCCCTCATATCGACCGCTAATAAGAATCAAATGATCAAGTTGTGAAAGTTCCATAGCCATGGCTTGTGTGAATTTTTTCCCACGCGGGGTAAGAAGAATAATCTTCCTTTTTGGTTTTCTGAACGAAAGAAAACCTCTTTTTGTAAGTTTTTTAATTGCTTTTTCAATAGGTTCTACCATCATAATCATTCCAACTCCGCCACCGTATGGTCGGTCGTCTATTGTCTTTCTAAATCCTAATCCGAAGGAACGAAGATCATGAAGCGTTATTTTTACGAGTTTCTTTTTCTTAGCACGAGCCATGAGTGAGTCGTCGAATGGACCTTCAAACATTTTTGGGAAGAGAGAAATAATATCGATTTTAAGCATATCTAAAGTATAACGAATTTGAGATATATTTGCCGAGTCTGTGGCTCACTACTCGTTATATATGATATATGCTTGTTTTGGAGAGTTGCTAATTATCTCTAACATTACTTTTTAATTCTTCATTTCGACATTTCGTGCAGAGTATCATACAATAGTAGTATGGAATTAAGCTTTTCTCCAAAAGAATTTTTTGAAAAATCAAAAAAACTATTTCGTACTCCAGTAGCTTTCTTTAAAGATGTAGAGAAAGAAAAAGGTTGGAAAGATGCATTTACTTACTCAATTGTAATTTCAGCTATTGCTGCTTTGTTTGGTGTTTTGGAAATAACGCTTTTATACCCACTGTTTCAAAATCAATTACAAGGCGTGTTTACTGCTGATAATAAACCGCAACTTTTGGATATTCTCCCAGCATTTTTTGTCTCAGCCGTTGTAGTAGTTCTTCTGGGATTTGTCTGGTCTGGAGCATTGCATTTATGGCTTAAGCTGTTTCGTATAAAGGGAGATTATTGGAGTGCATATAAAGCATATACTTACTCGAGAGCCCCATTATCCTTTTTTGGATGGATCCCATATCTTGGGGGAATCTTTAGTATATACAGCATTTATTTGCTTGTTGTTGGAATGTCCGTGCACTACAAATTAACTAAGAAAAAAGCTTTCCTTATGATTATTGTTCCGCTTGCACTCCTGTTTATTTTGCAAACGGTATTATATTCATTTGCCACTCAAGTTACTCCATGAATAAAGTTGTTGTCGTAATGCCCTCATACAATGAGTCTGCCAATATCGGCAAAATGATTGCTGAGCTCGTAGATGTTGAATTCAAAAAAATCAAAAATGCCCAAATGCACCTGTTGGTGGTAGATGATAACTCACCTGATGGGACTGGAGAGGTTGTTAAAAAGGCTGCAAAGACACATAAAAATGTACATTTGCTTTCGGGCAAAAAAGAAGGACTTGGAATGGCTTATGTACGAGGTATGAAATATGCAATCAAAGAATTGAACGCAGATGCCACTATCGAAATGGATGCAGATTTCCAACACAATCCAAAGTATGTTAAAGATTTGGTTGATGCATTTGTTGATGGAGCAGACTATGTGATAG
>JBBRBD010000020.1:0-7673 GCA_038206135.1 Patescibacteria group bacterium | reverse complement strand
CCAAGTTCTTTTGGATTATTTTTCAGTAATACCATGTCTTTGAAGTGTTTTTAAGATTTCTTTTCTGACTTCCGTCACTTCTGAATCAGTGAGTGTTTTTTCGCTAGACTGGTAACTAATTCTGAAACTTGAACTTTCTTCGTATGAGTTTAAAAACTTGACCTCTGAGACTAATTTACTTGTTTCCTTTATTTTCTGTATTACATCCCCAACTTTGATGTCTTCTAGTAGCAGCGTTACATCTTCAATTTGTGAGGGATACTGTGGAACTGGTGTATATTCTGTGTGTTCTGAATGAGCCTTCAAGAGTTCCATGATGCTAAATTCATATACAAAGTAATTCCCCTGTTTTGTGAGTGTTGGTGAAAGCTTTTCAATGTGAAGCATTTCAAAGAGGGCTTCAACGACACCCTTTGCATGACGATAATCAGTGTGTGCAAATATTCCAGCAAGTTTTGACTCTTCAAGGGAGAGTTTTTTGCCTTGTGTTTTATACGTATTTGCAACTTCAAACAAATGAAAACTTTCTTTTTCTTGAGTATTTCCTTGAGCGGCTAATAAAAGACTTGGCACAATGTGGGACCGCATATACTCACCTTCTGCTCCCAGTGGGTTTTTTATTTTTGGAGCGGTATTGTCGGCCATTTCCTTTGAAACCATGGAAAGCGTTAAAACTTCAATGCCCCCGAATCCTTTCAATATATTTTTAATTTTATATTCGAATGCGTATTGTGGGTCACGTGCTTCTGTTGGAATCTTTCCTTCTGGTAAGTTACTGGGAAGATTGAAATAACCGTACAATCGGGCAATTTCTTCAATAACGTCTTCTGGAATTGTAATGTCTGCGGCCCGATAAGTTGGTGGAGTTACAATCAGTGTGTCTTTTTTCGTAACTGTTTTGAATTCAAGTGAAGTAAGGATTTTTAGTATTTCATCAGTTGAAATTTCAACCCCTAAACTTTTTAGAATTTTTTCTTTAGAAACGGTAATGCTTTCTGATTTCCGAGGGTTTGGATACCAATCAAATATTTCACTGGCAATTGTGGCTTTCGCATATGGATGGTCAAAGAATATAAGAGCGAGCTCTAGGGCTTTAGAAATTTCATTCGGGTCTGGATCTTTTTCATTTAAAGTAGCGGCATGGGTACGAAGCTCATGCTTTAGTGATGTCTCTCGAACCTTCAAAGGATCCATGTGTTCCATGACCAGCAGCACATTTTTTGTTTCCTGGGTTACCGCACTATTTGCAGTTCCCATGACACCAGGTATATCAACAATCTCCCCTGCTCCATTATCAAAAACAATTTCTCCTCCGAGTGCTTTGTGATGGCGATCATCAAGTGTTTTAAAAGATTCACCTTTGTGGGCTTCACGAACAACAATTTTTTTGCCAAGCTTATCGCAATCAAATGCATGCATTGGAATTCCATATGCAAACATCACATAGTTTGTTATATCTATGACATTGTTTATTGGTCGCTGTTCCATCGCAGTTAGTCTGTCTTTCATAAACTGTGGAGCTTCCCCGATTGTAATGTCAGCGAGTTTCACGGCAACGAAGCGTTCACACAAGTTTTTATCAATCTGAATATCAATGTCGAGTTTAGGTTTTTTGCCTTTGATATCAAATGAATATGTTTTAAGTTTTGCGGCAATTCCAAATTTAGGCAAAATTGCGGCAGCTTCACGAGCGAGCCCATATGCACTCGCAGCGTCCACTCTATTAGTCGTTACTTCAACGTGATATACAGTTTCACGACCAACTTTGGTGATTCTCTCGATTGAAGGGCCACACAAAGAGATGCACTCTGCTAATTTTTCAGGTGTAGCTTTTGTGTCTAAAAATTCTCGAAGTGTTGAATCAGTAATTAATATGTCCATTTCTTTAGAATTGTCTTAAAAATCTCAAATCAGTTGAATACAACATTCGAATGTCTGGAATTTGAATACCTGCTTTCATCATGTATGTGCGCTCCACTCCCCAGCCAAAGGCAAAGCCACTATATTTGGCTGAGTCGACGTGACCCGCCTTTAAAACATTTGGGTGAACCATGCCTGCACCTCCAAGCTCAAGCCATCCGGCCTTACATAGTTTACAGCTTGTCCCATTTGTGAGCTTCCCCGTCCCATTACAAACACCGCAAGTGATATCAATCTCAAACGAAGGCTCGGTGAACCTAAAGTTATATGGTCTCAGACGTGTTTTTCGCTCAGTGCCAAAAAAGTTTTTTGCAAAGTAGTCGAGCGTTCCTTTTAAGTGAGTAATGTTAATGCCCTCATCAACAACAAGTCCTTCAAATTGGTGAAACATAGGAACATGCGAAATGTCAGATTGTCTTCTATACGTTTTACTAATATTAATCATGCGAATTGGAAATACTCCTCGTTCCATCTCTCTGACTTGGCCGTTACTGGTGTGTGGAGTTAATACAAAATTTGGCTCAACGAAAAAAGTTTCCCATTCGTCCCGTGCTGCATGCGTTGAAGGCATGTTGAGTGCTTCAAAAGCGTAAAAATCAGATTCGATTTCTGCGTATCTGCGCCGTACAAAGCCAATTTCTAAAAACACTTTTGAAATATCTTGAATTGCTTGGGTTACTAAATGCAGGTGTCCAACAGGAGGTTTAATTCCGGGAACTGAATAGTCGAAATCTTTTTCTTGTTTTGTTGTTGTTTCTTTCTCTTGAGTCGCTAAAGTATCTTCTAATATTTGCTTTGTTTGGTTAAGGGTCTCCCCCATTTGTTTTCGCTCAGTTGGGTCAAGGTCTTTAATTGACTTAAGAAGAGTAGTGAATCGTCCATTTCGTCCTAAAAACTCAACTCGCAGGAGCTCTAGTTCGTCTTTGTTTTCAGTTGAAAGGGCTCGAGAAATAAATTCGTTTCGAAGTTTATTAATGTCTTCTTGCATACACGTATTGTAGCGTGAAGTGAGAGAAAAGAAAAACTATCTAATACTCAGGGTAAATTCTCAAAAAAATAGATAGTCATGTCAAGAAAAAGAGGTGCCAGTCAATACATGCATAGTACTTGAGCGTTCGCATACCATATAAACTTACTTATTGTCGCTGTTAACAGTCAATCCAATTAGGAGTTCATCTCCACTAGATAGGAAGTCTTCATAAGTGTTAAAGGCATATTCCCTGAATATTTCGTGCACGTCACGTGTATTATACTTTGTATTATGGATGAATTAGAAATTAAGATCGATGACATAACGGGGTATCAAGCAACTCCCAAGAAATTTGATGAGACAATAATATTTATCCATGGGTTATTATCGAATAGTAATCATCATATTATTTACAATGCTTCGAGAGAGTTCTCCAATTCAGGGTTTAGGACTTTCAGGTATGATATGCATAAGAAAGACAAATCGTTGATCGATTTATCGAATGATTTAAATAAGATTGTAAAACAATACAACTCTAATGTAACAGTTATCGCACACAGTTTAGGCTCATTTGTCGCGCTGTTTGCTGATTACAACAAA
Organism: Patescibacteria group bacterium; assembly: GCA_038206135.1. Classification (GTDB taxonomy): domain Bacteria; phylum Patescibacteriota; class Microgenomatia; order UBA8517; family UBA8517; genus UBA5941. The sequence goes on along the minus strand of JBBRBD010000020.1, from coordinate 4,183 downwards.
ATAAATAGGTTTGTATTTTGGGAGCCTTCAATGCATCCTATTCTTATCTTTGATAGTCCAGATAAATTTGTATTTGATACTGGTTATAAAACAACATTACCTGAAAGTTTTATTGATAAAGTTCCTTCGATTGAAAAAACAGAAAATTTGATGAAAATGATTAATCAGCAAAAGCTGATTGTTCATGCTATAGGTAATAAATACTCAAAAGCTACTGACTTTTATAATAAAATCGCCGAGGAAAAACATCTTGAAAAAGTTAAATCTGATCATAACTTTACAAAATACAAAGATGAAGAAGAATTATACAAAATTACATTAGATTGGTTAAAAAAATAAACTCGTAGTCTTTACCAACTACGAGTTTTATCTATCACTTTATTAATCTTTCAATCAGCGCTTGAGTTATTGGAAGACCTGTTAGTTCTTCAATCCAAATCCAATGCCCTTGAGAATTACATTCTAAAAAGACATGTTCACCATTTGTGGTCACAATCATATCTATGATTCCGAATTCTAAACCGAGTGATTTAACAATAGAAATACATTGAGATTCAACCTGTTTATCTAGAACATGTGCAAAGTGAGGAGTTTTTGAAATATTGTACCTCCTCCAATCATCCCTTGTTCTATCGTTAGCTTGTGACTCGATCCTACAGCACAATACCTGATCACCTATGACATGAATCCTCAGTTCAAACGCTTTTTCAATATAGTTTTGAAAAAAACCTGGTGAATGGTCTATTGCTAAACTTGATATGTCATCAATGCCAATCAACTTTGTAAGTATTCTTTGTCCTGACAAATGAACACCCAACAGCGGCCCTGTTTTTACAATCACATTTCGATGTTTACTAACAAAATCAGATAACTGACATTTGCTATTAGTGAATAATGTATCTGGAACTTTCAGTCCAAGTTTACTTGCTAGTCGTAGTTGGTTGAAAATATTCAACGAAAGTGTAGATATAGTTGGCCTATTAATCCACATTGCATCTCCATAAATAGACTCTAGACTCATTATCCAATTTGACCAAGTAGCCGAAATAATCTGTCTTTCCAGTTTATCTACCCCTAATTTTTCAGATATCTCTATCCTTGGATGATGTACAAATACACCGCTGAAAAGTTGATCAGGCTGTTTGAAATTAGACAACGAAACAATAGGCGTTTGATTATTAACATCATCAATGTTAATCCGTTTGAAATCTATATTGCGACGATTCAAACCTTCCTGAACTCGATCTGAATGCTGATTTTCATTACGAGTTAAAATTAATACTGACATTAAATACTCCTTAGTCTAATTGTAAAAAAGAGGAGCTTTATTGGGCTCCTCTTTGAAACTGTGCTACTCGTCATCTTCTTTCGATGAATATTCCGTTGTGGGGCTGTTCTGGCTTAAAAGTGTCCTATTAACTGGAACATCAGGTTTCCAATTCCATTCGCTTTCTAAGCCCAAACCGTCTCTCGGAATATCTTCTACCATCGAGCGAAATAACGAGATAGGTACTTCTTGCTTATCCATATAAACTCCAATGGAACTCACTATACGATAATACAGTGTATACCGATTACATTGATATTCAAGTTTTCATCAATACCAGAAACTCTGCAAGTATTGTTTAGAAGTGTGGTTGTCAGCTAATGGTTTCCATTTTAATAAGCAATATTAGTGAAATGAAAAACTTCTGTTACATTCACCATGAAGCTGTAATTGTTTGAGAGTCCTCTGAAGCGAAAGGTTATTTGGTTTTTTCGACGTACGATTTAAAATTATCCAAAATAGATTGCCAACCCGTTTTTTGCATTTCTATGGGATTTTCACTTTCTGGATCAAATGTTTCATTGATTTTTACGCCCTCTGGAGTCTCTAAAAATGTTATTTTCACCTGTCTCCCATCTTCCATATTATATTCAATAAGTACAGGTTTTTGAACGTCGGTGTATTGTCCACTAAAATCAAAACTTGCACTCTTGTCACGAGCTGCCATAACAGTTTTGAATTTGCCGCCAGTTGTCATGTCATTTTCAGCTGAGGTGGCTTCCCAGTCGTCTGAGGCAAATGCCCATTTCACGATATGTGTAGGGTTTGTCCACAAGTCCCATACTTTTTCTATCGGGGCTTTTACTATCGTTTCAACAGTAATTGTATCCATTTTTTAATAGTATCATTTAGTTAAATATTTCCAAAGCGTAATGATGCATGACATTTGTTATTCTAAATAACACCGTTAATTCTACCTGAGACAGAAACGTCTATTCTTCTGTGTTTCTGACAATTGCATCAAGTACTTTTAAATAGATAAGAAGTTCTGTCTTTGAGACACCTTGAAGGATAGTATTCATTTCTTTTTTTACGACAGGCTCTGCTTGTATGATAAATTCTTTCCCTTTTGTAGTAATACTAACAATTTTTCCACGCTCATCCTGTTTGTCTGTTTTGCGATTTAGCAGTGCCTTTTTTTCAAGTTGCTTTGCTAGTTTTGTTACCATGGGTGAGTCGTAACTTAAACGCAGAGCTAAATGAGAAAGTCGCATGTCTCCATGTTCGTACAGTTGTCCTAAAAGTTTCCATTGCGGAATCGAGATACTAAACGCTGATAACGCTCGGGTTAATCGCAAATGCAATCGACTGTATGCTGTTCCTTGCAGCAGACCAGTGCTATATGCATGCAAAATTTGGTTTGGTGACCTTTCCCCTGTTATGTGTTTATTGTTCATGCTATTTAAAAATTAGTTGATATTCCAACTATTAACTTAGTGAAGAAGATACCATCTTTTGATTACATCTACAATACGTTCATTTTCTTAATATATATTTCTTGAGTTTTTTTTAAGTGCATTGAGATGTTAAATTACTTCACCTTGTTATCTATATTAAAAGTATGTTACTGTAAAAAAGAATGGAGGTGAAGAAATAATGCAAAAAGGAAATACAATGACAATCGTTGCGATTGCAGTTGTCGTTTTGTTGGTGGGTGGTGTTCTTTATTGGAAGATGCAAGACAAAGCAATGGTGAAAGATGAGTCCATGATGCCTACAGCTGGTACAGCTATGCCAAGTGGCAGCGCAATGCCTACGGCTGAAGGAGTAATGGTTGGTGGAGCATTAATGACTCCGAATCGTGACATCGTTACTAACGCACTTGATTCCAAGGATCACACAACTTTGGTCGCAGCTGTAAAAGCAGCAGGACTCGTAGCTACACTCCAAAGTGCTGGACCGTTTACGGTCTTTGCTCCGACAAACGAAGCTTTTATGAAGCTTCCTGCGGGAACGGTAGATACGCTTCTGAAACCTGAGAACAAGGCAACTCTCGTTAAGATATTGACTTACCATGTAGTTTCTGGGAAATACAGGGCAAAAGATCTTAAGGACGGGATGACGCTTAAAACTGTAGAAGGTGAAAATCTAACAGTTAAGTATCAAGATTCAAAGTGGTGGCTTATGGATGCTAAGGGAGGAACCGCACAAATTACAATTGCCGATATCGTAAGTACAAACGGTGTCACATTCGTAATTGATAGTGTGCTCATGCCTAAGTAATAACAGGGTCAAAAAAAGATCTACTTTAATTAGTAGATCTTTTTTGTGTCCGTATTTCCTGGGTGTCTTTTAATACTGTAAAATATCAGAAATGACAATTAAAACCGCGTTAATCACCGGTGCTACTCACGGCCTAGGCTATGAGTTTGCAAAGATCTTTGCAAAAAATGACTATAATCTGGTGCTAGTTGCTCGGGACAAAGAGAAGCTCGTAGCGATACAGAAAGAACTCATAAGAGATTTCAAAGTAGGAGTTTTAATAATTTCAAAAGATCTTTCACGGCATACCTCTTCGCTTGAAATATATAAAGAAGTTCAGAAAAACAGAATTTCTATACAGGTTCTCGTCAATAATGCTGGCTTTGCAACCTATGGCAAATTTATTGATAACGATCTTCAAGAAGAACTAGATGAAATAACTGTAAATGTGAGTACCTTAACCACTCTAACAAAACTTTTTGCGAAAGACATGGTCACACAAAAAACGGGACGGATTTTAAATGTAGCTTCTATTGCAGCTTTTGTTCCGGGCCCACTGATGGCTGTCTATTATGCAACAAAGTCGTATGTTCTTTCTTTCTCAGAAGCATTATCAGAAGAGCTGAAAGGCACTGGAGTCACTGTTACTGCATT
>JBBRBD010000019.1:0-8722 GCA_038206135.1 Patescibacteria group bacterium | reverse complement strand
TCGCAAATGTCTCGATACTTTGACCAAACACTTATTGATCAGGAAGACTATATTCCAAAAGACAAACTAGTATTAAGTATTCTTCATGAATATATAAGACATCCGTTTTTATGTTCTTTCCTGTTTTGTATGAACTTATTTGCTAGAGCTAAAGCAAGCTTTCACAAAAATGCCTTTGACACAAAATGGTCAATGGTTCGCTCTACCAAAAAGCTTAATATATAAGTATATGAAAAAAATATTCCCCTATATAATAGTCACACTCGTTTCTGTCTTGTTGTATCTATTTACAATTCGAGGTAGTTTAGGAGTACCGAGTATATCTGACATTACTCCTTATCCAGCTTTTGTCTCAGGTACTGCTTTTGAAAGTTCCCAGGAAGGATCTCGGTACGCGATGGTTTTATCAATGTTTTATGACCATACAGTTTCAATTGATAAGTATTACCAAATTGGAGTACCTGATGTTGGAAAAATTAACGGACATTTCTTTTCTTTGTTTCCACCAGGAGCATCGGTTTTTGCTTTACCGCTTTATGCACTAGGACTAAAACTTGGTGCGACACAAATTCTTACTTTTTTAGTATCAGCTATTTTCGCGCTTTTTACGATACTTTTGATTGTAAGATTTATGAGAAAGCTTAATTTTCATTGGACAACAGCACTGTTTGCTGCAATAGCATTTGGTTTTGCTACAAATGCATGGGGTTACTCAGTAACTATTGTTGCACATCTAATATCAGCCTTTTGCATATTGGCGGGTATGTATTTAGTCTATCTTAGTGATAAAAAATGGTGGCATATTTCTCTTGTTTGGTTTTTGTATGCATTGGCAGTTTTTGTAGATTTTCCAAACTTGTTTATTTTTTTACCGATAGTTGGTCTAATGTCGATGAACGTAGTTGAATATACGGAATCTCCATCCCGTGCGCATATAAAGATTAATTTTAAGTATATCTTAGCTCCACTTGTGTTTCTTATTCTGATGTCATTATACGGGTACTATAATTACATAAATTTTGGTAGTGCATCAACACTAAGTAATACGCTTCCTCGAGTAGAAAGCGTTGCTGCAGTTGTCCAAAACATTCAACACGAGAACCGCGAAACAAATGCATTTAACGCTTTAAACACCAGAAATATGCTTGTGGGTTTCCAAAGCTTTTTAGCAAGTACTGATAGAAGTGTCTTTGTCTATTCTCCTGTTATTATTCTATTTGTCTTTGGTCTGCCATTCATGAAAAAGAAGCTGAAAGATTTAAGAGTAGGTCTTCTTGCCGTGTCCATTACTTGTTTAACACTTTATACTTTGTTTGGGGACCCGTACGGAGGATGGGCCTTTGGATCTCGATACCTAATAGCTATTATGCCCGAGCTTTGTATTCTTGCGGCAATTGGACTGGAGAAAATGAAAAATATCGGTAAGAAAAGATATATTGCAACGAGGGTGTTTTATTCTATGGTATTTTTATATAGTGCTGGAGTTTCACTACTTGCACCTCTTACAACTAATGTTATTCCACCAATTGTAGAAGCACGATACATCGGACTTGATTCAAACTATATTATTAACATCAGAATGCTCCAAAATAATGAGTTGAATTCATTCTTTTACAACGGAATAATTCACAAGACAATTTCAGGTGTTACCTATTACGGAATTATCTTTGCAATAGTTGGTTTATTGGGTCTTTTTCTTATTTGGTATCCCAAACAAAGACAAATATCATGAGTATTTTATTATCATTCCCAACAAAAAGAGTTAATGTTGTAAAGCGCTTTCTAACAAATCACGTTGTATTGTTTTTGGTTTTTATTCTCTCTGTAATTTCCATTGCCAGTTTTGTTTATTACTATGAAAACGGACTTGGGCTTTCCTATAATGATGCCAGAAGCCATTTGGATATTGGAAGACGTGTTGTTGAAGGTTTGAAGCCCGGACTTGCTCAGATTGGCTCTGTATGGCTGCCACTCCCACATTTACTGATGGTTCCAACAATTTGGAATGACTTTATGTGGCACACAGGGCTTTCTGGCGCAATTCAGTCAATGATAAGTTTTGTTGTGACTGGAATTCTTATCTATAAATTTTTAGAAAAAATAAATGTGAAACTCTTTGGAAGATTGGTTGGTGTGTCAGTCTTTGCTGCAAATTTAAATGTTTTATACATGCAATCAACTGCTATGACTGAGTTACTTTTGTTAGCAACACTGATGTCAGGAGTGTATTATTTTGTGAGTTGGCATCAGACAGAGGATACATTAGATTTAATTAAAGCTGCGTTTTGTATTATGCTTGCTTCGCTTATTCGATACGAAGGATGGTTTTTAGTAGGATTTGCTGCACTGGTATTCATAATTACCACACTTAAAAAACGAGGATACAAAGCTGCAGAGGGCGGGGCAATATTATTTCTCACATTAGCAGGAGTAGGAATATTTTTATGGTTTGTGTGGAACCAGTTAATCTTTAAAGACGCTCTTTATTTTATTCTTGGACCATTTTCTGCACACGCTCAGCAACAACAGTTAGCAGATGCAGGAAATCTTTCCACAAAAGGAAACTTGTTGTTTTCACTTAAAGTATATTTTTATTCACTTATTTATAATTCTTATGCATTTACTTTTTTCTTAAGTGTTATTGGAGGGGTTGTTTTCATGTTTGATAAAAAGATCAAATGGTCTGTTAGATTTGCATCTTCAACATTTGTGGCTGCACTTATATTCAATATCTTGGCATTATATCTGGGATTTTCAGTACTCTTTATTCAAGGGCTATCAGGAAACACTTGGTTTAATGTGAGATACGGATTAATGCTGATGCCCACAATCGCGATTTTTATTGGATATTTAACTGATAGATTTAAGAATTTTAAATGGGTTATTGTTGGACTACTTATGTTTGTAACCTTCTTTGCTTTCGCAAATGGAGATGCAGTTACGATTGATGATGCTCGAGTAGGTAGCAGTCAGAAAAACGTCTCAGAGGTCAGTGGTTGGCTTCATGATAATGCTTTCAATAAGCCAGGTTTCGTTCTTATTTCTGCAGCAAGTCATGACGCTATTATTTTTAGTTCGGGTATGCCACTAGCAAAGTTTATTCATGAAGGAACCGGAGCCTACTGGGAAAGTGCAATAAATGCTCCTGATCGTTGGGCTCGTTGGATTGTAATGCGTACATATGATCCAAATGATTTAACCTATCGTGAACTTTCCCAATTTGATCCTACTTGGCAAGAAGACTATACACTCGTAGATCATTATCCTTTTGCAGATATATACGAGATTAAACCTCAATTTATTTCTACTTTAAACACACAACCTGTATTTAAAAACCAAAAATGAAAAAGCTAATTTTTGTATTTATAGCAGTTTTTTCTGTCGCCCTCTATTTTGGGGTGAAATTTTTCTGGAAAATCCCGAAAGATGTACCAATTGCATTTGCGAGTAAAGTTTGGCCAACTCAAAGCATAGATACTGTAAAGTACTCCAGAGATTTAGCTCGAGAAAAATTAAATGATCCGACTTTTGATGTTCAAATTGATAAACAAGTAAGCGATATCGCGGCAACGGGTGCAACTCACGTTGCAATTGCAACACCTTATGACGAAGAGTTTTACTCATTTCTCAAGCGTTGGGTTGATAGTGCAAGAAAACACAAAATTAGTGTGTGGTTCAGGGGTAATTTATCAGGATGGGAACAATGGTTCAATTATCCAAAGATATCTGCAAGTGATCACACGACCCAGACTGTTGCTTTTGTTTTAAAACACCCAGAATTGTTTCAAGATGGAGATATCTTTACTTCGTGCCCCGAATGTGAAAATGGGGGAACTGGAGATCCACGTACTACTGGAGATGTTGTAGGCTTTCGTACTTTTCTTATAAATGAAAACACTCAATTAATTGCTGCATTTAGTAAAATCAGAAAGAATGTGGTTAGTGGGTATTATTCGATGAACGGAGATGTTGCAAGTCTTGTCATGGATCCTGATACAACAAAAGCACTTGGCGGAGTGGTAACTGTTGATCACTATGTAAGCACTCCGGAACGCCTGATTGAATATATAGACAATGTTGCAACAACCAGTGGAGGAAAAGTAGTGTTAGGAGAATGGGGTGCTCCAATACCTGATATAAATGGACAAATGACTGACGAATCCCAATTCGTCTGGATCACACGAGCGCTTTCATTACTTTCAAACGACAAAAACGTAGTGGGACTAAACTATTGGACAAATTTGGGTGGATCAACCGCTATTTGGAATGATGATGGAACAGCACGTCAGGCAGTAACCGCTATGACCAGTTTTTATACACCAAGAGAAATTTCTGGGACCATTACAAATGAAGTAGGAAATGCAATATATGATGCATCTGTCATAACTTCACTAAGTAATGTATCTGTGCATGCTGATTATGGTGGAAGATTTAGAATTCAAGTACTTCCAGACGATAATACAGTAACAATAAATGGAGCTGGATATAGCACTAAAACAATCTCCGTGACAAACGAAGATGCATACTCAGTTACTTTGACAAAAGAACATGAAAATATTTTCTTCAAGTTTGCGAAGTGGATAAACACAAAACTATTATAACTTCATACTGCTAATAATAATCGGCTAGAGGACTATCTTTAAAATTATTTTACCTCGATTGCAAATTGTTATAGGAAATGATATAATCCTATATCAAAAAATTATGAGTAAAATTTTGTTCCTATTATCTATGTTTCTTCTTTTGGCACCAATTTCAGTTGCTAATGCTGCCGAAGTACCAAGTTTTCCTACATGCAGTAACCCGCAAGGGCAGGTAATTGCATCGTATGAATCAGGTACACACGGAATAGTTGGAAATCCCGGAGAATTTAATGGCAAGGACACTGTATATTCAATAAACGACGTACAAGCACTACAATGTTTTTGCAATTCAAATAACGAAGGAATTCAAACACTTTGGTGGAAGGTGGAGTCCTTAACTCAAGAAGAAATTGAACAATTTAAAAAATTAGGTTGGCAGTTTGTTCCTAATGGTGCAGCTTGGGGTTTGGCTCAAACTCCTTATTTGGCTTCGAATAATACTTATTCCTGTTCGAATGGAACAGGTGGTGGTAATAGTACAAACACCGGAGAAATACTAAGTTCTTCAGCAACAACAAGTAGTTCTACTGACCCTGCAGTTCTTGGATTGGCATCAACGGGAGGCGAATGGCAAGTTGGCCTTGCAGCTATATTATCAGGACTTTCATTTACAATTGGCCTTGTCACACGACGTCGAACTAAACAAGCATGATTCACTCACGAGTTTTTTTTCTTCTTTCACTTGTCTTTTTTATTCTTTTCTTAGGGCTTTCGTATGAACACAACTCTCCTAAACATTTTGTTTTTGCTGCAATCGACACAAAGGACTCTTCAAGTTATCCTACCGGAATTGTTATCCCCAGTGCACATATTTGGCTTCCAGTATTTCTAACAAATGTTGAGAATCATACTTGGAAGACATCAAATAGCGGCGTTTCGTTTCTTTCTAATGGAATAAAGCCAGGCGATCATGGAAATGCAGTTTTTTATGGTCATAACTGGCCAAATTTATTAGGTAACTTAAAGTTAGTTACACCGGGTGACACTATTCAGATTATTTCAAATACAGGAGTAATTCAAGATTTCACTGTTTCAACCGTGCAACAAGTCTCTCCTCTCGATATTTCTGTTTTAAAACAAACTGAGGACAAAAGAATTACAGTTTACACCTGTATTGGCTTTTTAGATTCAAGACGATTGGTTGTTGTTGCCGTTTTAAAGAAATTAGTGTAAAGTACAAAACCCTAAAGGTGTAAAACTTTGGATATCGATCATCAAATACCTAGCAGTTTAATTCATTTGAATAAACTGCATCTTGCGGAATTGTTATTTGTGTAGTTTAGTGGTGTTGTAAACTTTCGCTTTTAGAAGAATTGACCTCCTTAAATGACAGCTTACATAGTATAACAATATGGGATTGACATATTTCTACCATTCCTATATTATTACGCAGCTAATGTGTCTGCATCAATTAAATTATAAGTCCAATGACAATAATACCTAAAGTAAAAAAAATTAATGAATTAACCGTCGCTGTAGTTATTCCTTGCTGGAACGAAGAAGCTTCTATCGCTCGATGTGTTGAATCTTGTTTAAATCAAACCCACAAACCACTGCAAATCCTTGTTGTCGATGATTTTAGTAGTGACAAGTCTGCGGAAATTCTCAAATCTTTTGGCAAAAAAATTACATATCTAAAAGTTCCAAAGAGATTAGGAAACAAAAGCTTTGTCCAAGAATATGGTCTGAAGTTTGTGACAGCAGACATTCTGGTTGCGACAGACGCTGATACAATTCTCGACAAAAACTTTGTTGAAGAAATTATAAAGAAATTTGATGATCCTAAAGTTGGTGCAGTAAGTGGATATGTTAGAAGCATGAAGAAAAACTGGCTTACACGATGTAGAGCATTTGAATATACAACAAGTCAGAATCTTCACAAACTTGCTCAAAATTACATGAATTTCATGTTTGTTATTCCGGGAGCAGCTGGCGCGTTCAGAACTGATATTTTTAGAAAATATCTTACTTTTGATCATGATACCTTAACAGAAGATTTAGATTTTACATATAAACTCCACAAATATGGATTTAAAATTGCATATACAAGAAAAGCTATTGTAGTCACACAAGATCCGATGACATTACATGCGTATATAAACCAAATGCGTAGATGGCTTGGTGGTGGATGGCAAAATCTTTTAAAACACAAAACTCTTCGAATGAGACCTGCACAGGCTCTTGAAACCTCGTTAATTTACATTGAAGGCGTTGTTTTTACACTTTTATTATTTCTAGTGCCACTTACTAATATTCGACTTACGATATATATGTTGATTTATTACTTTATCGTTTCTTTTCTTTTTGCGATTTGGGCTGCAAAAGTTGAAAAAAGATTGGATATCCTTCTCGCTCCTTTTACATATATTTTTCTTATGTATGTCAACGCATACATATTCTTGGAACAAATGATTAAAGTAGTTTTCTTAAAAGAAAGAAACTTGACTTGGTTTAAACCAGAAAGAGCACAAGTATGAACCCAATATCATCATTTTTTGGTATATCTGTATTTATACATTTATTTGTGGTTCTAGTCGGCACTATCAATAATGCTCGGAAAAGTACATTCGCTTATTTATTTAAAACAAAAACACAATGAAAATTACAACACTTTTTATATTCACTTTAATTTCGGTACTTGTATTTGGAAGCGCAGGGTATATAATGTACACCAGCTTGAGCGCACCTGACTCTAATTTGCATTTTGCAGTACAGCTAGCGGGGGAAGTTATGGATGCAACTAGTTTAAATACAAAAGAAGGAAGCGCTTTAGCACCATCACCGACTCCAGTACCTGAAGTGGCAGGTGTCCAATCACAAGCATGTGATCCAGATTTAGAGTTTATGAAAACTCAAATTTCTATTGTGAACTATTTGAAACAAAATGGTTTTGAAGGAAATTTCTCTGCTAGATATCAATTAGCAGCAGAGTATGGCATACAGGATTACAAGGGGAATGCAGCAGACAATCTTTTACTTGTTAGACGCGTTCAAGAAGATATGGCAGTCAAGAATAACTGTATTTTATAAACATGAGAAAATTTAACCAACACATTTCTAACATCTTTGGATTCCTTTTTGCTGCAATAATTGCATTCGAAGGAACGTTTCTTTTGTATTCTTATGCTCGTGCTGCAACTCTTCTTGAGACGAATACACCCACTGTTTTAGGAATAGAAGCTGCTGATATGCCTTCTTCAAACTTAATTGTAAATCCATCAGTTGAGGCTCCTTCAACGAATCCAGCTATTCCAGTAAGTTGGTCACAATCTTCTTACGGAAAAAACACTACAACATATATTTACCCAGGACCAAGTTCAGAAGGACTTAGAGGTTTGGAAATTGACATGACTACTCGAACAAGCGGAAATGCTGCTTGGCAATTCGATCCTGTAAAGGTTACAGGCGGCTCACAATACACTTTTAGTAATTACTATCAATCAAACGTGCAAACCAAACTTGAAGCGGTTTTTACTCTTTCAAATGGAACAGAATCATTCCTAAATCTTGGAAATGTAGCTGTGTCAGCAGGATGGACTCAAAAAACAGTAACTTTTAAGGCTCCTGCAAATGCTACCAAGGTAACAATTCTTCATGAGATTCTTAAAGCTGGTTTTTTAAGAACTGATAACTATTCATTGGAAATTAAAGACACAGCTGCTCCTACTGTTCAAATTACAGTTCCTTCCAACAAAGCAAATGTTTTACTTACATTTGCAACAACAGCAAACGCCTCTGATAATGTTGCAGTCCTTGGGGTTCAATTCAAAATTGATGGAGTTAATGTTAACCCTGAAATTACGGTAGCGCCCTATACAACATATATTGATACAACAACATTTAAAAATGGCTCACATTTATTGACTGCTGTTGCACGCGATGCAGCGGGAAACAAAAAAACGAGTTCAAGTATTACAATTGTTATTTTTAATGTTACGCCTACACCAACACCAACAGTGACACCAAGTCCAACACCTACAGTTACGCCAACACCAACACCAACAGTGACACCAAGTCCAACACCTACAGTTACGCCAACACCAACACCAACAGTGACGCCAACACCAACGCCAACAGTG
>JBBRBD010000018.1:0-11741 GCA_038206135.1 Patescibacteria group bacterium | reverse complement strand
TTTTCAGCCGTCTTTGTAGTTCTGTTAAAAGTTTCTCTGTTAATTCCATACTGTCTAATGGTGCGTTGGGTAAATTTAGCTCTTTTGGTTTTGCGAAGGGTCGGCTTGTGTGTCGGGCAAAACCAAATGTGCTAAATGTGCAGCTGGCTTTTCTGTCTTGTATTTATTTCTGTTCATTTTTTCTGTCTGTTTAATGTTAGCACTGTCGTCTCACAGGGTGACGCATAACGTCCGAGGCTATAAACAGTGGCGGCTCAATGCGATCAACTGTCGAGTCTCGGTAATCTGTATCAAGATAATAAACTGTCGGGTAACGGATACCCGCCATTGTTTATAGCCGCTGTTATCGGAGGGCGGTACTAAAGTTAACTGCAGGATTAGGAAAATCAATTATACCTGAGAATTCTATTTTTGACGACCTAAATATTGTCTTTGACTTCGAAAAATTGATTAGTGGTGTTCATGAAAATGTTATCCCACCAGACTAGTCTGTTTTAAAAGTTAACCGGCATGAATTCACATGATAGTCTCCTGAGCACGATGTTTTGAATGCAAAGTTTTGGTCGGAAAAAATATCTAAAAGTCTCTGTCACTAGCTCTCCGATAACGTTTTGCGGGTTTAAGAAGTTGGCGATTTCGAAGCTCAAAACTGTCAAGCCACCACAAATGTTGATGCGAGGTAGAATGTTTAATTAACCACTGAACCGCCAATTTCTTAAACCCGCTGTTAGCTGCATGTGCTATTGTTCGTCCGAAGATTTGGCGTTCCATGTTTGCGGTCATTTGATTAGTAGCGTCTATAACTTTCCAAATCGTCAATTCTACTTTCCAAGTCATTTACTCTTCCTTCTAAGTCAGAATTTTGACTTTCCAAATCATCTATTCTGCTGTCAAGATTTCTTGAAGTGTTGTCTTGTTGGTCAATGCGAATTTTCAGTTGAGTTATTTGTTTGTTCTGTTTGTAATAAAGAAACGAAATTGAAAAGGAGAAGATTATCAAACAGGCGATGATAATTTTTTTTGTGTTTACTTTTATACCAATTAAATCAGCTTTTTTCATCGTTAGAATTGTTTGAATTGAATTTAGAGAATAGAATAAAGCCGCTTGCAATTAGAAAATATCCTGCAAAAATGTAAAGCGAAAACCCTTCGGGAAGATTGAATAAATAAGTTGCTCTTGTATTGGAAATAAAATCACGCTTATCAGTCATTTTGTATATTGTGCTAAGGTAGTTTTGGTATTGTTCATCCGAAGCATTTGCAATACTATAATTGCCTGATGATGCTGTCAAGGATTTGGATGATAAAATGCAAAAATGAAATGAGAGTAACCCTGATAAGAGAATCAAGAGAATCTTTGTTGTAAGTTTCGGTAAGTAGAGCATATGATTATTGATTAAGATTAAAAAAATATTTATGTTTTATGTTGTGGTCGTAATAGCTGCCAAATGATTCTGCGGTTTTAAACCTTTGCCAAATTTCTGATGGGACTCCCGAATACAAATAATCTTGCTTGTCAGTTTTAAGAATAAAAAATCCCGTTGCTCCGTCACAACTGTAATATTCCGCTCCCCTTACCCAAGAACTTTTTGAGGTGTTGATAGATTCTTCCATTTTGAAATGTGCTGATTTGATTGTCTTAACAGCCTCAGTGTAACTTGAATACTTTTTAGGTAGCTGGTCGCAGTCAGTTCCGCTACAAGCACCAAAGAAAAGTAGTGAGGAAAAGAAAAATGGTTTAAGAATTTTAGTCATTGGTTTTGTCTGCTCTTTCGTTTAAATAAAAGTCAATCAGTTCGCCTTTGAAGATTAAAAGAGTTTCGTCAAAATCATAATCTAAATATGAATAGGAATCTTCACCGTTTAATTCAAGGTCTGACTTTATTTCGGGAGATGCTGAAACAATTTTTGAAACCTTGAAAACAAAACAACCTTCATTCGTGTGGTTATTTGATTTCAAAATTTTAAGGAACTCAACAAAATTTTGGCGACTTAAAGAAATTAGAGCAATGTAATTTTTATTGTAATGCCAACTTGAATTCCGCACCTTTAAAAAGTAAGTGCTGTCCGTTTTAGTAATGTCATTCAATTCACCTTCAAAGCTTATTGGCTTTCTCTGGTCAATAAACATTTCCTGATAGAGATAAGTGTACAGTTCTAAAGTGTCCCAACCCGAAACGGCATTGTATTTTTGAGAAAGGTCGATTATAGCTTTCTCGTTTGTTGCTTTAAGTTGTTCGTTTTTTTGTTTTACAACTGCCTCTTTTTCTTCTTTTACCTCTTTGTCAGATTTACCACACGAGGTTAGAAGAATGATTGTGAAAAGAGTTAGTGTCAGTCCAAATTGTTTTGTCATTGTTGTGATTTTTTAAATTATAGTCAATCAAATTTAGCACTGTCAGTTTATGTTAGCAGTGTCCCCAAGCATTGCAGCTAACGGTTTGTGGCTTGGCGAAGGTGGCGATTTTCAGCACCAACTTTCATACGAAGCAGTAATGTTTATATACCCACAAAACTGTCCTACGAAGTGCTGAACCGCCACTTTTGCCAAACCGCTGTTACCGGATGCCCTTCTGTCTGTCAGAAGTGATGAAGTGTCAAGCTTGCACCAATTTTGTACGAAGCGGTTTATATTTATTGCTCGTCAGTGTCAAGTTAGCTAACACCTGCGTTTGCATATATACTCTTTAGCTGATTAAGTCGGTTAATTGCTTCTTCAATTCTCATTTGAAGTTCGCCAACTTTAAGCCCAATTTCTTCAACATGCTGTTCAAAAAATTCTGTGTGCTTAACATCGTTCCAACTGTCGGATTCGGAGAAACCCAAATGAATGTCTTTGATTTTTTTTGGATAACCTAAACAAAAATCTACTTCTTGTCTTAGCTTGGCAATATACTGGTCGAGCACTTCAAGAGATTGCAGGCGGAATTGATAATTATTATTTCCCATTGTCTGTTAGTTTATGATTAGTGAATATTGTTGCTTAAGATTTTTTAATCGTTCAATCGCTAACTCGTATGAGTTTGCTGCTGCATTTAGCTGTCGCTGAATGTCAACAACAAACTCTTCTGAAAATTGATGATGGTTTTTATCATTCCAATCGTCAGAGTCGGATAGTTGCCTGTCTTGTCCTAAAACTAAATTTAGATGTTTGTAAAGTTCATCTTGCTCCTTTGTGAGCAAAGCAATATATCTGTTCAATACATCTATTGACTTTAGATTGAAATCTTTTGGATTTGACATGCTATTATGGATTAGAAAACATTCATACTTTTTAAAATTGCAACCGTTGCGATACCTAAAACGACAACAGCAATGATTATCATTTTGTAGTTAAATGAAAACGGTGCTGATTCATACCACACTGCATTCTCATTTCCATAAACCCAAATTGAATAATCTTTTGTTTTGAAGTTGTAATCAATTTGTGTTACAGGTGCATCTTCAACTCTCACCATTACACGAATAGGCATAACTTCCTTTTCAAGAATTTTGTTTTCCCTTCCTGGATTCGGAACAGAAGAAAACAAGGTGTTTAATTGTTCGTGAATTAATTTAGTGTTTACACCTTTGCCAACAAGATTGCTATCAATGCTTTCATGCAAAAGGTCTAAAACTTCGTTGTTAAGTTTGTTGAACTCCTCTACATCTATTCCACCAACAAGCATCCGTTTTAATTCGTCCATTGGGTAATCAAAGGTTTGCTCATAAATTTCTCCTCCTGTTATTTTTTTTATTTTCTCCTCTGGCACTTCTCCTTTGTATTGGGAGTTTTTAGTTTCAAAAAGACGGAATGTTTTTTTGACTTTAATAATTGTTTCAACATCTCCGAAACCTGTGCAGTTACCACACATTTGTTTTCCGTTACCGCACGAACAAACTTTATCAATAATCTTATCACCGAATTTTTCTGTCCACCTAACTTTACCTCCGCAAGTTTTGCAAGTAACTTCTCCGTGTCCACGACAAACTCCGCACTTCTGAACCTTACCTGTTCGGATATGCCCACCGTCATAGGATTTGGCAACAAAACCATCAGGCGCTTTTTCTTGTCCTAATGAATAGAGCCAAAGGGATTCTTCCCCTACATCAGAAATTACATTACCGTAACTTCCGTCAAAAGGAATTGTTTGAAAATTTCCTGTTTGTTCGCCATAGAGAAACTTTGCATAGATAAGTTTCGCACCATCATCTTCTGACCTCTTGATTTCAGAATTTGAAAGTAGTGCTGGCGGAATGTGTGGACGCATAAATGAATTGCTCCACGAATCAACTGCGTTGATGATTTCTGGTTTTACCATGTTGTTGATTTTTAAATGTTGGAATTATGATTGTTGGAATTAAAAGAATTAATATAAGCGGAAGAAACGGAACTAAAAGTAGTAAAGAAACTAAACAACCTTTATTTTTTTGCTTTTTTTCTACTACTACGGTGGTTGATGATGATGAATAATTATGTTCGTCAATTAGTGATTGTGCATAGCGATAATAGTTATCAATGTCCTCATGTGTCAAGTAATTTTCATCATTGATTCTATTTAGTAATTGAGAAATTTTTTCTCTCAAATCTTGCTCGTCTGATGTTTGATAAATAGTTACCAAGCGGTCAAGTTTTGTAGCAAGTTTTTGTAAGTCGTTATGTTTATCATCATCAAAAAATATTTTTGCATCTTGAATTAGTTTGTCAATATCTCCTTCTCTTGTTGATGCTTCTAAACTTAAAAACAACGTATCATAATGACCTTCAAAATGAAATGTGCCATATGGCATTTTGCGATACACATCCATAATTTGCAGTAACACGCTACCTGCTTGCTTTGCCAATTCAGGATTGTTCGCAATGCTTAAACATTGGTCAACTTTATCAGTGTATTTTTGGTAGTAAACTAAATGTGTCATATCAATCTGCTTTTTCAATTTGGATTAATTTGTTTGCATCTCTTTCTCCGTTGCTATCATTATAGATTGCTAAACCTCTGTCTAAATTTTTTGCACTGTCGTTGTTATAAGAAAGAAAACTATTTGACTGTGCTTCCGTCATACCTAATGCAATACGCAAAGGAATATTATCCAAGATTGACCGCCTAACAGAATCTCCAAGTGATTGCGTTGCTACAATCAAATGAATACCAAAAGAACGACCAGTTCTTATCATTTTTGAAACAAGTAAATCCTCTGCAAATTGTGTTGTCTTATAATCTGCTGACGGAAATAAAAACTGAAATTCATCAATGATGCAAATGATTCTGTAAAGTTCAATTCCTTTTTCTAATAGCTGTTCAATACTCTTTACATTATGCTCTTTAAAAATATCTCTTCGTTTTTCAAACTCGGCTTCAATCAATTTAAGTTTCTCAACAATGGTGGCAATGTTTGAAGTGCTTTCACATTCCAAAATATGTTCGTTGCCTTTAAACTCGTTAAACTCTACTCCCTTGCAATCAAAAAGCATGAAACGCAATTCCGATTTTGAATACTGTTTAATTGCATTATAAATAATTGTGTTCAATAAAACAGATTTTCCTTTGCCCGACTGTCCACCTATAATAGCATGATAATTTTCTGTGCCACTACCTAGTTTAAAATTGTGAACCTTTTTATTAGCGGTAAAAATACCGATAGGGATTTTTACTCCTTCTTTAATATTAAAGGATTCAATTGTAAATGTTCTTTGCTCTCTCTTTGCCTTTATTGCAGTGAGGTTCGCAACAAGTTTGTCTTTAACTTTGTCATACTCCAAATCAATTTTTAAGTGTTTGTAAAACGGTGATTGGTTTTGAACATGAAAGTCGGAATTGAAAAAACTGAAATGCTCTTTCTTTTCTTCTTCGTCTGAAAGAATGAAAAATGAATTGTTGTTTTTTGTGTTGGCTGTAATTCTATTTATGAGTGATGTTATGTTTGTGTTCCTTACAAAATTTGTGTCGTTCAGAATGAAAATTGAATAAACTTTATCGGCATCATTTGAGTTTGTCCAATAGTCAAGGAAACCATTGAAGCGAATGAGTTTGTTACTTATGAGTTCTTTTGAATATTGAAGATATTTGTTCAATCTCTCGTTCAAATGGTTTTCGTCTGTTACCAGTTCAATTGAAACATTGTCAAGGGCAACTTGACTAACATAGTTGAAGGGCACTCCTAAATATGTCGGGTCATAAATCACAATCTCAACTTGGTTCGGTGAAATCTTATTTATTAATTCAAACAAGATGTTCTGTATGTAAAGTTTGGAATGTTCTTCATCTGTTTTATGATAAAGATAAACCATGCCTTTAGCATCAATGAATGGCACTAATGCAGGAAATGTCAAAGAAGAATTTTTGAGTTTACCAACTTTAAGGAAAAAAGGTAAGTTGCTTTGATTCGCTTTTTCGATTTGCGAAAAATCATAAATGTCTTTTGATAGGTTTATGTTGTTGGGATTTATTTCATCCAATAAGCCAACCATTTTTTCCTCAAATGTTTTCATAGGATTTTACTTGTCTTGGTTGATTAAATATTTTACAATGTAATAGATGACAAGTCCGCCAATTACCAAAGTCGCAACGAATGCAAATGCAATAAACATGAGGTAACACCATGCTGCAACAAAATAAAGAGTTGCTGTTATTCTTGCACCGTTCTTTATTCCACGATGTGAAAAGGAATCTGTCCAGTCGCTAAACTTAACAAGGATTGAAAGCATTGGTTGAATAACCAGTCGTGCAAACCAACCTCTTTTATATGAATTGGTTTCCTGTTTTTTTCTTGTCCATGCTTCAATTTTTTCAGTGAAGCCGTTTACGCTGTCAGCGTTTGCACTTGCGATTGCACCACCAACAACAAGCGGTGTCGTAAGAAGTAAAATGTTAATCTTGTCCTGTGTCATATTTTGTTTGTCAGGTTAATTGGTTCTTTTTTTATTTGCAAAAGTAATATCTGTCATTTTAAAACTGAACTTCAAAGTTAGCACTGTCGCCTTAGGGTTTCCGGTAACTTGTTTATACCTGCACCTGCAGTCCCGAAATATACACAAAATATGCACTTCTGGGGCGGATTGTTGCATAAATCTACATTCTGGTGGTGCAGCAATTTAGAGCAGGATTCAGATATCCAGATCATCCAATGGACTCTTTATCTCTCCTATCTTGTGGCTACTTACATGAGTATAGATCATCGTAGTCTTCGGACTACTATGCCCCAATATCTCCTGGATATACCGGATATCCGTCCCAGCTTCCAATAAATGCGTAGCGAAACTATGCCTCAATGTATGTAAATGAACATCTTTCCTGACCCCACTTTTAGCCACAGCGTTCTCAAGCACTTTCGCTATACTCCGCTCTGAATATTTTAATCCAGCTTGCCCTTCAAAGAGATATTCCTTTGGCTTCCACTTTTCATAGTATTCCCTGAGTATACTTTTTAACTTATCCGAATAAGGAACATACCTGTCCTTACGCCCTTTACCCTGAATAATCCTGATCAAATTTCTGTCTTTATCCAAATCATTTATTTTAAGGGACAATACTTCACCACGTCGCAGCCCACAACTATACATCAGGCTCAGCATGGCCCGGTGTTTTATATTTCCCGCCGCTTTCAATATGCGCTCCACTTCCTGCTTGCTCAGCACGATCGGTAGCGTACTTTCCCTAAAAGGCCTGTCCAATCGGTCGACATCCATCACATGATCAAAAAAATGACTGTAAAACAATTTGATCGCCCCCGTCACCACCCGCTGATACGACACGGATAATTTTCCTTTGATGATCACCTCATGATTGAAATGTATCACATCTTCTGCACGGACTTTTTTAATATCTACTTCTCCCAGGAAGACAAAAAACTGGCTCAAATGATTGAGATAATTTCGAATGGTCTGTTCACTGTATCGGTGTTGCTCCATCCATATCCGGAATTCAACTAGCTTCAACTGAATATCCGCCGGTAATTTTTCATATGCCGTGAGATTCATTGATCGCAGACCGCTGGAATCTTGCCCGCCAATAATTTTCCCATCATTATCTTTTATTAAATGGAGAGTGATTCCAAATCGTTCTCTCAACTTGGGCACATCCGGCACATACCAGCATCTGTTCGTTATGCTCCAAATTCTTCCTGGTATGGATTTAATATCCGCGACAATGGTCACATCATATTTGAAGTCTAGCCTTATCATCGTCCGACCTTTATAATCAGTGAGACTAGCCCGTATCACAGGCCCATTTTTTTCCGATGATGACGTATCCGGTGTATCGGACTTGCTCTTCATATCCCTGAAGTCTTCTTTTGTCATTTCAAGTGATGTTTTGTACATCCCTATATGTCTCGACAAGCCAAAAACGTGACCCCTAAATCGAATTATTTTTTATTCCTTCCTATAAAATATTAAAGCAGCCCCGCTAACTGAACTGCTTTCGACAGAAATTTTTCACGGTTTATTCCATCGCCATATCAAAATCGACAAGAACCTGGATGATATCATCCTTTGATTCAATGTCACCCGGTTTATTTTTTCCGGAGCTTTGACCTTTTCATTATTGATTAGTTACACGACCAACAATCCAATTTCTTTAAGCCCCTCCATATTATCTCCGTACCAAAAAAGTGTAAAATCAGGCAAATGATGTCGTTCATAATCAGCATGAAGCTCCTGATAGGAGAGGGATGATTGAAAAGAAGGAGTCATAATGCTCAATACAGATTCAAGCCATCGTCCTTCAGCTACAGGACACTTCATTTCAATCTCCTCCTGCTTTGTTGAAATTTTTAAAATAGCATGTTCAGAATCATATCGGACAGGACCACCTATCCATACGATCAGGTGACTTGTTTTCATTTCCCGTCCCTGAGGTTTGTCCAGATATTTTTGAATGAGATCATTGTCCAATGTCGTATCCGGCACCTGATGTTCAAACCAATTTTGTAACGGATGATCAAGACCTATCCCATGCATAAAATTGTACAGGGATTTCCGAAGACCGGCTGCGTACAGATCATGATCATCACCGGCAGGATCCTCATGGTCTAAATCATTATTTGCAAATGTTCCTACAACTTGTGTGATCGTCTTCACTTTAAATTGATCAGGATACAGTCCTACAGGACTATGCGCCGTCATCGCAAATCTATGCCAGAATGCCGACTGCAGTATACCCGTATCAAACATTTGCCGAACTACCTCAAGTGAGTCAACAGTCTCCTGTGCAGTCTGTGTAGGAAAACCATACATCAGATAAGAATGCACCATGATGCCTGCCCGATTAAAATTTTGTGTGACCACTGACACTTGCTCTACAGTGACACCTTTCGCGATCAGTTGCAGAAGTCTGTCCGAGGCCACTTCCAGTCCACCTGATATCGCTATACATCCCGATGCAGCAAGGAGACGGCATAAGTCATAATGAAAACTTTTTTCAAAACGGATATTCGTCCACCAGCTCACTACAAGTTTTCGCTTCAGTATCTCCAGAGCTACAGCTTTCATCAATGCAGGCGGCGCAGCTTCATCTACAAAATGAAATCCGAGTTCGCCGGTTTGCTGCACGAGCGTTTCCATACGATCGACGATCAGAGAGGCAGATGAGGCTTCATAATTTTTAATGTAATCAAGAGATATATCACAAAATGTACACTTCCCCCAATAGCATCCATGCGCCATCGTCAGCTTATTCCATCGGCCATCACTCCACAGACGATGCATCGGATTGGGGAGTTGAATGACAGACAGATATTTTTTAAGAGGTAAACCGGCATAGTCCGGCGTACCCACATTTTCCTGTTTTATATCAGGGTGAAGACTTCCATTGCAGTAGGTCACCACGCCATTCACCAGTGCAAATGTTCTCTTTAGCATCGTGACATCAATCTTCCCATCGAAGTAAGAAAACAATTGCATCAACGGAGCTTCGCCATCATCAAGACAGATGTAATCTACATATTCAAATGGACGCGCATCCGATATGGATCGCAATTCAGTATTCGGATATCCACCACCCATCACTACTTTTATCAAAGGATGATTTTGTTTTACCCACTGTCCACATTTAAAGGCTGCAAAAAGATTTCCGGGAAACGGGACGGACAGACAAACAATCGTCGGATCGTATTCCTTTATTCTTTCTTCCAAAATGGATAACATCAATTCAGCGATATAACTGGAAGGAGAATTTATCTCTTCATTCAATTCATCAAATGTATGAGCTGACATACCCAGTCTCTCTGCATAACGACTAAATCCAAAATGCGGATCTACAACATCAAGAATGAAATCGCTTAGATCTTCGAGATACAACGTCGCGATATGTCTTGCCTTATCTCTTATCCCCATCGTTCCAAACGCCCAATCGAAATCTTCAAGTTGCTCAAACTTCGAAGCTTCAGGTAGAAAATGGCGCGAACTGATAAAATGTGATAGGGTAGGGTCATCATCCTGCAAATAGCGAATCACAGGATCGATCGTATGGATATAATTTTCTCGCATTGCATAGATCCTTTGCGAATTTGGAGAGCTATCTGATACGATTTCTCGTGCGGTAGAAAATAATTGTTCGAGCCCGTCTTTTGAAAACACCTTCAGGATAGTTTCGATGCCCAGATCCACTTGTGTGCTGCTGACCTGTTGTGTATTGAGATAACCTTTGAGATAAGCAGTCGCCGGATAGGGTGTATTCAGTTGTGTAAATGGCGGGCTGACAAGGAGAATGGATTGCTTCACTCAATGTGTTATTTTCAATAAAGATAGAGAAGGTTTTCGGGCAGGATTCTAAAAAATCAAAAGCAGTTGCCCCCTTTTTTTTCGATCCCCTGAAAAAGGGGAGTTGTAAAAATTCCACACTCATTTAAATCTGATTTCTTCGTGGGCAAAAACACTCAAACATTTGTACCTAATATAGTTGAGCAAAAAAAGTCGCCAATTCAGCTCCCCCTTTTTTAGGGGGTTGGGGGGAAAAGCGGTTCGAGGTCAGAGACACTCGAACGTCATTATTCATTATTCGTTACTTTTTACTCGTTATTCGTTACTTTTTACTCGTTATTCGTTATTCGTTACTTTTTACTCGTTACTCGTTACTCGTTACTCGTTATTCGTTATTCGTTATTCGTTATTCGTTACTTGTTACTAGTTATTCGTTATTCGTTATTCGTTATTCGTTACTTTTTACTAGTTATTCGTTATTCGTTATTCGTTATTCGTTATTCGTTATTCGTTATTCGTTACTCGTTTATACCCGATATCCTCATTCAGAGCGATCTTGCTTTTCATAAAATTTCCACTTCCGCGACCGACCATCTTACCATTTTCATCCCATAGCGTTGAGTCTGCTATGTACAAGTTGGCAGATTTAAATTTCAACTCTCCGATAGATTTTATGAGCCCATCTTTCACAGGTCTCAGCATTTGAATATTAAAGGATACGGTGTAAACAAAAACATCCCGAACAATTGAATTGACAGCAAAGAATGCGGCAT
This sequence comes from Patescibacteria group bacterium, assembly GCA_038206135.1. Classification (GTDB taxonomy): domain Bacteria; phylum Patescibacteriota; class Microgenomatia; order UBA8517; family UBA8517; genus UBA5941. The sequence continues at coordinate 290 of JBBRBD010000018.1, read as the reverse complement.
CGTCAAGCATCTTAAAATAAACCGACCCATGCATTGCATTGGCTGCGTGATGATATTTTGAGGTAATGTTCAATGTAAGTTCAGCCCTTTCATGTTCCACCCGAAGCTGAATACCCGTATATATTTCCGTATTGACAGAAGAAAGGAGGTACATCCTTTCAAGTTTTCTGTAATGATTTTCTAAGTCAGTCATATCTCCGTTTTCCCCCCTGCTCCCTGAAACTCATTTCGTTACTCGTTATTCGTCACTCGTTATTTATTCGTTACTCGTCACTCGTTATTTATTCGTC
>JBBRBD010000017.1:0-12855 GCA_038206135.1 Patescibacteria group bacterium | reverse complement strand
GCACCTGTAATTACGTTCTCACATTTAGATTCAACACTCACGCTTGAGCGCTCCCTTGCCGAACAAGGTCTCTATCCGGCCGTGGATCCTTTGAAATCGTACTCAGTGGCGCTCGACCCACAAATAGCGGGAGAAGACCATGTAAGAGTCGCTCGTGCCGTTCAAGAAGTTCTTCAAAGATACAAAGAGCTACAAGATATCATTTCAATTCTTGGAGTAGATGAGCTTTCAGAAGAAGACAAACTCACGGTAAATAGAGCACGGAAAATTCAGAGATTCCTCACTCAACCACTATTTGTCGCAGAACCGTTTACTGGACAAAAAGGCGCATATGTTAGCTTGAAAGATACGTTGTTTGGATTCACTGAAATTCTATCTGGGAAATTTGACGATAGAGATGAAAGCGATTTTTATATGATTGGAAACATTTCAGAAATACCAAAATTATAAAATGGCACTCCACGTAGATTTTCTTTCAGACACCCAAAAATTGTATTCAGGGGTTGGAAATAAAGTTCTTCTTAAAACTGAAAGTGGTGAAATGGAAGTATTGCCTCATCATGTGGAATTTGTGGTAAACTTGGTCCCCGGAGAAGTTTCAATTTTTGGCGAAAAAGAAAAACCGATAATTATTAAAACAGGAATCGGAGTAGCATATAAAAAAGAGGAAACGCTTACAATACTTGCGGAAGAACTACAGTAATCAATTATTGTGTGTTGCACCATCCTCTTCTATTACATTACAGTAACATAAATGAATAAAAAACTATTATTTTTATCCCTTGGAGCGCTAGGAGTTGTTTTTGGAGATATAGGGACCTCTCCACTTTATGCAATAAATGAAATATTTTTTGGACATGGAAAAGTACCTATAACCAATCTAAATGTATTAGGAAGTATGAGTTTGGTGTTTTGGGCACTTACAATTATTATCACCATAAAATATGTTTTGTTTGTACTACGTGCAGATAACGAAGGTGAAGGTGGCGTATTTGCACTATACGGACATCTGGCGGATATAAAAGGAGCTAAAACAGGATATCTCATTTTTGTTTCTACACTCCTTATTTTTGCAGCAGGACTTTTGTTTGGAGATGGAATTATTACTCCGGCAATTAGTGTTCTCTCAGCAGTTGAAGGGATCAAAGTTGCAACCAGTTCGTTGTCTGAATTTGTAATTCCTATTACCATTGCAATTTTAACACTATTGTTTTTAGTACAGAAAGGAGGCACAACGAAAATCGGCAGAGTTTTCGGTCCAATTGTGCTTGTATGGTTTGCATGTTTAGCAATACTTGGTGGATACCATATTTCACAAGCGCCGTCTGTCTTGCAGGCAATAAATCCGTATTATGCTTTTTCATTTTTGCTACACAGCACGCTCCGCTCGATTTTGTGGGTTCTGGGTGCCGTCATGCTTACGATAACTGGTGGTGAAGCAATGTTTGCAGATATGGGCCACTTTGGAATTAAACCGATTCGCTTAAGTTGGTTTACTGTCGTATATCCTGCACTACTTTTAAACTATTTCGGACAGGGAGCATTCCTACTTAAAGGTTCAGAAGTTTTGAATGACAACTTGTTTTATAGTACTGTTCCTAAGTGGGGAATTGTTCCAATGGTGATTCTTGCTACCTTTGCTACAATAATTGCTTCACAGGCAATGATTTCGGGTGCGTTTTCTTTGGCTTCGCAAGCTATTCGACTTGGATTTCTTCCTCGACTTAGAATTATTCATACCCATCATGAGCATGAAGGACAGATATATGTTCCCTCGATTAACTGGCTTTTGTATATTGGCTGTATTAGTTTGGTTTTGATTTTTCAGTCAAGTTCAAAGCTTGCGTCTGCGTATGGACTTGCAGTATCAGGAGACATGGTTATTACCTCACTCGCAATGATTTTGATTACGACAAAAATGTGGAAGTGGCAACTACCTCGTGCGATTTCCCTTTTTGGACCGCTTCTTTTAATTGAACTCGCATTCTTGGGGGCTAATTCACTGAAGATATTTGAAGGAGGGTTTATTCCACTTGGCATAGCTGTCACTATTTGGTACATCATGAAAACATGGGCCTGGGGAAGAGGAAAAGTTAAAGAAACCTTTTATTCGCTACCTGATATGACTGTAAAGCATATATGTACAATTAAAAAGAACAGTCTGAATTCTATGCCTCGAACGGTTATACTGATGACTCCAACACTGGTGAATACAGCTTCTCAATCTGTTCCTGCACTGAAACAGATGTTTTGGGAGAGATATGGGTTACTTCCAAAGAACTTGGTCTTTTTGAACATTCAGATTGCAAAAAGCCCGCATGTGAATGGAAAACGATATGAAGTTACTACTTTTTACGAAGACACGAAGAAGGGTAGCATTCGATCAATTGTAGTAAAGTTTGGATTTATGGAAGAGCTTAATGTAGAAAAAGCTTTATTTGATATGGCAGCAGACAAGACACTTCCAATCGGTTCTGATGCTACGAAATGGCTTGTACACATAGCAAATGAACGAATGCTTATTAATTCTGCGTCCCGAGGATTTAGACGATTCAGATTGAATTTATTTAGGATTATGCTGCGAAACTCTGCACGTGCAGATCATTTCTTTGGTTTGGGAAACAAGATTGCATTAACTATCGAAGTACTTCCTGTTAAATTTGGTTAAATTTCAAGTACTTCTTGAATATGTGGAGTATCAATTCTTAATTCAGTTGTATTTTTCTGAATAAGATTTTTGAAAATTTCTCTTGGGCCATCTTCACCGTGAATCAAAATTAGATTTTTTATACCTTTTATTTGATTGAACCATTTCAAAAGTCCTGTTTGGTCGGCATGTGAACTCATTGCATGACTTTCTGCGATATGCGCTTTAACTACAACTGTTTGTCCATAAATTTGTACTGTTTTTGCGCCTTCAGAAAGCTGTCTTCCTACGGTATTTTGACCTTGGAAACCCACAATTAGAAGATGAGTGTCACTCTTAGGCAAAAAATTAATTGCATGATTTAAAATGCGACCTCCGGACATCATGCCACTCCCGGCAATAATTACTTGAGATCCAATTGCTTCGGCCAAGCTTGCACTGTCACGTCCTTTGTAAATAACATTTAACCCCGGAAATGAAAATGGATCGTCTGTTTTATTGTGATTTGAAAGTTCTGAATTATAGAGGTCCGTAAACTTTCGAAATACTTCAGTTGCTTTTATAGCCATTGGACTGTCGAGATATACCGGTGTCTCTGCTTTAACCAAACCAGATTTTTTCAAATGGTCAATTTTGTGCAAAATTTCTTGGGTGCGTTCAATTGAAAAAGCGGGAATTAAAAGAGTACTGCCTAACTTTTCTACTGCATTTATTTCAGTCTGCAAAATTACAGATGGATTTTCTTTTGGATGGTTCCGGTCGCCATAGGTACTTTCCATGATTACAACATCAGCATTATTTATATATTCCGTTGGTTGGATAAGATCTTCTGGAGAGTTACCTAGATCACCGCTAAAAACAATAGTTTTCCCATCCTTTTCTAGAATAATAGAAGCAGAACCCAAGATATGTCCCGCGTTTACATATGTTACTTTGTATCCTCCATACTCAAATGGCTTATCGATTGCGATGAGTTTACAAAGTGTAAGTGCCTTAGTCACATCGTCACTATTGTAAATTGCGTTATCTCCATCATTTTCAGCCATAACTTTTGCAGCATCTTCGAGGGCAATTTCTAAAAGCGCATGTGTGGCAGCGGTCATGTAAATTGGTCCATCAAAGCCTTCGTGCACGAGTTTTCCAATGCGTCCACAATGATCAAGGTGAGCGTGTGTAAGAAGCATTCCGTTAACACTTGTTGGTTCAAAACCAAACGCAGCATGATTCATGTTTTCAAGCTCTAACGAACCTTGGAACAGACCACAGTCTATCAATACTTTAGACTCACCTGAATCGAGAAGAAAGCATGATCCAGTTACTGTTCCTGATGCTCCATGAAATGAAAGTTTACTCACAAAGAAAGTGTATCACAATTAAAGCTTGCCCTTGTCGATATTCAGTCCGCGTATCTCAGAAGTTATAATATTTCCCTCAGTATCAAATTCGTAAATATGGACTTCACCAATACCAATTTCGAGTGCAGAGACTTCTTCATCATTTAATTTTTTTAGATATTTTGTCAGAGCTCGTAGAGAATTACCATGTGCGGCAATCAATATATTTTCTCCTTTTATGAGTTCTGGTAAAATAAATTCCTCAAAATAAGGAACAGCGCGTTCATATACTTGCTTTAAGGTCTCACCTTCGAGAATAGGATGATCCCAGCCTCTTCTGATATTTTGAAATTCATCTTCGCCAACTTCTTCCTTCACTTGCCATTTGTTTTTACCAGCGTGAATTCCGTAATGTCGCTCATTTAGTGCTTCGTGCTCATGCACTGGAATGTGTGATAGCTCTAATGCTTCTAACAGTATATTTGCAGTGTCTTTTGCACGCTTAAGTTTTGAAGTGTGGGCGAGGTTAATTTCAATGTCTTTTAAAAGTTCAGCCATTTTTTTTGCATCGTTCTTTCCATCTTCATGCAAAGCGACATCATTCCATCCGGTCCAAAGCCCAAGTTCATTCCATTCCGATTTGCCATGTCGAACTAATATTAAATGCGCGTTTTTTTGTGTCATTAGAACAACCCTTCTTTTAGTTCAGCAAGCGAAAAATCTACTTCAAATGTAGACCGATCTCCAACATTTACATACAGTGACAATGTGTCTTGTGAATTTCGCTTTATTATTCCGCCGCATGAATAAACTACCCGACGTAAATTTGGATGGAGCTCTTCAACTAGTGCTAAACCATCTTTATTTACAAAGTCGTCAGGGGTTAGTATAGGCTCAGGTGCTACTGTCACTTCATAATTGTCACCGTGCCGAGTTAGTTTTGCACGACCAATGCTATACACATATTTTTCAATGCCATCAATTGTTTGAAGTGTTATTCCGTGGATAATAAAGAGCGCTTCAGTGCTATTGAGCCAAATAGGCGACATTGTTGTGCCCACTCTCCACTTCGCCCATGGAAGGTCTGTTGGAAACTCAATATCATCTAGTTTTTCAGGCACTTGTCTGTGGATTGTAAACACTAGAATCTTGTGGTGATACTCAAGTTTTTCTGGTCTAAATAAAAATGTATGGCTATCAAGTGGAGTAAGGTTCTTTCCTGGTCCAAAAGTTCCAACAACCAAAAATGGAGGAAGTTCATCGACCCAGGTGCTATGGGAGTCTATTTTTACAATTGCGGGAAAAGGGAGTGGTTTACCTGTCTTATCTCGAAGTACTGCGGTCATTCCTACAACTAAGTTTTCACTGGGAAGTTCAAGTGCGCGCGCGTCTTCTAAATTTATGCCATCGTATATAGGTTTCCAAATAACGCGGTCTTGAATAACTGTCCCCGTCGGATCAACCTCAAAGAGCTTCAGAATTCCAGTGTCGGGTTCTCCGTTTTCACCGGGTTCAATAACTTCCCGACCAATCATATATATATTCTCACCTTCTGGCCGTTGCCATGCCGTCAAGTTGTAGCGTGGAACACGCACATCCGGAAAGATATCTTTAATTTGTTTAATTTTCATATAGGTAGAGATTAATTAAGCTCAAGCATCGCGACTCTTGCGGTAAGATATGAAACCAATGACTCTGCCCCTTGGTTTTGATTTACACGATCTGGATGCAAACCATCATAGCATCCTCCTGTTTTGTAATTATATAGCGAAACGGCCAGCATATTATTTCCGAGGAACCAGGTAAAGCATTTATATGCCATGTGTTGGTATTCTTCATTACCTGTTATTCGGTAAGCTGTTACCAGTGCAAGAATCATCGAGGCAGGGTCTTCTGGTTGTTGATCAAATTCACTTCTTGTTTGTCCTCGGCGATACCAATCAGTGTGTCCAATTGGAAAATAAAAACCATCACGAAATGTTTCTGTAGTTAGAAATTCGAGAGATTTTTTACCTGCTTCTAAAAACCTCTCATTTTTCAAAGCTTTGCCTGCAATAAATAAACTCTCAGGTAAAATTGCATTGTTGTATGCCAAGTAAGAATCAAACCAGTACCAATTATCAGATGAATTCTTTTCGAGTGCTTCCAGTATTTCTGCCGCATGAGACTTTATAAGACCCGCAATATTATATTTCTTTGGAAAGTGTGTAATTACATTTGAAAATGCTTTTATAAGGAAGGCTTTTGATCTCTGATGTGTAACTTTTTTAAAGTGAGGGAGTGCTTTTAGAAATAGTTCTTCCGCAATTTTACGAAGATCGTTAGAAATTTCGGAGTTAGAAATTATTTCACTCAATGCCCACAATGCACGAGTGTTCGATTCTTCAATATCTTCTGATTTATTTTGAGCCGTTTCTGTCTTATCACTATGTTCAACATAATTAATAAAAGTGCCATCAGGAAGCTGACATTTTTTAATAAAATTTATATATATTTTAGTAAGTGCTGCAACGCGGTTCTTTGATCCATGTGTTGTAAGCCAGCTACAGAGAACTAATGCACGAGCGTTGTCGTCAATTGTGTAGCCGAAATCTTTATTCGGTAGTGAACCATTTGCAAACTGAAACAGCCCAAATTCATCAGTCATTCGTTTTAAATGATTAAGCTTAAGTGGAGGAAGGACTGGTTCAATGGTTCTTACCAGAGGACTATATATAGACAATAGCTGCATATACTCTTTTGCTACATTCCCCCAGATCATATGTCTTGTAGTATCAAACGCATATTTATTCATTTCTTTTAATCGGTGTCGGTCCTCCATGAGTGAAAGAATTGTCGCACTATATGCATCAGAATCCTTTACATTCACGAGTTTCCCATTATTTTCATCAATAATTTCACGAGCTTGGGGAAAGTTTGTGCTAACTACTGTGCGCCCTGTTCCCAGTGCATATGAAAGAGTCCCACTTACTGCCTGATCGGGGTTAATTGAAGTTGATATATAAATATCAGTTGCTTTCAAAAAGAATAATAAATTTGGAACACTAAAGTATTGATCGTAAAATTTTACATATTTGTTGAGTTTAAGTTTTGTAACAAGTTTAAGAAGTTCAATTCGATATGACTCTCCTTCTTCTCTTTGAACGACTGGATGTGTTTGTCCAAGTACTAAATATCTGGTCCGTGGATGTTTTTTGATAATTGAAGGAAGTGACTTTAATACATACTCAATTCCTTTTCCACGGCTTAACAAGCCAAAAGTACTTAAAACAAATGTTCTATTAAGTTTCAGCTTCTTTTTGTATCGAAGTGTGTCTGAGAATGCGGTGTCGTGAATTCCGTGCGGAATAACTGTAATTTTGCCGACAGATTCCGGATACACTGCTTCTAGAATAACCTTTGCACTTTCAGTTAAAACAACAATACCTTTCACCTTTAAAATCAATTCTTTTGTAATTTCTTTCATTAGAGGTGTAGGCATTGGAAGTACTGTGTGAAGCGTTACAATAATTGGTATTTGACACTCTCTAACGAATGAAAGGATGTTTTCTCCATATTTACCACCATATATTCCATATTCGTGTTGAAGCATGACTCCAGCGACAAGCATGTTTTTGTTAATTTTTTTAGCGAAGGCAATATGTTCTTTTTTACTATTTTGATCCAATTGCCATTCTACTTCAGGAGGGTATTCGTATGTGTCGAGTGGTGAAAGGTTCATGGCACACACTTTACAAACAGCACGATCTTCGAGGATCTTCTGACTACCAGTTAGCAGATCTTGCGTAAATGTGGCAATGCCACACTCTCTCGGTGGGTAAGTCCCCACAAAGACAATAATAGGCTTTGCTTTCGACATGAGCCCATATTATAGCCCTAAACTGAACTTTTAGCGAGAAATATGTAATAAAACACAATATGTCAAAAATCTTTCAACGGTAAGGTTATGATAAAATGAGTTATGCAAAAAATTGTTCCTAATTTTTGGTTTGATCATAATGCGCAGGAAGCTGTTGAGTTTTATCTCTCAGTTTTTTCGGACAGCAAAATTAACAAAACATTACATTACCCTAAAACTGAAGAAGAAGGGTTAGCTGATTTTCAAAAGGATTTAGCAGGAAAAGTGTTGACTATCGATTTTGAAATCAGTGGTTTTCGATTTATTGCAATTAATGGTGATACTACATTTAAACCAAATCCATCCATCTCTTTTTTTTATACCTGTAATTCAAAAGAAGAAAGCGATGTGTTATGGAAGAAATTAGTAGTTGGCGGTAAGGCAATGATGGAACTTGGAGAGTATCCATTTAGTAAATATTATGGTTGGGTACAGGATAAATTTGGTTATAGCTGGCAACTTATGCTTAACAATCCTGAAGGAGATAAACGACCTAAAATTGTTCCGTCAATTATGTTTACGAAGGATAGAGATGGACAAGCAGAAGACTCAATGAAGTTTTATACCTCAATTTTCAAAGAGAGTGAAATAGGTAAGAATATTAATTATTACCCCTCAGAGATGCCAGGCAGAGAAGGAAAGATTTCATATGCTGATTTCAAACTGTTTGACCAATGGTTTGCTGTTATGGATGGAGGAACAGATCATGATTTTGATTTCAGTCATGCAATTTCACTTATGGTACTATGCAAAAATCAAGAAGAAATTGACTATTATTGGGAAAAACTATCTGCAAATCCTAATTTTGAACAATGTGGATGGTTAGAAGATAAATATGGAGTTAGTTGGCAAGTTGCACCTGATAATATAGTGGAATTAATTCAGCTACCTGGAGCATATAAGCGTATGATGAGTATGAAAAAGCTTGATATCGTGGGATTACAAGGGGCTTCTAAAAATGAAGAATAATATCCTGTGATCTTTTGTAATTAATTCACCCTTCATTTTTATAAATATGAAACAAAATAAATACCGGTAGTGTGTTAGTGTGTCTTATAATATGTTATACTCTCGTGTCTTATTAGATCTTTAAAAGGAGAAAATCATGTGTGGAATTGTTGGCTATGTCGGCGGACGAGATGCGACACCCATCATTATTGACGGGTTAGGACACCTCGAATATCGTGGCTATGACTCAGCAGGTGTGGCGGTTATCAACAATGGATGCGTCGATATGAGACGCGATGTGGGTAAGCTTTCTAATTTGCGGGCTAAGGTACAGGTTGAACCCATCAGCGGTAATATTGGTATTGGACACACCCGTTGGGCAACACACGGTGCACCCGCGGAACGCAATGCCCATCCTCATATCAGTATGGATGGGGAATTCGTAGTCGTTCACAACGGCATTGTCGAAAATTATCTTGAACTCAAACATGACCTCATTGCCGAAGGGATTGAGTTCCAATCAGACACGGACACAGAAGTCATCGTCCAGCTGATTGAACGCTTTGCTAATAATGGTGAACACAATAATCTGACCGAAGCTACGCGCAAAGCAGTCAGTTATCTACGCGGTGCACATGCAATTGTCGTTATGAGCCGCGCTAAACCGGATGAGTTGGTCGCAGTTCGCATAGGAAATGCAGGAGGTGTCGCACTAGGTTTAGGTGAAGGCGAAAACTTTATCGCTTCGGATATCCCTGCCATTATTGAACACACACGTCGTATAATCTTTCTTGAATCGCGACAAATGGCGACTATATCTGCTGAGACAATTCGCATTCAGACGTTGGAGGGGTTACCGATACAGGGTGAGATTCACAATATCGCTTATGACCCAATTACTGCGGCGAAGGGTGAGTACAAACACTTCATGCAGAAGGAAATCTTTGAACAAGCCCGAAGCCTGACTGATACCATTGGAGGGCGAGTGGATTTTGAACGCGGCGAAGTGCTCTTGGACGATCTTAATCTTACAGTGGAGCAAGCTCGAGCGCTGAACCGGATTATCACTATTGCTTGTGGTACGAGCTACTATAGTGGTTTAGTAGGCAAGTTTTTCATCGAGAAAATGGCTCGTTTGAATGTTGAGGTCGATTATAGTAGTGAATACCGTTATCGTGATCCGATTCTCGACGACCAAACAGCTATTTTGGCCATTACTCAAAGTGGTGAAACAGTCGATACCCTTGCAGCGATGGAAGAAGCTCGCGGCAAACAGGCAATACTGTGGAGCATTGTCAACAATGTTGGCAGTCAAGCGATGCGAAGCAGCGATGGTACGATTACTATGAACGCGGGACCGGAGATTGGTGTAGCTTCGACAAAAGCATTCACAGCAAGCATTGTTGATCAATATTTATTGGCATTGTATCTTGGCAATCTGAGAGGAACGCTTACTGACAAACAACGTCAACAATATGCTTTCGATTTAGGACGATTGCCTGATTTAGTCGGACGCGCGCTTGAAACTGAAGCGAAGGTTAAAGAGTTGGCTGCCCTGCTTTATCAGTACAGCGACTTTCTTTATTTGGGACGCGGCATCAATTACCCGATTGCCTTAGAAGGCGCGCTCAAACTTAAAGAGATCAGCTACATTCATGCTGAAGGGTATCCGGCTGGTGAGATGAAACACGGTCCAATCGCACTGATTGACAATCAAATGCCAGTGGTATGCATTGCACCTAAAGACGCGCTTTACGAGAAAATGATTAGTCAAATCGAACAGGTCAAAGCGCGCAGCGGAATCGTGATTGCGATTGCTACCGAAGGCGACACGTTAATTGCTAGCAAAGCCGATCATGTATTGTTTATACCAGAAACGCCGATCTTACTCAGTCCAGTGGTCGCGGTGATTCCACTGCAGCTGCTAGCCTATCATATTGCAGTACTGCGCGGTGCGGATGTCGATCAACCCCGTAACTTAGCAAAGAGCGTAACTGTTGAATAGTATAAAGGAGGGATAAGATACAGGGCATGGATTTTATTCATGCCCTTTTTTTGTGACTAAAAAGTATTGTTTTTGCCAATCAGAGTAAATATTGGGGTGGACAACACATCATACCTTGAACCACACTAGGTATTTTTTAGGTCAATAATAGTTTAAACAAAAAGTCACTTGTAAATGCAGATAGTGGAGTAGTTTGTTACTCTACATTCAGTAAATTTAAAATCGAGAAAGACTCCACTTAGAACAGCACTTGCAAAGTTAGATGAGACCTTTTCTTTTCTGCCTGGATTTTACCTTATATATGCAATTGCGGGTGCTGGTAAAGGTTTTTTGCATTTTGTTTAATACATTCGTTTTGAAAAACAAATGATATACGCTCAATTTTCTTTAATAGCCGAGTTGACATCGCTTTTACGGGTTCTATCTTATTCTTTTCTTTATGAGAGATCTTGCTCAGGAATAGACCTCGCCATCCGTGCTGCAACCAGCTCTTCTTTGATTTTAAGCAGAAACCCTTCCGCCGTCATGACTTTTTTGTATGCACCAGGTCCATATGTTTCTGTGAGCTGTCGAGCCAATGCAACGGATTCGTGATTGACTCGATATCTTTCAAGTAAGCCGGTTTCTCCTTTGAAACATCCATACACTAATTCGCCGACAAAAGCTTTTTCATTGGAATGTACGCTTCTAAATGTTACTTCATCACCATGCTGTGTCCAAACGGTTTGTGAAGAATTAACAATTCCATGGTCGCTAAGGTACTTTTTATATTTTTGATAGCCTTCAGGAAATTCAGAAGATAAGAACTCTTTTTCAAAATCTTCGGCAACAAATTGTGCTAATCCTTCTTCAAGTGCGTCGTAGGTGCTCAAAAAACCCCTGGCTGATCTTTTTATAGTATTGAATCCTACGCTTTCCTTGTGATAATTCACATCGTCGTCTTTTCGCTGGTCCATTTTGTACCTTGATGTTCCTGTACTATGCCACAGTTCTTCAAAAATAATTCTTCCTTCGATGTAATCCCGCAAATCATCATCATCAATCATTCGTTTTAAATCTCCTTCCGCGATAGCTGCGATCCCTAACGGCGAATAATTAGCACCCAATGTTCGAGGATCTTCTTTTGAGTACGAAAGTGTATCCGTTGCAAGCACATCCGCCATGTGTATTTCGGAATCTTCTACCCCGTATTTTTTTTAATCTATTTGTTATCCACTCTTTTGCTTTGCCAGTGAATTCGCTCATTTTTTCCGAAAGTGGTTCACCATATTCCAACATCTCCTTTCTGTTTTCTTCAATAAATTTATTAATTTTTTCTTTTGCCTGAGGAATATCTTGATTGTAAGGTCCACTTGGATCTATTTCGTCAATTATTTTAAAGGTTTCATTACCTTGTCCTTCTTCTATTGACATAACTCTCTTATATTACCTACATAAAAGAGATTTAGTAACTATTAATTTCATAGCGAAATAAACAGGCTCCATTTGTAATTTGCAAACCAATTGCTCAATTAGAAATAAAAGAAAATGAAGTTAAAAATCTGTTATTGAATTTTGTTGAACAACACTTGATGGGAAAAGTTCCCGAAGAAAAAAATGAGCAATTATTAAAAAATATCAGAATATACTCCTAACAACCCGAATTGTAAAAAATGACAATTTAATAGAAAAGTATGCATGGAAGGAACAATAACTTTCATGACTAAACTTCTTAGTAATTTACCGAGAGCGTACGAAGTAAGTGACTACGTTCAAAGAAGAGTACTAATTGGTCCAAGATTCTCTTCAAGACGAGTGCATACAAATGGTACACTCTTAAATCAAAAAGAAAAGCCAGTCTTTCGGCATATTAGAGATTCTTAGAATATGAATATCTCTTTGAGGGTGGAAGACGGGACTCGAACCCGCGACCTCTGGTACCACAAACCAGCGCTCTAACCAACTGAGCTACATCCACCATATATATTTCAAATCTAAAGCAAGTGACTTGAAAACAGGGTAATTATACCCTAAGTTGAAGTAA
>JBBRBD010000016.1:0-14942 GCA_038206135.1 Patescibacteria group bacterium | reverse complement strand
AATCCCTTCCTGAGATTATCGCATCACACGGCTTTTCACAGCTTCACTTAGCAGAAAGTGAAAAAGAGCGTATGGTGACATATTATTTTGACGGATTAAGAACTAATAGGTTTCCGCTTGAAGATGTTTTAATTGTTCCGTCACCTAAGGTTGCAACATATGATAAAAAACCAGAAATGTCTGTTCGAGAACTGGCTACAGAAGCTCGGAAAGCTATTTTAAGAGGCAGTTATGATTTTATCGTTATGAATATGGCAAACCCTGATATGGTAGCCCATACTGGGAATTTGGTAGCCACAATAAAAGGAGTTGAAGAAGTTGACACAGCGTTAGGCTCGATATTCGAAGCAGTACTCGAGGCTAATGGCACAATGCTAATTACTGCTGACCATGGAAACGCAGAGGAACTTATTACATATAATCAATCAGGCTTTTATTTTACGTCGGATTCTGGTTCAATGAATACGGAGCATTCTAATAATCCTGTACCATTTATTATTATGAACAAAGAACTATCAAATTCTAAAATTAAAGTTCCAAAAGGGAATCTTAGCGATGTGGCACCGACGATATTAGCACTTATGGGCTTGCCAGTGCCAACAGAAATGACAGGGGTAAATGTATTAAAAGGACAAAAGTAAACATACACATGACAATAGAACCATTTTTTATCACAGGCCTTATTATCGTATTCGTGTGTTTTGGATTAATAGTTATTTCGATTGTAGTGCTATATATTCGCTCAAGTAGGGCATTATCTGCATTGAATACAGAATTTATCCTTTACAAAAGAGACCAAGAATCGCAGGCACGTGAGGCTTTACTTGTTGCGACGAAAAAGGCTCAAGAGATTATTGCCAGTACTCAGATGTTTAGCGATGAAACGAAGAAGTGGGTTATGGACGCAGTCAACAAATCTATTGCAAGTGGCTCGTCAACATACATGCAAATCATAAATGACCTTGGACAAAAAAGTGTTAAGGATTTATTGACATATTCCGATACCTTGAAAAAGAGCATCGAAGTCCAAACTCACGAAATTACATCAGGATTTATATCGCAACTGCAAAGTGAAGAAAAAGTTTTCCATTCAACACTAGAAAAAGACGAACAGCAGATTATAGAAGATATCGCAAAACGTGCTGAACTTATGTTGCCACAAATTATCAAGGATGCCAGTGGAAGAGCACTTACACAAGAAGAATCTGAGGTATTAGTACTATCTAGTTTAGAAAAGATAAAGAAACAACATGGCTTTTGAATCATTGGTACCAAAGACAAAAGATGAAGTAGTAGAACTGCTTAAGATTTTGTCTCGGGTAACCAGTTTTGAGGATGCAAAGAATCACTTTCCACCTAAGTTATATGATGAAGTTTTAATTCAGCAAAAACAAAATTCTTCTAGTTTTGAGGTGGTATCTAAAAGTATCAAACAGTATCTAAATAGTATGAATTCTATCAAAGTGTATATTCCCTTTGTAGCTTCCCGTCAGTTTATTGATGAAATTTTAAAATACTTTTCTCATTTACCAAATAGTTATGTTGAGCTTATTGTAGATCAATCGATCATAGGAGGAGTTAGAGTCGTAATTTCCGGACGTGTATTTGATGAAAGTTTAGATACGATAATTGATAAAACAATTGCTGCAAGCCTCAAGTCACACAATGCATGAAACTTTCGATCAATCTCAAAAACTATTTTCTGAAGTGGGTTCTGTAGAGGAAATCCACTCTGCAATTATTCGTATTTCAGGTTTACCGGGTGCACATTTAGAAGAAGTAGTTTTGTTTGAAAATGGGGCGAAAGGATTTGTGTATGGGTTGGATGATTTGTTTGTAGACGTAATACTTATTAACGATCTGCCAATTTCTATTTCTGAGCGTGTTGCACGAACGGGAAAACCGGTTATGGTAAATGTCTCAATGGACACAGTCGGACAAGCGCTTGACGCTCTCGGTGATCCAATAGGTATCACAAAGAAAGCAATAGATGCCTCAAAAACAATCAGTCGTAAAGTATTTAGTGCCGTTCCTGGAATTGCTTCACGGGTACCCATTGTTACACCGTTTTTAACAGGTGTCTCGGTCATTGATGTAACTGTTCCATTAGGAAGAGGTCAGCGAGAACTTGTTTTAGGTGACAGAAAGACAGGAAAAACACAGCTTCTTTTGCAGATACTGAGAAATCAGGTGCAATCAGGAAGCATCTGTATTTACTGCGCAATTGGAAAAAGAGAGAGTGAAATATATGAATTAATCGAAGAACTTAAAAATCCCGTGTATGGGAATAGTGTAATTGTCATTGGAAGTAGTGGTCATGAAGGTATTGGCAGGATCTATCTAACCCCCTTTGTTGCGATGTCTGCAGCAGAGTATTTTAGAGATATTGGGAAAGAAGTATTTCTTATTCTTGATGATCTTTCGACACATGCGCAGTTCTATCGCGAGATGGCACTCCTTGCCCGTAGGTTTCCTGGTCGTTCTTCGTACCCAGGTGATATCTTCCATTTGCATGCTAAACTCCTCGAACGCGCTGGTGCATTCAGGTTAGCAAATGGCAAACAGGCAACAATTACCTGTTTGCCCGTCGCGCAATCAGTTTTTGGAGATATCACGGGCTACATCACAACAAACCTGATGTCTATGACCGATGGACACTTGTATTTGGATACGGAAATATTTGATGAAGGACGTCGCCCTGCGGTGAACCCATTTCTATCAGTTACTCGTGTGGGACACGAGACTCAGTCTCCACTTTTGAGAGATATATCCCGTGAAGTGACTAGTTTTCTTATTACATATAGACGCGCTCAAGAGTTTTCCCACTTTGGAAGTGAGGTTAGTATTGCAGTTAGGGAAACATTGGCTCGCGGTCAACTGATATATTCATTATTTGACCAGAGCTCTGAAATTCTTTTACCTGTGGAATTCTCAGCATTTATACTTGCTCATATTTGGGCGGGGAGTTTCAAAAGCATTGATTCCGATGCTTTTAAAAAGAAGATTGTTGACGGTGTACAACGTCTTACCTCTGATAAAGCGTTTAAAACCTCGTTTGATTCTATAGTTCAAGTTCCGAACTTTAAAACACTTATTGCGCAGGTTTCCAATTTACCACTCCTATGAGATTAAAAGATATTGCTGGCATTACAGATGAACTTCAAGTTTTGGAGCTGATAACAAGTGCTTTCAGTGAGGTTGCATCAACTAACATGAAAAAGACAAGATCTGGAGTACTCGATAATCGTGAGTTTATTGCTGAAATTTCCAAGATATTTGAAGAAGTTCGAGCTGAATATAACTCGCAATATATTAAAAAGAAAATAGTAGTTAACAATAAACTTACTTTTCTTTCGCATAATGGAAAAACAGTATCAGTACTTCTGTCAGCGACAAGCGGTTTGTATGGAGAAATCGTTGCAGAAACATTTGAGTTATTTAAAAAAGAGGCTGCGCAGAACAACTCAGAAGTAACAATTGTAGGAAAACAAGGAGTCCGACTGTTTACAGCAGCCTATCCTGGACGTGCATTTACTTATTTTGATATGAACGATAGTTCATCCACCCAGTCTCAGTTATCTGCGCTTGCGAGACATATAGTTCAGTACGATGAAATTCACCTGTTTTATGGTAAATTTCATAGCGTCTTGGTGCAACGCGCTGAGATGCTTCCCATCCAGTCTCAAATAGATGTTTCTCCTCAATCGAAAGAGCGAACTCATTATATTTTTGAACCAGATATAATTTCAATTTTGAGATTCTTTGAAAGTGAGCTTTTTGCCTCATTATTGACACAAACGGTGCAAGAATCGACATTAGCAAAGCTTGCTAGTAGAGTGCTCGCAATGGATGCTTCAAGCGCGAGAATTGAGATTGAACGTAAGAAACTTACAAAAGTAGCAAATAGTTTGAGGCATCGTGAAAATGATAAAAAACAACTCAATAGTTTATCTGGTATTCTGAATATGATATGAAGGAGTCCAATGGATCGGTGGTATCAGTGCGTGGACAAGTTGTTTTGGTTGAGTTCTTTGGTAAGCAACCTACAGTAGGAGATCTACTTTATTTAGAGGAAAGTCCAAAAGATATATTAGAAATTACAGCTTCTGAGACACAAAGGCGATATTTTTGTATAGCACTTCGAGATGCAGCTGTTTTTTATAGAGGTGCACAACTGGTGAATACCGGTGAAGGGTTGAAGATTCCAGTAGGAAAAGCGCTTCTTGGAAGAATGTTAAATGTTTTTGGTGAACCTGAAGATGGTGGTGCTCCAATACAAGGCACAGACATGAGATTTATACGTAAATGGCAAAAGTCTGGGCTCACTATAAAAAAGGAGATTTTAGAAACTGGAATTAAGGTTATTGATGTCTTTGCACCACTTATTAAAGGTGGAAAAATGGGTCTCTTTGGTGGAGCAGGTGTTGGTAAAACAATGCTTCTTACCGAAATTATGCATAATGTCGTTGGAAAGGTAGGTCACGACCGGTACTATTCAGTTTTCGCCGGGGTTGGGGAGCGTTCTCGTGAAGGTTTGGAGTTGTGGCAATCTCTTAAAAATACTGGCGTCTTGCCATATTCATCTCTCGTCTATGGGCAGATGGGTGAAAACCCTGCTGTACGATTTTTGTCCGCGTTTGCTGGTGTCACGATGGCTGAATATTTTCGTGATGTTGAGAAACGGGATATCTTATTCTTTATTGATAACGTATATCGTTTTGCCCAGGCGGGAAACGAACTTTCCGTTTTGACCGGCACACTTCCGTCTGAAGATGGTTATCAGGCGACGCTTGAAAGTGAAATGGCCACATTTCACGAACGTCTGCATTCTACAATCGATGGGGTTATTACCAGTGTGGAAGCTGTGTATGTCCCGGCAGATGACTTACTTGACCACGGTGTACAAACCATATTTCCGTATCTCGACTCTCTTCTCGTATTGTCTCGAGATGTATATCAAGAAGGAAGAACTCCAGCTGTAGACGTATTGGGCTCAACTTCATCTGCTCTCAACCCTCATCTTGTCGGAGATCATCACTATCAAGTCGTTATTATTGCTCGAAATTTGTTAAAACGAGCACAGTCACTTGAGAGAATTGTGTCTTTGGTTGGCGAAAATGAACTTTCAGTTGAAGATCAAATTGTGGTAAAACGAGCACGTAAATTAAAAAACTACTTAACACAACCGTTTTATACTGCTGAGGGGCAAAAAGGAGTTAAAGGGACATATGTTCCAGTTTTAGAAGCGGTGAAAGATGTTAATGCTATTATTTCCGGGCAATACGACACTGTGCCAGATGATGCCTTTTTATATATTGGGAAGCTTTCTGATGCTATTAAAACGGCATGAAGAATGAAATTAGTTTAAAAATACATAGCAGAGGTGGTACTTTGTTTAGTGGAGTTGTATTGTCACTGTCAGCACAAAACAACACTGGAAAATTTGACATCATGGCTCAGCACGCAAATTTCATATCATTAATCAAAGGGACTGTTGTATACCGAGATGCGATTACAAAACAAGATCATACTGTGCCAATTGACCAGGCGATTTTGAGAGCTACTGGAAATAGCGTTGATATATATTTAGGACTTACGCAATCTTCATAACTTGTCGGGGAGGGCAGAATTGAACTGCCTACCTCTCGTACCCGAAACGAGCGGTCTACCGATGACCTACACCCCGGATATTGTAAGTAATATGCTTTTTAGGTAAACCATTCTTCAATTTGAATTATACGCCGGCATTTAGCCATAAAGACCATTGAACACTTTATCCCCACATTATCTATAAGTTATCCCCAATTTCATCCTCACGCTCAACGTACCCGATAGTCAAGTGTATATACAAAGTTATCCACAATTTTTGTATAGAATTTAATAGTTCTCATAGTCTAATCAATTTTTGAGCTTATCTTCATAAAAATTCATGACGGTGTACAATAACCAGATATGGAAGACGATATGTTCGGAAAACTGTATGTGGTAGCTACTCCACTTGGGAATTTAAAAGATATTACCTATCGAGCAGTACAAACGCTAGAGGAAGTAGATTTTGTTCTAGCTGAAGATTCTCGTGTTGCACACAAACTTTTAAACTCGGTTAATCTGAAGAAGGATATTGTTGTGTATCATCAACATTCAACTGATGTCTCTAGGCTCCAAATTTTCGAGCGTTTTAAATCTGGTAAATCTGCAGCCCTCGTGACTGACGCAGGAACTCCAGGAATTTCTGATCCAGGGAATGAACTTATACATTTTTTAACGACCTTTAATCCAAACTTTAAAGTTGTTCCCATCCCCGGACCATCAGCAGTTACGGCTCTTTTATCAGTTTGCGGTTTTAATACTCAACAATTTAGCTTTTATGGATTTTTGCCTAAGAAAAAACTGACAAAGCTTTTTTATGAATTTTCAAACCTTTCTCATCCATATGTTTTTTTTGAATCTCCTCATCGAATTATAAAAACACTTGATTTACTTAATAGCATCTTGCCAAAAGAGAGTTTGATTGTTTTAGGACGAGAGCTTACAAAGTTGCATGAAACAATTTTAAGAGGCGACATCAATTTCGTTATAAATGAACTTAAAAAAACACTTCCAGTGAAAGGGGAGATAGTCGTTGTCGTCAATCCCAACCACATATAAAATATTCCCTCTTGACGGGCACTTTTGAAATGGTCTATATTTTTACTCAGAGTGTATAACAATACATTTGGAGTGTGTAAAAGCACTCAGTTATAGATCTATACTTAATATTAAGTTTCAGAACAGTAATGCAATGGGTGGATTGCCAAAACCTTTGTCGCGAGAGGTGTAGGGAATTTATTTCTTGTAATACTTTTTTCGTATGTTGCACTTTGTCTTTTGTTTGGCCTGCCTGTTGCGTCTCTATGTAGCTATGGAGTTTTGTCTGTTGTGGAGTACATGAATAGAGGCGCATTTTGCGTGCCCCAAGAAGTTCTTAGTGCCCTTAGTAGGAATCGAACCTACATCTCACCCTTAGGACGGGTTTGCTCTATCCGTTGAGCTATAAAGGCGTTGCAAATACGAGACTAGGGGAATTCTAGCAATCTTCATGATATTATTCCAATAATGTATCTGTATTAACAAGGAGCCGTTTGATAATGAAAGCGAACTATCAAAGTCTTTGGGAGTCATTCGTATGCGTTATTCCATGGTATTTGTCTTTGCTTATTTTTTGGATACGGGAAAGTGTTGATTTACGACAGTTAATGATATCGCTCTTTTCACCCAATGAAATGATTGTTACAGCGTTTTTCTTGCTATTCTGTCCAGGGATTTCTATTTACGTTTGTCAGTTGAGGCGAAGAGAGAAAGCTCCCCAGTTCGCGAATAATTACAACATATCAACCATCATTGTAGGGGTAGTTGTAGGTACACTTGGAAGTCTCCTGTGGTTTGGTAACTTTCAGAGGAGCATAGACACATTCGTATTCGTATTGGGACTCGTACTAATTCTAATGTGGAAGTTACTTTGGGATGGAGTTGTGGCTCGACTAAAATTCAACTAAGAGAGCTTTGAGTTACACGCGGCTTATGTGTCGCGTGTTTTTTCTCACTTTAAACTGAGCCAATACAAATTCGGAAGTGTTCCGGTGGCGCCAAAGTTTGTCAGGATTACCATCTTACTGGTAGACGTTGTAGGAAACGCATAAGGGAAGATGTAATTTCCGTTGTAAACGGTGGCTCTGTTTGTTCCGTCATAATCCGCTACTAGAATCTTAGCTTTGTCTGGGATCACTACATTAAGAGAGTTCTGTACCCAATAAACTGGGTTGCCTGTGTCTTCAACTAAGAAGTTGCGATCTTCTTTTATGTCATATACATATATATTGTTTGGCTTTATGTTTCGCTCTTGTTTTTGTGATGAAGAACCGGGAAGTTCCTTTACTATCCCGTTCGGAATAGTGGCACTTGAAGTTGCTGTATACAGTATTTTCGTTTCATCCGGAGCAAATTCAACTGATTTTGTACTTGTCACAAATATTTTTCGAATTTTGGTATCAAGCTTTGCAAGTTGAGCTGTTGTTTTTTCTTCCTCACTTGTTTCCCAGTCAGACTTTATTTTTGTTACTTGTGCCGCCACATTTACCAACTGCTTAGATTCTGTGTAGCTTGAAACTGGTAATAAATAAGTAGCCGATTTTGAAGCAACCAAAACATTGCGTGCATCTGGTGACCATTCCCAGGTATAACTGGTTAAATCGGCATTGGTAATTCTCTTTGGATCCCGCCCAAAACCGAGCGGCAAGTTCGTAGTCTCATACATCCAAAGACCTGCTTTAGTATCGTCTTTGTTGTCTTTTTCAGCTGGAACTGCATATACAATTTTAGAAAAATCTGGGCTCACTTGGGGGTTTACTACACCAGAAAAACTTAAAGCAGTCAAAGATGGAGCAGAAGGGATTAAATACGCATTTACTTGGTTAACGACTTCTTTTTCAATTTCTAGCGTTTTGTGCCATTCTAAAAAACCTTCTTTCCGAACACTTACAGTGTGTGAACCTGGATCCAGGGAGATTGTGTTATTTGTCGCCGTGAGGAGAGCGTTATCTACAAAAACTTGTGCACCAGTCGGATCTGAGTTAATTACTAAAAGTCCTTTTGCAGTGATTTGAAGATTTCCACTTGCTTGCTGTTTTTCAAGTCGGAAACCTCGTGCAAATAAAATTGCAACAGTCGTAATTGTGCCTACTATAAAAACTGTTGAAAGCAAAATGAGGATACGTATTTTTACCATAGTGTAATGTCCTGGTATTATACCAAGATGGCGTGCCAAATGGCTATTGTGATACAAATAGGGAACTATTATGCGTAGAAAAATTGCGGTAGATATGGGCAGCTCAAATACAGTTATTTGGTCTGACGGAAAATTAGTTCTTTCAGAACCAACAATTTTAGCTCTTTCTGTAGATGATCAAAAGATTGTAGCTGTCGGGAAGGCTGCTCTTGATATGCTTGGAAAAACTCCTGAAACTGTCGTGCAAGAAAAACCAGTTGTTGGAGGTGTTGTAGCAAATTTTTCTATTGCTAAAGCTTTTTTAAAAATTGAATTTGCAAAACTGTCAAATTCATTCGAGCTTTTGCGCCCAGATGTAATGCTTACGGTTCCTTCCGGAAGTACTTCAGTTGAACGGCGTGCAACACTTGAGATTGCTCTTGAAGCAGGGGCCGCGCATGCATATATAGTAGAGGCAACCCTTGCCGCCGCAATTGGTGCTGGTATTGCAGTAAGTTCACCTGCTGGGAATGCAATTCTGCATATCGGTTCTGAAACAACAGAAGCTGCTGTTATTTCTCTTGGAGGTGTTGTTGTCTCTCACAGCAGGCGTGTCGGGGGAAACACGCTTAACAATAAAATAAAACTTTTTGTGAGAAAAAATCATGGACTTGTGGTTGGTGATCTTGCATGCGAGGAGATAAAACAGAAACTGGTTGTCGCAACTCCTCAAACTGAATCTAAAGAGCTAGAAGTTTCTGGTCGTGATCTTACTTTTGGAATGCCCCGAAGTATTAAAATCAAAGGAAAGGATCTCCTTGTTGCAACAGCTCCGGTGTTTGAAGAGATAGTCTCTGTTTTAGAAACTGTCCTATCTGAGACGCCTGCAGAACTCTCGAGCGATATAATAGACAAAGGTATTGTACTAACTGGGGGAGGTTCGTGTGTTTCTCAATTTGACAAGTTTGTAACTGATGCAACTGGAATTCCAGCTCATTTAGCAGAAGACCCTGAGTATTGTGCAGTCAGAGGGGCTGCTGTTGTTTTAGAAAATTTAAACTTGTGGCGTAGAAGCATTATAACTAAAGCATGAAATTAAAGAATTACACTCAAAAAGCTCGACTTTTCGAGACTATAATGGGTGTAGTCATTGATAGCACTTCAAAGACTGAACTGCTAAAACGAATCGGTTTTTATCTAGATTCAAATAAAAAATTTTTCATTGTTACGCCTAATCCTGAAATACTTTTAGCTGCAAGGAAAGATGCATCTCTAAAAGAAGCACTTAATAGTGCGGATATTTCGATTCCCGATGGAACTGGCATTCTCTTCGCCGCAAAAATCTTAAAACTTAGAATAAAACATCGAATTCAGGGTCGAATCTTTATGTCTGAATTGCTGAAAATTGTCGAAGAACGACATGGTCGTGTGTATCTTTTAGGCTCATCAAATGCGGTTATTCACAAAACAATTGATACTCTTCGACAGAGATACCCAAGTGTTTTATTTAACGGATCTGGTGGACCCAAACTTGGACATGATGCAAACCCAGTTGATAAAGCAGAATTTGCCATTGAAAAGGAAACAATTTCTCAGATAAATATAAATTCACCCGACATATTATTTATTGGCTTCGGCGCGCCTAAGCAAGAAAAATGGTTTTATAAAAACAGAAAAAACCTACAAGTGGGTGGTGCCATGGTTATAGGTGGAGCGTTTGATGTATTGTCTGGTTATAAAAAAAGTCCACCTGATATTTTTGTTCAGTTTGGACTTGAGTGGTTATGGAGGCTTATACAAGAACCAAATAGAATTATAAGAATATTGAGAGCTACAGTCTTATTTACACTAAGTATTTTTAGAGAAAAATACAGATAGGCTTTTAGATAGTTTCTCACTCTTTGTTATAGTTATATCTGGTTGACTTTGGGAGATTAATGATTGACTTTCGAAACCCCAATTGACTGCTGCAGAATGTATACCTGCCAATTTAGCTGCTAAAATATCTCTTGATTCATCGCCTACATAGATGCAATCGTCTTTTTGTAATTTGTATGTTTTTATTACAGATTCCAACTTTTTTGCTTTACCAAAATAACTAATCTTACTTTCAACAAACATAAAATATGTTTCAAGGTTATGTTTTTTTAGAAATTTCACTACATTTCTCTTAGAATTTGAAGTCACGATACCAAGCGTAAATGATTTTGCGAGTTTTTTTATCTCGTTTTCAATTCCTGTAATCGGTAAAAATTCATCTGAATGTCGGGCATTATATCTGCGGACAATAAGTACAATCCAGAATATTTGCCAATGAGAAATTTTGTGTCTTTTTGCAAGCTCAAGAAGCCCTTCAGATCGAAAATTTTCGATACTGATTGGCTCTCTACCATTTTTTAGCAAGAAGGCATTGTAGAGTTTAAAATACGGCTGCACAGAGTCACATAAAGTGCCATCGAAGTCAAAGATAATAGTTTTCATTTTTTACGTTTATATACCTTATCAAGAAGCATTGTTATCTCAAAAAGTGCAATTAAAGGAATTGAGAGAAGTACATCTGCAACAATAGAATCTGGCGGCAAAAGTATTGCGATAATAAATGAACCCAGATAAATATACAATCGATATTTACCAAGAAATTGTCTCTTAATAATTTTGAATCGCAAAAGTAACAATAGCAAAATAGGAAATTCAAAAAGCACTCCCATGAGGGCTGCCGTCCACATAATTGTAGTTAATAACTTACTGATATCAAGTATATTTCCAATTCCCAAGGCAACCGATTGTGACGAAAATATTTCTATCTGCCATTTCATTACAATTGCACCAAAGAAGAATCCGAATATAAACAAGAAAAGGGAAAAAGGAATGAGGGTTACAACAAGTGTATATTCTTGTCGTCTAAGAGCTGGTCTGATAAACGATAACAGCTGATAAAGCGCTAATGGAAACGTTAAAACCAACCCGCTTGCCGCACCGCAACTAATTGCTAGATTAATAAATTGAAAAGGGGACGTAAATACAACATTTACTCCTCCTACGCTTAACAAATCGATGAGTGTATGTATTATTTTTTCGTAGAATAAAAATCCAAAAACAGAAGCTGCTACAAAAAATAAAACAGTAACTACAACTTTTCGTCTAATTTCATATAAGAAGGGCGAGAACCTATCAATAATAGCTTGAAGTTCAGGCGTCTCAATGTTTGCAAGTTGTTCCACTCAAACATTGTATAACAACTTCTTATTAATGTTAGTTCTTTTCTTTTTTTTCTTCGTCAGAATCTGTGGAGTCTTTTGATGCCTTTTTAAATTCTTTGACCGCGTCTCCTAAACCTTTAAAAAATTCGGGAATCTTCTTTCCACCAAAGAGAAGTAAAATGACAACTCCAACTACTATCCATTCTGTAGGTCCAATTGATTGCAACATATTATTAGTGATCCTCCTTCTTTACTGGTTTTTGTGCCTCTTCAATGACATCTGTAAAACCTGACTTTACTTTTTTGACTTCCTTTAGAGTTTCTCCAGCAGAGCGGGCAATATTCACAAGGACTCTTCTGCCAAAAAGTAAAAGCAAAATAAGTGCAATAACAATGAGTTCTGTGGGACCTATATTTTTAACAAAATCTAACATAGCGCTAATTAAAACAATACAGCTTTTAAATAAAAATGCAATAGGTGAGATTTAAAAAAAACATGATTATGCTTTTACCATTTGTGCTCTGAACCAAATGGTGCCATCAAAAAATTCCACGCTGTTTGTTTCTGTGTTAAATCCAAGTGTGCCACGCTTTGCATTTTTTGGTCTGTTTGAACCTTCCCATATGCCAATTGTTGGTAAACCAACAGCGAGCGTTAATCCTTTTCCAATATCTAATAAAATCTGATTGTTTTTTGCCATTTACAGACTCATTATACAGCAAGTTTTTCCATTGGAAGTTTCTGCCAAACACTTCCATCAAAATATTCCAAGCAATGTAATTCAATATTAAAACCAAGTACTCCTTCTTTTGCCTTCTTTGGTCTTCCTGCGTTGTTCCACATTGGAATTTGTTGCTGTGGAGCAAATGGAGAAATGGTCGCAGACATCCTTTTAAGACCAACTTTAATTGGCATCGGTCTGTGAAAATGATAAGAATTCTTAAAGAATATTGCTTTCTGCACAGGAACAATTGCGGGAATTAATGGCAGCTCTTCAGATGGTGATGCTGAAGCAGAGTCTGAAACAGAAGAACTGGAACTAACTCTTGTAAGGTCTTCAGAAGACGACTGTGTTGTAGTTGACGGTGATGTTGACGACGATGGGCTTACTGATGCAGAAGGAGAAAAGGATGCACTTGGAGACACTGATGATGAATCTGAAATTCCGAGTGATGGTGATAGGCTTCCAGATGGACTTAAGCTTGCACTTGGTGACACTGATGAGGATGGTGAGATAGAAGCAGATTCAGAACCAGCTGAAGCAGAATTGCTTGCACTTGGACTTAAACTGGCTGAGACAGAAGCAGATGGCGAAAGTGATGCACTTGCGCTTGGACTCAAACTAGCAGACGGGGAAGTTGAAGACGAAACGCTCGAACTGACGCTCGCTGAGTTTGAAGCAGATTGAGAAACAGAGGCGCTTGGACTGATACTTGCAGAAATCGAACTACTTGGACTCTCTGAAGGTGAGGCACTCGCACTTGGAGAAACTGATGCGCTTATAGATGATGAGCTCGATTGAGAAACAGAGGAAGAAGGAGAAACGCTTGCACTAACAGAACTACTTGGTGAAATTGACGCACTGGACGAACTCGATGGGCTTACTGACGCAGACTGAGAAACAGATGCCGAGATACTTGAACTTGGCGAGATGGAAGCAGACACTGATGAACTTGGTGAAACTGAAGCTGAAGGTGATACAGAACTGCTCGTTGATGCACTTGCACTTCGACTTGTTGAGGCACTTGGGGAAACGGATGCAGATGATGAGATTGATGCTGAGGCACTTGCACTTGGCGAAATAGATGCTGATACAGATGATGATGGTGAAAGTGAGGCAGAAGAGCTCAAACTGCTACTCGCGCTAGAACTTGGTGAGACTGAATCCGATATAGACATACTTGGTGAAACTGAAGCTGATGCTGAGAGTGACGCAGATGCTGATGAGCTAGCTGATCGACTAGCAGATCCACTTGGAGAAACTGAAGCAGAAGGAGAAATGCTTGCACTAGCAGAACCACTTGGTGAAAGTGAGGCACTCGAAGATGAACTAGGCGAAATTGAACTGCTTGGACTTGGGGATGCCGACGCACTTGCACTTGGAGAGATGGACATACTCGCTGAACTGCTTGGACTCAAACTCCCTGATGGTGATTGTGATCTACTTGCAGAAGATGATGGGCTTACAGAGTCAGAGGCACTTCCACTTGGCGAGATGGACCCGCTCGCTGAGCTAGACGGGCTAATACTTTCACTGGAAGAGCTTGAAGGACTTAGCGATGCAGAAGGAGAAATCGAAGCACTTTCAGATGCGCTTGCAGATTTGCTTGTTGAGGCACTTGGGCTTATAGATGCAGAAGCCGAAGCAGAGGAAGACATACTCGCAGAATTGCTTGGAGAGATTGAAGCACTTGCACTTGATGATGGTGATAGGCTGGCAGAAATAGAGCTACTTGGGCTCACACTAGCAGACGGAGATATAGATGCTGAAACACTTGCAGAAGGTGAGGCTGAGTCACTCACAGAACTGCTTGGGGAGATTGATGCACTTGGACTAATACTTGCGCTAGTTGATGAGCTTGGACTCGCACTTGCCGAAGTTGAAGATGATGGAGACATAGATGCTGATGGACTTATGGAAGCAGAGGTAGATGCACTAACAGAAGAGCTTGCACTTGAAGAAGGGGATTGTGATGAAGAAGCAGAAGCTGATGCAGATTGACTAGCACTTGAACTTGGAGAGACTGATTCACTCACGGAGGAGCTTGGAGAAACGCTTGCAGATGACGAGGCAGAAGGAGATTGAGAAGCAGAAGCAGAACTTGAAGCACTTGCAGAGGAACTTGAGCTCGGACTTATGCTGGCGGATGTTGAACTACTTGGACTCACACTTGCACTTACAGATGAGCTTGGTGAGACTGACGAACTAGGACTAATGCTGGCAGATGCAGAAGAACTTGGGCTTACGGAAGCTGATGTCGAACTACTCGGACTTACG
>JBBRBD010000015.1:0-17910 GCA_038206135.1 Patescibacteria group bacterium | reverse complement strand
TCCCTGCAGTGTTTCCAATAGCCAATGTTTCTTTTGTCCTGCGGTTTCTGGCAACAGTCGTACTCTCGCGAATTGCAATTCCTTTCCCGCGCACAGACACCAATGTATTTGCAGTTCCCAGATCAATTGCTAAGTCATACGAAAATAAACCTAATATGAAGTTAATCATGGTGTAATATTGGTAGAAGCAGTATAGGGGCTTGCCGTGTAAAATGGAAAGACTTGAACTACACCCATGAAAAAAGCAATTGTTTTTTCTTACAACGCACTTTTCTTTGCAGTTCCCTTAACCTTCTATTCAAAAACAAGTGAACTTTTTGAGTTTAATAAAATTGTACTCCTCTACGCAATTACACTTTTTATAGCAGTGTTTTGGGCGACAGAGATGATCTTGAAAAAGAAATTTGTTTTTAAAAGAACAATACTTGATGTTCCACTCATTATTTTTTTGGGGAGCCAAGTGATATCAACACTTTTTTCAATCGACAATCGTACTTCAATCTTTGGATATTATTCCCGCTTTAATGGGGGGCTCTTGTCTATCTGTTGCTACGTTCTTTTGTACTGGGGCTTTGTAACATTTATTTCTAAAACAAACTTAAAAAGAATGGCGCTTAATGTTTTACTCTCGAGTTGTATTGCGGCACTTTGGGGAGTTTCTGAACACTTTGGGAAAAGCCCGAGTTGTCTTCTCATAACAGGAAACTTTGATGTGAGCTGTTGGGTACAAGTGGTACAACTACGAGTTTTTGCAACTTTCGGCCAACCGAATTGGATGGCTGCCTGGATGGCTGCAGTAATTCCTTTAACCTGGATTCCGATATTTGAAAAGAAAAACTTGAAGATACACATTGTCAGTTTAAGTGTTTTTGCAATACTTTTTGCATCCCTTCTCTTCACAAAATCAAAGTCTGGGATCGCCAGTTTTGGAGTTTCTGCAATAATCTTTGTTTTGTTTACGGTATTTTTACGTTTCAAAGAATTAAAATATAAATTTTCGAAACTATTATTACTCCCTTTGGTTCTTGTGATTACCATATTCTTATTTGGTTCCCCTTGGACACCGTCAGTATTTGAACTCTCACAAAAAAAAGTTGAAACACCTTCCCTTCAAGAAACAGGGACTGCACTTGAATCTGGTGGAACTGATTCTGGAATTATCAGAAAAATTGTATGGAAAGGCGCTATAAATGTCTGGGGAAAGTTTCCGATATTTGGATCGGGTGTTGAAACTTTTGCATTCTCCTATTACAGTGGTCGCCCGATGGAACACAACTTAGTTTCTGAATGGAATTTCTTGTATAACAAAGCGCACAACGAATATCTAAATTATTTAGCAACAACAGGTATTGTCGGACTGAGTGCATATATGCTCCTTATTTTAGTGTCGATGTTTCACCTGTTTAAGCTCATCAGACTACAGAAAAATTCGCATGAGTTTTATCTACAACTCGCGCTTTTTGTTGGATACATTTCGATTCTAATTACTAATTTTTTTGGATTTTCTGTTGTTCCCGTTTCACTTCTATTCTATTTATTTCCCGCAGTGGTTATTGTCTCCGTGTCTAGCGAAACGGGAGTTGAATCTAAAAATAAACGGCCTGAAGGAATGCAACTTGTTTCTATTTCAACCGTACTGATCGTCGGAATGTACCTCTTGTTTTCACTTATAAATTATTGGCGCGCAGATTATATATATGCACGAGCTCTTGAAGCACAAAATGGCGGGGATTATTCTGCGAGCTTATCACTCTATAGATCTGCAATTTCACTTTCGCCAAATGAGTCAATGTATCACGCACAACTAGGTGCGACATTGGCCGAACTTACCACAGCAAAAGAAGCTGACAGTACACTTTTAGACACATTTACCAATGCAAGCAAACTTGAATTAACAACTGCAATAGAATTCTCACCCGCAAATGTACGAATATTAAAATCAGTCGCCAATTCATATGCAACGCTTGGAGATCATGACTCAGCGTATTTATTAAAGACCCTAGAAATTACTCAAATGCTGCAAGTTTTGGCACCGACAGACCCTTCCGTTTTGTATCAACAGTGCCTGACTATTGCAAAGCTTGGCCGAATTCCAGACTCTCTCTTAATTTGTGAAAAAGCTGTTGAAATGAAGCCAAATTACAAGATTGCGCGACAACTTTTGGCATTTTTATATACACAAACGAAGCAACCTGCGAAGGCAAAAGCGCAGCTTGAATACATATTGAAATATATTTCTCCAGACGACACTTCCATTCAAAAACAGCTCAATTCACTCTAATTAGCAATGAACGCGGCTAATATAGTATAATTTGGTCGTATGATCCGCAAAATATTACAAGTTAAAGAAAAAACGCTCCGTCAAGAAAGCAAACCAGTTTCAGTGGTCGACAAAAAGATACTTGAACTGATTGAAGATATGGAAGATACACTTGCTGCACAAAAAGACCCAGAGGGGGTCGGTCTTGCGGCACCACAGATAGGTAAAAATGTGAGAATGTTTCTCATGAACTACGATAACACTGAAAAAGTGGTGATTAATCCTGAAATTTTACATATTGAAGAACGGGCGAAAACAACAAAAGGGAAACGAAAGCATAAACGGGAGAAACTTCTCGAAGGATGTTTATCGCTTCCCCATTATTATGGCCCTCTAAAGCGCGCAAATAAGCTTACACTTAAGTATATGGACGAAACTGGTAAATCAGTAACTGAAGAGTTCAAAGGCTTCTTAGCCCAAATTGTGCAGCATGAAATCGACCATTTAAACGGGATTTTATTTATTGACCGTGTTTTGGAGCAAAATGCTCCGCTGTATCACTTTCACGGTGAGGAATGGGAAGAAGTTGACCTTGTATAACTATGAAAATAATATTTTTCGGAACACCAGCATATGTTGTGCCAATCCTTGAGGGATTACACAATCAGTACAACAAAAGAAAAGAAGATCGAGAGCTCGTTGCTGTACTTACGCAGTCTCCAAAGCCTGTCGGTCGGGACAAAACTGTTACGTATTCAGAAGTGGACCATTTTGCACACAAGAATAAAATTGACATTTTCTTTGAGGCAGATGAATTACCTGAAGCCGATATCGCAGTTTGTGCCGCGTATGGAAAAATAATTCCTCAACACATTATTGAAAAGTTTCCGTTAGGAATACTCAATATTCACCCTTCTCTCCTTCCAAAATTCCGAGGAGCCTCACCCATTCAGTCAACTATATTAGAAGGAGAAGAAACAACTGGAGTTACGATTATTAAAATGGACGCAGAGCTCGACCACGGTCCAATTGTGTCATCACTTAAATCAGAAGTTTTAAAAACAGACACCAATGAAACATTAAGAGATCGCTTATTTCAAGAAAGTGTTGATTTTCTTCTTCAATTGTTACCAAGTTTTGCGCAAGGAAAGATTACATTGAAGCCACAAGATGAAACCGTTGCAACTTACACAAAACCAGTTGTGAAAGAAGATGGATATATTCCTGAAAACATTATTGCCTCAGTAATTGAAGGTACAATTCTTGAAACTAGCTGGCCTGTTCGTTTTATAAAAGATTATACGATAACACCAAATCCGAGTACGGTTGACCGATTCATTCGAGCAATTACCCCATGGCCTGGAGCATTCACATTTGTGACACTGGGAGCAGATAAAAAACGTCTGAAAATTTTGACTGCGCATGTTGAGGAAGAAAAACTAGTATTAGATGAAGTACAGTTAGAAGGGAAAAACGCAGTTACCTTCGAACAATTTAAAAAGGGATATCCAAAGTTTGTTTTTAAATAAACATATAAAAAAATACCCCCGAAGATTTCGAGGGTATCTGATAGTTAAGACAAAAACCTACAGCGCAATTTCAAACTTACTCCAATCAACTCGCCACAGTTTAAAGAAAGTCCGACGAGTGCTCGAGAGCAGTTTTAACTTCCAATTTCCAGAGTTCAATACTTCTCGCTCCCAAATCGTGGAAACAGTAGAATCATGCGCACGAGCTTCTTCAAATTTTTGTTGTGCATAGTTCGCATAAAACCCATGCGGGTTTACAACATATAAACGTGCTGCAACTGTTGCAGCGCGTTCAAAATTTTGAGCTTTCATGCTCGCTGCAATAGACTCCTTGGCTGCACTCTCGAGTAATTCTAAATTGCGACCAGAATTACTGTACAAATAATTCACCCGATACGACTCAAACAACATGAGCGCTTTCAGTGTCGGCTCTGTTGCCTGCTCTCCCAAATCCATAAGACGTGTTGCTAACGCAAATTTTCCAAAACCACGAAGATCTGAAATAAAACCAAGATATCTAGCTGTATCTCGAGCCATTTCACCCGAGAAATCATAGCTTTCACCGGTAATACTCAAGTGGCAGTTGGAAGCTGCCCGTACAACATCAATGTGCTGGTATCTGAGAAGAATATCCCTCGCAAAATTTAAGTACAACAGCATCTTCACCGGATTTAATAATCTCTTAGAATACGAGAATGCACATCCAAAGCAAATACGCATAGCTGTTAAAACTCTCCGTTTCTCTTGGTCAGAAAAACCAGCCATTAATGACAAATTAAAATACATCACCCCTTGAACAAGTACATATCCTGCTAAATAGTCCCCTTTTGTTCTCCTGTCTTCAGCAGCATGAATATTTTCATCAGTCGGAATGAACATTTGTGTCGAACTAAGATCCTTAGACACGATACCCTCCAGACAAAATTACTTACGAGAAGTGAATTATAAGATACTTATTGTGGTTACGCAAAGTTTTGAGTTGCGTCGAAGTTGATGCGCTTAATACATTTTGCGCAAAGTGTTACATGTTTGTTTTGCCCGTCTACTTCAATTGAATATGGCTGTAAGTTTGCTTTAAATACACGATGAGTAACAGCCGCTCTGTGAAGCCACCGCTTACCTGCAACACCACGTCTGTGCATTTGTGATCTGCCCATTTTGCTGCGCTTTTCGCATAAATAACATTCTCGTGCCATATTAGTATATTCTCGTCCTTAAGCCACGCTTAAGAGCGATACGTGGTATTATAATATGATTTTCATTAATTAACAATGCTCGACACTTTAACTCAAAATCCATTAGTATTTTTAATAAGCGCTGTTGCCCTTCTAGTGGCGATTACGATTCACGAGTTTGCGCACGCATTTGCCGCTGACCGACTTGGAGACCCAACTCCACGGCTCATGGGTCGCCTTACCTTAAACCCCTTAGCACATCTTGATCCGATCGGAACAATACTCCTTGTCCTTATTGGTTTTGGCTGGGGAAAGCCAGTACAATTTGATCCCTACAACCTCAAAAACCCGAGACGAGACGCTGCAATTATTGCGCTTGCAGGACCATTTTCAAATTTAATTTTAGCGAGTATTCTTTCGATCGTTTTGAGAGTTTGGTCAAATCCTCTTTCTTCCTTTTCATACTATTCACCTATTCTCTATCCTTTTTTAAATTTTAATATTATTTTGGCTGTGTTTAATCTAATTCCAATTCATCCACTCGATGGAGGAAAGATATTAGTTGGCCTATTACCGCCTGACATCGGTCGCACAGTAGACTCATTTATGCACAGATATGGACTTATGCTACTGCTCTTTTTAATAGTTCCTATTTTTGGAGGAGTTAGTATTATTACCTTAGTTATTTCCCCTATCATTCGTTTTTTACTCACTATTTATCTCCCCGGTGGGCAGTTTATATAAAAGACGCCTTGCTTCTAACTGTTATAATAGACTTACCCTGCAGAGGGTTCAGCTTAGGCCGTTAAAACTTTTTCTAAACAAATTTTAACCGGGAGTCTCGTGTTAGGACGAGGTAATTTAAATTTATTTAAATTGGACACGTTCGCTGCAGAAGTTTCCACCTTAAAAATGGACTGTAGAGACAGTTCGCCCACCTGTATACATACAGGAAAAAGTTTAGGTTTGAGCTTCCTTTTGCAGGGTCTTTGGTGGTCTCCGTATTTTTTACCTCAAAAATTTGTTATAATTTCCCGTAGTCATTATGCCGTCCTAGCTCAGTGGTAGAGCAGCTGTTTTGTAAACAGCAGGTCTAGGGTTCGAATCCCTAGGACGGCTCAAGAAAATACATAGATCTTTTGCTGAGGTGGTGGAGCGGTCAATCACAACAGACTGTAAATCTGTCGTCCGAAAGGGCTACGTAGGTTCAAATCCTGCCCTCAGCACCAAATTATAGGTTGATTTTTATCTGTTTTCATGCTATAATCCCCTTAGTTTAAATCGTATAAGTAATTTTAGGAGGCCGGTATGTCAGGCACGAACGAATTGATTTTAATCGCGATTGTGGTAATTTTGCTTTTTTGTGCAGTCATCGGGTGGCGGCAACGCCGCTCACGGTTTACCTGGGTTGACTGGAGATGAAAGGCCAAAAACTCAAATCGCGACATGAGTTGCGATTTAGTGGGAATGGGTATGGTCATCATGACATTTCAAATACCCTTTCATTTCTTTTAGTTTTATTTGTTATTTGCGGGCTTCCCGCGATAGTGAATCTACACATCTAGAAAATGAGGGCAAGCCAACAACTTGCCCTTTCATATGTCCTATAATTTACTTTTCTTCTGTTTTCCGGTATACTTCACCCTAAGAAAGTCTGAAAAGTCAGACAGTACATTCAAAAAGGGGCAAATTGTGAAATTTCGTCGAACTTTGATCATCACCGTTCATTTCATTCTTGTGATGTGGTCTTTAGTGATCGTGACGGCTCAAGATAGCCAGAAAAAGCTCATCGCGATGATTAGATCAGATAACGGCAGCGAGAAAATCGTTCTAGCGGATATAGGCGGAAACGTTTTATATACTCTCCCCAATCCAGCCGGATATTTATTTGATGAACTCACGTGGTCTGATACTGGCCGGTATCTCGCGGCAACCGTATATCTTACAGAGAGCGGAAGCTCACAGATATGGGTCTACGACCTGAAAGACCAGACAAATATTCCAGAGCCGACAATCTACGGCATGAAACAAAACGCTTTCAATCCTGTTTGGCACCGTGATACGCTTGCATTTGTACAATTTCATCTCGGTTCAACAATCTGGACAGTAGACCCGGGGCAAGAACCTCAAATGGTGAGCGACAAGTATCCAACTATCACTGAACCTGCTTGGAGCCCTGATGGAAAGCAAATTGCGTTTACGTGCACCACTTCGTTGTGGGACGATAACGAGCGTGGGCTTCCTGATGACTTGGGGATATGCACCGTCACTCTAGGTTCAACTAAGATTGGTCACATTCTTCCAATTGGATCATCAAAGGGTCGTTACCCATTTTGGTTTCAAGGAAAAATTGCATGGATTGCAATTGACAAGAATTGGCAACAATCTGTTGCAATGAGCACTCAGACGTACGCAACAGTGAGTCTCTTTGGCAGTCCATACATCGAGCAAGTAGGAACGCCACTCGTAAATGGAAACGATGTCTATTTGTCTGAATATCGACTTGAGAATCCAAGTTCAGAAAAACATATTTGGATAACTGTCAAATACACCTGTTCGGGTGTTGTCTGCCAGCGCTCAAATATTCAACTGCGAAATCGCTATTTACCTTCACTCTCAATTGCAGGCATTTTTGCATATGGGAGTTTGAGCTCTGAGGGTAAGGGTCAAGTTTTCATCTTTGACACCAATACACATAAAACAGTGTTAATGGTAAGTACAGATGAAGTTGAGTATTTTCAGCCCGTTTGTCAGCCATAAGTAGTAGTTTTAAGCTACAATCCTCACAACTATGTTGTGGGGATTTTTTTGTTAAAATACTCTTATGAATCTAAACCAACTTGAATATATACTTCCACAAACGTGTATCGCCCACGAGCCAACTGAGCCACGCAATCACGCAAAGCTTCTTTCACTGAACAAAAATACTGGTGAAATTTCGCACAAACATTTTTATGATTTGCCGAATATTCTAACTCCCAATGATGTCTTGGTTTTCAACAATACAAAGGTCTTTCCAGCTCGTATTTTTGCGGGCAAAACAGAGATTCTGCTGCTTAATGAACTTAAAAACAACATATGGACTGCTATGCACCGAGGAAAAGTGAAGTTAGAACAAATCTTAGACTTTGGACATATTCACGGAAAAATTTTAAATAAAAAAGATTACGAAATTGAAATAGAATTTTTAGAACCTCGAGAAATTGTTTTGGCATTTTTGGAGTCAGATGGTCAGATGCCCCTTCCTCCCTATATCCACTCAAATCTCACTGAACATGAAGTTCGTCAGAAGTATCAGACTGTTTATGCAAAAACTAATGGCTCAGTGGCAGCTCCCACTGCAGGCCTTCATTTTACAAATAATTTAATACAAAAATTAACAGAAGTTGGTGTTCAAGTTGAATATGTGACATTACATGTAGGAGCCGGAACATTTTTACCAATAAAACATACAAATATTGAAGAACATCACATGCATTCTGAGTATTATTCTGTAGAGCCCGAAACACTTGCACGATTAAACATGACTAAGTCAGAAGGAAAACGAATCATCTCAGTTGGTACAACAACAACACGGGTTCTGGAAACGCTGGCTAACGAAAGTGGCGTTTTATCAGCAAACAAACTGCGTGGTAGTACAGACATTTTCATTTTCCCTCCATATAAATTTAAATTTGTCGACAGTTTAATTACGAATTTTCATCTTCCCCACTCCACACTTCTGGCGCTCGTTTCTGCATTAGTTTCAAGTCCAAATACACAAAACAAGTTTTCGAACTTTGAAGACTGTATTGTAGGCAAAGCATATGCCGAAGCTATAAAAAATAATTATAAATTTTATTCATTTGGTGACGGCATGATGATTGGCTGACCAATTTCTTCAATATATGTAGGGATAAGTTCTTGTTTTACTATTTGCTTTCCTTCAAAAGTTAACCGAACCAATAAGCCGTGTCTCGTTTCCTCACTCCACATTTGATCAAAAATCAAATTTCCTAGTGAATAAAATACTGGAGTGTTTTCAATCTTTGCTGTGTCTTCTACCCAGTGTGGATGATGTCCCACTATTACGTTAGCCCCCAAATTCACCAGTTCATGCGCTAACAGGCGTTGACCTTCTGAAGGGTGCGCCTTATATTCCACTCCCCAATGCATTGCAACAACAAGTACATCAACTTTTAATTTGCTTTCTTGTATCAGTTGTTTGTCAACTTCTCTAAGTTTGGGGTTTAGTTGTTGATCATAATCAAAACCCACAAAGCCATATCTAGTTCCATTTACAGTTTTTATTAATAGGTTTGAATTCCCCGTTGAATCAATGTTTTTTGAATTCAAAATGTCAATTGTCTCGACAAGACCATTAGCCCCATGGTTTAGTGTGTGATTATTGGCTAAATTCACCACTGTTTTATTTCCAATAAAACCAGAAAGCATATCTGATGGTGCACAAAACACCATGCCAGACGTTTGGCGCGGACAATTATTTAGGATTGGCGTTTCAAGGTTTACAAAGATTAGATCTGAAGTTTCAAACAATGGAGTGAGATTTTTAAACGGAAAACTTGCATCTCTTTGCCGGTCAAGTGCTTCTACTGTCACAGACCGCCCAAGCATTACATCTCCTCCCAATAATAGTGTTGTTTGTTTTGAATTGTCGTTCACAGCAGTTGTACCTATTGGTACGTCAGTACTAGTAACTGAAATCGAGATTTTACGAATTTGCACTAAAAAAAATGAGACACTTACCAGTAACACAATAATAAAGCACAGAAATACGA
Organism: Patescibacteria group bacterium; assembly: GCA_038206135.1. GTDB lineage: Bacteria > Patescibacteriota > Microgenomatia > UBA8517 > UBA8517 > UBA5941. Next base: position 8,168 of record JBBRBD010000015.1, on the reverse strand, counting down.
GATATTTCATGTTCCAAGTTTAGCACTGAGTAGATTTCCTGTATAATCGAGGTCAGGCTGTATTTGCCCGGATAGCTCAGAGGTAGAGCACGTTCTTGGTAAGAACGGGGTCGGTGGTTCAATTCCACTTCCGGGCTCAAAAAAAGCCCCACTTAAAAAAATTGATCCAAATCACTGGAATTTGAATCTACAAATCGATTAAGGTCAACTTCATCCTCGGATATTCTTATCAAATTAAATTATGTATTTTGAGTCTCAAGCTGACAAAAAATGACATAAAAAAAGGCGCTCTATATTGAGCGCCTAATCGGTTCAATTTTAGGTTGATGAACCCTTATGAATATTGATGATACTTGCGGCATCACTCAAGTCGAGTGAAATTGCAACATCACTGCCATCAAAAATCTGAATGTCGAATGCGACATCGTACCCAGTCGTATTTGTCGGCTTCGGGAACGCTGTATATGGAATAAACAGCTTCACCGGATTCGACCCTTGTCGCCACATGGCAACTTTATAGTCCTTTGGAACTACCAGCTCGTCAAACCCTACCAAATAGCCACTGGGAGTGCCATAGGTACTCGATTTGGTGCGGAGTTGTTCTCCCGTAGACGCATATTTCGGATACACATTTGCATCAAGTGTAGCTCCCGCATATCCATAGATATACAGCGAAAAACTTATTTCAACGCCATCAGACTGCGCATCAACAACGGTATTTTGAATACGCAAACCTTGAGTTGAACCCAACCCTTTATGGGTTAAGGGGTCAAAGGTGAAGTAATCAATCAAGTTATCGGTGGCCTCTTCTGCGATTTGAACTTCAAAATAGTAGTCATAATCGTAACTACTGATGGGAAAATAGTTCAAATTGATGCAGTAGCTCAGGTTATCAAACCGGCTATTCTCATAGGTCGGAGTCAACACCTCTTGAGCAGTCAAATTTCCGCTGGGAGTTACATTGGTGCCCTTCGAATAAGAAGTATTTGCAATGTCTCCCTTCGTAACTGAATACTTCGGAAAAACTGAAACGCGAACATCTTTATTAAGTTCGCCTGATACGTGTAGCGAGAAATCGGCACAAGCACTAGAGCTCGTCGTGTATGCACGAGCATCCGTCAAACTAGCAGTTGCGCTCGATGCTGAGGCTGCAACAACGCCACTAAGCATTGTCACCAACAATACGATCAAACCAAGAAACATTTTACCTTTCATTTCCCCTATCCTCCGTAAACTGTAAAGTACAATACTATACTCTTGCTTTGTGCAAGGTACGCTATTTTAACACACACAAAAAGGATTGCAAAGTATGTGTATTGCTCAATTCACATAAATTTGCTAAGATACTTCCACGTATGGCAAAAAAAGGCGCTCGAGAAATTGTAGGAATGCTTTGTTCTGTGTGTAAATCACAAAACTACGTCACGACTCGCAACAAAGTAAATGAAGAGAATGTGAAGCTTGAAATCATGAAATTTTGTAAAGTTTGCCACAAAAAGACTTCTCACAAAGAAAGTGCCAAGCTTAAATAAGCCGTCTTTCCCCTCTTTTCTTCCCCTCATTTTTTTGTAACAATACTACTATTCGTTGCATTCGCGCGAACGGCAGGTAAATATTACAGTCCAATTTAGTAAGGAGTATATTTTCATGGATGGTTCTGATCAGAGGACTAAGAGTACACAGGTTCCTCCAGAAGAAGAAGGAGTTGCTATTTGCACCAAGTGCAACAAAGTACGCTCATTTCCAACCGCCGAAGTAGATAATGAACACCGGGTATGCTTTTATTGTGCTAACCAGATTCAAACAACTGGAAGCTTACACTTAATTGTAGGATCAATTGTTGTAAGTCAAAAGGACTCTGGCCAGTGGTACGAGGCAAATTCCAGGCTCGACGGACCGCCATAATTTACCAGCAATTCTTGCCTGCTAGATACAAAAAAACTAGCAGGCATATCCAACTCAAATATGTCCGATAGTACTTGACATATTGAGATTCTTGAGGTAGAATGTATCCAGAGTTAAGTTTTTTTAAGGGAGAAGGCATCATGCTACAGATTCAAAGTTTGGGTCACATTATTGTCGACGATGTTCGATTCAATCTGGCACGCCACATTTCAGGCGAGCTGAAGTTCCAAACAGGAACCAGCAAAGAATGGCGTGATTACCGCTACATGCCGGAAAATGTGCAGCGAAATGCTGAGAAGCAGGGACATCGACTAATGTGCGATGCCACTGCAAAAAAATACGCTGCTTTCAAAGCAACGGCAAATCAGCAAATTCAGGCCCTTCGCGGAAGTACGAAGGTCCATGCATACGAAGGGTATCAACCCCCTTCACGGCTGCGAGTTCAAGAACTCGCTGAAGTTGTATAAGTAGACAGCGGTCTACATCACTTAAGCCCGCCTCATTTTTTCTGAGAGGCGGGTTTTTTACGCCATAGCCAAACATAACAGAATAAGGACGTGAGAAAATGAAAAGAACGACACCTGTACGAAGTGATTATGTTGAGGTTGAGCAACGGAACGAACGTGATCGCTCATCTGCAGAAATAGGGAAACCAGCCGTTTTAAATGGAGTCAGACCAAACCATTTTGGCAAGGAGGTAAAACGCTCTTTCCATGTAGATGACTACCAAGGACAACAGTCCTTCGAATTAGATGGATTCAAGTACCGCGTGATCTCGACAGAGAAAAGCGGTTTCCACGAGCAGGATAACTCATCACCACTCTGGACGATGGGGCTTGCAAACCGTAATCCTAAGTAAATACCAAGAGGTATTTGGCAGCACAATATATGTGCTGCCTTTTTTTGTAGCCTCTCGTTAAACTAGCCTAAATGTGATATAGTAAATAAAGTCATTGAGGAGGTGTTTCGTGCCTGCAAAAGGGACATTTAAGGTAAACAGTTTTTCTGAGTCTCGGCGGAGTCACATACACAATGTTCCTATGGCAAGAGATCTGGAGCCGTCTTTTAAAGAGGCACCAGAACCATCTATTGGTGAGCCTGCAGTGCTCACCTTAAAAGATGGAGAACATGAGAAAGACGTGTATGTGAAAGTGTGGGATGGTAAGCGAGTGCATCTTTGGAAAGGAATTGAATGGCGAGTTGCCCATGTAAAGAAAAGCAGATGGGAACCTTCTCCGAGTGCTCCACTTTGGTGGAGCTTTTACGGAAACCGCTAATTCTCGACCAGGACAGGGTTTTTACCCTGTCTTTTATTTTGCAAAAAAATCCTTAAATATCTTCTTTACCATTCCCAAATACTTCTGGATATGGTGTTTCTGAGTCATAATCCTCTGGCAACTCTACTTTATATTGTTCAGGACGGGTTTCATAATATTTTGGCGCATTTCTCCACACACTCCCTGCGATTTCATGAAAAACCTGCTGGATGCGACGTGTGTCGACTCCTTTTTCATTTAATTCTGTGATTATATTTAAAATGACTTGAGGTCTTGGACCTAATTCATAAAACCCATTCGTTTCCCCTGCATAATTCATGTCATATCCTTCGTCTTCAAAGCTGAGTCGTGTTTCACGGTCAGTGTCAGGATCTAGAATATCTTGCATAAATTCCTGCATCCCGTCATATTCCATAAAATGTGCTTCTAAGCTCATCTGAGACAATTTGTCCTGAAGTTCAACAGAAAGTTGTCCCCTATCAAATTGAGGTAAGATTGAAATTGGATGTGAGTCGTTTTCTTTCATAAGTTTTTAGTGTATAGCTCTCTTCTCTTTCCTGCTTTCGAATGAAGCCTTGCCTCCAGCTAGTGTGTATGCAGTCGTAATATAAGGCGGAGGTGGCGGCGGATTTTGAGAATTTTCCTGTGACAACTTATCTTTAACTATAATTGTTAAATTATTCTTTTCATTAAAAAAAACTAAATGGCCCGTTTCCTCATCACGATACTGATCTTGTGATTCCTTTAGTGTATCCACAATTCCAGATAACATGGCGTTTTCATCTTCAGTATTAAACAGCTCTTTCAGTTGCTTGCCATGACGAACAACAATGTGATCAAGTCGTGAGAATGCCTCACCTTTAGGTAATCGTTCGGTTCTAAATAAAATCTTCTCTTCTTTATAAGTCGGCTTTACCGCTAAGCCTCGATAGACATTCGGATCACTTAAGATCGCTGAACGAATAGCATCTGTTTCTTTAAATGCACCCAATTCTTCCATCATTATCACCTAATTCTATGATATTCCAAAGTGTTTGTAACCTATTTGCTATAATAGCCTAAGAATTTAGGGGTGTCGTTCAGTGGTAGGACGGTGGTCTCCAAAACCACTAACGAGTGTTCGATTCACTCCACCCCTGCAAAGTTCAACTAACATTGAAGTAACTTCAAATATTGATATAATTAACTATGAAAACAGGGAAATATCAACATTCCAAAACAGGTAATTTTTATAACGTACTTGGAATTGCAAAACACTCTGAAACTCATGAGGATTTGGTGGTTTATGAATGCTTGTATGATAATCCATTAAGCAAGTTATGGGTATGTCCTTTAAAAATGTTCCTAGAAGAAGTGGAGATAGATGGTAAAAAGGTTCCGCGATTTAGGTTTGTTGAAAAGCAGTAGATTGTTTAAATCTCCTAATATAATAATCGTAACTTTCTCAAAGAATGATCGTGAACCTCCTTCAAATGTTATAATAAATTTGTAATAATTACTAAATCTGAACCATTTGCGATGACAGAGATAGACTTCAACTTTTTTATAAATGTTCGACCTACTGGCAACAACCTTAAAATGGATATTCAAAGCGAAATTACTAGAGAAAAATATAAAACGTTAACGGAATACTTTTTCGCAGAAATTCTAGATAGAAAACAAACATGACTGAGACAAAAATGTTAATTGGGTCTCTCTCTAACGACTTATTCAGAGTTGCCAGTTTGACATATAGTGGTTCGACAAATGGAGCGAAGCGTTTTGCACACGAGTCAAAAAGGTGGTCCTTTCCACTACTGAAATTAGATCTTCCCAAGTATCTTTTTGATATCGTGGAGGATGTCTCCAACTCAGATAATAATATAGATATGGAAACTGCAGAAAAATATCTTATGTATGGAGTACTACTTCAAAACTACTGCTTATATTTAACATAATACGTTTAAAAATAGCTCAGTTGTCACGGAATTTACCCCAATCACCATAGATGTTTTGTGAAAGACTGTTTTGATTAAAAATTCCTAAAAGCTGCATAATACCAGCAATTAAACTACCGGCAAAAACTCTCAATATTCCAACTTTTTTATATCTCCTATCAGATGGGGTAAATTTATAGTTTAAAATATCAAATTTATAATCTTTTTCTGCAGCTTTTTGAATAAAGTCTGTGTCCTCTGCGATTTTCAAATCTTCGTTGAAGCCGCCAATATCGTCAAACACACTTTTTTTAACCCAAAGACATTGAGACTCACCATCGGGAACTTTCGTCTTTCTTCTCAAATATTTACTACTATTCCATAGACCATAAATCATTTTCATTTTAACGCTATGCGAATACGTATCAAAATAACAGCAGGCAATATCTAATTTTTGAGTAGCAAAACTCTGATAACAGTTGCCTAAAAAGTTGGTGTCAAAACTGAGGTCAGCATCAAGAAACAGCAAAACATCTCCTTTCGCATACTTTACCCCATTATTTCGTCCGAATGATTGGTGTCCCCCTTCTACAATTTTCGCGCCCAATTTTTGTGCAACTTCCCTCGTTTTATCGTCTGAGTTAGCATCTGCCACAATAATTTCAAAGTCTTGCCAAGTTTGATTTTTGAGACACTCTAGAAGTACAGTAATGAATTTTTCTTCATTAAGCGTGGGAATTATAACGGAAACTAGTTTAGTCACTAGGTATTATAATAGTATGTCCCAACTAAGTTCACTAGGGCCTGCCAATTTGGACAGATTTTCTTACGATATAATCTTCTTCAAGTAAAATATTGTCTGGAGATTTAAATACTGCTTTTCGAGTAAATGAAAAGATATAAGCAATTAAAGCTTAGAGTAATACAGAACTTTAAACGCCAAGAAGTCTTTCCAATAGTGACCTTTTTATAGTCCATCCATTTTCAGTCACAACCTTCAAGATTGGATCTTTTATTTTTTTCGTACTAAAATCAAACTTATAAATTTCACCAACAGTTAAATCTGGCTTAACTCCATATTTAACACCAAATGAAAAAGACTTCTGTTTGCCTTGCATAGTGTTCACAGCGTATGAAACAGTTGGTACTCCGGCCTGCCAGGTAACCTCCCCTGATTGTTCATTATATGAGATCTGGTGTGTATCTGCGTTGAAGCTCAGCGTAAATGTATATGCCTTCTTCATCCCGGCTAGGCCAAAAAGTTTAATCCATTTAACATCTACTAAGTTCCAAGTAGCTACTATTGTTTGTCCCACGGACTCAATCACATATGGAGTCTCAGGTGAATTCAACTGAAGTATTTTTTGAATAAGTTCATCTTGTGAAGATTGCATAGGTTTAATTTACATTGTTTAACACATTGTATTCAATCGTATAATAATAATACAAAAAAATGGTGATGGAGTATATAAATCTCCACCACCCACACAAGCTTAACTAATTAGCAGACAATACTTTTAAGTCATCTGCTGACATATCAAGAGGCGCAACTGCAGTAGTTGATTCTCCAGTGTCTACACCAAGACGTTTACGAATCTGCGCGAGTCGATCACTGGCTCTTACTTCAAGCGCAGGATCCGCACCTAAAGTTTCCATTTTTGTAAGAGACATTTCAAACCGCGCATCCTGTTGGTCACGATTAGTCTTTATTATTTCAGCCATATTATCGACTGATGTTACGTTATTCGTGACCAAGTTAGCAGATCTGATAAGAATGTCGGCGGACAATTTCTTAATGTCTGCCTCATTCTGGATTGCTTGCAAAAGCGAAATTTGATTTCTAAGCGAGATAATTCTGCGCTCTAAGGTCTTCTTAGCCTTCCTTAAACCTTCATATGCGTCAATAGCAGCCTGATATGTTTGCTGCTTTGTCGCCAAATTGTCTTCTTCACCGACAAGTTTTAATCCCTCATTCTCGGCTTCCCCATCATTTGTCGGGTCACCATCCGTATATATTCGGCTGATTGTGGCATTTATTTGGACAACCACAGTCTTTTGCTGCGATACGTGTCGCTCTTCAGATCTTACTCTGCCGAGTGCAACTCCAAGCGTTTCTTCCAGCTCGATTTCTGCATCTTCGTGCTGTCTTAGAACATCCTTCAATACAGGGATTGGATTCTTTTGCAATGCTCGATTGACGACGTCATGCAATGTTGAACTGAGCAAAAGTGCCAACTTTTGACCTAAAGTCTGGGACATTAACTATTCTCCTTCGATATCTTTTAAAGATTCAATCTCCACTGGAGTCTAAGATTGTCTGACTGTAACAGAACATACCAAAGACATCATTTAGCTTGATATTTTATCATTAATTTAACCTCAAAACAAATCTTATGGGTTCATGTTGACATTTTATTAATCATAAACAATCTGAAGGTACCTCTTACTTACTAATAAAAGGGAGTATTTTTGAAAGCGTAATTAAATAAAGGGGTTTTTACCTTCGAATAAAATCTGTGGGGTGTGATTATTTATTTGCTCTTTAGTAATGTTATATTTCTCACTATACAATTGATCGACTGCACAAAATTTTGCGTTTGTATAATCAAATCCTAGTTTTTTTGAGACATTCTGTACTGATTCTTCAGATTTTCCTTCAATTTCAACAAACGATTCTAAAAATGGCCATTCATCAATTGTTATCTCTGTTTCATCAAGTTCCCAAAGTTCACGCTTGCTTTCCTGGTATGCTTTTTTACTGCACCCAATACTTTCAAGGAGATTTACTGCGCTTTCGAAGTTATCTACAACCAATTGTGTTTCTTTTTGATTTTCAATTTTCGTGCCATCTACTATTTTTAAACTCATCGTAATTTTATTTCCCTCATCTCTAACTCGCAACCAACATCCGTTTATTTCGTGTCCTTTTGGTATCTCATTCATCAATTCACGACGCAGTTTGTTGAAAGGCTTCAAAAACTTGGTGTTCCTGCCCAGATAAAACAGAGGACGTGGACACAATATTCGCCACCTAAACATGTGAAATCTCTTCCGCAACAACTCAAGCGGA
>JBBRBD010000014.1:0-22667 GCA_038206135.1 Patescibacteria group bacterium | reverse complement strand
TATCTGGTTAATTTTCAACCTAAAAAATGGGCGACTGAGGTTGGCAAGAAAATCCCTAGCAGAAGACTCAAGAACACCATCTAATCGATTTGTTCCAGTGTTCAAAAGTAATATTGATCATTCAATAGAGGATTCTTGTGCCGGAGACAGGACTTGAACCTGCACGGGTTACCCCACACGCACCTCAAGCGTGCTCGTATACCAATTTCGACACTCCGGCATGTTTCGCTATTATACCTAAAGAACGGGTTATTTTCGAGTACTTCCTTTTCAAACACGGAATCCCCTTTTTGTAATACATTTTTTCAATCAATATAAGTGATCCTTGTTTTGCATAACGAAGAGTGTAACAATTTTCAAAAGTGCCTCCTATTCTGCCCTCAACACCATATAGACTACTTATTTTTAAGTTCAACCATTCAAGATACCGTAAACTTCCAGAAGCAAAAGACGTATACAACATGTAACTATTTTTCCACCGAGGGTCAAAATATGAATATGTACCACCGTCTCCATCAAAAAAACCTCTCAAAAAATCTGAGAAATAACGGTCAGGAATTTGTAATTCACCTATTATCTTGGATTTATTAGGCATGAGTCCAATATCTAATAAAAAAGCGTAAAACTTCACATTTCCAAATTGAACTCTGTAATATTTCCTAGAATTCCCCCTTATCTTTTTTTCACCTATCTTATTATTCAGTTTAAGAATTTTAAGAAAAGTTTGAATCAGATCGAGGTCCTTCGAGGTGAAATCAATATGTCTGCCATCTTTAGATAAGCAGCCATCTGCAACTATTAATCCAACTGCATATGCAAAGTTTGCACTCCAATACATAATCAATTATAAGGATTTATTCGTGTTAGCGTCTACAAAGCACTCGCTTAATAGACAAACGAGTATCAAAATCTGCTTCATTTTCCCTAAAAAATGTAGTATTTTAAATTGCATGAGTGAATTTTCTAATGTTCAAGATGGTGATGACGAGCCGCTACCAGAGAACCCATTCGCAGATGGTCCTTTTGGTAAAGACTTTAAACCAGAAGTAGTACCTGAGGAAGAGGACAAACCAATAGACTCAGTAGTCAAAGAAAACCTTGAAAAGCGGTTGAAGGAAATTGATTATGATCCCAATCGTACTCACACAAGTAATCTAATGGGAAATGAACCTCAAAAACCGTGGTGGGATGAAAAAACAAAAAAGTAAGTGCACAAGAGTTTACTTAAATTGAACGATTTTTTGTTTTAAACAGTCAACTACTATTTGCATTCACAGAGTACGACAGATCATATCTGAACTAAAAACTAATAATATTTGGTATACTGTCGTATGAAATTCGATACAAAAACACTTTCTTCTTTAATTTCTGATCAAAAAATTGTGCTCATTGGTGAAAATCATGGGGTCATAGAAAATCCACAATTTGTCCAATCATTCGTCTCAGAACTAATAAACACAAAAAAAATAAAATTTGTAGGTTTCGAATATCCTAAATTCATTTACGAAGACTTTCTGAACGCGGCGGCAGACAATAAATTCGAACGAATTGAAAACTTAGAGGTTACAAAAATGCTTGAGAAAGATGGTCGTTTCTCAAAAGAACACTTCAAACTTTTGGTGTATCTTCACGAAAGAAGTATTCCTTTTACTTTTTTTGATAGTGGACGAGGCACATGGGATGATCGGGATCTATCTATGTATGAAAACATTACTGAAAAGATGCAAGGAAATGGAGATTCTGAAATTGCAGTCGTCATTGCTGGAAACATTCATACAACTTTAAGAGAATTGGTACTAAATAACAAAACCTATAAACCACTTGGTACTTATTTTGATCCTAAAAAAATCTTACTAATTGAATTGAAATATCATTCTGGTGCATTTTTTAATTTCGAAAGAAGAACATTTGAAAATACTCCAATGCCAAAGTTTCAAGTTGAAAAGATAAATGAGAATACCATCTTCTTTCATTTAAAAAATGTAAGGGCAACAAAATAAACGGCCATTTTATGGCCGTTTTCAATTAATCTCCTAGAGCTTTCGCAAGACTCTTTGTCATCGGGTATCCAAGTTCAATTTCTTGCCATGCCCATTGTCCATTCGGATTCAACTCAAAAAACACATGTTCACCTTCGGAATTTACGGCAAAGTCGAATGCTCCATAGTTTAGCCCGTAATGTGAAACCATCTGTTTGCAACGATTTTTTACAATATCTGGAATATCGCCGTAAACCCAAGTAGCTTTCTGGGGCGATGTTCTACGCCAATCTAACGCTCGTCGAACATCAGATTGCGACTCGATTTTCGCCGTGAATATCTCATCGCCAATTACCGTCACTCTCACCTCATATTGCTTTGCAACTTCTTCTTGAAAGAAGGTAATTGCCTTTCTGACCTGGTCAATATGCTGAATGTCTTCTTGAGATACTCTACTAGTGTAAATAACGGCAATTTCATTGCCATATTCAACCACATTCGATTTGAACGGCTTTACGATGACTTGTCCCTTGCATTCATCATAAAACCTTTTGGCTGCTTCAGGGTCTGTTGTCGCCAAGCTCTTCGGAATTGTAAATCCTATTTGTCGAGCAATTTTCAGCTGGTGCAATTTTGAACCGGCTGCATTAATTGCTTGTGGATTACTTACCCATTTACAGTTCTCAAGTAACTTCCAAATTGAGCGAATAAAATAATCGCCTTCTTCTTCGGTGTACTTTTTTGCCTGTGCTGAAAAAACATTGTCTGGCAGTAACGGTGTAACTGGCCTTCTATACCAAACACCAGAAACATCTTCAAAACGAAATTGCATGCCATCATTAGACATGACTATCCGGTCGGTATCAACCGCTTCGCCTATAAACACTTCATGTACAAAGTTCGTGAAAAACAAGTCAGTATTTAGGCGGTAATACTTTACTCCCAGTTCTTGGAATTTTGTTTCGGCAAAGTCCACAGTAGGATCACTAGAATTTGTGACAATTAGAATCACTATGTTCTCCTAACATTATTAGAAATTCTGGAACTTAAAATGCCCCAGAGAATAAGTTTCTCTGGGGCAAACATCTTAACGTCGCTTAATCGTCTTTGCTGTCCGTTGCACCATCGTCAGGTGAACTGCCTGGTCCACAATCTGTGGAATAGGTAGTTGTCATAGTGGCACCTACCCCAGAACCTGAGTCACCTTCCTGCGGCTGCTGCATGTAACGCATGGCAAAAGGAACTTCACCGGATTGATCAAGGACATTTGAAACATTGTTCACAATAACCTCCTTAGGGGCTATTAACCGATGCGGCATTGTATCAGAAGTTCTGCTAGATATCAAGATATAGGGTATGTGCACAAGAGTTTACTTGGATCGAACCGCTTCTTAACTTTATAAATTCACTTGTAAGGACATACCGGATACAAACTTCAATTTACTTGTGCTTAAATTGATTCAGTGATTTTTTGGGTGCGTATCACATCAAAAGAAATGAAAGATTAATTATCGAGAGAAACTTCCGGTCGTTTGTAAGTTCTCCGAATTTCCATCGCATTCTTTAGTCGGGCTTTTAATACCTCTTGTGTCCTTTGTGGCATACTTTTCCTTTGTGCAACTAAAACTCTAATGCCTAAACCTCGATATTCCATATCTGATGCATCGTATTCAGCGACGGACTGACTATCGTTATTTTCTTTGTAAGCGACATTTTCATTAGGTAGAGAGTTTCTTCGTATATCCAACGAATGAGTCATTTCCTCAGCCGCATCAAGAACATAATTATCTTCGATTGTGCCATCAAATACTGGATCATGATTTTCACCTTCAATTATGATTTTTGAACGAGGATCATGTTTGCTTTCATCGCTAAGTTCCTGAATAGAAATATAAATCCTGTTTTTCTCTCTGTTCACATATGTTCCTCTCGGTCCAGCATGAAATTCAGGAGTAGGGACCTCAACAGTATCGTCAATTTTGCCTTGTTCTTTTCTAATTTCATATGTAGCAGCCATCCCTTCCACATACTTATTCATTAAGTGTGCAGCGTTATCGATGTTTCCATAGAACCCTAACGTATCGCTCAGTTCGTATCTCCAATCTCGTTTGGATAAATTATTAAGAGCAACTTCCTGTTTGTTTTCTTCTTGCTCGGAGGGAAAAACAACACCCGAATTCTCATTATCAACATCCATATTTAATTGAATTATATTATTATAATCAATTTATTTCCAGGTAAAAAACTATTTACTTGTTATACCTGATTGCTGTGCACAAGAGTTTACTTGGATAGAATCGTTTTTAAGATCTTTGATCACACTTTTTGACGCCTTTCCAAATTATAAACATATCGAATGATATAATCGCATATCTGAATAACAAGCCATTGAATTAAAAGGAGAAATTGAATGACTAAAGGTGATGACCTGTTTAGAGATTTGTTGACAGTAACGGCTGCACAGCACATTAACTCAAAGGGATTGACAAAGGACGATTTCATATATGAACAGGCGGAAGAAGTTGTTCCAAGTTCTATGGCTGGATATGTAAATGTAAGACATCGTGGCGTTTCATATCCCACTCTGAGGGTTACTTGGGGAGCATTAGACGGGGATAAAAACAAATCTACAGTGCTCATGCAAGCTGATGATGGTCTCTGGTACAAACTTTGGTTTTATGATTCGAAATCTGAAGGTTAACTATAATCATTTCACATGCCGTCAACGCACAAGTTGACGGTATATTTTTGACTTAAAAAAAATACGTGTGCCGGAGACAGGAATCGAACCTGCATTCCCAATCAGGGAACACACTTCTGAGGCGTGCGCGTCTACCAATTTCGCCACTCCGGCATAAACAAGCTCATTATATCAGAGGCTAATTACTTTTTAGTTAGAGGCTCATAAAGAGTTTGAGGTATATCGTAGTGTTGCATGAGTTTGTCTATTAGATTTGATGTTTCCGCTATATATATAATTCTGTCCTTTTCATTTTTTGCAATAAAGCCATCTGCCAATTTATCGTATCTATCTTCATCATCAAGAGTAATTGATTCTGTTGTAATGTTGTTTATCTTCCCTATTAGGGTTGCAAATTCCTGAGGTTTCTCACCGGTAAATGCTCCATCCATAAAGTCCACAAACTGAGACATGTCTTTAAATGCGCCAGCACTCATTTTTGTACTAGAAAACAAATTGTTCACTCGATTTGCAGCATCTCGACCAAACTTTTCTTCTGCTTCTTTATACAAAACCTCTGTTTTCCACGCTCTGCGGTCTTCATGCTGTTCAAATGAATCCAATATAATTGGGGCTTTTTGCCAAGTGGCAATCTGGTCTAAATAAAAAGAAATACCATCTACATCGCTTGGCAAATCTATGGGCATTTTATAAGAACTATCTGGGTATTTAATCTCACGAATTGGGCTATTGGGCCTGTTTTTAACTTCTTCTAGAAAATCTCTGGCGATTTGATCATTATCTATCTTCTTTTTTTCTGGTGTAGATTCATTTTCCATGTACTCCACTATATCAAATTTGACAACTTCTTATTATGTTCGTAATGTGACCATATGAGTTTCGGTATCGCAAAACGTCTAAAAAAGCTTCTTGGTTACGGTTCCGACATGAAGTTAGAGGCTCCTTGGCTTAACGGCGCTGATTCTGAAAATAGCGGTTTTTCCAATAAAGATTTGGCAGATACACCTCAGTACTTACAAGGTGCGGATGATGACCAATTTATTAGCAGCGAGACACATTTTATTAAAGCTGACATAAAAAAACCACAGGCACATCAGAATCAAGCAGTGGAGCAACCACGAACAGAACAACAAACTGCAAAAGTTGATTATTCTAACTATGACCAGCAAAGAGAGCAAAGGCAACGAGATGCAATGGCTGCCAGAAATGCAGATAATACTAATGTTGGGAGAACACAAAACGAAGGCAATGGAGCGTATAACCAAAGTGACAGATCTACTGCCGGGAGAAGGTCAACAAGTTAAATAAACCTCACGATCATATCTTCTTGTATTTGAGTAGCAAGTGACACTTCTTGACCATCAAATTTTGCACCATTCCCCCAAATTTTAGCTTTTGTTTTTCCATCACTAAACTCTGTACCAATATCTTCCATAACTTCCTGTAATGTCATACCTACCCTTGCTACCATTGAGTTGTCCTTATTTACTTCTTGTAGAGGCTTCAACAAGTAAATTGTGCAAAGCCCCAACGCTTTCCAAATTTTTTCTTGAAATGCATTCATTCCAATTCCTTTATCAGCACTCATCTGAACAAGTTTCCCTTTAATTTCTTCAGGAATATTTTTTGGTAAACCGTTATCTACCTTATTTACAACGTAGAGGGCGGGTATATAAACCCGGTTTTTTGAAATCGCATCAATTAATCCTTCAAGGGTAATGTTTTCTTCCAAATAAACATCTGCACTTTTAATTCCCATCTGAGTTAAAACATCTTTTATCGTGTCTTTATCAAGATCTTGACGAATGTTTGTGTTAATGGTCAAACCTCCATTTAAATGTTTTTTAACACGAATTTTCTGTGGACGCTTGTTTACTCGAATACCATTACGCTCGAGAGCTTCTTGAATCCGTGGAATTGCGTCCAGGCGAGTCGTGTCACTCATAATTATTAGTAAATCTGTATTTCGAATAACAGCAATGACTTCACGACCTCTCCCCTTGCCTTCCTCAGCGCCTTCAATAAGCCCAGGAACGTCGAGAATCTGAATATACGCATCTTTGTACTTCATCATGCCAGGGATGACTGAAACCGTTGTAAAGGCATATGGAGCAACTTTGCTTTCAGCATTCGTAAGGGCGTTTAGAATAGTAGACTTACCAGCTGATGGTGGACCTACAAGAACAACAGTTGCATCGCCCTGCTTTTTGACAGCATATCCTCCGCCACCGCCACTTTTTCGTGAGGCATTTTCAAGTTGTTTGTCTTTAAGAATAGAAATTCGAGCACGTAATACACCAATATGTCGCTCCGTGCCTTTGTGATACGGCAGTTTACGAATTTCTTCTTCAAGGGCTTTAATTTGTTCTTCAATAGTGTTCATAGGTACAATTATAAGGTATAATTACTAAATAAGCACCCGTAGCTCAACGGATAGAGCACTTGTCTTCGGAACAAGGGGTTGCAAGTTCGATTCTTGCCGGGTGCACCAGGAAAAAAGATACTTTACTTTTCCTAATGAAATTTCAAAAAGCAGCTCCTAATATAATACTTATTATTCTTGTTGTTGTGCTGACAAGTCTTTGTGGATACTTTATATTTGTCAAAAAATCTGCCACGATATTGACCGAACAACCATCACTGTCAGCAGACATAAGCAATACGAAGCTTCCCGATTCAGTAGTAAATCCAAACTGGAAAAAATATTCGGGTTCTTCATTTGAATTTGAATATCCGAGTTTAATTATTTTAAATGAGGAAGGTAAAGTCATTCGTCTAAGTCATTCAGTTTCGTACAAGCATAATAACCCTTGTGATTTTAAAGGCGATGCAGTTCCACTTGAAAAGCTTGCAGATTTTGGCGTTTCTATTTCAGTTTCCAATAAGAATCTTAAAGACACTATACAAAGTAACGAAGGGTCAGACTATATCACCAAGGATTTTTTTAAAAATAACACACTCACACTCTCTCCAGGGTTCATAGATGAATTTAGTGTCGGCTCCTTGAAAGGTTTTCAAATTACAACCGGGGCTGAAGGGTGCGGACGATTTAGCTACTACTTCTCAATCTCCTCGAGTAAAACACTGTTTGTAAATAGATCGTATGTTCCAGAGCTTAATTCTGTTAATACAGATTACAAAACTTATCTCAATCTCACCGATATAATTCTCCCCAGTCAGGAGTATGATTTTTTTGTAAAGATACTCTCCTCACTCAAGGTGAAATCTTGATTGGAAACTTTTACAAGAATACTTCACAAAAAAATCTCCCCTTAAATATATAAGGAGAGATTCCCAATCAAGCACTAAAGTTAATGACTAAGCTGCAAGTTCTTCTTGCTGCATTTGGACTAAACCTTCATAAAGGTTTCTCATAATTTCGGCTTCTGTAACTCCGGCGCGATCACTTGGTGAAACGTCTGTAAGACCGTCTTCTCCATATGCTGTGTGTTCTCCACCCATCCCTCGTACTGAAAGCTTATATTTCTTGGCTATTTCTTTCAAATGAGCTTCATCCTTAGTAAGCTTTGGAAGCTTGAGTAAAACACTAGCTCTCATCCCGGTACCGATGTTAGTTGGACAACTGGTGACATTCCCAAATTTCTGGGAAACGGCAAATGTCAGTCCACTAGCTTCAACTGTGTCAAGCAAACGCTTTAAGTTCTTGAAGACAATTGACAGGTCAGAGCCCATTGCCATTGAGATAATACGCAATTGATCTTCTTCATTTACCCAAACGATCATCTGACTATTTGCTGACTCATAAATACCTCGACCATATGGCCAATCAGCACTAATTCCAGCAGCTTCTAGGTAAGGATCAGCACTCATGTCTTTAAACATTTTGTGACCCGCAACCAATGCTTTATATTCCGTATCGGTGATCTGATATTCAGATTCAGGTGTCAAAGACATATACCTGCCACCAAAATCTGGATTCGCAATGAGTATCTTAAACACTTCAGTCATGCGATTCTCGAAATTAACACGATCTTTCTTATTCATTGCACCGGGAAGCGGAAACTCAGTTGTATTTCGAGCAACACGTACGCGCATTGAAACATTTTCGAATGCAGGGTCAATTTTTTTTAAATCAAAGTCTCCCTGCAAATCCCAATTTGATTCTTGTCGAAAATCAACGCCGACATGGTTATACGTCTGAACAAGCGGGTTAAAAAGCCACGGGTACTTGTCATAATCATCAGGGAACATTGCGTATGCTCCAAGGTGACTATTGGGGTTCTGAATTCCGCTGTTTACAATACGTCGGATATGTCGTTTTCCAAACTTATCGAGTTTCGAATATTCGACAGCATCAAACGTAGCTGCCATAATATTGTTTGGATAACTTTTGGCGATGAGTTTTATGTCTTGTACGAGATCGGGTATCATTAAATTGTCCTTTCTAAATGTGCTTGATGGGCCTGAATATTTTACCACATTGAATAGTTATAACAAGAGTTTGTTTAATCAAACTCTCCCCCTTGAATTAGCTTCAATTTTTGGTGTACAGTGTTTGTTAAGTGAAGTATATTTTTGTATCGGGTGGAGTGGTAAGCGGCCTTGGCAAAGGAATTACTACTGCCTCTCTCGCATTTCTTCTTAAGTCTCGAGGCTTCAAAGTGACAACAGTAAAAGCAGACATGTATTTTAATGTTGATGCAGGGACTCTCCGTCCTCAAGAACATGGCGAAGTATTTGTCACTCATGATGGTATGGAAACCGATGAAGATTTGGGACATTATGAGCGTTTTATACATGAGAACTTGCGACGCGAGAACTATATTACTGCCGGGCAAATTTATACCGAAGTATTAAAAAAAGAACGCGCATTTGAATATGGTGGAGAAACAGTTGACGTAATTCCACATGTAACAGATGAAATTATTAAAAGAATTAAAATTGCTGGAGAGGTAAACAAAGCGGACATAACACTTGTTGAATATGGAGGTACTGTTGGCGAATATAAAAATGGGATTTTCTTTGAAGCCTCACGAATTTTGCGCTTGCGAAATCCTAAAGATGTTATTCAGGTTCACGTCACATATCTTCCATTTCTTGCAAATGTGGGAGAGCTGAAAAGCAAACCTGCACAAACAAGCGTTCATATTCTAAATGGCCTTGGAATACAGCCAGATATCCTTATAGCTCGCGCTCAAGTTCCAATCGACAAAAAACGCCTTGAGAAATTAGCTCTGTTTTGCAATATGTCTCCCGAGCGAGTTTTTGCAGCACCTGATGTAGATACAATTTACAAAGTCCCCTTGATTTTCCACAAACAATCACATCACTTAGCAACGACCTGTTTACAACTTTTGAAATTAAAATCAAAAAAGCACAAACAACTTGAAAATTGGAAGAAGATGGTTTCAAACGCTACAAGAAAGCACAGTAATCCGTACAAAATTGCTATGGTTGGAAAATATTTTGTTACTGGAGAATATGATTTAGTAGATTCATATGTATCCGTAGTCGAAGCTTTGAAACATGCAGCTTGGGCACTCGACCGCGGAATAGAGCTTTCATGGATTGACAGTGAAAAAGTAGAGAAGGAAGGAAATAAAATTCTTAAAGGTTATGATGGAATTGTAGTTCCGCAAGGTTGGGGTTCGAGAGGAACTGAAGGAAAGATTGCCGCAATCACCTATGCACGAGAAAACAAGATTCCATATCTCGGGTTATGTTTTGGTATGCAAATGGCTTCGATTGAATTTGCCCGAAATGTATTAAATCTTCGTGAAGCAAACACGACAGAAGCAAATCCAAACACAAAGTACCCTGTTATTCATGTAATGCCAGAACAAAAAGAATATTTAGCTAAAAAACAATATGGTGGAACCATTCGATTGGGTGGTTGGCCCTGTTTATTAAAAAAGGGAACAATACTCGAAAAACTCTATTTAAAACATGGAGAGGGGAAAAATGCTCCCTGGTATTTAGATAGAGCTGGAAAAAGCGTAAAAGATCAGAAGTCTGAAAAACTGTTGATTTATGAACGTCACAGGCACCGCTATGAATTCAACAATGACTATAAAAAACAATATGAATCAGAAGGTTTTGTAATATCAGGTACCTCACCAGACGGAAAGCTAGTTGAAGCCATCGAGCTGAAAGATCATCCATTTTTTGTAGGAACTCAGTTCCACCCAGAATATATTTCAAGACCACTTACCCCTCATCCAGTTTTCCTGGGTTTCGTTGAAGCCTTAAAAAAATAAAAGGGCGCTTCAAAAAGAAACGCCCCTTAAAATTATTGGGAGCAATCAAAGTTCATTTCTGGATAACTTTCTCCATTTACAAACGTCAACTTTGAAAGCCACCAAGTTCGATAGTCGACGGGCTCCCCATTTGGCTCAGGGAATCCGGTTGATTTCATGATCTGAACACCTGCGACAACATGCTTCACCACTTTCACTTTTTCGTTGTCGTACGTAGCCAAACCCCAAGCCTGTGCAGTTTTAAAACCAAGTTCTGTAATTTCTTCCTTATAACAAATTGCAGCAAACATGTGTTTTGGGTTGGCGCAGTCTGCAACTACATATGGTCCTTCCCAATCTGCTTCAGGTCTCTTAATCCATACAGTTTGTCCGATATCAGCACAACTCATCAATGCAATACCATCTATGTAATTAGATAAATTGATATTGTTGACTAAAGCTGTATCTTCCATTCTATTTGGATTTACCCACGTTACCACTCCTTCTGCATAATCAGGAAGTGCACGACGAGCCGCATCTACGGTGATTAAGCTTGGATAGAAGTATCCGTATTTATCACAGTAGCCAAAGTTTAATAACTCTTTTGGAGAACTATCAAGATTGGGACTCGGACAGTCTTTCGTTTTTGCTGATACTTGGGTAAAAACAAGTGTTATCAACAAACAGGTAATGAATTTCTGCAATGGAACTCTCCTTATCTAATCGACTGTATATTTTATGAAGTTAAAACTTGTTTTACAACCCTTAAAACTATTTATCTAAATATGCCTTACGTTCTTTTTCTGGGAAGTTTTCTATAGCAGCACGAAGTGATGTTTTTGGCATAGAACCAGCTTTTTTATTTAGGAATTTTGCAAGTTTTTCATGGTCTACCTCTCCTGCTTCTTTTAAGATCCATCCGACTGCTTTTTGCACTAAGTCGTGGGAATCGTGGAGCAAAAGTTCTGCTACCTTATATGTTTCTTTTAATTCGCCTCTTTTTATATATGCAAGTGTTGCAACCATTGCCGTTCGCTTCTCCCAGATATCTTTTGAAAGTGCGAATTTGTAGAGAATCTTTTCAGGATGCGTTTGTACATACTCTCCCATAATTTTGTAAGCTACTGTATCTACCAAGTCCCAATTGTTTATAAAATGAATATGCTCCAAATAGAATTCATAAATAATCTCTTGTTCTTTTGGTTCAGCTACTTCAAACTTAGAAACCAAAATTAAAAGTGCTGTTAAGCGCATTTCGTGCCATGGAGACCTAAGAATCTTTTCAAGTTGATCAATTGTAATGTCTTTGTACTTTTTAGCTACTTTCCTGCAATTAGGGACAGACACACCTAAAAATTGGTCACCTTCACCGTAACCACCATCTTGAGCTTGAAAATACGACGGATAAAAGTCGCGTTTCTTTTTATCTATATATTTTTGAAGTTGACTTAGTACTTCTTCATTCACAGGAGTATTATATACTATTTCCAGCCATGAAGTACGGTCAATTTTCCACATTCGCATTCGTAGACGTTGAAACAACAGGTGTAAGCGCAAGCCAAGACAGAGTATTAGAGGTAGGAATTTTGCGCGTTGAGAATGGAGAAGTTGTTGGAAAAATGAATACGCTCATAGACCCTGATGTTTTTATTCCATCTGATATTACCAATATTACAGGTATAACAGATGATGATATTTTAAATGCACCGCACTTTAGTGCTGTTGTTGAAGAAGTTGAAGCATTATTAAAAGATGCAGTTTTTGTCGCACATAATGCTCGATTCGATTATGCATTTTTAAAACACGAATTCCGGCGACTTGGATTACCATTCAACTATAAAACACTCGATACTGTTAAATTTTCAAGGAAATTATTTCCATTGCTTCCGCGTCACAACCTCGATGCGATAATTGCACTATTAAATACAAAAATTGAACATCGCCACCGTGCATATGACGATGCCTATGTACTATTTGAATTATTAAATTACGCAGAAAAAACATTTTCGAAGGAATATTTAGAAGAAACAATTTTAGATTTTTTAAAAACTCCGTCACTCCCACAACAAATTAGTCGTATTCAAATTGGTGAACTTCCACAGACCCCCGGTGTTTATTTCATGTACGACAAAACAGAAACGCTGTTATATGTCGGGAAAAGCGTCGATGTACAGGCAAGAGTTCTCTCTCATTTTTATAATGATTTTGAAAGTAGCAACGATTTACTTTTAAGTCGTGAAGTTTTTCGAGTGGATGCTATAAAAACAGCCGGTGACTTAGGTGCATCGCTTTTGGAAGCTCAAAAAATCAAAACACATTTACCAATTCACAATCGTATGCTGAGAGCGAAGGGACCTCTCATGGCCCTTGTCGAAAGCCAAAAGGGTGAGTATTTAACAATAAAAATAATTCCTCTCCCCGATATTAATCCGATAGACCACCATAGTATTTTGGGTGTATTTACAAGTAAAAAGCAACTTGCGATTAAACTAAAAGAAATCGCAAAAGAACATAAACTTTGTTTGAAACTCCTCGGAGTGGAAAAATCAAAAGGCGCGTGTTTTGAAACACAGATAGGATTATGCAATGGTGCCTGTGAAGAGAAAGAAGCTGCATTTAAATACAATGTTAGATTTAAAGAAGCTTTTACCAACTCACGCGTACCAAATTGGCCGTTCATCGGGGCAATTGCAATCCACGAAAAATTTGAAGAAAATGAAGAACTCTTAATTTTTAACAACTGGTGCTATTTGGGTTCAGTCTCTGAAGTATCGGATGAAAAACTATCAGAAGTGATACACAAAGAAGTTCCATTTGAATGGGATAACTATAAAATCATTCGCAGGTTTATAAAGAAACACACGAAAACAAATAGTATTATTAACTTACCTTCTCTTCCCGTTCATTCAGCTCCCACAGAGCAACAATAAACAAAGACTCGCTCCAACCGAGTGGAGTATTAGCATTAAATTTTTCAGAATTACTAAAATACAGTTCAGGAAGACCTTTTGCAGTATCCACTGAAATTAACTGGTCTATAAATACTTTTGCTTTTTCAAAATTCTCAAGCTTTTCATAAATAATGGCTAGCCACGCCAAACCAAATGTCCATTCAGCTTCTTCGCTCACTTCATCTTTGTTTTTGTTGTAATATTTGTCACCCTTATATCGAATAATCCCTCGTTTTCTAAGTAAATGATATTCAGTATGTTGTAAAATTTCTGCACGTTCAGTTGCGGTTACCACGTTATAAGGCCAAATTAAAGACAACATACTTAGATCAACAAATTTTTGTTCTGATTCACGGGGTAAAATTTTTCTTAATGCACTTTCTCCTTTTTCAATTAAGTCATCTTCTATATGTACTCCAAATACTCGACGAACTGATTTTAACCCTGCAACACATGCCCCAATTGAGCTTGCGTGAAGCTCTTCTCCTTCTTCCCACATACCGCTATCTGGATCTTTGTAATATTGAATTGAGGCTAGATACTGAATAAGTTTATTTACAATCCGAAGATCATCTTCATTTTGAATCATCGAATTTCGTTCATGATTCTCAAGCTCTCCAATGCGATAAAGCATACACCCTACCGCATCATTTTGTTTGTTTCCCCAATCTTCCCAAAATTCGTCAAATGTCTCAGGATTAAAACGAGCATGAATATACTGATAGCTTTGTTCCGGTTTATGCTCAATTGCCCAATTTATTTTCTCTTCGTGCTTTAAAAATATTTTTAAAATTGCCCGTGACGTTTTTAATACTGTCTCCCAATCGCCAATTACTTCAAAAGCTATGGTTTCATAAAAATTGTCTCTCAGCCAACTTTTGTCATACCCAGTTCCTACTTCTTTACTCGAGGCAGAAAACAAGCCAGAACTGTATTCAAGAGAACTTAAAATAGAAAAATGCTTTTCAATAAGCTCAGGGTAGGTAAGTCTACTCATATATGGTTATGAGCAATGTAGCTGTTTTTTGCAGGTTTGAAGCGCGGTTGATTCCAAGCCTTCACACACTTGGCATTCTGTGTTTGCGGTTTGTGTTGTATCTTGTTGTCCGACCTCCTTTGAAGAATAAAATACTTGCTGAACTGGGGGCGTATATTTAGACGGATCTGCCTTCCAGTCTTGGCACAAAAAAGGATATTTAGCATTTACATCCATAAGTGTCACCTCGTTTAAAGTTGTTCGAGCTCCGCTATTAGGGTCTTCATTCCATTGATAAGCAACGCTAGACGTTAAGATAATATGTTTTGTTTTTGATCCATCACGAACATCTGCTCTAAGACTGTTGTCAGAAAGAAATATCTCACCGGAGTATTTGCTGTTTGTATCAAAAATACATCGTTGACTTACAGTTGCAGAATCTTTAAGAAGATCGGAAAATGACTTGTTTGTTTTATGTGAACTGTTCGCAAAATGAAGACCGACAGCAAAGACAGCCAAAACAATCACTATAAATATAATTCCTATAAACAACGTCTTTTTGTTCATACTCGCGCTACTTTTTAATAGTATAGCGAGAAACAATAAACTTCAATAAGAAACCCCCTGCAACAATAATCGCCAGCCAAAATACCCACAAATAGCTAGGTTTTTTTTGAGCATCGTCTACTGTCGCTTTTTGGTTTGTTTGAACAGTACTTTCCGATTCTGTGGATTTGTCTATTTGAGCAAATGTGTCAGAAATAAATCCATTCTCATCTTCTACTCTAAGAACAGGGAAAACCATGTCACTGTCAAGTCTATACATGTGATCTATAGAAGATTTATTCGACTGCTCTCCGTCTCCAAAATCCCAACGAATGGCGGTGATTTTTCCATTTCCTACGATAGATTTATTTGAGTCAAAGTGCATGTTTTTATTGAAAGGAAAATGCAAAACATTAACCAGAGGATCATTTGCAGTTGATCCGTTTACGGTAAGAACAGCAACAGGAAGCTTATATTCTGAATTTGGAAGAACTTGCAAACGAGCAGATTCGATGAGTGCCGCGTCTCCCTGATATACCGCATCTATTGATATCGTATATGACCCAGGTGTTTTGTAGATGTGCGAATTACTTAAACCAGTAGCTTTTGTTCCATCACCAAAATCCCACTCAAAGACAGTATCTTTAGCAACATCTGGTGGAACTCCAATGATCTCAGATTTAATATGAAATTCAATTTTCGTGTTTACCAAATAACGGTCTATTCCAATGTCTTGCGGTAACGGAAAATCTTCGAGGGAAGTTGAAGGAACATTATACTGAGCTGCTAATTTTCCATTTATTTCAAAAAAGGGAGGTGTACCTGCCAAATGGGCAGAAGCCGCAGATGCACAGAGCGTGAACATCAGCATAAAAAAAAGAAGAAAAACAAAAATTCGCTTCATAGAAGCAAGGATATCACTTTTTATCGATAAAAACCTTGTATGCGGTCGTAACTGAAATAAGCAGTGAGATGATTACCAAGAAGTTTGCGTTACCATTTGAAGAATTGAGTCCTTCAACAGGTGTAGCTGCTGGCGCTAGATCATTTATAATTTTTGTTTGCGAAGCTGGTCCTCTCGTATCGCTTTCTGTGTTATCTGAGGCTTCTTTGTCCCATCCAACAACAACACCATTCTGGTAAGTCTGATATGTTTTCCAAACAATATTCGAAGGAGTTGATGGGGTTTTTGCGCTAAACAAAAATTGATCTCGTTGATCAGGAGGAATTGATCCACCACTCCACTCAATTTCACTTACAACTGCATCTTCGCCTTCGCCAGTCTTTTTTTCTGTAATCTTCCATCCTGCTTTAACATTCGGTGTTACATTTGTAACTCCGCTTGGAACCACGAGGCGAACTGAAACAGTAGGGTTATCCTTCTCGGTCGGAACACTTAAGCTAAAATTTACATATTGAGCGACACCTGCGTTTGACGGTGAAACCACAGAATGTGCAAATATGCTAACCGGAACGAGAAGTGATGAAACTATAAAAGCTGCAGTTATGTAGAAATATTTTTTCATTTTTTGCGAGAACGAGAATAGAATAGCACACCAAAAACAAATAATGCAATGAGCGCAAGAGCTGTCAGAGTTAAAGGAGACAAAGTATTCGTCTGTGTCATAGTGCTTGTCGTGGGTGTATCTTCTCGATCAACACGGAGGTCATAGTTCATCTTGAAGGAGACTTGTTTTTTAGTGTCAATTGTACCTTGAATAGTAAGAGAATATATTCCCTTTTGCGGAAATACATATTCAGTCATAAAATTCATTTCCGAGCCTGTGAGATTTGAAATAGGAACGGTGGCTAATTTTTTTCCGTCTGAAGTTATAGTCAGACTACAATTACAATTACTTGAGTTAAGCTCACCAGTTTTATCCTGAAAATTCAAGTGAATATGTGCAATCTGTCCTGCAATTGGTGCATCATCAGGATCAATATGAATAAGAACACCAACATTATTGTTATTTAGCACAAAATGAGCAGAAACCGGTTTAGTTATATATGTTGCAAAGAAAAATATGAATAAAAACACGAATATTCTTTTCATGCTTTATTCTACAACAACGGTGAAATCTGCAGTAAATAGTTTATTGTCTGGGTTGAACTGAGCAAACAGTCTATATGTTCCTGGATGAATTGGATCAAATATTGAAATTGGCACAAAGTCGACTGTTGGTCCACCACGATCTGAATCTAGAGGAGCTGTTAAATTTGTCGGATGCACATGTAAATACTCATGAGTTTTTGTATTTACCATAACTAAGTGGCCGAAAGCAGCAAGATAAGGAGCTAAATCCGTAATTGGTTCGCCTGTTTTTGAGTTTGTAAGCAAAAATCTAATAGTTTGTTCCCCTTTCATCATTTGAGAAGCAACAAGATGCGGGTCAGTAAGTTGTACAGTAATGTCATCGAATGTCTTTGTTAAATTAGTATCAATTTCCCCATCAACTGTTGGCAGCTCTTGTGTTTTTGGTCCGACAAAAAGCGTTAACCCAAACTGTTGTTCAATCGCACCAATTGGCTGAAAACTAAGATAAATGTGATACAACCCATCGTGTGGAAATTGAGTATTAATTACAAATTTATCTCCATTTTGTGATGGATGAATATGGTTAAAAAATTTTAGTTCATCATCAACTACAACCATATGTATTAATTTTGTATATGCAAGCTGAAATAGTCGTACTTGATTTCCACTCGCTGCATCGTAGACAGTGAATGAAAGTAAAGTGCTACTATTCGTATTAACTTGTGTTGGATGGTCAAAACTAACGGTATATCGTTTAGTGCGATCACCACGCATTGTTGACATCGCATTCATTCGTGCCATAAATGGAGATTCAGTTGAATTCATTTTCATATTCTCTGCGAACTGCATTTCATTTCCATGCATATTCAATATGGGGAGTAAACTATCCGGATTTTCTGAGAAAATTTTACCTCCAACAAAACCGATACAAATAGCAAGTAAAATTGTTGGAATAACTAATTTTCGGGCGAAAACTTCTGCAAGTAATAATACTGACACAAGTACAAAACTCATTCTAAAGACAGTACCGATATAACTTTCATAATGAGTTCCCAATATAAGAACGTGAAAAATAACACTTAAACCAATTAAATGAAGCATAAACCTGAGCACTTGTTTCTGGTGATCGCTCATTTTCTTTAAACTATTTAGCAACAGTAAACCAATAAGAGCTGTTATATTCAGTACTCCAACATATACACCAACTGAAAAAGCAGGTGGTAAAAACGAAAGCCCAGAAAAACCACCAATTTCACCAAAAAATGCAATCCCGCTATGTGCAAACGTAAATAGAGTCAAAGGTAATAGCAGCTTTTTTGAAAGAGATAATGAAAATACGTCAAGAAATAAGTACAAATACAAACAGGCAATTGCGCAAAAACCGAACCATTGTGTCAGTCGTATGTACCTAAGTCCTCCAGGAAACTCACGAGTCAAGAAAACAAAGATAGCGGAAGTAACAATAAATAAAACGATTTGTAAAAAAATTTGCTTCGAAAACTTCATGGCTTATTGTATCAGGCCGTATTTGTTATAATACCCGTAAGTGAAAATGCCGGGGTGCTGAAATGGTAGACAGCCCAGACTTAAAATCTGGTGTCACAATAGTGGCGTGCGGGTTCGAGTCCCGCTCCCGGCACAGAGTCTTTATAAAAACAAGTGTATTGCTTCGTACAAACCCCACAATGCGAGCCCTACAAAAGCAACACTTCCAAATAGTGAGATTACAGGGTTTTCTACAACTTGAATCGTTTTCTTCGGAGATAAAAACAAAAAAATATTCAATATCATGTGACCCACAAATACTCCGATTGCGAATCCAAAGACGTTTATGACATTAAAGAGTGGAATATATCCAGCAAAATCATCAAGACCTAAAATAAAAGGAATTGTGAATGCGAAGATAAACAGCGACTTATACCCTACTTTCTTTTTTCCTTTGAATGAGATATCGGGGATAATTCGAGATAAAAGTGGTGCTGTTATGTGATTAATAGTATGTAATACCTTTTTAAATCCAATAACCCAACCTGATACTTTGGCGTGATCAAGTCCATCTTCCGCCATACGTATCAAAACTAGTGCGGCTAGAGAAATCATTATTGCCATAAGAAATGGAACTTCTCTAAAAAGATCCCACACAACAAGAATTCCTAACGTTCCTGCAGCGTTACCTGCAGCAGTTCCAATTTCAATCATAATTCTATTTTTCCAGCCTACATATTCACTCATTAATCTCCCAATGAATATTGCGAAATCGATTGAAGTTTTAAGATATATGGTGATCCCTACGCCGACTTCACCTATTCTCACGATAGTAGAAATGGGTATTCGAGAAATTGCTGATTTGTTTAATAGAACAATTTCTAAAAAGAGAATCAGCACCAAAAATGCACAGACAACAAAAGTCAAAATAAGTGGTAGAATCTGGTCTGGGTATAGTTTTTCTTTCTTCACACTGATATTTTAACGAAAAATTGATATAATACCTAATCTTTTAATACGGGGTGTGGCTCAGTTGGTAGAGCGCTCGCTTTGGGAGCGAGAGGTCCCCAGTTCGAATCTGGGCACCCCGACAAATGAAAATCCTGGACTCAGGTTCAGGGGGTTCTTTAGCTAAAAAAGAAAGCCCACAGATGTGGACTTTTTTGATCTAACTTTTTCATTCATTTGGCACAGGTGTATGCTCAGGCGGCTTTGCAGGGCAATACTTTTCAACAGCTACAGGCAATGTCAATATGAAAAATGGCCCTCCCTTCTCCTCGACCATAGTTACAGTACAGGATTCACTTCCATTAGCAGCAGCTTCAATTCTGTACATATCTTCAATATTATTACCACATCCGTTTGCTCTCCAAATAACCTTATGTGTTTCAGATCTATAACTTGAGGGAGCGTTCAAATATTCCAGTACATAAGGTGTATCGTATTCAAACTCACAGTAGACCGAAGTATTCCCTCGTGAAAGGAAAAAAAGAAGGATAAGCATTATCGACATTGTTAAAACGACAATGGTAACCTTTTTATACTCGTAAGACATTGAGATTCCTCACTACTATATTAGATAAAATAAATACCCGGCTCAAAAAAAATGAGCCGGGCTTTGGAAAACTGCAATTCAATCGACTAGCAGTTGTTCCCACATCTGACCGGCAAAGAAGCCAAGGCGAAAACAGTCGGAAGCGCCATCATTCCAAGTACGAATAGCGTAACACCGATAAACTTCACACGCTTTGACATAATCACTCCTCACCAATCATTTGACGAAGGTTACATTCTATTAAACAACAAAATAACAAACAAGTAGCAAACAAGGCATGTTTATTATAAAATAGGGTTTCAGGTAAACCAATGCGGGTATAGTTTAATGGTAGAACGAGAGATTTCCAATCTTTCAGCCAGGGTTCGATTCCCTGTACCCGCTCAGATCGTTACTTCACAGTATTTGAATATTCACACCAAAATATGAAATTGTCTGAACCCTCAGTTCTAGCTTGTTTTTAAATTAATAATGCTAATTTGTAATATTCTTAGACGAAAAACAAGTAATAAAGAGTTAAATTTGAAAACAATCATAACTTATAGTACAATAGCGAGTCTCTCTTAACATTCGTTATGTGCTTTTGAAGGGGAAATGACAATGGATTTAATGAGCAAAATTGCGGACTTGGCCAAAAATATCGATGCATTTCTAAGTGATCTCACGGAAGTCGATTTCATCGAATATCGAATCTTGAAGTCCTTATTGGAAAACGATGGCCAAATGGCATCAAAGTTAGCAATTAGCGTAGGACGCGTTGCTACCTCGTTTACCCCAATTTTAGACAGATTAGAAAACAAAGGATGGGTCATCAGAACTCCGCATGCAAATGATCGACGCGCTGTGAAAATTTTCATCGCTGAAGGAAAGGCGCTCGACGCGAAGGCACTCGTTGCAACAATTGATATGAAAATCGAAAAATTGTTCAAAGGCCTCAAAGTTGACGAAGCGTTGACATTCGTCGAAGCGGTTATTACTCGAATTGCACAAGAGCTGTAAGAGAGACACCGTTTCTATGCGGCAGGTGTATTGAACACCTGCCCTTTTTTTTTGCTTCTTGAACTTACCGCCCCTTTCTGTAAGAATCCCATTAGTATGATGAGACCTAAACAAGAGGAGATAGATGCACAGCTTAAACGACAAGAACTTGATAGTGATGGTTCTGAATCTGCAAGTGGTAGTAATCCAGTTCCAGGAGAAGATGAGACAGCTGATGTAGATACAATGGTTGCAGAAGTAATTGGAAACAACCCAGAAGTACAGACTGAAGGATTTAATATTGCTGACGCTGTAAACAAAGATGAGCATGATATTCAACACGGCGAAATAAATGATTATGAGGACGAAGATGAAGAGGATGGAGATCTAGCTATTGAGCCTAAACAAAGCACCACAGAAGATCCTTCAGGCGACCCGTATGATAGTTTTGGTGAAGATGACGACACCGACGATACTTCAAAAGAATAAGATTAGACAGTTTCTACATAAAATTGTTATTTTATATTGCGGATATGTGGTATAGTGTTTATCTGTGAATTTAACTGAAATTTTCTACATAATTGCAATCGTTTGTATGATCGTAAATATCATCTTTGTTCTCTTAGTTGGATATACAATTCTTAAAATAAAGTCTGAAATACAATTGATTACAGCGGTGATACATTCAGGCATTAAGAATGTATCCCTTGCAAGATACTCAATGCAATTGGGAGCCTTAAAATATGCCCTCCGTTTTTTAAAGGGAGGTGACCACTCCTGATACACAAACATTCAACAATGCACACAGCAAAACACGAAGGAGACGTTTTTGGTGCTCTTCTTACTGGTATTGCAATTGGTGCAGCAGCAATATTTTTTGCAAAAAAAGATAACCGAAAAAATGTTGCGAAAAAGCTCCAATATTTCCTAGATATGGGAAATGATAAGGTAGATGAAATCAGTGAAAAAATTGATCATCTAAAAGATAGCGCAAAAAAGCGTGTTAGTGAAGGTGCTTCTGAACTTCAAGATAAGCTTGAAGATACAGAAAAGAAAGTTAGAAAGATAGCAAAATAATAAAATTGGGCAGCCAGAATTCTCTGGCTGCTTTTTTTTGTGTCTTTTACTTCAACTTAGGGTATAATTACCCTGTTTTCAAGTCACTTGCTTTAGATTTGAAATATATATGGTGGATGTAGCTCAGTTGGTTAGAGCGCTGGTTTGTGGTACCAGAGGTCGCGGGTTCGAGTCCCGTCTTCCACCC
>JBBRBD010000013.1:0-26493 GCA_038206135.1 Patescibacteria group bacterium | reverse complement strand
GCATACCCCAATCCAATTTCGAGCATTGCATCCTTAATGTAAGGCAATGGGTCATCCATTTTTAATAAGGAGTCATGCCAAACAAAGTCTCGAGAAATTGCATATACAGATTCTTGATATTCACCATCAATTGGAATGATGAAATGAATACAGATTGCATGGTTTTTCAAATTGTGTGCTAAGTGCCCGTCAATTTGAACTGTTTAAAAAAAATACAATGAGAATTGTTGTTGTGGTAAAACCTGCAATGACGTTTGAGGAACCATTCCAAACCTCCTCGTTTTTATTTATTTATTGATACAGAAGAATTTTAAAAGTTTTTTTTGAAGTTTGCAATCCTCATCTTTTTGGCAAGCACGACTACTCTCACTCCCACCACAAAAACGAGAAATAAAAAATGGGACTGAAAAAGACTTCCAGCCCCAAAAATAAATACTTGAATTAAAAATAAAACAAATTTTAAATGGGCCGAAGCCCTTCGACTTATTCTTTGAAGTAGTGAGCTTCAAGCATATTGGTACTTCCGGCTAAAGCGGAAGATCTTGTCTTGGTTAAATAAATCTAAACACACCAATACTTTGTTAGTAGTTTTCACTATCGGGCGACCTTAGGAAACTAACTTTCCCCTGGTTCCGCTCACCGCTTACAGGCAGTTGTGAGCGAAGTTAGATGTGGGAGTGGAAATAAATTCGACTCCCACTAAAATAGCTTACTTTAAAAAATCTGGGAGATACACTACATCCCAGTTACTTTGAGTACCAGCAATGAACTTTCCAGACTCATCTTCTATCCAACGATCACCACTCCATAAATCTGGGAAGGGGCAAGTCTCAATCGTTTTTGCTTTTTCAACTGCTTCTTCTATATTCTTGAACTGGAGGGGGAGGCAAATCCCCTACCTTAAATGAAATTAGGTCGATGTGTTTTTCAACTCATCGACCCAACACAAAGTCCAACCGGTTCCATCCGGCTGATATTTGGGAAGCATTCGCTTCCCATTAGACAAAACAAAAATTGGGCAACTTCTTTCAGTATCCCAATACATCTTTTCGACAGAAACTTCTGTCGATACGTTGTTGTCAGGAATTGAAGGCTTCAAAAAACCCTCAAGAAAATCTAACTCTTCCTTCTTGTACCCTTCAAACGGTACACCAATTGGAAGACCTAACAATTGTTTTGCAATTTCTTGGTTGTTCATGATGTCTCTCCTTATAAGTGGCACATAGGCCCTTAGTTAAATATTAGATTTCTTTTAGTAACTAAAAAGTTTTTTAGGTAATAAAGAAAAAAAAGGGGGAAGAAGGCATTTCTCCCCCCAATAGTATTTACAAAAATGCTTTTAGCTTTTCAGCAAACTTTTGCGCAGCTACGCGCGCTTCTGATTCGAACATTGTCGTGGTCTCTGCATCGACCACATATCCATTCCCATCTCCGTCATTCGCCCACACCCAACTGGGGATAGGCATCGAAACCAGCTTTTCTGGTGAGGAGACGGTAATGGAGCTGATACCCAGTGTTGAAAAGAGTTTACTATCAGGACTGTTTCCTTGTGCATTGTTCCACCCTCCTAAATAGGGTGTATAGGCAACACACTCTTCCTTGATTTCATATCTAAAACGAACGACTGCTTTTCCACGAAAAACAGTTCCTTGCCACAAGGGAAAACTTTTAGTTTCGTATCGATTAAAAAGTCCTCCAGTAGAAACACGACGAACCTGAGTCTCAGGTCCCCACTGCGTTAACAATGCAAATTTAAATGCAGTGTCAAAGAACTGAGGGTGTGCTGACACATCTGAAATATATGTCAGTCCTGCGACTTTCGCCGCTGCCTGAACGTCCGAGTATGAAAGTACTTGTTCAGCAGGCATATTTGCCTGCACAAATTCACTTACCTTTGCAGTTAAACCATCTGAGTTGTACATTATCTTCTCCTATATGTTGGATATTCCAACAAATTAATCAATTACATGTCTTCTGATATTTAAAATTAATTTTAAATAGTGAAGAAATATAAAAAATATGGGGAAGGATGCAAATCCTTCCCCAAAAACGAAATTAGCTCAGCCACTCAATGTGACTGAATACAAACTTAGTGACGGGGTCAACCGTCACCGTAAGAATCCAGTCTTCATCGACCGGTTTTACCGATCGAGAGAGTTTCGCACTCCCATTGGCGAACCTTACAGCCGCCTCGGCGGCCTCGACAGCCGCTATGTCACCGCCGCCAAATTCGTTTGGACTCGCCCAAACTTTAAACTGGCGAGACACATCCGCCTCCCTCGGGCCGGGAACGGAAACGATAACTGCATATTGGAACCCCAATTGGTTCCCTTCGTCCCGCTGCATTTGCAACAGGGCTGCGGTCATAACCGCTGGGGTATTTTGGAATAAAATCACTTTCGCCCCAAGAGAAACAGCTTTGGACTGCAGCTCATAAAGCTGAGCAATCGCCTCAGCCTTTTTAAGTGAGAACATTACGTTCTCTCTGCCAACAATTTCAAAATTTTCAGTCTCTGAGCCTAAATCCGGATTGTGCCGGCCCACCAAAATTGCTTTGTTTTGCTGAGTCATGATATTTTCTCCTCGTAACTGCCATAAATTGAATTGAATATTGGCAGCGCGGACAGGCACCATCGATTGTGCCTTCCCAGCTGCCAAGCAATCTTTGGAGGAGAACTTTTTACTCTCACAAACTTGAAACTTAAATTTCAGATTTGTGTTGAGTCCCTCACTTTTTATAGTGAGGGATTTTTAGACGGAGGCAATCCGTCTACTGATCCTGTAGATTTACTACAGGAGGCTGCAAAACACTTAAGATGCGATCATACGCATCTTTTTCTTTTTGGGAAAACGCCATTCCTGAATTCAGGAAAGCATCTGCCAATGACATAATAAGGACCAAGTCATCCTTCAGAAGGACTATTGGCTCCTGTTTTGTGTCTGGAACCAATGCTGCCTCGTAGGCAGCTTTTTGCACGTGGTGGTCCAACCACTCAACAACTCCCGCCCGACCAATGTCGGGTACAAAATTGAACCGTTGCGGCCAATAACCGCTAGTTGCTACGATCCGCATTCCAGCAGCCTTTCCCAAGGCTACGACTTCTTCTATTGACATGTACTCTGTCGCTTCAATTTCAATAACAACCTTTTTGTTTTCCATGATATTTCTCCTCTATGAGAGGGCTCAAGTGCCCATATAACAAAATGTGGAACACAAAAACTACAAATAATAATCTTTGTGCACTACACTTTATTTTTCTCTCACTCCCCACCAAAAAATTGATGAAGAGAATTGAGAACGCAGGCCAGGGTGGGTCTGCGTTTTTTTGAGAAATTAAAAAATTACCTCTAATTTCTCAAAATGTAAAAACCCTTCAGGGGTTTCAAAAACTCTAAAACAGAAAGGCGCGACAGTCGCCAACCGAGAAACTGTTCTTTGAGCCAATGATGTGGATTCAAACTCCACGGTGGCCTCTCCTCTGTTTTCTAAGCGAGAAAGGAGTGAATTTGCACACTTAATATATAACAAAAAACTTGGCATTTCTGTCTCCTCTCGCCTAAAAGGGCGAATTAATAACCACACAACTGAGCTCGAAATGAATTTCGACGATTACTTTTTTTGTAAGGCTTTACCTCTGTTCAGCGTGTTCTTTCGCTTGAGCTCAAAACAAGTTTGAGCTTGAAAAAAAATCGCCTACTGTAGGTAGTGCCTTTCAAGAGCAGTTGTGTGGCTCAGAACCTCGCTTGTAGGCGGGCTCTTTTGTGTGAGCGTTATTTGTGAATGTTCCTCTCAAAAACCTTATTAACTAATCTTCAACTGTAAATACTATAGCATTACATCCTATATTTGTCAATATACAATTACAGCCTCAAATAATATCTAATTGATAAATATTGTGGCTAAAAGTAAAGTTTTAGATAATTCATTAGTATATTTGTCAAAAACAATTGACAGACATTTAACGAAGGGGTATTCTAAAAACATGATAGAAGAAACACTTATCGCGTTAGGGCTTTCAAAAGAAGAGACAGAAATTTATTTGGCTCTCCTTTCTAAAGGTGCTCTTTCTGTTTCTGAAATCGCAAAGGGGACAAAAGTTAAGAGAACATACGTTTATAAAATTTGCGAAGATCTTTTAGCAAAAGGATTAATTTCAATTTCGAACAAAAATAAAGGAGTGACATACGCTCCACTCTCTCCAGACTATCTGCTCTCTATTGCTCAAAAGAAAAAGCAAGAAGCAGATGTCACACAACAAAAAATTGAGAGTTTACTAAACTCATTAAAAGAAAAATATAAAGCAGTTGAAGAAAAGCCAATTGTTCAAGTGTTTGAAAGCATCGAAGGATTGAAAAAAATATACAAAGACATTTTAGAAGAGAAATCCGATATTTTGCTTTTAAGATCCTACTATGACGACAAGAGACCAGATCTTGATAGTGTGGTCATGAAACAAGTAGGGAGACAAGTAAGTGCAGGTATTCATGTAAGAACAATTACTCCTCTTGAAAAAACAACTAAAAGTATGTATAAAAATTTTGACAAAAAAAACTTAGTCGATAGACATATCATTAATTCTACGAAGTTTGAACTTGCTTCTCAAATACTTATTTATAATGAAAAGGTTGCAATTATTTCATTAAAGAAAAATATTATCTCGACACTTATAGATAATAAAGATATTAGCGATACATTTAAAACTTTGTTTGAGTACTTATGGAAGAAAACAGAGATTGAACACAACAAAATTGTGTCAGAGTGGAGTTAAAAATGAAATTTCCAATCAAATGATTCTGGTATTTGTTTCATCACGGAACCAAAATACTCAGGAGTTTCCAATCCTTCTTCAAAATGGCTTTGGGTGTGATGTGATTTTCCTATTTGTTTTAATCCTTCAGATACAACATCCCCTCTACTTCCCATATCTAGAGAAATTCCGTATTCATCAAAGTCGATAGAAACACGAATTTTGTTTTCTTTTGATGTGGAAAACAAGAATCCAATTCTCGCCTGGCCTTGATCGTATTTCTTTTGATCATGTTTAGGAACATCTTGTGGACGGACGACAATACTTGCGCGTTTTTTACTAGTGTCACTTTCATATGTAACAGTTTTTGTAAGACTTGTGCGATTACCCTTAATGTCTTGACCGACAGTATATAAAACATTGTCGGTTTCATTCATCGCACTACTAAAAGTATTTAGAGCCTCGATATACTCTCTAAAATTTGTTTCTGTAATTAAATTTTGTTGCAAAAGCAACACAAAATCCTGCCCTCTAGAGAGGAATGATTAATTAATTCTCTCTAAGAAGATTTGATTTACTTGATTGTTCTTCTCTACAAGTGCTTCTTTCATTTTTTCAAGAAACAAAAAAGAAGACTCTCTATATTGTGTATATAATTTAAATGTCTCTGCAATTTTCTCTGGAGACTCACCATCCATGTCCAAAATGCGAGTATCAAAAGAACCTTCCTTGTAAATATCGCTTATTAACTTTACATAACCCTCCCCACCTTTCTCAATTAGTGAAATTGCTTTCCCACGTTGTTCTGCGTCTAGTTCATTTAGTTGTCTATTCACAAATATCTGATCCTCAACAGAGATATTCTCGAAAGCAAAGAGTGATTCTCCTGAGAGTTTTGTTTTCAACACATCTACTTCTGGAATTTCACGTCGGTAAGAAAGATGCTCTTTCTTTTTCTCTCCATTTTGAAAACGGGTAATAGTAACCATTCCATATTCCTGATTCAGTGAAGATGGATATGCACCGAGAGGTATTGAGATCAGATGTCTGTTGGATGATTCATCGGTTACAAGGGTACAATTCCGAATCGATTCCTTTTTAATTTCGTCTTTGAAAACAACTAATGGTTCTGCTTCTGAGCCGTATACACCATATTCATTTGGTGAAATACGCTTCACCGCAGAATTTTGAAATTCAGAACCCAGGGAAAATCTTCTATTGTTAATATAGACCATACCATCATATGTAACTTGGTATACTTCTTTTTCAGAATTCCGCGTTGGAAAGTCATTCTCATTTAAAAGACCATGAAGATTCCATTGATCACCATGTTCTGATACAAATGATTTAGGATTATCCCAAGTGGCATCCACTCCTTTTCCACCTCCTGCAAAAAAATGATTTGCGAACCATTTTCCAGAAATCTTTTGTCTACCTTCACTTGGATCTTTTGGGTTTTTGTCTACCCAAAGAATTCCTTCTGCATCTCTTGAACCCTTTCCGCTAATATAAATTTCATATGGAACCGCTGTTTCTAAAAGTGTTATGCCTGAATTAAACCCTTCCTCTCGAACCGCAAGACTAGAGTCCCAATTAACACGTTGGCCTACTGACCATTGTGTTAGGTAGTAACTGTTTTCGTCTCTTTTCATAGCCTGTACATCAAATACATCATCTTTTGAGGGCACATAAAACAGGTTTCGAGCAATTGGATCACGTTGTTCAGTTAACGCAGATGCTTGTTCTTTTTGAGAAACAACTGGAATACCTTTAAAGGTCCAAAACAAGGATTCTCTGCTATTTCTACGACATACGCCATTGTTAATAAGTCCTGCAGCAGAGTTTTTCACCACATCTTTTAAATATCGATCTCCACTGTTTGTCTCAATATGTGATCCTGTGAATATAATGGGATCAACGATAACAGACGATATTTCTCCTTCATCTGTTCTATTAATTGAAATTATTCCAACAGCTTCCATTTTCTGTAACGATTCGTCTTGCAATTTTCTGATGTGTTCATCTTGAGGTCTATCAATCAGCTGTGACTGTATATCTTCAGATATTACTAATTCAGGGATAAAATCCTCTTCCATACCTCATTTTACACTTCTACGACACCAGCCTGCTTAAGCGTTTTCATAACTTTCTCCCCCCAATCATATGGGTGAAAAAGAGCAATGTGAGCAGTTGTAATTTCTCGAGTGATCTTGGAATACATATATAAGAATTGTAATTTATAAAAAGTGAATTCAACGATATCTTCAAGAAAGTTAAAATCGTGATTCTTTGGAACACTTGAAATTAATTTCACTTTAGGGAGTGCGTTAGGCCAATAGTCAGACACCCATTTGTTTTGCAGTATCCACCGTTCGTATATCTGCTCTTTATTTATAAGGGGCACTACTTGAGCAATTTCATGTGCAATATATGCATTCTTAGAGTATTCCCAGGAAAGTTTTGATTCATCTATCCACACATTTATGCACAATTTGTCTCTTTCATTTAATATGCCGGAACGTCTTAGTTTGTAACGCTTCAGTAGTAATGTAAATAAAACAAAAGCCCTCGTTGACCACAATTTGTTTACTTTCGTAATTATCATTAAATCAATATCACTTTCTTTTTTGGCATTGTTCATTGCGAGTGAGCCAGTAATACCAACAAAAAGTACATTTTTACTTTTTGCAATTTCTTCAGAAGCTTTTTTTGCTAATTCAAATTTTGTAGATTGTTTTCGTACATTTGTATTAGTCGATCTTTTTTGAACGATTTTAGTAAATCCGTTGTTTGACAATACGAGTTTCTTTCCTGCAAGCCAACGATGTAATTCGTGTGAAGTGAGTGAATAGTTAAAAACAGAATGATAGAGTATTGAGATTTTCTCTTTTTCTGTCACGTTCGATTTTACTTCTTAACTACTGGAGGAGCAGCAGCCAATCCATAATCAACTAAGACTTGTAATACTCCACTAGAGGCCGTTAGCAGTGCATTCTTACTACTCACACCTCCATTGCCTCTATTAACTGCACCAATCGCATCTTCAAAATATTTTCCAATTCTACTATTAATTCCTGTTTCTCCATCAAATGTTCTGCCATATAAGTACCAACTGCGAGCATTCCCTGCAAGTGAGATGAAACCACCGACCTTGGGATCTCTAGTAATAGAATCTCTCATATCAACACGAGGGTATGGTTCGCCAAACGTACGAAGTTTTACAGCATTGTCATATAACTTTTGATAACTCTCTTTTGATGAAAGGAACTTCAAGAATTCCCAAGCGGCAGGTTGTACTTTACTTTTGCTAGAAACTGAATCTACCCAATATGTTGCATAGGTAATATCAGGTTCATCTGGTGTGTTTTTAGGTAATTGAGGAACAGGTAGTACTCTAAACTTTAAAGTTGGGTTCACGGCAATAATGTCATGCGCTCTCCAGCTAGGAGCAACCATCATTGCTAATTTTCCATTTGCAAACATTGTCGTTGAATTAGGAAGAGTGTCATCCCAAACATGATCTGTCTTTGAAAACACGGTGTAAAAATCAAGAGCACCCTCAGCAGCTGTTCCGGTCGGTGTTTCCAATTTTGCGCCATTTTGAAGCATAAGCAGTGCTAGAATTTCCTGCCAATGATCAATGTTAGCTGTGGTTCCCATCGCAATTCCTGCTTGTTGAATAATTCCTTGACTGTTTTTGATAGTAAGAGCGATCGCTGTATTGCGAAGATCATTCCATGTTGTTGGAATTTCTTTTCCATAGGTTGAAAAAATATCGTCATTTACGAATAAACCTAAACCATCATATTCAGTCGGAATCCCTACGATACTTGTACCCAGTGTTAAGTCTCGAGACATAACTGGGTAAAACGTTTGTTGAAATTCTTGGGGTGAGAAAACAGTAGTTGGCATAGGTGACAATGCATTTCGAAACATTGGAACCCAGCTGTTGTGAATAGTCATAATGTCTGGCCCTTGTGCTCCAGCTACTGCATTTGCAAGTCGTTCTCTATATTGCTCTTTTGATTGTTGCTCATATTTAATTGTAATTCCTGGGTGTGCGGCTTGATACTCATCTATAAGAGGTTGAACTGTTTTTGGGTCTTCCCAAAGTCCCCACCATGTAATAGCAGAATTAGAACTACCGCCACCAGTAATTTTAGGGAGAACAAACTTTGCAAAAGAGAACACACCTAAAATGAGAAAAATAAGAATAATAACAAATACAATCGGACCTTTAGGGATGTTTGGACTTTTTTTAGGTGTCACCATTGTTGATTGCATGGAAGGAGGTGTTGTTGCTCCAAGAGGAACACTTGGTGGCATTACGGGCGCAGGTGCAGCTGGTGCCGTATGCACAGCAGCAGTGTCAATTGGTGGGACAGAAGCAGGTGCTGGTGGAATATCCATCGCAGAACTACTAAAACCTTGGGGGAAGGTACTTACACCTTGAGCTGGATTATTTGGGTCAGTCGGGTTCATAGATTAATTTATCTAAAATTTTGCTATTATATGCCCAGTATGGCGAAAGACACGAAATTTATCAAGCTCCATAAAAAGACTCTAATTCTTGGGATAATAGGGGTTTTTATTATTCTTATACCGCCCCTTATTGTGACAGGCTTTATTGTAGGGTATTACCAACGTATTTATCCACAAGTATTTGTAAGTAACACTAATATTGGAGGATTAACTATGACAGAAGCTAAGGAAATTTTAAGAAGCACATATACACTTCCAACAACCCTCTCGATCACTATTTCGAGTAGTGCTGGAAAAAAAGTGGTTTCAGTGTCAAGCGAATCAATAGGTGCACAGATAAACTACGAAGAATCCGTAAAAAATGCGTATGATGTAGGTAGAAGTGGAAACGTAGTAAATGATTTTCAAAAAGTTGTGCGCACAATTCAGGCACAATCAAAGTTATTACTTTCAATTTCAGTCGATGAGAACCTTTTTAATGCCAAAGTTACTGCACTTTCACAAGAGGTTGGCACTCCTCCATCAAATCCACATTTTGTATTAAAAAACGCAAATATAACAATTGTTAATGGTACCCCGGGCGACGAACTTCCAATTGATTATGCAAAACAAAATATTGTTGAAGCGTTACGAACACAAAAAGACACTGTTAACTTGAATACCAGAATTAAAGATACCAGTTTGACTGATGCTGAACAGCAGTTAGCGAGTGAACGGGGAAACTCAATGATTGATAAAAGCATTGTTGTGACACTCGACACAAATACGATTCAAACGCTAAAGATTGATAAATTACTTCCTTTCTTAAACCCGCAAGGTGGATATAACGAAACCGCACTTCGTGACTTTGCAGCAGCAACTTCGAAAGAAAGTGATAGAGAGGTTTCTGAGCCTGTTTTTAATTTTGATGGAAAACGTGTTTCAGAATTTTCTCCCGGTGAAAACGGCGTTCAAGTAAACCAAGAACTTTTGTATCAGCGTATAGTGCTATCACTTTCAAGTTTGGAGCAAACGAAAGATGCACAGGTCACAATACAGATCCCTTTTGATAAAACTACACCACAAACAACAGTAGCCAATGCAAATGATTTGGGAATAAAGGAACTTATTGGACAAGGGACTTCCCGATTTTCTGGTTCAATCCCCTCGCGTGTATACAATGTTGCACTTGCAAGTTCACGAATAAATGGGGTCCTTGTTGCACCAGGAGAAACATTTTCATTCGCATCTGCAATAGGAGACATTTCAAAATACACGGGTTACAAAGAGGCATATATTATTCAGGGTGGAAAAACAATTCTCGGAGATGGTGGTGGCGTTTGCCAAGTTTCAACAACACTTTTCAGAGCGGTAATGAACGCAGGTCTCCCTATCGTAGAACGGCATGCACACGCATACAGAGTTGGATATTACGAGCAAGATGCAGGACCTGGTCTCGATGCTACTGTTTTTGTGCCTTCAGTAGATTTTAAATTTTCAAATGATACAGGAAAATATCTTCTCATCCAAACAACAGTCGACACAAAAAAGCTGACAGCAGACTTTAAAATCTACGGCACATCAGATGGAAGAAAAGCTACTACTACAAAACCTGTCGTCACAGATCAAATCGCTCCACCAGACGACTTATATGTAGATGACCCCACACTTCCAACTGGTAAAATTTCTCAAATAGAACATAAAGCATGGGGTGCTCGGGTAAGTTTTAGTTACTCTGTTGAGCGCGATGGAGTTGAAATTTATCAGAAGAACTTTGTTAGCGTGTACCAACCATGGAGAGCAGTATTCATGAGAGGGGTTGGACCCTCATGAATATTCTTGCAATAGAAACCTCATGCGACGAAACATCCGTTGCTGTTGTGAAAAACGGAACTGATGTTTTGTCGTGTGTAATCGCAACTTCGATGAAACTTCATGCCGAGTCCGGTGGAATTATTCCTGAGAATGCTGCAAGAAAACAAATAGAATATATAATTCCAACAATTGAGAAAGCACTACAAATAGCCTTTCCTCATGAAAATATATTAGCGCGCGACGAGACATTTGAGCAAATAGATGCTATTGCAGTAACAGTTGGACCAGGACTTATCGGCTCTCTTCTTGTTGGCGTAGAAACAGCAAAAACGCTCGCGAGTGTATTTAATAAGCGACTTATTCCGGTTAATCACGTACAGGCACATATATATGCAACTTTCTTAAGCAAGACTCCCCCACAATTTCCATTTCTCTCACTTGTCGTATCTGGTGGACATACAGACTTCGTATATGTCGAGAAGCATGGTTCTTATAAACGAATTGGAGGTACACGTGATGATGCAGCTGGAGAAGCTTTTGATAAATGTGCGAGGATAATCGGACTCGGATATCCTGGAGGCCCTTCAATTGCAAAAGCCGCAGAACAATATATTTCAAAAAATCCAAACAGTAAACTGACTTTGTTTCCAAGACCAATGATTTTTGACAAAAGTTTAGACTTAAGTTTTTCAGGATTAAAGACTGCTGTACTTCGATTAGTTAAAACGAATGAAAAAGATAATGTATATTCAAAAGAGCAACTTGCCGCTGAAGTACAAGCTGCAATAGCTGATAGCTTAATTAAGAAAACACTAAGAGCTGTAGAAAGCTTAAATATTAAAAGCGTTGTTTTATGTGGAGGGGTTTCGGCCAACATCTATTTAAGACATCAAATGGAGGCACTTTTATTATTTAACAAGGTAAGCCTAAGCCTCCACGTACCAGAGTTAGTGTACTGCACCGACAATGCGGCTATGGTTGGAAGTTGTGCCTTCTTTAATCAAAATAACGACTTTGTACTTTCTCTTGAGCCAAATCCAGAGCTTCATTTTTAGTTTATACAGTAAGGCGCTATAATAGCCTCATATATGGATAAAGCATACGATCATTCACACGAAGACGAAATATATCATAAATGGGAGAGTTCAAAAGCCTTTGAGCCAAACAAAACAGGAAAGACGTTTACTATTATAATGCCTCCACCAAATGCAAACGATCCTCTACATGTTGGGCATGCAATGTTTATTGCTATTGAAGACATTCTAATTCGATATCATCGGATGAAAGGTGACTCTTCTTTATGGGTTCCCGGTACCGATCACGCAGGAATCGAGACCCAATTCGTATTCGAAAAAAAACTTGCAAAAAAAGACCAAAGCCGTTTTAACTTCGATAGAGATACTCTGTATAAAATGATTTGGGATTATGTACAAGATAATTCAGGAGGAGCAGTTTCTCAAATGAAACGACTTGGTGCAAGTGCAGACTGGAGTCGTTTTACATTTA
The DNA here is from genome assembly GCA_038206135.1 of Patescibacteria group bacterium. GTDB lineage: Bacteria > Patescibacteriota > Microgenomatia > UBA8517 > UBA8517 > UBA5941. The sequence continues at coordinate 13,963 of JBBRBD010000013.1, read as the reverse complement.
CATTGGAACCTAAAGTTATTAACTTTGTATATGACACTTTCATCAAACTACATAACGACAAACTAATTTATCGCGAAGAGAAACTTGTAAATTATTGTGTAAAGTGTGGCACAGGGTACTCTGAACTTGAAATTGAATACGAAGAACGAAATGATCCGTTGTATTACGTGCGATATCCACTTGTTGAGAACAACGACGAATTTGTAGTGGTAGCAACTGTTCGTCCCGAGCCAATATTTGCTGATACACACTTAGCTGTAAACCCGACAGACATAGATAAAAAACAATTGATCGGAAGGAAAGTTTTAAATCCGATGACCGGGGCCACAATGGAAATTATTGCCGATGAATTTGTAGATCCAGCATTTGGTACAGGAGTTGTAAAGATGACACCAGCTCACGATGCAACAGATTGGGCTGTTGCCGAAAAATACAACCTCCCAAAAAACAGAGCTATTACAATGCAAGGGAGACTAACTGATGGTGCTGGGCAATTTGCAGGACTTAAAGTAGTAGAAGCTCGCAAACAGATTGTGCAGTTTTTAAAAGAAAAAGGATTAATAGAAAAGATTGACGAGAAATATACACATCGAATTGCAACGTGCTATAGAGATCATTCTGTTATTGAACCAATGCCTCTTCCACAATTCTTTATTTCAGTTAAACCTTTGACGAAAAAAGCACTTGAAAGTTTAGATAAAAAAGAGGTAAAAATTTACGGCGCTGGACGCGAGAAAATATTGCGAAATTGGCTTACCAATTTGCGCGACTGGAATGTGAGCCGCCAAATTGTCTGGGGAATTAGAATTCCTGTATGGTATCAGACATCAAAAAACTCAAATATTATCGTGAGTTTTTTAAATGAACAAAAGGAGAAAGTGACAGGTGAACTGCATGAAGTTTTGAATACCTATTCACTTGCCGATATTTCAAAAGGACTTCAGTCACTTACTGCACCCAAAGATGCTGAATTTGTAGTATCCAAAGACTCTCCAGGAGAAGAATATATTCAAGAGTCAGATACCTTCGACACATGGTTTAGTTCTGGACAATGGCCAGTCGTTACCTTGAAAACTGGTCAAGCAGGAGACTTTGAAAAATTTTACCCAACAAATGTCATGGAAACTGCATATGAGATACTCCCTTTTTGGATTATGAGGATGCTTATGCTTGGACTGTATTTGACTGGTGAGGTGCCATTTAAAGAGGTTTATTTGCATGGACTAGTTAGAGATGCTCAAGGACGAAAAATGAGTAAGTCTGTCGGAAACGTGGTAAACCCGATTGATTTAGTTGAGAAGTACGGCGCGGATGCTCTGAGAATGGCATTGGTAATGGGAAGTACTCCAGGCCAAGACAAAAGTGTTGGAGAACAAGCAATAAAAGGTATGAGAAACTTTTCAAACAAAATTTGGAATGCATCACGTTTTATAAAAGACTTTGAAGGAGTGGCCCCTAAAAACACAGAATACAATCTATGGTTAAATACTGTCGTTAAAGAAACCACAACGCACTTGGAGAAGCTAAGGGTCGGACAATCGGCAGAACAGCTTTACAATGAATTTTGGCATGGCTACTGCGATAATTGGATAGAGAAGGCGAAGCAAGGTGTTGTCGGAAAAAAACAAATGGAAGATGGATTATTAGTGTTTTTGAAGCTTCTTCACCCAACTATGCCCTTTGTAACAGAAAGCTGCTACCAAGCAGTATTTGCAAAGAGGGAATCGGACCTGTTAATCACTTCAGACTGGCCTCAGTAAACAGTTTTCTTCACACAAACAAATTAATTTGTAAAGTTAATAAAAAACGGGAAGTACTAGCTTATTCTGATTTCTTTTCTTCAGTTGAAGCGTCAGCGGCTGGGGTCTCACCTTCTTTAGCTGCTTCACCAATAACCTCAGTTACAACAGGAACATCAATTACTTCTTCCTTTTGAGGTGGTTCAACTTTTGCTAGAACCAAATCTGCCTCAGATTGAATTTGGATTTTCTTTGTGTCATATTTCAAATCAGATACAGTAAACACTTGGTCTACATCAGTAAGTACAGATGCATCAATCTCAAAGCTTTCAGGTAAGTCACCTGGAAGCGCTTCAACTTCAATTTCATTTACCAACAAAACAGCGGTACCAATTCCTTGCTTTTCCGCAGGACTCTCCCCTATCATTTCCACTGGAACTGCCGATTTGATCTTTTCAGTAAGGTCAACTTCTCTAAAATCAATGTGTAGTGCTTCTCCTGTTACTGGATGAATTTGGATGTTACTAATAAGTACTGCATGCTTCTTATCATCAAGCATTAGTTCAACAAGTCCTGTCTCACCTACTTCTTTATAGATAGGAATAAAAAGTTCTGTGCTAACTTGAACATTTTTAGAATCAATTTTTTTACCATAAATAGTAGCAGGAATAATTCCACTTCTGCGAAGACGTCTAACTTTACGTCCAGTAAGTTCTCGTTTTGATGCATCAATTTTGTGTATTTTCATAATTTTAGTTTAGAGCTGAATATGCTCATCTCCTGCAAATGTAGTATTGTACTGCCTTGAGGTACCTCCGGTCAACTCAGTGATAGAAACAGGGTATGATGACACTCCCCCTTGCTTCCACAATAAAATATCAGTTGAGGGAGGACAGTCCCAAGATACAGATACGAAAGCTCTCTCCCCGCCTTTAATTTCAAAAAAGACCCCATCTTGTTCTCTCGTATCCAGAACGTCTTTTTCGGGAACAACTGCCTGCTCAATTCCTCCAACAACTACTTTCAAACCAGTAAGGACACTCCCCTTTGGAGCAAAAGTCCTCAAATAAACTCTGTATTTAGTTTCATCTGTTTGAGAACTCGCGGTATTTATAAGATTAAGCGAACCTTCAACTCGAGTACTAGTCTCCCCTTTTGTAAACCTCCAGTCTGCTTGACGCTCTATATATTGATTTGATTTGTTTACCCCAACGTTAGCCTCTACATACCCCAAGCTGTTTACAGAGACCTCTCCAGCTATCCCCGACTTCACAAATTCACTTTGTAAAACTTCATTATTCGAATAAAGCTGAATATCACGTGCATCTAAGTTTTGAAAAATGCCTGAAAGTAGTTGAAGTTTGTTTCCATTCTTTTCATTAAGTTTTGAAATAACAGCATTAAAAACAGCGGTAAGATAATTTGATTTTTTGCGTGATCCAGGGAAAAATTCCTTATGAACCTCAGTTTGTATTTGTGCATAGAAGTTATCTGCAGTTAGCTCAGAACGATAATCTAATACATTAAGTGGGCCTGCTACTTCGATAATTTTACGAAGTACTTCTAGGTCTACTCCGACTACCCCATCAACTTGAATATTTAAGCTTTTGTCTAAGAACCACTCCGCTCGTTTTGCACTAATTGCAAAGTCAGGGTCCCAGTTACTATCTCTCAAATGCCAACTCGCTTCACCTAAATAGTTTGAGATCGCAGTAGGTGGTTTTACATATCCTGACAATTGTCCATCTGCATCGTATACATCATATAATTTTTGAGCTGTAACTTCCGCATTGTCTACAGTTAGTAATATAAAAGAACCAATAAATCCGCCAGTTGGTCGCAGCTCCATATTATTTTGTAATAAGACCAGGTAATTCTTTGGAGTAAATTGCCCAAGTAAATCTTCTGATTGTGAAGCCGCGGTTGCCGCAACATGTAAAAGAGAAGCATGAGAAAAAAGAGTTGGAATGCTTTTTGAAAAATGGGATAGGGAAACGACATCTTCAGTTCGACTTGCTAAAAATGAAACATCTCGTGACAATTTGAAAAGTTGAGGGGAAATATTTTTTAGATTGTTAATTGAGAGTGTTGTCAATTGTAAATATACAATTCGAGCTTCTGTAGCTAATTGTGCACTTTCATATAAAAAATTAGATAAAGCTTGCGGACTTTTAATGGGAAGATACTGTGTTAAAGTACTCGCTCCTTGTGCGGATAAAATACTGCATTTTAGAAGGGGAGCCACTAAAATACTCTGTTTAGAAGGAAAGGATTTATATGCGCCATATGCACAAACCCCCGACATGAGTAATAAGACAAACGGCAAAGAAATAATCCATACAACGAGAATTCCTAATGGGATTGCCAATCTCTTGAAAAATATATTCGATAGATGAATACGACGTAACTTTACAGGATACTTGTCTTTTGTAACTGTTTGTTCAGGCTTATGTAGGGGAAGTGTGGTCTTCTTAATCTCTTCCGATGCCTGTGTTACATACGCTAGATGAGTAGCAGCTACGTGCAACAATGGAAGCTTTATGTTTGATATTTCGAATGGGGAAATAACGCAGCTTTTGTTAGATTCAAATCCTAAAAACCTTTTCACGATTTTAGACACCGCTTCTTTCACGTCAGAAGACTGATGTACATAATAGGTACCAGTAGTTTCTGCTTTAATTTCGTTTTCAAAAATAACGATATGTAATATCTTTTTACCAATATGGATAACTGGAAGTTCGTGAAACGGAGAGACAATTAAGATATTAGCCGCATTTTGAGCGAGAAGCTGATCTTTATTTCCAGCTAATGCAGTCGTTGCAATTTTTGAAAATGCGTCGACAAGTTCTTCAGAAAACGAAGTGCGAGCACTGTATACGGAAAATGTCATGGTTACCTTTCATCTTATCACGGTGAAAACACGGGGAGAGTTGGAACATGAAGTTCTTACACGTAACATTAACGTTTATACGCAGGGAAGTTTATTTATACTTACACGGGCAACTTTATGCGATTTCCCGTGGAACTTCAGAACTTTTTTTGAGCGTCTAGACATTCGTTTACAAGGAGATCTGCATGCGCATTCTCCGCGCGGCGCACGTGTATAAATGATACATCAAGCTGAAGTTCAAGCTGAATGCGTTTAATGTCCTGAGCGATAGCTTGAAGATTTACATCTTTGATTTTATATTCGCCTCGCATTTGCTTGACTACCAATTCTGAGTCCATAAGGATTTCTATTTTTGAAATTTCTAATTCCTGATAGCTATTTTTAACCCAGTCCATTGCCATTCGAAGAGCAGAATATTCTGCGATGTTATTTGTCGTAACCCCCAGATATTTTGATTCTTCATGAAGTACTTCATTTTTAAAAGAATGAACAATAAAGGCAGAAGCTGCAGGACCGGGGTTTCCACGAGAACCGCCATCCGTGTGAATAATTATATGCATTACTGGCAATTGTAAACGACAAAATCAATTTTGTCAGTAAGACATAAAAAAAAGGAGAGCAGTGCTCTCCTTCTAAACTAATTATAATTAACGGATACTCCTGACATTTCAACATACATCTCATTTTGGAAATGACATGCTGACAATATATCAGAATCTAAGATAGCTGAAAATTCGTGGACAAGCCGATTAGCTTCAGGGTTTGAGTGGTTACTCAAACTCATAAGCGCAAAAAGCATCGCTTGTACTGGATTTTTAACTTTAATAGCTACGTTGGCTAAATCTAAAAGACGCATGCTCTCAGTTTGTTTGGCGATAAGTACAAGCGTAGATGCTTGAAGACGAGAAAATACAATTATGTTCACTTCGTCGCAATACGCTAACGCATTTACAAACAGCTTATGTGCATCAACATAGCGTTGCTCATTTAGTGCAGCATATCCAAGTTTTAATGAAAGGTTGAGAAATGCATCTATTAGTCTTTCGTTCTTGGTGTCATGAGACAAACCTTTACGCAAGACATTTATTGACAGTTGATACTTATGGTTATCTTCGAACCGCTTTGAAAGTCTGAGATAGCCTTCAGAGCTAAGTATTCTTTTTGATTTCATTAGTCCTATCCTTGCTATATTTGATTGTGGATTGAGATTCAATGCTTTAGAAAAAGCATTGTGTGCATTAAGTGCATCTTGATTGGCAAGTAAAGATTCACCTTTCATCGAATATTCAAACGATTTGTGTTGAATATAATCTATTAAACAAAAGACACAAGCGTGAGCATTTGACGATTCAATTGCTTGTTGTGCAAGATTCCAAGCAAGTGCTAGTTTCTTGATAGTAAGAGTTTCGCGCTTGTTATAAAGCTGTATAACTACATCTAGATCTGTCATGTCACACCTTTCCTTCTCTCCCGTTATCTAAAATGTGCAAATTACTAAGCTGTAGTATAACAAAAAGCGAGAAAACATGCTCCTCTCCGGGCTTTTAGTAGATATTCTAACGTTTCATCAATTCACTCAGACCATATGAAGTTCCTACAACGATTGCCAACAAAAGCAGCGGAGTTTGTAAGGTCAACCAATAGTGATCAAAAATTGAAGTGATAAAAACAATAACGAGTGGGGCCGTGGGTGTGATTATAATTACACAAATAAACAATATCAATAGGCCCAAAATACCCAGTTCAGATTCCACCAGAAGGGGGATATTATGAACAGGTTGCAGCCAGCTGGTGGTACGAGATCTATATGCATCAGGCAGATTGTCTGTATAGTGTGGAATAGATGGAACAAAGTTGCCTAAGCCAACACCAACTATTGGTCTATTTGTTGAAATATATCCTGAAAGAATTGACAGCTCAATTCGCTCTCTGACAGCTGACGTAAGAGTATCAACATTATCTGTTCTTTGAGAAATCAAATAGGGGAATGCAATTGAAATAAGCACTGCTTCAAACACGAACAACTTCCACAATCGTGACTTTGAGTGCCTCGTGTATTTTACGAGAACAAAGAAAAAAAATAAAAATAAGAGTGACACAACAATTGCATAAGACTCTGATATAAAAAGTACAAAAGTAGACAGAACAACAGCAATCCAAAGCAGTCTAGATTTTTGTTTAAAACCAAATAATAATAATAAGGATACTAATAAAAATCCTGATAATGCATTTGGGTGGGGAAGTGTTGCGTAAGGCCGTAAACTTACGGTGTTCCCAATCTTTGATAGTGCAATCCCCGGTGTGCTAGTTGTAAAGTTTCTCTCACCAAGATAATAAAACACTCCGTTAACTGAGCCTCCGTGAAACCACTCTGTGATTGCCAAAAGAGAAGTCCAAATAGCCGCTAAGGGTAAAATTCTAACTAAAATTTGTTCAAATTTCATTTTGTTATGCCACACAACAATACTTAATAAACTTATTTCAAAAATTTTAAGCCAGCGATAGAGGGATACTAGTGGAATACTTGAGAAGAAAATATTAATAAAGGCAAAAATTGCTAAGCAAAAAAGTAGTCGCTTATGTATTCGTATCACAGGTAAAGAAATGAACAATAAGGCTACTGTAAGAACATCTGTAACATATATTGTTGGGGAGAGGTAATCAACCCGAACGCCATTGATTAATGAAAAAGAAGGCCAAAAATGATATCCAAACTGAGAGGGGAGTAAAATTACAAGAAGTGCAAAGAGAAGAGTTTTTAATAGCTTCACAAAGCTTTTACGATTAAGTACCGGTCTGAACCTTCACCTTCACTAATACTTTCAACATCTTTCATCTCAGAGAGCGCGGTGTGAATAATTCTGCGTTGTGCAGGAGTTAAATTGTACAAATATTGAGGTTCACCTGTCATTTTTGCACGATCTGCAGACTGCTTCGCAAGTGAAAGCAAGTATTCCTCATGCTTCTGACGCCAGCCTGAAACATCAACTACAACACGATGCCAATCTCCAGTTCTAGTTCGAAGTGACATTCCCAAGAAGCTTTGAATTGCAGTAAGCGTTAGTCCATGTGCACCAATGAGAAGTCCTGCTTCTTCTGAGCTTTCAATAACCACATGGTAAATTTCACCATCAGTTGCTTTTTCTTCGCTCACAGTAACAGTAGCTTTTACTCCACACAAATCCAAAAGCTTATCAGTTACCTCAATAAGTACTTTAGAAATATCGGGCTTTTTTTCCTTTACCATACGTGAGGCTATTGTAGCACAGCTTTTTAAAATTTGTAAGCGTGAGGTAAACCGAAGTTATTTGGAAGCTCGAAGTTTCTTTGCTTTTTCTACCCAAGCTGTAGCGCCTCCCCACCCAAACGATTTATATTGTTGGTAGCCTTGGAACAGAGAGAACACAAGCCAATACAAAGCAAGACCAGAAGGAAAACTCACTCCAATTAAAAGGGTCATTAAAGGAAAGGTATAAATCATTGAAGACTGCATCGCTACAGCCATATCATCTGATTCTGTTTTTGTTTTTTCAGCAACTTGCTCTTCTTGTTCAACATATGGGAGTGAGATCTTGGCAGAAATAAATTGAACAAGTGCTGCAAGAATTACCAAAAGACCGGGAAGGGGAAAAGAAATACCAGGAATATGGAATACATCAGGACTCGTGACATCAAAATATAAAAATCTTGAATTGAGGATTGCTCCTTGTGCAAATTTAATTGGAGCGTACAACAAATTGTTAAAATCATCGGTTACATTTCCATGGCCTGCAAGTAATAGGCGGAAGGCTTGATATAAAGCAATCAAGACTACCAATTGCAGAATTTGAGGTAAACAGCCTGCTGATGGATTAATACCATGTTGCTTATATACTTCAGACTGAGCTTTCATAAAGCCTTGCTTGTCATCTTTGTATTTCTTTTTAAGCTTATTGAGTTGTGGTTGAATCTCACGAATCTTTTTCATGTTGTCAGTTGCGGGTTTAGTGAGAGGAACTAGTATCAAGCGCAAAAACAAAGAGAAGCCGATGATTGCTAGCCCCATGTTACTAAAGAGAACTCGATAAAAAATAACTAACCCATTGGCGAGAGGTTGAGTGAGAAGTGTGGTGAATATTTGTCCCATGAAATCATATTGTACTATAAACTGTAGGTTAAGGCACGGGATCGTATCCTGATTGTGTCCAAGGGTGACATCGAGAAACGCGTTTAAGCGACAACACTGTGCCTTTTAGTATCCCGTATTTAGTAAGCGCTTCAGCTGAATATTCGCTACAGGTTGGAGTGAATCTACATCCAGTTCCCGTTAAAAACCTCAAAACATGAGAGAAAGTGACTTTGTACAAAAAAAGTAATTTTTTGTACATACAATTATTTTAATATTTTTGCTTTGGTAAACGCATCTGAAACTTCTTTCATGACATCTGCTGTGTATGCTTTAAGAATTGAAGGCTTCGGGAGAAACACACAATCTACAAGTACTGAGACAAATGTCAATTGAAACCTAGTGGCTTCAGACAAAACTCGTTTAACTCTGTTTCTATCGTGCGCTTTTGCTATTACTTTATTAGGAATTATAAAACCAAACCGAGGGGAGTCTCCATCTTCACGTTTATAAACACTTAAGCTAAAGTTTGTGAAGTGAATGAGTTTGCCTTTTGATTTAACGAGCGCAAAATCTTCTTTTGAAGTTAATCGATATTGCTTTGCAAGCATTAGACAGTAAGTTTCTTTCGTCCACGTGCTCGACGGTCTTTGAGTACCCGTCGTCCGGTTGTCGTTGCCATACGTTTTCGAAATCCATGTACGCGCACACGTTTTCGTTTGCTTGGTTGATATGTTCGCTTCATTGCCATAGGTGGATGTAGTATACAACACATTGAGCGTATTTGGAAAGAGGACCACAGTTTACCTAAAAGATGCAGTTGAAAGATTGTGGATAACTTGTTACAACTAACTCACTGCCCAACTCGTAACTATTTGTGATCTCATGAAAATAGATAAACAACAAGTGTGGCAGGAAGTCCTCGCAAGCCTCAAAGTTTCTGTGACTGAAGCGACTTTTACCACATGGTTTTCAAAAACATATCTCGCGTCTCTTAGAAAAACAGACGCGACCCGTTATGTTGCCGAAATTGGAAACGAAACTGCAATGGCAAAGAACTTTGTTCAAGAGCGCTATTTTGGATTAATTCAAGATGCTTTGATACACACACTAGGGGCGCCTTGTGACCTCCAATTTATTGTAAAAACTGACCCTGAGAAGCTCAAAGCTGAAGCGGAAGCCGCTCCTGCACCGCTATTTAGTGAAAATGCAATTACCGACGACATAATGAATCATTTGGTAAATGCGCATATTCGCCCAAACTTCACTTTTGAAAACTTTGCAGTTTCAGGATCTAACCAACTTGCCTGGGCAGCAGCAGAGGCTGTGAGTGTCACTCCAGGAACAGCATATAACCCATTATTTATATGGGGTGGAGTAGGGGTCGGAAAGACTCATTTAATGCACGCTGTGGGAATAAACATTATAAAAAAGAAATTGAATGCTCGAGTATATGCGTGTACAGGAGAGGATTTTACCAACGACATTGTCTCTGGAATTCGAAATAAGAATACTCAAACAGTGCGTGATAAGTACCGGAGACTTGACGCTTTATTTATTGACGATATTCAGTTTATTGCCGGTAAGGAAACCGCACAGGAAGAGTTTTTTCACACATTTAACGCGGTAACTTCTGCGGGAGGGCAAATTATTATGACCAGCGATCGTCCACCAACAGAAATTCCAAAGCTTGAAGCTCGCCTAAGAAGTCGATTTGAAGCAGGGTTAATTGTTGACGTTTCACCACCAGACTTTGAGCTTCGTTGTGCAATCGTTCAAATTAAAAGTGAACAAAAAGGGATTGCGCTTTCACCTGAGCTTGCCTCCCTTGTTGCAGGTAACATAGATTCCGCACGTGCAATTGAAGGTTATTTAACACGACTTTCTTCAGAAGCGAAGCTTAACAAAGCAGAAGTCTCGGAAGAGTTGATTAAAAAGCTTTTAAAAAAGGGTGATGGGGAAGATGTAGAACTCCCGAAAGTGTATTCGACAGACCGCGTGATAGATGCTGTTTGTAAGCATTATTCAGTGAGCAAACGTTCAATTTTAGGCAAAGAACGCTCGAAAATGATTGCATATCCAAGACAGGTCCTTATGTATATACTCCGCATTGAGATGCATTTACCATACGAAGAACTGGGACAAATCCTCGGGGGGAGAGATCATTCAACGATTATGCACGGGGTGGATAAGATTACCGCAATGCTTTCCACAGACACTGACACAAGAGAGGATATAGAGCGGATAAAAACGTTTGTATAGTGGATAAACAGTGGATACAAACTATATTCTCCACTTATCCACTGTGAAAAAAATCTTATCCACAATTTTGTGCACAGTGTAAATTGTGCTTGGTATCCCCAATCCACAGTACTACTACTGCTACTACTATTCTGTATATTAATAAAAATAGGAAAAAGGGGGAAACAAGAATACATAAAAATGGGGACAATCTTACGATTATCCCCTAGAAGCGAAATTCAAACCTTACATACTGGTACAGAGAGAGTCTCAGGTTTAACTATTTTTGCAAACTCTCTTCCAGTTTTGGGTCCCTTTATCTCAATCCAGGCAAGAACCCCGTCGTACACAACTTGATACCAAAGAGGGTCATCGGCCTTTACACAGTAAACTGGATAATAGCCACCCTTCACAGCACGACCAATGACGTCCTTATAGACATAGCCATCATCTAAGTTGGGATGCCGGTGTACATATTGATAATCAGCCGCTTGGTTGGTAACGAGCAAAGATGCTTGCCCTGTGAACTCTACTGAGCATCCTTTGTCTAATACCGTCTCAGGATTGATTTTGTGCTTTTCAGTCAATCCATAGTCCGGAATCGTCGGAAAGACGCAGGCTTCTGGTTTGTTTGAAACAGCCGGTGTTGTAGTTGCGGCTAAAACCAATGGATACACCACAATACCATTTAGCCTCACTTCAGTTAAACAACTACTCACAATTTCAACACTTGTCCCGACTATTTTTGTGCTGACGGTACAATCCTCAGCTTTTGAGGTGTTTACCTCCATTGTCAGAAACGACAGAAGTACCAAGAGAATCGATAAAACGTAGAATTTGCGCATGTGAACCCCCAACTCAATAAATAACAATGTATCCTCTAGTATATTATACCTCAATTACTTACTTTTTTCAAATATTTGGTATACTCTTATGCAAATGAAAGTTACCCTTCTAACTCGCGACTTTTCAAAAACTTTGTCAACCTCAAGTCGTTTTGTTTCAAATCGTGCAAATCTACCAATTCTCTCAAATGTAATGCTGAAGGCTTCAAAAGCAAAACTTGAAATACTCGCAACAGACTTAGAGATTTCATTTTGTGGAAAGTTGGGAGCAAAAGTAACAGATGAAGGAGAAATTTGTTTAAATGCAAAAACGTTTTCAGAACTAATTGGGAACTTGGGGATTGATCAGGTTGACATTCAAACAAATGGGGAAATTATGACAGTCGTCGGAGAGGGCTTTAAAAGCTCCGTTAATGCAGTAAACACAGCGGATTACCCAACAGTGACTACAGAGGTCTCTGAAACCGCTTTACGACTCGAGACACGTATCTTCGTACCAGCATTAAACAAAGTTTTATTTGCAAGTTCCACTGATGAGGCACGTCCTACTATCATGGGTGTTTTATTTTTAATTCGCAAAAGCGAAATGATACTCGTCGCAACTGATGGATTCAGACTTTCTCAAAAGCGTTTTGAGATTGAAACAAACATTCCTGAAGGGAAACTTATTATTCCAAAAAGAATTTTGTCTGAAATTCCACGTCTAGCTACTGGTGCTGAATTGTTTTTGGAAATAAAAGAAGCTGACAATCAAGTTTTGTTTGGACTTCCACAACTTGTTATGGGGAGCCGTGTAATAGAAGGGGAATTCCCAAACTTTGAGCGAATTATTCCAAAGGCTACAAGGGTAATTGCCAATGTTTCAAAAGATGAATTAGGAAGAGCCGTTAAACTCGCTTCAATTTTTGCACGAGACAACGCAAACACCATTAAACTTTCAATTAAGGAAAAAGAAGTAGTCGTTTCTGCAGAAAGTAATAAAAGTGGTCAGGAAGAACTTTCAATTCCTGCGAATGTTTCTGGTGAACAAATGGAGTTATCATTTAACTACCGATATATAGAAGAGCTGCTATCTGTAATATCGGGAGATAGCGTTGACATAAAAGCAAACGATGCAACCACCGCCTGTTTGTTTTTAGATCCTAAAGACTCGGATTTTCTTCATTTGATTATGCCAGTCAGGGTTTGATTAAAAAAGCACTTCTATTTTCATACAGTCATTGATTGAGAAACCAAATTTTAATTAATGTTGCATGCAGGAACATCTGGTGTGATTGCGACACCACCTCCAGTTGCAGCTGTATTGCAAGTTGTTGTAATTGAATTATTGTATTGAATAATTTTATTGCAATAGGTTTGTGTGAAATAGCACGCAGCGGGAAGCAAAGCAGGACGGTTTGTACAAAGTTGTTGACCAGGATTTAAATAACCATTGACCCATTTTGTTAAAGAACGCTCCATATCTGTCACAGTCCATGTAGAAGCAGCAGGGCTTTGGCTGACGTCGTATCCCACTTGTGGGGTTAAATTATTTGCATACCCTGCAGACAATATCCATGCGGCAGCAAAAATAGAATCTTTAATATTACAATTGTTGGGCGTTCGAGTGTCTCCCGTACCAACATTTACAGCAGTATTCCAGCCACTTTGAAATACTCCGTTAATAATTTGTGTCGGTCCACTTGCTGCACTTATACTAGTTCGACAATTGTTTGGCCATTGTGCGCCTGGAGCGCTATATTGCAAAACTTGGGCGTCTGACAATGAACAAAGACCCGATGTTGAGCCAAACGATCCACATCCTTCTTTTTCTACCACAGTAGTCAAAAGTTGTGCTGGAATATGTGCCCATTGTGATGCTTGTGCAACGATTGCGAGTAAAGCCTGTGACATATTTGATTTTTGAATAGTACAAGTCGGAGCAGTTACTGGCGGAGCATTTTGGGTATCTTCAATTCCTTTTGGTCTCAATGCCTTTTGTATGTCCTTTAAAAAATAATCATATACGCTTCCGACATGAGGGAAATAAATTTCAGCAGTAGATCCTGATCGTTGTTCTGCTGGGTTACCCGCAAGCGTTTGGCTTGTCAAAAGTGCTGAATCTGCGCCCGTGTTTTGAGAACTGTAAATGGCAGGTGCTTTT
>JBBRBD010000012.1:0-36740 GCA_038206135.1 Patescibacteria group bacterium | reverse complement strand
CCGATCCCCATACTCCTGGTTTGCTTAAAGAAGGGCTGCATCCAGTTTCAGTGCCACAGGTGTAAGTAAGGCTTGCTGAAGTTACTTTAGACAAATTTGTACCATCCATTCGAATTCCTGTGTTACTGTGAATATCACCATTTACTGTAATTCCAGGGCCATACCATGCAGATGCATTTTGTAAAAATGAATACTTTGCGAGTGACTGCTTACCATATTGAGCCGTCACAGTTCTATTCACTTTCGGATAAGCTGTTGAAATGCCTACAGATTTAATAGTAACAATGGCAGAGCCGCTTGCAGGAGGGGTGATAGTTAGACTGTACGAACCGAGAATACCCCCTGATGGATCTTTTACTGTATGAACATATGGAGAAGCACTGTTTGTAGCATCTTTAAAGTCTGCAGGGTCATGTGCTAAATGCCAGCGATAGTAATTTACCCCAGATTCAGCTAACGAAAGTGCAGTTTCTGATGCCAAGTTTCTGTTACTAAAATCAACTTGCATGACCAAAAGTAATAAGAGGCCGTAAATTACCACCATAAACGCGCCGGTAATTACTAAAATTGCTGGAGTTACGCTGCCTTTTTTTTTCATGTTTTTGTTAAAGATTATCTTTTACCATTCGTAAACTTACGCTTGTATCGAGCACATAATCATTTCTAGTGTCATTTGTTTTTGCGTTCACTCGCATATAAATACGTATCATTTTTATTGCGGTTAACTTTGCTGGTGTAGCAAGAGGATTATTTACTGTATCACCGGGCCAGCTTCCAGTGTAATACGTAAAAAGAGGAGCCGAACTATTTTGTAATTCACTAGTTATTATTGTTGTTTTTGCATTGGCAGGTAGGTAAGTGACAGGGTATCCAGTAGGTTTAATAACACTTTTCGAAACAGTCTTTCCACTTACACTGTAGGTGATTTTTTCTGTCAAACCATCAACGTCAATGTCGGAGTAGAACGTTATAGCATTGTTGCTTGCCGACTCCAATAAAAATGCTCCGTTGTCGCCGCTTCTCGCGGTTCTTAATTCGCGAACCATCTGGTTTATTGACCCATTCGCTCCTTCTACATTGGTGAAACTATTAAAGGCTCTAATTTGTACATCACCCAATATATACTGCAATGCCAAAAGTCCTGCGCCTAAAACTACCAAAAGCACTGCAGTCACACTTGTTTCAATTAAAGTAAATCCTGATATATTTTTTTTCATGGATTTAGAATAATTTCTTGGTATGTATTTCCATTTACGGCTGCAGAAATAGTAGCTACTGGATATCCCGATGCACTTGCCTCAATACTATACGTTTTTGCGCCTAAATTGCTAAAGAAAACTTCGCCGAAATCAGGGTCGGTTGAAAGTCCTGCAGAACTTGTGGCGATGGCAACAGCTCCATCTCGAAGAGTAGCTGAAACAGAAGCAATTGGATTTCTAGCGGCATCTGTAAATGCTGCTAATAGACTGTTAGTCGTCTTGGCAGATAAGGTTAAGGTGAGAGTTGTATTTACATTTGGAGAAAGTAGGACAGGAAGCAGTGGATTTGTGCCACTGCTTGTTTGGGCGGAAGCGGTGGCAGTTTTTATGGAATATGAATCCCACTCCATATTACTTATTGTGAGGTTCCCTGAAGCGTCTGTTGTTATAACAGAGTTATATTTATATATTGGATTGTCTAAAGTATCTGTACCAATCGTTTTTGAACCCATCACAATCAGTGCTTGTGATCCGAGATTTGGGAAACCAGCGACTCTCGTTCCAACTGTGTGAAATGTAAGATCGGCTGTTCTATCAATGGTAAAGCTCATCTCAGTTAAACCACCTGTTGTTACTGTTAGATCTGGTTTTGCAGGATTTGCTACTTCATTTGCTCCATATGTGCGGTCAGCACTCATCCCATTTTTTGTGGCTGTCACACGGTAGCATTTTACACAGGCAGCGGCGCCAGGGAGAACAATTCTGCCGTTATCATTTGTAGTGACATTTAAATTTACAGTAGGGGTTATTCCGCTACTCACTACAGAAACAGTAGCGTTCGGCACAGGACTCCCAGTTGAATCAAATACTAAAAACGAAAGTGTTCCTCCTCCCGTTACACTTTCAACGCCTTTTGGAGCAATGTCACTTATAAGCATCGATTTAGTGCCTGCTGGACCAAGGCCTTTCCACGTTACTTCAACGCGAACTCTTTTGTAGTCATTGGGAACAGTGTCAATGGGACTCACTCCATCAAATGGATCATCAACATAAACAACTGTCGTCGAGACCTTGTATTCTTGTCCATTTATTGCAACTGTTTCAGATTGAGGAATGGACCCAGTTGGAATTCCACCAACTGTCCCTACATTTAAATACGACAAGTTCCTTGCGTACTCCATTTTTGTGAGCGCTAATGTTCTTGCAACATTTCTAGCTCGTGTAAATCCGATTAGTTCATATCCAGTATTAGCTAAGACTATCACTGCTTGAGAAAGCACAATAAATATTCCCATTGCAATGATGACTTCGAGATATGTTTCACCGAGTTTTTTCTTCATGTGCAGGTTCGATATATTTATTATACGGCAAGAAAAACACGAACGTTTATCTGCCGTATTTTACAAAAAAAGGCTATACTGAATATACGTTACATTCTGCCCATGTATACAAAATCGTTCGTATCAATTTCTATCAGTAACTATAAAGTAAAAGTTGTAAAGCTTACTGGTGATGGAAAACAATTGTACAAAGCCGTTTCATATGACATTCCAGAAGGTGTTGTGTCACAAGGAAGAGTTCAAATGCCACCTGAGTTTGCAGGTATTATTAAAACGATTTGGAAAAAGGAAAAGATCCACGAAAAAACAGTAGGGCTCATAGTTCCTGAATTTTCGACCTTCATGAAAACATTGAGTCTCCCAAAACTTGCTTTTGTCGAACTTGATGAAGCAGTTCGCTGGCGTTCAAAAGAATTTCTGCCACACGAAGGGAATGACATGGTTCTCGACTGGAAAATTATTTCTGAACAAAAAGATACATATGAAGTATTGTTGGTTGCGATTGAGGTAGAAGATTTATCAGGGTTTGTAGGCGCAATTGATGCGGCCGGACTCCTTCCTATTTTAGTTGAAACACCGTCGCTTTCCCTTGAACGTTTAGCTGAAAATGTCGACGAGGAGAGACTCGTTTTATATCGATCAAAAGGAACAGTTGTTGCTGTTGTTATTTCAGGTAAGAAAATTTTAGCGACCAGTGTACTTTCTGAAGATGATGAATCATCACTGGTTACCTCAGTAGTCCAAATTGTAGCCCGATATGGAAAGACCGGTATAAAATCTGTTGCTGTGTGTGGAAATGGGTTAACCCAAGATTTTGTAAATGTGTTGCACTTAAAAACAAACCTTCCTGTCCAACTTTTGTCAATTCCGATTAAAGGTCTTACTGAGGCTGCGATACAAGACTTTATAATTGGGCTTTCGCAACAACAAATTAACCCAGAAGAACCTGCAAGTGCATATTCAATCAATTTACTTCCTACTTCATGGGTTACACATTACAAAACACAGGCTCGTGATTTTCAGCTCTGGACTACGACGCTGGTGGGTTCTGTAGTTCTATGGTTGTGTTTTTTAATAACACTTGCGCTATATGTGTTCCTCTCTCAAAAAATAGTGCAACCACCACAAAATAAAAATCAAAATCCTGCAAGTTTGCAAGCGGTAACAACTCAAATTAGTAGCATTAATGCAACCCTTACGAAAATTAATACGCTCTCAAAAAGTTTTATATATCCGCAAGATATTATAAATATTATTCAGAAGAATATTCCAATTGGCGTTGCTGTAACGGGATATGAAATAAATGTTGATACCGGAAAAGTTGACATTGTTGGTTCTGCATCGACTAGAGAGTCACTCTTAAATTTCAAACAAAAACTTGAAACTATTCCTGATTTTTCTAAAGTGTCCCTTCCACTAGCGAGTTTACTAACTGAACAAAATATTACATTTTCTGTTGACCTTGATTACAAGGCTAAGCTAATCAAAAAGTAATCATGCAAGTATCTGAAAAAAAATCTATCTCTAGAGTACTTATTAAAGTGGTTGTTGTAAACATCCTCAATTTTCTTGTGTTTGCGGCTTTGTTTGTTCTCTTGCATCAGTTGCCGATTGTTGCAGTTTCAGTTAAGAAATCAAACACAGAAATGCAGCTTTCTGAGCATTCTGTCGACTCCGCTGTACTTACTGCAGAAGTAGATAAGAGTGCAAACAAGACAAGTTTAATAACATCTACGCTTTCAGGGGATCAAACAGTTATCTCTTTTGTTACACAGATGGATCAGCTCAAAAAGTCAGGTATCTTAACAGAATATGATTTTCCGATTACAAGTGAGGTTCCTGATAAAAGCGGACTCCATGGATTACCAGTTTTGACAATGATTGTAGGTACTAAAACAGAGGTGAGCGACACAATGGCAGCATTAGGAGGGTTTAAGCTGCTTATTCGCCCTGTCACACTTAAATTAACTGTCGATGAAACAGGAAAATATACAGCTAAATATGGCATCTTTTTATATACCCAATAAATATGCGTGTTGTAAATCCTAATAATAAAACATTTTCATATGCAATCACTGTTTTTGCATTACTGAGCCTGGCCATAATTGTTTTTTTAACAACGCAAGGAATTTTTTCAGCGCTTAGAAAATCTACAGAAATAGATGATTCATTACTTCAAAGTTCAACTCCTCGAATTAATGTTGATCTCTTAGACAATGTATTCACCACTTTGAGTACAAAAAAAGTACCTGCACTTGACTGATATACATAAATAACGGTACAAATATATATATTAAGAGGAGGTGAACCAGTTTATAACTCTGCACCATGAACATAAAAACAAATAAAATTAAGGCTTTGCGTCTTAAAATTCAAAATAGAGCTGGTTTCACACTGATTGAGCTCTTGGTTGTTATTGGAATCATTGGAATTTTGGCAGCCATTGTTTTGGTTGCCGTCAATCCAGGAAGACAGTTTGCCCAAGCACGAGATGCTCAAAGAAGAGCAGATCTTTTGGGTATTACGAATTCAGTCTATCAGTTTGCAGCAGAACACAATGGAAATCTTCCAGACACTAATACCGATCCAAACGTAAATAGTTTCCCTTCAACGCCAACACATATTGGGTCAGGAGCAGGAAACTTTGATCTCGCTGCATCAGGAGAAATTGAAGCTGCAGTTGGTCAACAAGAAATTGTTGTTCCTACGTATATCGCTGCAATTCCAAAGGATCCGTCAACCGGAACAGATGCTGATACCATGTATACGATTTATCGTGATACAAATGGTCGTTTAGTAGCTACAGCAAGTGGAGAACTTTCCGGAGTAATTTCAGTTACTCGCTAAGTTTAGTCAAATAAAGGAGCACCCCTGTTACAAGGGGTGTTTCTTTTGTATACTCAAATAAGTTTATGGAAGAAAAGCGTTTAGTAGAAAATCGTCTGAATCATTATTTCCCCAGTAGGTGGACTCGAAAACAAATAGGATATTTTATTGATGAAGATCCTACTCGTCTTGATATTGATGCTCTTTCTGCTAATTTAAATTCTCCTATTCGTGATTTTGTACTTCGTGGTGGAAAACGATTGCGTCCACTTTTATTTCTAAGAACATTACACGTTTTTGGACTTGATATGAATGATTATGTAGATTTGGCAGTATTACTTGAATTAGTGCATAACGCTACTCTTATTTTAGATGATATTGAAGATCGCGCGACCGAACGTAGGGGGAGGCCTTCAAGTCATTTATTGTTCGGCATCGATACCGCTGTGAATACTGGAATGGCACTTCATATTTTGCCACTTAGACTACTGAAAAATCTTGACGACAAAAAAAAATTACGTCTATTAGAGACATACGCAGATGAGCTTTCGAACCTGTCTTGCGGCCAAGCACTCGACATTTATTGGCACAAACAGTCTAAAAATAATGTAACAACTCAAAAGTATTTTGAAATGGTTAGCTTGAAGACCGGATCGTTATTTAGAATGGCTATTAGATTTGCCGTTATAGTTGCTGGTCAAAGTAAGGAAGTGGAGTCAGATTTTTTGAAATTTGGAAGTGCAATCGGATCAGCATTTCAAATAATGGACGATGTCTTAGATTTAACAAATAAAGACAACGCTTTTGGAAAAAGTTTCGGGAATGATATTACAGAAGGAAAAATGAGCCTTCCCGTTCTTTTGGCGCTAAAAATCGCGAATACTCATGATGCAAATCGACTAAAAGCAATTCTAATGCGGCATACAAGAAATAAAGCCCTTATTACAGAGGCAATAAAAATTATTGAGAAAACAGGTGGACTTACAGAGGCGAGAAAAGGGGCTGACCAACTAATTACGAAAGAGTTAAAACACTTAACCGAGAAATATGATGACCGTTTTGACTTAAAACCACTAACTGACCTTGCACTTATGTTTGTAAAGCGAGATCATTAGGTGTCTATGTCTCTACATAAATTTTTAAAAAACGAATTTTTATTCAATGGTCATCTTCAATCATTAAGTGCTGCTGGGCTAGTTTCTATAAGTTCGTCTCTCGTTTTATTTCGAAGTACAACGTTTGCACTCTTTGTTGCAACATACTTTTTATTTGAGCTAATTTTCATATTTGATAGATATCATGATATCGAGTGGGATACGCTTACAAACAATGAACGTAGTCGTCATCTTTTGCTCTACAAAAATAAAATACCATTTATAGGAATTTTTCTAGTAATAGGATTCGTTTCTATTTATTTTTATTATTCAGGTGTAATCATGTTGACAGTGTCGGTTTTTGTTGCTTTTTTTGGAATTTTGTATCCGCTGTTTTTTAAGAAACTAACAAAAAAAATACCTCTTTTTAAAAATATATATGTTTCTGCTGTTTACTCATTTTTAACTCTGTTCCCTTCAATCTATTTTCATCAAACAATTATGTTTTCATACGTTTCTATATATTTAATATGTGTTGTTTTTATTGAGTCTATGATTTCTCAAGTAACTCTCGATACTAAAGATTTAGAAAGTGATGGACAATCAAAATTAAAAACCTTACCTGTGCTTATTGGTAACGAAAAAACAATAATTATTGCAACTGTATCGTCTTTTCTTCTTACAATTATAAATATTCTTTTCTGCTTTTTGCAGCTCATACCGTCATTTTTTATGATAATTTTGCCAACTCTTTTTTTAGTAAATCTGACAAGTATCAACAAGATTAAGCTACAAAAAAAATCTGGCTATTATTTATCTGCATCAAAATTTCTTTTGCTTTATATAATATTTGTTTTATTTCGCATTTTTATATGAACCTACTAAATATAATTACAATTCCTGCAGTACGTGAGCTACCTTTTCCGCTTTTCAATCAAATTGCCATTATTACTATAAATTTCACAGTAGGACTTCTTGTTATTACTGTTCTTGACCATTTGAGAAAAAAAAGAACAGCTGTTGAGAATAATTTTCTTTTAATGAGTTTTTTTATGCTTGCTTGGGTTGATGGAGCGTACTTAGCGAGACTTTTTGGCAATAGTAGTCAAATAGCTTTACCACTTCTACGTTTTGCATGGTTTGCAACACCTATTCTTTTTTACCTTACGTATTTAACCTCAGTACATTTTGTAAAAAAACAAATTGGATATCGAAAAATTAGTATATTTCTTTTTGGAATTACAGCAGTAATGTCTATTCTTGCTATTGCAACACCATTGGTTATTTCAGGATATGGTTTTACCAATGGAATATTAGATATCGTATATGGAATTGCTTTCTATCCATATCTACTTGTAGTAGCCATTAGTATGCTAGCAACAATTACCTCTTTGTGGAAAACAAAATTGGGTGAAGGAGTAAAGACATTTATGTTCGGCGTTATTGTATTTTATGTTTTAAACGGAATTTTTAACATTACACTACCAGTCTTCTTCCATATTACGAACCTATACTTTATCGGAGATTACTCTACTACATTCCTTCTTTTAGCAACAACATATGCAATTATTCGACATGAACTATTTGATATCAAAGTTTTTGCAACAGAACTTTTGACAGTTTTTATTTGGATAGTTTTGTTTGTTCGTATATTTGCATATTCTGGAAATTTTGTGCAATCTGCCATTGATCTAACTGTTTTTTTAATTACAGTTTTACTGGGTATGCTTGTAATTAGGAGTGTTAGATTGGAAGTGGAACAGCGTAATAGATTGTCGCTACTAACAAATCAACTTCAAGATCTCGATGCGAAGAAAGATGAGTTTATTAATATGGCTGCACATGAACTTAGAGCACCTCTCACAGCTATTAAAGGTTTTCTTTCTATGGTAATTGCAGGTGATGCCGGAGCTATCTCAAATCAGGCAAAGGGATTCTTAGATGATTCTGCTGTTTCAACTGAGCGCATGATACGTCTTGTAAACAATATGTTAAATGTAAGCAGAATTGAAGAAGGACGTATGATGTACCAGCAATCAGATATCCATGTATCTATTACAGCTACGAGTGTATATAACGAATTTAAAGTTGAGGCTGAACGAAAAGCATTACAGTTTGAATTACTCGTTCCATCAAACATAATTGATTTTCTAACAATTGATGACGATAAACTACATGAAGTTATAGTGAATTATGTAAGTAACGCGATTAAGTACACTGAAAAAGGCTCTGTTCAAATTATTCTTTCAAATCCTTCGCCGCATATTTTATTGGTTGAAGTAAAGGACACTGGTCAAGGTATTTCGAAAGAAGAACAACGAAAACTGTTTCAGAAATTTTACCGAGTGGAAGCAAAAGTAGGAAAGACAATTGGAACAGGTTTGGGGCTCTATATTAGTAAACTCCTTATTAAAAAATTCGGTGGTGAAATAGGTGTAACTTCAAGCGAAGGCACTGGTAGCAACTTCTGGTTTAAGTTGCCTGTCAAAACCAAAGTGCGCGTATAATTGGGTTACATTGATTCATTTTCTATATACACAAGTTACTAAGCCGATTTTCTTTTTATTCGATGCAGAACAAGTTCACGATAGAATAACTTCACTTGGTGAAATGCTTGGTCAATTTAAGATAACTCGCTTAGTCACTGCACTTTTTTTTAAATATGAAAACATACAGTATTTATCTCAAAATGTTGCAGGAATTTATTTTAAAAATCCTATTGGTCTTGCAGCAGGTTTTGATTATGAGGCAAAGCTCACCCAAATTTTGCCAGAAGTAGGATTTGGTTTTCATACTATTGGCTCTGTAACGTTTGGAGAATATAAAGGCAACGAAAAGCCAAGACTTGGAAGACTTCCTTTGTCCAAATCCCTCATAGTTAACAAAGGTTTAAAATCTCCAGGTGCTAAATACATCTTTAATAAATTGAAACTTTTATCATTCAGAATTCCAGTCGGAATTAGTATTGCAAAAACTAACAGCATGACTACTAATTCTGAAAAAACTGGCATTACTGATTATATTTGCACTGCAAACCTTTTTAGTAAATCAAATATCGGTAATTATTTTGAAATAAATATAAGTTGCCCTAATGCATTTGGTGGAGAACCATTTACCACCCCCAAAAAGCTTCATAATTTGCTTGTTCAAATAGATAAAGTAAATTTCAAAAAACCAGTTTTTATCAAGATGCCAATTGAATTATCAAATAGTGAGGCTGAAGAATTGTTAAATGTAATTATTAAACATAAAGTTGTGGGTGTAATATTTGGGAATCTTGCAAAAAGTAGATCGAATCCTGCTCTAAATAAAGCTGAACTTAAATCGGTTGGTCAAGGCAACTTTAGCGGAAAACCAACTTGGAAGCAAAGTAACCGATTAATATCGCTGACGTACAAAAAATATGGTAGTAAACTTGTTGTAGTTGGATGCGGAGGGGTGTTTAGTGCAGAAGATGCTTATTATAAAATAAAACTTGGTGCATCTTTAGTACAAATGATTACAGGAATGATCTTTGAAGGTCCTCAAGTTGTTGGAGAAATAAATAAAGGGATTGTGAATCTTCTTAAAAAAGACGGATATTCTAATGTAAGCCAGGCCGTGGGTTCGATCAAGAAAACAGTTTTGTAATTTCTTCTGCAGGTACCACCATTTCAGTTCGTTCTAACATGTTTTTAACCCGTACCACTTTTTGCGCAATTTCGTCTGCTCCGACAATGATCACAAGGGGAATATTTTTTTTGTCCGCGTATTTAAGTTGTTTTTCAATTTTTGTAGTACCATCTAAGTATAGTTCTGTCTGAATACCCACAGATCTCAGTTTGTTGGCAACTTCTATTGACTGGTTCATGAGCTCTGGCGAAAAAACCGTTACTAACGTTTTTGTTGTTTGAAGTTCAATATTTTTCCATAACCCAAGTTCTTCAATTACATCTAGTATCCGTTCCATTCCGATTGTTGTCCCAACTGCTGGAAGGTCTGGTCCACCAAGCGCCTTTAATAGTCCGTCGTATCTTCCACCACCGGTAACAGATCCTATTTTTGGTTCATGAACAATAGTCTCAAAAATTGGACCATCATAGTAATCAAGACCTCTTGAAATTGCTGGGTTAAATTCAATATTTGTTGCTCCCAAAGTTTGTGCGAACTCAAGTACTTCAGTTAGATACACATCTGGTTTTGCTGTTTTTAAAGATGAAAAAATTTCAACAATAGTATCTTGAGAAAAGCCTTTTTCATGGAGTTCTTGCTGCACTTCGTCAGTAGTTTTTTTGTCAAGCTTGTCTATTACTTGAATAGCCGCCAGCCATTTTTCTTTCAATACACCGGCCTTTTCCATGATTGCAAAAAGCACAGGGCGGGAATTTACTTGAATAGTGAAATCAGGCAAGGCAAGTGTTTTAAGTGAATCTGAAATAATAGCCAAAATTTCTGCGTCCGCAGAAGGTGCTTTTATTCCCACGATATCTACATCACACTGTGTAAATTCTCGATATCTGCCTTTTTGAGTATTTTCTGCTCTAAATACCGGTTGTATTTGATATCGCTTAAATGGAAGTGGAAGTTCTGAATGTTCGCTTACATATCGTGCAAGGGGGACAGTTAAATCATATTTTAATCCAACTCCTCGTTCTCCGGGGTCACTAAATAAATACATTAACTTCTCAGCTTCCGCTCCGTATTTCCCTAGTAGTACTTCTTGATATTCAAGAGTTGGGGTTTGCAACTCCATGAAGCCATATTTTTGAAAAACTTCTGTAATTCGTCCTATTACTTCACGTCGGAGTGACATTTTTTCAGGAGAAAAATCTCGAAAACCTTTTAGTGTGGTGAAGCTCATTATCTAGTATAGCTTATGTTAGAGCGTGAGCATATAGACTCCACCCACCATAAGAATAATTCCGATAACGCTTTTTAATGAAAAATTTTCCCCGAGAACTATTGCAGAAAGAATAGCAATGAATACTATACTTAATCGGTCAAGCCCAGCAACGCGTGTTGCAGGCCCAAGTTTCAAAGCCTGAAAATAAAAAAGCCATGATAATGCGCCACAGATACCTGCACCAAACACCAACAACCAGTCGGTCGTGCTAAGGCTTAAAAACCCGTTTTTTGGTGCTTTTTGTAAAACAAGGACAGTAATTACAAAGAAAGTCGCCATAATAACTGCACGAATTGAAGTGGCGAAGATGGGGTCAACTTTTTTAAGTCCAAGTTTACCAAGAATTGTAACGAGTGAGGCAAAAATCGCAGAGAGAAGTCCATAAGCAATATACATACTGTAATAGTACTTTATTCAAATTAGTAGTACAATTCACCCTAATTATGCAGAAGGAACGACAGTACAAATCTATTGAATTACTACCAAAACTTCATGAGAACTATGCCCCGACAAGCAAGTTAGAACAGATTGCAGCGAATATAGCTGAAGAATCACACACCGGGGTATTTAGAAAATCAGGCGAGCCATATTTTTATCATTGTCAGGCAGTTGCCGCAATTCTTGATACATGGGGGATTACGGATACTGAAACTAAGGCAGCCGCATGGGTTCATGACGTATTGGAAGATTGTCCTTGGATTTCAAAAGAAGCTCTTTCTGAACAACTTGGAGATCGCGTTGTATTTATTGTAGATGGTGTTTCTAAATTTATTTCAACTGAAACAGGGAAAAGCGATAAGACTGAAACACATCGAAAGGTATTGGATCGTCAATATGTTGATTTTGGTGTGGCTTTCGTAAAACTCGCAGATAGAGTTCATAACATGAGTACTTTGTCCGAAATGTCGCTTGAAAAGCAAAAGGAAAAAGCAGAAGAAACACTCAATATTTATGTGCCATTGGCAGAGGCTGTTGGATTGTGGGAAGTAAAGACATATCTTGAAGATATTTCATTCCAATATTTGTATCCAGAAAAGTTTAAACAGGTTTCCGATTTAATTCAAAATGATCCAAGATTAGATGAGAAATTTATTGAAAAATATACATCTGAAACAGCGGAACTTATGGACAGATATGGAATTGATGTCCAGGTCGAGGCTAGAATTGGTGGGTTATGGAATCTTACAAAAAAACAGGAATTGGCTGCTTCTCGTGGATTTACCTCCGTAAATTCATTTTCGTCTATAAGTGACGTAATCAGTGTTAGGGTCCTCCCTAATTCTATCGACGATTGCTACCGAGCAATTGGGGTACTGCACCAAAAATTTGGAAGTAATGTGGACTACAAACGATACAATGAATATATTGGTGCAAACATGCGAGTAAATGGATATCAAGCTTTGCAAACGACATTGAATTTACCAGAAGGAGCTCTCGAAATTGCTGTAACTACAAAAGAAAATGAATTGTTCAACAATTGGGGTGTGATCCAAAGAATTAATGCAGGTGTTGAGAATCCACATGATTCTCAACTAAAAGCAGTTATAGTTGAAATTGAAGGAAGACAAGAAGAAACAGTTAGATTTTTACTAAAAAATGCAACTGGCGTCGATCTTGCATACACTTTAAGTGATTTAGTTGGTGCGAGCACTGATGAAATTCTGATAGATGGTGTGTTATGTCCCGTGACAACAGAAATACCAAATGCTAGTCGTGTGGAATTGGTTGTTGGTGCAACACGTCGCGCACCAAAGCCAGATTTTGTGAACTATGCATTGCCTCGGACAAAGATATTAATCGAGCGTCAGGAAAATATGAAAATGAGAGATGAACAAATACATCTTGGAATTAAAAAATTAGAGACTGTACTGAGTAAAAGAGGCTATCTGTCAATTGAAGATATGGATAACGAAACACAACAGAGTCTCTTAAACAACTTAAAAATGCAGTCTATTGACGACCTGTATTTCTATATGGGAATTGCAGATACCTCATATATCCCACAGATTGAGTACTGGTGTAATAGAAAAGGAATTACCAAAGAAAACTTGGGTATTTCTACTCTACAAATTTCAGGGAGGGATCAGAAGGGGATTTTGTCTGAAATAACAGCACTCATTGTTTCTAACAATGGCAACATTACGAATTTCAATTTATCATCACCTAGTAAAGATACTTTTCAAATGCGAATTGTTGTTGAAAACTTAGGATTAGAAGGAGAAGTGTTGCTAAGAAAATACTTAACAGAAAGTGAGAAATACGAGAAGTTTGAAGTAGTTTAATCGTTTTTTGTTGTTGGTAAAAGTTCTTTAAATACTTTCTCTGCAATTTCCCATTGGTTACCAAACACAAAATGTTTTTTCAGTTGATTATACGGAACCCATTTAATTGTGCGAAGTTCAACTGGGTCAACTTTTATATCTTCTTTTGAACCCGTAAATTTAACTAAAAATTGCGTTTGTTCTTGTCCTCTAAAATATCTGCTTTTCTTATTAATATTGTCGACGATTACAAATTCTGGCCAGTCATATCTATTTATTTGGGTGCTCTCCTTCAATATCTCAAACTTGTCAGTACCAAGTTCTTCTTTAAATTCCCGAAGAAGTGCCTGAGCTGCAGTTTCATTTTCTTCAACACCTCCTCCAGGGAAACGCCATTGATTTTCTTTATAGCTCACCATTTGAACGACCAGAAAGTTGTTGTCAGTATCCATGACTATCCCAATCGCACCTTGCCGGTATGGAAGACCATCAATACTGGTATATTTGCCTTTCAAAAGTTCTGATAGTTCAGTAGTCATCTTGTCGAGTATACTCCATTCAAGAGCGCATTTACTCATGGTATAATTACCCTCAAATGAAGCAACCTATTTTTATTGGAGTGGCTTGGCCATATGTAAACGGAAATCTCCACGTTGGCCATGTTGCCGGGTATTTACTCCCGGCAGACATTACTGCTCGCTTTTATCGGCTCTTAGGGCACCAAACTCTTATGGTTTCTGGGTCAGACTGTTATGGCACACCGATTACGGTTGAAGCAGATAAAAAACAAGTTACGCCTCACGAAATTGTAGAAATTTATCACGCTCGAAATGTTGAATTGTTCAAAAACCTAGGACTCAGTTTTGATTTGTACACTAAAACTGAAACAGAAAATCATCAAAAGATCACTCAAGAGTTTTTGCTTGCATTTTATAATGCAGGGTTACTGGAAGTTAAAACTGAACCACAATATTATTCATCATCTCAAAATAAATTCTTACCTGACAGATATGTTGAAGGTACTTGTCCTGTTTGTGGATACCTTGAAGCCAGAAGTGACCAATGTGATAATTGTGGAAGTTTACTCAACCAAAACCTTAAAAACCCAGTTAGTAAAATTGATAAAAAACCGGTTGAGTTAAAGGACACTGAACATCTCTTTATCCAGTGGAATAAACTACAAGAAAAAATTGATAAATTTGTGTTAAGTACAGATGAAAAATGGCGACCATGGGTGAAAGCAGAGACTGAAAAATGGCTTGAACGCGGCCTTAATAGTCGGGCTGTAACACGAGATTTAGATTGGGGAGTCCAAATTCCAGAGAAGATCGCAACAGATTTGAAAGGTGCTGAGAACAAGAGAGTTTATGTCTGGTTTGATGCCGTTATCGGTTATTATTCTGCTTCTGTTGAATGGGGATCACTTCACAATAAAAGTATTGAGGAATTTTGGAAAAATAGCGATGCTACTCATTATTACTTTATGGGTAAAGATAATTTAATTTTCCACACTATTTTCTGGCCCGGGCAGCTCATGACATATGACCCTGAACTTCATTTGCCTGACTACCCTGCAATTAACCAATATTTAAATCTTGACGGAGCTAAGTTCTCAAAGAGTAGAGGTGTTGTTGTTGATACTGCAGAATTTATCGAAAAGTTTGGTGCAGATGCACTACGATTTTATTTAACAACGATTTTGCCAGAAAATGCAGATGCCAATTTCGTGTGGCCAGACTTCTTTAAGAAAAACAACGACCTTTTAGTTGGACATTTGGGAAATTACATTCACAGAACACTCTCTATTTATAGCGAGACAAGTTTTGAAGGAAAGATTGAGACAGGGGTTTTAGAACAATGCGAAGAAACATTAAAACAATCAATTAAATTTTTAAAGAATAATGAAATTAAAAATTATTACCAAGAGATCGAGGAACTTGCCAAATTTGCAAATGGTTTGTTTGATTCAAAAAAGCCATGGGTGTTAAAGAAAGAAAGTCCAGATGAGTTTCAAAAGTCAGCTGCTTCGTTGGTTTCTCTTACATATGTACTTATCTCCTTAATGGAGCCAATAACACCGATGGCGGCAGCAAAATATTATGAAATGACGGGCTTGATAGAACATGATTTATGGTTGAATGATGTAAAACTAGAAAATCATTTGCTGAAGATTATGAATACGATGAAAATAAAAGGACTAGTGCCTCTATTCCAGAAGTTTGAAGAGGAAAATTAATTAAGCAGTGTTTTTCCCAGATACCATCTCCCATGGTGTTTTAAGAAGAATCATTATATCAAACCAAATCGAGCGCTTTCGTGCATAATACACATCCATCTCAATTCGTTTATCAAAAGTCACACTACTTCTTCCTGATACTTGCCAGTAGCCAGTAATTCCTGGCCGTACTGAAAGCAAATCGTTCAAAAGGGGCCTTTTATCTGGGTAAATTTTCATTTGTTTTTCGAGTTCATCTTCATAGTATGGACGTGGCCCGACAATACTCATTTCGCCCTTTAATACATTAAGTAGTTGTGGAATCTCATCGATTGAATGCTTTCGAATTATTTTTCCGAAGGGTGTTACCCGTGGATCATTTTTAATTTTGTAGTTACCGCTTTTTTGTTGTTCATCTAATGCCTTTTTGAGCTTAGGATCAGTGTGTAGAAGGTTATACGCATTTGCAATCATGGATCGGAATTTGTAAGGATAGAATGGTTTTCCATTCATTCCTACACGTTCAGGTGTATCTGCAAAGATCGGACCTTGAGATGTGATTTTAATTAAGATTGCACTCAGAACAATAACTGGTGAAAAGAGGATCAACAAAATGGAAGATCCTACAACATCTACCGTTCGTTTGAATATATCGAAGATCATACTGCAGACATATTGTACTACAGTTATACTTATGTCTCCAGATGACCCAAAACCAAGCATTAGACATCTTAAAAATGGGGGAGAGTGTATATCTTACCGGTGCTGCAGGCAGTGGTAAAACTTATGTATTGAACCAATACATCGATTATCTACGTAAGAATAAAGTACAAATGGGGATAACGGCATCGACAGGCATTGCTGCGACACATATAAATGGTATGACTATTCACAGTTGGAGTGGTATAGGCATTAAAGATTCTTTAACCGATCAAGATATTGATACTTTACTTGATAAATCACACCTGAGAATTCGATTTTTAAATGTTAAAACACTGATTCTCGATGAAATCTCGATGATTCATGCGTATAGGCTGGACATGATAGACAAAGTTTGTCGTGCATTCAAAATGAACGACAAGCCATTTGGAGGTTTACAGGTAATTATGTGTGGCGACTTTTTTCAGCTTCCACCCGTAACTCGTGGAAATGAAGATGGAAGTTTTGTATATAAGTCTGATGTGTGGAGTCAAATGGACTTGAAAATTTGTTATTTAGAAGAACAACATCGACAGTCTGATGATGCATTCCTCACAGTTTTAAATGATATTAGAAACAACGATGTATCAGAAGATACCATGAATTATTTGGCGGCTCGTTTTGAAGCAAAGGTTGAGAACTTTGATACCCCAACAAAACTCTATACTCATAATATTGATGTGGATGCTATAAATGCAAAAGAGTTACAAAAGCTTAGTTCAGTAGCACATGTTCACAAGATGAGTAGCTATGGTAAAAGTGATTTAGTTGAATTACTACATAAAAGCTGTCTTGCTCCAGAACAGCTTGCACTCAAAGAAGGAGCTCAAGTAATGTTTGTGAAAAATAATTTTGAAAAGGGGTATGTAAATGGAACACTCGGTAAGATTATTGGTTTCGATGCAACAAATTATCCAAAAGTAAAAACGTTTGACGATCGGATAATTACGGCAGAGCCAGAAAGTTGGGCTATTGAAGTTGAAGGCGTAGT
This sequence comes from Patescibacteria group bacterium, assembly GCA_038206135.1. Lineage (GTDB taxonomy): Bacteria > Patescibacteriota > Microgenomatia > UBA8517 > UBA8517 > UBA5941. The sequence goes on along the minus strand of JBBRBD010000012.1, from coordinate 19,233 downwards.
AAAAGCTCAGGTGACTCAAATTCCTTTGCGTTTGGCATGGGCAATTACTATTCACAAGTCACAGGGTATGAGTCTGGATGCAGCTGAAATTGATTTGTCAAAATCGTTCCTTCCAGGAATGGGATATGTAGCGCTATCTCGAGTAAGAACCCTTTCAGGAATGAAACTTGTAGGGTTTAACAACATGGCACTCCGTGTTAATGCTGAAGTATTAGAAGTAGACAAACAACTTAAAGATTTATCACTTTTGGCAGAAGATTATCTAAATGAAGTAACAAGAGGCGACATTAAAAAGAGACAAGAACAATTTATAAAAATAAGCGCTTCAAAAGAATAAATTAAATTTTCCAAGCATTTGCAACCATTTGCTATACTAAAGAAACTAATACATGTTGTTCGGTCTCCTCACTCGTTTAACGAGGTGGCCCTTAGAAAAATCCCCGAGGGTCAGTGGGGGATTCTCCCCAAAAAAGTTAAAAGAATTTTCATCACTATCTATCTCCACAGGTAACACCCGAGACTATTCCTTATTATTTACTATTATTACTTGTCTCATAATGTTGACAAACACAAAGCAACGGTATATATTATAGTCCTATAGAAAGTTTTTTTGGGTTTATATGCCTTTTGAACTTTTAATCAGAAAGCTCAGAAGGCCAATCAATCCGATTTGCCAAAAAACACAGAAGCTGAAGGAGTTTAAGATGAGAAAACCTGTGTATCATGTACTATTGTTCGCTTTGTTTTGCATGTTTAGCATTTCGTTTGTAAATGCAGCAACGTTCAAGTCTGGATCATCGGTAGAGGTTACCACAGCGAAAGCTCGGTTCCTGTGCACTTATATGCCCGTGATCCGTGCTGACGGATGGAATGAAAAAGTCGGAATGTATTTTCCGAACGATGAAGGTGTGATAACGCAACAGCGAGATTGCACGGTACCCATGACAGACTCTATTCTGTCAGTAGTCGTTTATTCACAGAATGGACTGGGGGAGAAGGTCGTATGCGATCCAAAAGGTTTTGTACCAGCATACTTGACCGGCTGCGTTTCATAGCAAATCTGCGAAGTTGCCGTTAAGTAAAAGGAGACTAACTCTTTATACTTGACGGCATTTTTATGCCTTAAAATATATTTGTGAATGTGTTGTTGATCACTTGAATTTTAAGGTATACAGTTATGTAGTATATGTCATGGAGAATTAAAAGTGTTGTAACATTTATTATTTTATTAGTAATCGTTGTCGTTGGAATTATGTTTATTCTTCACTTTAGAAATCAGCTTCCAATACAGGCTATACGAACAGATATTGCAACTGGGGCACTACTGCCAACTGTTTCTCCTTCAGAAGTCCTTAAATCCATCAAAAATATTGCAGATACTTATAAGTTTGATCCAGTATCAAAGACAGGGGTCGAAATTGTTATCGGCACAAAAGATACAATATTAATTACAGGTACATTGCTTTCCTATTCAGATGTTGTAACTCAAGATGCAAGTGGTTCAGTCGAAATACAAACATCATCTGGGGTATTGGATGCAATTCTTACAAATCAAACAATATACACCAGTTTAAGTGATTCCGCAGTAAATTTGTCTTCAGTTAAAGCACTTAGTTCCATACGTGAAATTGATAAAAATTCAAAGGTTCGAGTTGAAGCTCAGCAGCATTCAGATGGAAAAATGTATGTTATATATGTTGAAAAACGAACCTAAATTAATATTAAATGCACATTCATAAAATACCTCTGATCAAAATATTTTTTGTTAGTTTGTTTTTTTTCGTGGCGACTGGATTATTCAATAAAGTAGATGCTGCTTGTAGCTCTCAATGTGGATGGACAGGCAGTGGGCCGAGTGCAAGCTGTACTGCATTTCAAACTAGTAACTGTAATTGGATTGGTGGAGGTTTGGGATGTGGCTGTATGGTCGTGAATTCATGTGGGACTACACCTGCAAATCAGGCATGGCCTGCAAGTTGCAACGTTACTGGCTCTACTATTACAAATTATAATCAAGACCCAGCGTGTTGTGGAATATCTCCAGTGTGCGGAAACGGTAGTTGTGAAGCCGGCGAAAGTACTGCAACTTGTCCTGGTGATTGTCCAGCCAGTGGTGGCGGTCCAACTTCACCTCCATCTGCCGGATCTTGTGATGGATGTATGGATTCAGGGTCCTGTGCATTGAGAGGTGGCTCTTTTGGAGGAAACGGTAGTAATGGCTGTAATCCTGCAGTGGGAGGTTACTGTAGCGCTACTACTACTTGCGGTGGTAACCCGCCTCCTACTTCGCCTCCAGGAACATTATCTTGTGGTCAATCATGTACTTCTGATTCACAGTGCAGGAACCCGTCAGCAGCTGGATTTGGAACTACATGCAGAGGAGGTATTTGTGAAAATGCATTTTGTGCACCTGGACAAACAATTCCGGGAGCAAACTGTTCCTGTGGTTCAAGCACAAGATTGTGTGGCCAAACCTGTGGTTCAGCTGGTTTTTGTGCTGCAGGGCAGGGCTTTTGTACTCACGTTAATCCAGCGGGACAATGGTACGATGGACAACCTGATTGTTATGACAAAAATACTTATTGTGCAGGAAGTCAGAATGGATATTCTCAGCCGAATTGCGTATATTCTGATTCTGGAAATTCATATTTAAGAAGAAATTCCGATGGTAATTGGAAAACACTGACTACGACATTACCATCAGGCGATGTTGAGAAGTCCTGTCAACTGTGTGGTGACGGGTTTAAAATTTCCCCTGAACAGTGTGATGACGGAGCTTTAAACGGTACTTCATCATCTAACTGTAATAAATTTTGTCAGTTTCAATCACTTACAATTACTGCAAACAATACCTCAGGAACGATTACAGTGGCAAGTGGAAGCAATGTAACGCTTGATTGGTTTAGTTTGGGAATTACTAATTTAGTTGCAACTGATAATTGGTCCGGAGCTAAAACTGATTTGGGAACTCAGGTGATAAATAATATTACGACAAATTCGACTTTCACAATAACGGGCACACAAATTTCTTCAGGAGTAGATATCTCAGCATCTGTAACAGTAAATATTATTGGTCTGCCAACTGCACCAATAATCAATTTAAGCGTAAATGGAAGTTCTGCACCTTTAGTGTATGTAAAACCTATGTCTTGGGCTAGTTATTGGGCTGGAACGAATCCTATGAATACAACATTTAAGTGGTCGACCGTTAATGCCGTTTCTTGTGTTGGAACTACAAAGGAAAATTCTTGTCAAATTTACCCGTTTCCGAGTACGTGCCCGTACGTATGGTCTGTGTCTGTAGCTGGATGGTTTTTATGGAATAGGGTTCAACCGGTAACAAGTCCAGCGAATCCTGTTGTTTCAATCATTAATGATCCAGGATATCTGAAATATGGAACATTCAAGCTTACATGTACAAGCGCAGGAGGTCTGACGAGTAGTAAACAAGTTGTCGTGAGTAGCTTACCTCCGACTACGGGTGGAAACACCGGTCCAGGACAGTGCGGATTGCCAGATCCGAATGATCCTGCTCCTCCAGTTTGTGCGCCAAATCCACCTGCTCAAAATGGATCTGTCACTTGGACTTGGCCTGCGGTTGCAAACGCCGACCAATATAGTATTCAGATTGTTGATGGCGTTACTGGTGTTGTAGTCCCTGTTGTAGGTATCCCCGTTGGTTTTGTAAACGGTCAAGCTAAATTTGGATGCAGAATGAATCAGGTTATTCCTGATACGTGTTCATATACAACAAACCTTCCTCCAGGAGAGTATAGAAGTAAAATTCAAGCACATAGCAGTACAGCTCTTTGTTCAGATTCCGGTATTTCCACATTCCCTGCGAATGGTACTCCTGGAATTATAGTTAACCTTTGCCCAGCTGTTGCTTGGTGGCAGTCCGGTGATGGAAGTATTTTTACTCAAGGAAATATTCAATCAATTATTCCAGTTTCATGTACTTCACCAAGCTGTATTAATCATTTGATTCAAGATGGAACTAATGGCGTTCCTGGTATTTCAATCGGGGGTGCTTCTGGCAACACAAACACTGGTATTGGAACAGTTTCGAGTACAAACTGGCTCGCTCAGTGTTCACTGTCTGGACGTGTTCCAGATTACGATTCTTTCGTAAGCCTTATTCCAGTTTCTATTACTCCTACGGATACGGGTGCTACTTGTGGAGGTGGAACCTTTAATGCGTCAGGTGCCACAACAGGAGATGGTTACTATTGGTATCGTCATAATGGTGATCTTTCAATAACGAGTGATGTCAATTTAAATCCTGGTCGCAAAGTAATTCTTTATGTAGATGGAGACCTTTCCATTAAAGGGAAAATTACATACAATCCTGCAAATGCATTTTTCATGCCAATCGTTAAAGGTAATATCTCTGTAGATCCAACAGTTACAACTCCGGCAGGTACACCAACACTTACTGGCATTTTCTACTGCGGTGGACACTTTGCGACAGGTCCAGGCCACGAACCGTTAAATGTATTAGGCTCAGTTGTGTCGATAGGAGGGGTAACATTAGAGCGTGACTTGATGGCAGGCAATAATAATACACCGGCGGAAAGCTTTTCAGTATCACCAGATCTGATTCTTAATTATCCAGGAGCACTTTCGTTTAAACGACCAGTTTGGAGTGAGGTCGCACCATAAATAATTTGCGCGTGATATTATGAATATATATGGATTTTCATTTTTACCAGTCTCCTCAAAACACTTCAGATAAAGTTCGTTTCTTGAAAGTATCACTTAGCTTTTTACCATTATTTATTGTTGCAGCACTGTTGCCTGTTTTTCTCGGATTAGTTAAGAATCCTGTCACGACACGGTCAAGTGCAAATGCAGATCAAAGCGAATTTACAGTGTGGATTGAACCGGCAAACGTTGTCGTCAATCATGGTTCACCTGTAACGCTTAGCGTAAAAGCATTATATGAGGGTGGTGGAAAACTTGTGACCGGAGTTGTAGTACCTGTGAGAGTAGATGGTCTCGCGTCGATACAAGGAGCTTCTGTGGAATATAAAAAGCCGTTCTCCGGACAGGTTACGTTGGGTTCAGTTGTAGTTACCCCACAAAAAGCTGGTGTATACAAAATCTATATAACTCCAGATCAGCTCACGTTTCAAAATCTGGACAACAAACCTACAGTTACTGTGAGTGAAGCGATATTAACAGTTCGATAGATGAAAAATTAATCTCCATGAAAAAAAATCCTGCCGCCCTCGGTTTTACGTTGATTGAACTTCTAATTGTTATCGCGCTTATCGGAACTGTTGTCATACCGCTTATTTTTGGAATTCGGCAGACAGGACAAACGCAAAACATTCGAACTTCAATTTCTGTGCTCTCTGATGATTTGCAAACGGCAAAGGTCTCTGCACGTGAAGCACGGGACAAGCGTGGATGGGGAGTTATATCGAATTCTGAAAGCACATATCTTGTCATGAGAGGAAACAAAACTGTGAATTCAATTGCGAGTAATCGAAGTCTTCAGAACGGAGTAACTTTCGAAGGTCAGTTTGCAGTTTGGTTTGAAATTGGTACGGGGAACGTTTCAACACCGCAAATAATTACTGTTGTAAATTTGAACGGACAGAAATACGAAGTTGGAGTTAATGAATTAGGCACAATATCAATTACTCAAAAATGAAAAAAAATGGAGGGTTTTTAATTATAGAAGTACTTTTGTCGATAGTGATATTGTCTATGGTTTTTTTAACGCTATTTACAGTGTTGTCATTTACGACGAATAGAACTGAACGCTCAAAATATGATTCACAAGCCGCAAGTGTTATGCAACAAGGAGTAGAACTTACTCGAACAACACTTTTGGCAAATTGGAGTTCTATTACATCGGGTAACTATTACCCACTTTTTGACGCTAATTCACAACAGTGGGGACTTACAACTGGAAGTGAAGGATTATTGCAAGGAAGATTTACTCGAGTTATTTCCATCAGTTCTGTTTGTCGTGAATCAACTCAAGGTTTACAAGTTCAGTGCCCCGCAGGTACGCTGGATACACATTCAAAAATAGTTGATGTAAAAATTTCTTGGAAAGAAGCAAATCTTGATAAAAATGTAGAAAGTAAACTTTTGGTATTTAATAATAAATTATGAAAAGAAATGGTTTTACATTAATTGAATTCCTTGTCGGGATTACAATGACTGCATTTGTGTTTATCGTGGCAACAAACTTAGTAATCGCATTTTTGAAAGTCGATTCAAAGTCACAGCGGAGCCAAGAGCTTGAGCAAGCAAAAAGCGACCTAACTTCAGAGCTCACGAACAGTTTACAGTGGGCATCAACAGTGGATTTTTCAAACGGGATACTTACAGTTGATTCAAATAAATATAACGCAAAAAGTGGCCAGTTTTTGAAAAATGACACTACGCTTACGGGGAGTAAAGTTGTAGTAAGTGATTTTATAGTTAAAAGAGTATTTGTTGTTGCTACACGTACGGCTCCTTCTATCGGAACAGGCCTTCTCGGTTCATATTTTGATAACAGTGATTTAACAGGATTAAAAGCAACTCGAATAGACCCTGAAATTAACTTCGTATGGGGAAATACACAACCCCTTCCAGTAGTCGTTGGCACTGGGTATTCCGTTCGTTGGGAAGGGCAACTCGCCGTTCCACAAACGGGACAATATTCATTCTTTACAGATAGTAATAGTGGTACTCGATTATGGATTTCCAATACTCAGGTGATAAATAATTGGCTGGGGAATGGGCAAGCCGGTCACGGAACTATTGCTCTGACAAAAGGAAAATTGGTTGATATTAAGCTCGAGTATTATAATAACCATACCTCTTCTAAAATTTCTTTTTTATGGAATGGTCCGGGAATTTCGACAGATATTGTTCCTGCTTCGAATCTCTATCCTGAAGAATCTCAATCTGGATATCAAATTGATCTAAATCTCTCAAACGCAGATTCTCCAGATACGAAAGACACAATATCGTTGTTTATTTCGCCGCGAATTCAAACGGGACAAACGATTGTTACACAATAAAACCTATGAAAAATAAAAAACAAAAAGAAGGTGCAGCAATTTTAATTTACCTTTTGATTATGGCAATAGTTGTGACAGTTCTTATGGTAGGAACATATTCCCGTCTACTCCTTGCACTAAAGCGCGGTCAGTCGACTACCGATGCGCTTTCCGTAAATTATACAGCGGAAGGCGAAATAAATGATTGGATTGCTCGTTTATCTGAAGGATTTATAAAGACGAATCCTTTTTCAGTTCATGAGACAAAAACTATTGGAACGACGACTCTAACAATAACTGGTTCACAAACCGGAAATACACAAACAATTGTAATTGAAGCAGATAGGCCATACGCTTCTACAAAAATCACGGCAGATAGAACTCTGGAGAATTTAGGAAATGGTCAGTCTGTTGATATTATGCTTGGACTTGATTGCACCGGTAGTATGAACACCATTGATTTTGGTGACACAAAAACTCGTATTGCTAACTTAAAAGATGCAGCTTTAAATTTCATTTCAAATATTCCAAGTAATGGTAAATTTAGAGTTGGTGTATATGTATTTGGAATTGATGCACAGTGGCTAAAAACTCCAATAGGACAAGACATCAGTCTTGCAAACAATGTTCCGTTGTCTCAAATAACTACTGCAATTCAAAATGGATTTGTAGTTCCCGGATCAGGAACGGATTGGCAACGAAGCTCTGCTTGTCAAACTATTTTAAATAGTACCAGCGTAGGAACCGCGTTTGTTTTTTCACAGGACTACTTAAAGACACAAAAGCAGACTGGTAATAAACAAGTTGAAATTGTAATAACTGATGGAGAGCCAAACTCACGAATACCATATGCTGCTTGTACGCCAAATGTGTATTGCCCAAGCAATGCAAGTCTCTGCAACAAAGGAGGATATGGACAATGTTCAAATTCTGGAAATGCTTGTACACAAATGGGAATAGATTTCTTGCGCTGTAGCGTTGCCGATACAAATTCTGTGCTTCCAAACTCCTTTGACAAAGGAGTGAGAGACCCAAATATTGATGCGTATGCAGTTACAATTTCGACTGCGCCAAATGGTGACGCGTCTTCACTTTTGAGCCAATACCTTGGAACTAATTACATTCCTGCATCGCGTGCAGGTCAGCTTTCAGGTATTCTTTCGAATATCCTTACTACTATACTTTCAAAACGCGAAACGATTACTGTACATAAAGACGTTCCTGGAAGCTAACTCATTGAAAATCCACGCTTCGTCTAGTAGTATGGTGTAAGAATTGTATGCAACCCACCCAACCAACACAAACTCCACAACAAAAAAAGATTTTAGTAATCGAAGATGATCCGCTTCTCTCAAAAATGTATGAGGCGAAGCTAACAAACGGCGGATATCAAGTTGTTAAGGCTTCTGATGGTGAAGAAGGCCTAAAAATGTCACTTTCTGAACATCCAGATTTTATTTTACTTGATGTAATGATGCCTCGTTTGTCTGGAATTGATATGCTTGCCATGCTAAGAAAAGACCCATGGGGTGCAAAAGTCCCTGTTTTGGTTTTAACAAATTTATCTGAACAACAAGAAGGATCAAAAGCTGCAGCATTGGGAGTAAAAGAATATCTCGTCAAGGCAAACTTTACTCCTTCAGAGATTCTTGCGAAGATTAATACGTACCTTACCTAAAACTATCATGAATGTAGCGGCTGCCCTCACTCATTTTTTTATTCCTCAGGAATCAAATCGCCATCGTGCTCGGTTATTGCAAGTTCCAATTATCGTTCTTCTTTTTCTTGTTTTTGTGGTTTCTCAGAGAGTTGTTCAAACGCCACAGCAAAAAATTCTCGGATACGCGAGCCAAATTTCGCCAACTGAAGTTATTCGACTTACAAACTTAAAACGCGAGGAAAGTGGATTAAAAGATGTAACTGAAAATTCAGATCTCGATCGTGCAGCAAAAGCAAAGGGCCTTGACATGCTTTCAAAAGGATATTGGGCACATGTTGCACCTGATGGAACACAGCCTTGGGATTTTTTTAAGAGCGTTGGATATAAATATCGGTATGCAGGGGAGAATCTCGCCCGAGACTTTAGTAATTCGTCTTCTGCAGTTGAGGCATGGATGGCTTCCCCTTCTCACCGTGAAAACATGTTATCTGATAGGTATAAAGAAATCGGTGTAGCTGTTGTAGATGGTTCATTAAATGGAAAGGACGCAACTATTATAGTTCAGCTTTTTGGAACCACCCTTGCCGGTTCACCTCAAGTTCCTATTGCAGCCGCAGCGGATAAAGGTGAAGTAAAGAGCGTAGCGGTTGTCTCACAAACACCTGCCCCTATTATTAAACAAACACCAACAGAATCACTAACGCATAGTACTGAAACATCTCCTGTAACTGTAGATTATTCTCGAGTATTATCACTCGGAGTTATTGGATTTATTCTTACTGCGCTTATCGTAGACGCAGGAGTTCTCTGGTATAAAGGAACACATCGTGCAGGTAGTAAGTCAATTGCGCAAATAGCATTCTTTGGTTTAATTCTTGGACTTATTTTAGCTGTCAGAGTTGGTCGAATTCTATAAAGTGTATGCATAAGATAATTCAACAGATTCCATATTACATTCCACTTGCTGCAATATTTTTACTAGGTGCATTTGGTTTTTTCGCGTTTTCATATGATCATGTCTTTCAGACTGGAGTAGTTGTTGCGATTGGTGTTTCACATGTTGTTTGGGGGATTGTGTATCATACGATTCACCGTGACTTAACGGTTCTTACCGTTTTGGAATATATCGTTTTTGCAGCCTTCGGTGTTACTGCTGTTTTACTGACTATTTGAAATTGTTACTTGCTAATTGTGTATAGGTTGTGAGGTTGCTTTTTTTTATTCGCATTACTCTGTCTTCAGAACAAATTATTATCTTGACGGTAATAGTGACGATTCCCATAATGTTAAGAACGTAATATAGATCCAAATCAAACACTTATGACTGAATTGATCATGCTGTAGGCATCAAGTATACAAAAAGCCGGTACTAGGGTATACTTCTCGTGTACTAAATGTGCTTGCGTAAATTGTAATCCTCTAGTATAATATTATACCTTCAGATGTTGCCCTTCTAAGGTTTTTGTCATTTTTTTTAAATGAAGAAATTAACTGTTGTTATTCCAGTTAAAAATGAGGCTAAAAATGTGATTCCGCTGGTTCAACGAATTCACAAAGCTCTAATGAAAGCACATATTATTTACGATGTGGTTTTTATCGACGATCATTCTTCTGATAATACATATATAGTCCTCAAAAATTTATCTAAAAAATACCCCATAAAAGTATATAAAAAGATTGGTAAACCAGGCAAAGCCTATTCAATTTTAGAAGGTGCCAGAAAATCAAAAAACGAGTTTATAGCCATGATCGATGGTGATTTGCAATATCCACCTGAACTTTTACCTGCACTTTATGAAAAAGCCGTCATCAATGGCGTCGCAGTAGGTAATCGAACTAAGAAACATACAAATATTATTCGACAGTTTGCCTCGAAAGCCTATCGTCACTTATTTGGAAAAGTGCTTATGGGAATGAATGCAGATGTACAGTCAGGCATAAAAGTATTTAGGCGTGAAATTATTATGCATATTTCTGAAAATGAAGTAACTCCGTGGACTCTTGACATGCCACTTCTACACACTGCTCGTGAGCTTGGATACAAGATTGACTCAGTGGATATGGAATTTTTAGAACGTGCAAATGGTCAATCAAATATAAAAGTTGTGAGTGCCTCTGCAGAAATTGGTATTCGTGCATTGAGGCTGCGTTTATCAAAACGAAAGATTTACAAAATTAGAGGGAATAAAGACACGATACAAGGTTCAGGACTCGCCTATAAAGGGAAGCGATACATTACACACACGGCTCTTCTTCCTAAAAATTCAGCAATCATGACTACAACTTATGCTCAAAGAACAGTTATTTTTGCAGTAATTGGTACGTTAATCCTGGGTCTTTTAGTAAATCCCTATGCTACTGGAGTCGCATTTACGGCACTTTTATCTTTAATTTATTTTATTGATGTGTTGTTTAGTGGGTACGTTTTGTTAAAAAGCCTTCATTTCCCGCCTGAAATTGTTGTGTCTGATGAAAAAATAAATGAATTACAGGACAAAAATTTACCTGTATATTCCGTATTATGTCCTCTTTACAGAGAAGCACACATTTTGCCCCAATTTGTGGAGGCTATGAACACACTTGATTGGCCAAAAAACAAACTTGAAGTACTGCTTCTTTTAGAAGAGGACGATATAAAAACGATAGAAGCAGCCCGATCTATGAAACTTCCATCCCATTTCAAAATTGTTGTAGTACCACACTCGTTGCCGAAGTCTAAACCAAAGGCTTGTAACTACGGCCTTACCGTTTCAAAAGGAGAGTATGTTGTGATTTATGATGCCGAGGATAAACCAGATCCACTCCAATTAAAAAAAGTATATCTGTCATTTATTAAACTTGGAAAAAAATATGGCTGTATTCAATGTAAATTAAATTACTTTAACTCTACTCACAATCTTCTCACACGACTTTTTACGGCTGAATATAGTCTTTGGTTTGATGTTATTTTACCAGGACTTCAATCTATCGAAGGTATTATTCCACTAGGAGGAACAAGTAATCATTTTAGGCGAGCAGATCTTATTTCATTAAATGGATGGGATCCATTTAACGTGACTGAAGATGCAGACCTTGGGATGCGGCTTTTTAAAAATGGATATAAGACTGCAATTGTAGACTCAACGACTTTGGAGGAAGCAAATAGTAAAGTTTGGAACTGGGTACGTCAACGTTCTCGTTGGATTAAAGGATATTTCCAAACATATCTTGTACATATGCGAAATCCAATTGAACTTGCGCAGGATTTTGGAATACAAGCTTTGGTTTTTCAGCTTGTAATTGGCATGCGTATGACCTTTATGCTTATTAATCCAATTCTGTGGCTTATTACAATTTCCTACTTCGTGGCATACAAAATAGTTGGACCTACAATTGAATCATTATACCCACCTTTAGTATTCTATATGGCAGCATTTGCACTCATTGTTGGGAACTTTATGTACCTGTATAACTATATGATTGGCTGTGCCAAGCGTGGACAGTGGGGACTTATTAAGTTTGTGTTCTTTGTCCCATTTTACTGGATTCTTACTAGTGTTGCTGCAGTTATGGCATTATGGCAACTTATTACAAAACCTCACTACTGGGAAAAAACAAATCATGGTTTACATCTAAATTCTAAGAAAGAAAATAGATCACCTGAAATTGTAAAAAACAGCAAAGTCCTTATTTTTAGTAAATTTTTACTTAAGAGATCTGGCGGATTCCTGAATAAAGGTACTATTGCTGGATTATTACTTATATTGGCTTCATTTGTAGGGAATATCTTCAATTTTTTATATAACGCTTATTTGGGGAGACAGTTGTCACCCGAAATATTTGGACTAATTGGACTCATTGGGAGTTTCCTTTCAATTTCACAAATAGTTATGAGTGGACTTGGAAGAACAGTAACTTATAAAAGTGGTTTCCTTTTGGGTAAACATGGTAGAACGATAAAAGAATTCTGGCAAAAAACAAGATACAAATGGCTTATTCTCTCTATTGTTATTGCATTTATTTGGGTACTCGCTACACCTTCACTAATGAATGCATTTCACTCATCAGATCCGTTGCCATTTCTATTGTTTTCACCGGTATGGGTAATTGGAGTATTGTCAGCAATTGACAGTGGTTTCTTAACCGGTAATTTGAAGTTTGGAATTATTGCAGGTGCATCAATAGTTGAGTCGTTTACAAAACTAATATTTGCGGTCGCGTTTGTTTCGTTTGGCAAATCGGAGTTAGTTTACGCAGCTGTACCATTATCTATGTTTGTTGCATTTTTTGTAACTTGGATGGCAGTTATTCGCATGAAAGCGGAGAAAATATCTGACAACTCGGATGAAGATTTGATCTTCCCCAAACGGTTCTTTACTACTTCAATTATCGCAAAAATTTCTTCTGTGATCTTTTTGTCGATGGATGTTCTTTTGGTAAAGCTGTATTTAAGTTCATATGATGCCGGTGTTTATACATTGCTTTCACTTGTAGGCTCAATTGTATTTTTCACAGGTACACTTTTTGCTCAGTTTATAACGCCGTTGGTTAGTAAAGTTGAAGGCGAAGGAAAAAACTCAAACAGAGTTTTCAATATTTTGATTCTAGCAACAACACTATCAAGTACATTCGCATTCCTAGTATTCGGTATATTTGGAAATGTCACTGTACCTATTTTATTCGGAGTACGCTCCCTTCCACTTTTGCAATATCTAGTCCCGTATCTTGCTGCTATGGTTTTTACAACAATAGCGCTAAACATTGCATCATATCAACAAATTAAAAACAGACACTTCTTCCCGATTGTAAGCTTGATTGTCTCAGCTATCTTTGTATTAGCAATTATGAATTTTCACAAAGACTTTGAACAAGTAGTGCAAGTAATTGTGTATATAAGTGCTTTTCATTTAATCGTTATGGTTTTGTTACACACATTTTATTCGAAACTTATCTTTGCAATTAAGAATTTAACTGATTTTGTTGGACTTTTCAGAACGATTCCATTAGTTAATAAAAAGCTAAAAAAGGGTAATTTAAGAATCCTTGTTTTAAACTGGAGGGATACTAAGCACAAATGGGCTGGTGGTGCAGAAATATATATTCATGAGATTGCTAAACGTTGGGCAAAGAATGGAAATCAGGTTACGGTGTTTTGTGGAAACGATGGTAAAAGTATGCGACACGAAGTTGTAGACGGCGTTCGTATTGTTCGTCGCGGTGGTTTCTATACAGTATATCTCTGGTCATTTTTATATTATGTTTTGCGATTTGGAGGTAAATTTGACGTGATAGTAGATTTCGAGAATGGAGTACCATTTTTCACCCCAATCTATTCTAGAATCCCAAAATTTTTAGTGGTGTTTCATATTCACCAGGAAGTGTTTCGTGAAAATTTGATGTTTCCATTCTCTGTAATTGCCATGTTTATTGAAAAGCGAATAATGCCATTTATGTATCGAAATGCTAAGCATATTACTATTTCTGAATCGTCAAAAAGAGATTTAGTGAGAATTGGTTGTGCAGCGGCTAAAAATGTTGAAATAGTCACCCCCGGAATAGATTTAGATGTTTATAAAACAACTAAAAAGTCTGTCACTCCAACTTTTGCTTGTTTAGGGAGATTACGGCCTTATAAGAATGTAGACGTTGCAATAAAGGCCTTTAATCATGTTGTAAAAAAACATAAAAATTCAAAGCTTTATATTGTGGGTGAAGGTGATTCTTATAAATCTCTTAAAAAATTAGTTTCTCAGCTATCACTCGAGAAAAGCGTTGTATTTACAGGGTTTGTTACTGATGAAGAAAAAGTCAAAATTTTAGGGAAAAGTTGGGTTGTATTGCAACCATCGTCATTTGAAGGGTGGGGACTTACGGTTATTGAAGCAAATGCATGTGGTACGCCTGTTATTGCATCAAACACGAACGGTTTGCGTGATTCCGTAATAGACGGAAAAACAGGTATTCTTGTCCCGGTGAAGAATGTAGATATCTTAGCACGTGAAATGTTAGAGCTCACAGTGGATTCAAAATATCGTAAAGATCTTTCATCAGAATCGATAGCATGGGCAAAGCAGTTTAGTTGGGACAAAAGTGCTGAGAAATTCGCCAAATTGTTAAATACCGAAGAGAAATATCTTAAAAATGAAGTTCATCTAATTAACAAAAATATATGAAAAACCAATTCACCTTCTTTAATCTCGTTAAAAATCAATTGTCGTTGAGGAATTTAAGTTCAAAAAAAATAATTAATACTGATTACCCTGAAAATTTTGGTGAGTATATTTTTTATAAATCACTGTTGAAAAATGATGCGAAAACTAAAGTCGCATTATATAAAAATAAAGCTGGTAAACAAATTATTGCAAAAATATGGTTTGGTGACAGAAAAGATTATGCTTATTATTCGTTGTTAAATGAAGCACAAACGTATAAAACCATTAATACTACATTGTCACGTTTGAAGAAAAACAAACGTACATATATAAAAGGAATTTCAATACCTAAGTTCATCAAATCTATAGAGAAAAAGAACTTATTAATATTGCTAATTGAGTGGGTACCTGGGGTAAGTAGCGAAGTTTTACCAGAAAAAAAACAATTTGATGCTTACTTTAAAGTTATTGAATTTCTTGATTATTTAGGAGAAAACATGACGGAAAATGAGAAAAAGACCCTTACAAAAAGAACATGGCTTTATTACATTTGGTTTTTTCCCGTACTTTTTCTATTATCAATAATTTATAACTTTGATGATGTATATACTATTGTAGTTGGTGGTATTACATTTATTAGCCTTGCATATAGATTTATAACGTACCGCAAACTAACTCTTGTACACAGAGATCTTCATTTTGGGAATATCCTTGTTTATAAATCAAAAATAACTCTTATAGATTTACAATTTTGTGTATTCTCTTACCGAGTATATGATTTTGCTTCAACATTACGTAATCTCTGGGTCAATGAAGCAAAGTCCCGTCGGCTTATCACTGAAATTTCCAAGAGATACAAACAAAACAAGGAAGTTTCTTTACTTCTTAAGCCGGTACTAATTTTCTTTGCAATACACGGTTTAACCGCAAGAGACTTTTCAAATAAAGTTATGAAAAGCTTTAAGAATTTCTTAACTTTTAATATCACCTTACCTAATTAAATTCATATATGAATATATATAACATTAGAAATATAGCTAGCAATACAGTTTATAAGTTTGATACCTTATTTGGATTAAATCAAGATAAATTAAATGTACTATGTTTTCATGGGTTTACAAAGAATGGCGGAAGATATGATCTAGACCCCGAAGTTTTTGAACAAATGATTGTTAAAATTAGTAAGACTAATACTTTTTGTGATTTGGGAACTATTGATCGGATATTAAGGGGAGAAGTTGTAAAAGAGCCTCATTTATTGATAACAATTGATGACGGTTTTTCAAATATACTTTCTATTCGTCCTATCGTTAAAAAATATAACTTACCGATTGTACTATTCATATTATCTAAGCCTCACTTGAGAGACAAATTTGAGATTGATAGTAACTCAAGGCTACTTACATGGAAACAGGTTGAATTACTCCAAAAAGATGGATGGACAATAGGATGTCATAGTGCAACTCATAGAAATTTCAATCGTTTAGATGAAGAAGGTGAAAACTCCGAAATTGTCGAAGCTAAACGAATTATTGAAAGCACTCTAAACACAAATGTTGTTACGTTTGCATATCCTAGAGGTTATTATGGAGAAAAAATCATAAACAAGGTAAAGAAAACTGGATATAAGTATGCATTTACTATCGACGCTGGCTCAATTAACAAAAATTCAAATAGATACTTGTTACCGAGAACCATAATAGATGGGTCACATGCTGTGTCTGAGGTCCCTGCTGTTTTTTCTTCCTCTTGGTATAAATTGAGAAAACTCACAAACAAACTTAAGCTTTGGGAAATATTTCTAAGATGAAAACAATCACAGTTGGTATACCAGCACATAATGAAGAATTAAATATTGAAAAACTTTTGAATTCAATATTTAGACAAAAAGGCGATAACTATATTTTAGAAAAGGTTTTAGTAGGTCTTGATGGCTGTACTGATAATACAAAGGCAGTGGTAAAGAGGTACATTTTGAAGAATCACTTACGAAAACAAATAATGATTATTGATGATGGCAAGAGGCTTGGGCAAGAAGGACGATTGAATCAGTTTTATAAATTAAATAAAAGCGATATTATTGCTACATTTGATGCAGATACCATACTTGGTACTAAATTCGTTTTAAAAGAAATCACCAGCTGCTTTGAGAGTTCACCTGTAGGTTTAGTAGGAGGTGCAGACACACCTGCAAAACCCAACAATTTTGTCCAAAAAGTAGCTAGTATTTGGGTGGATATTTGGTATGAGACAAGGGCTGACTATAATGGTGGGGTAAGTGTAAATAATCACAAAGGCTGCGCGTCTGCGCTAAGCGCAAAATTTGCAAAAAAAGCTCATATTCCGAGAGGGATAGTTGGAAATGATGATTATCTATATTTCAGAGCTAAGCAACTAGGATTTACATTTAAATTTGCAAAAAAAGCGATTGTTTATTACACAGTACCTGCTAACCTTCACGACTACTTTACCCAAACCACTCGATTTTTGCTTGCAAAGGACTCAGTAGCGAAATATTTTGGGGATTGGGTATATGAAGAATACAAAATACCAGTATCAAGGAAACTTTTAGCATTAGTAAAGGTATTTATTAAAAATCCGTTCTACTTTGGTTGTGCAGTCATCTTTCAAGTATATCTACGAATTTTTAAGGAGAGATTTAGAGATACCTACAAAGGTGGTTTTTGGATTACAGCACAATCAACAAAAAAAACTATATGAAAACAGTGACTATCGGTATCCCAGCACACAATGAATCGTCGAATATTAAAAGGTTATTGATTTCGTTATTAGCTCAAAAAGAAATTGATTTTAAACTTAAAAAAATATTTGTTATTTCTGATGGAAGCACTGACAACACTGTAGATGAAGCACGTTTTTTGAAAAATTCCAAAATAACAGTGATAGCAAATAAAAAACGTACAGGTAAAAATGGAGTGATTAACTCAATTATTACTAAAACTGATAGTGATATTTTAGTGCTCATTGATGCAGATTGCCTACCTCAAAATGATAAATTTCTTTTTAAATTAATCGCAGGTTTAAATAAACCAAATGTCGCTTTGTCATGTGCCAAACCAGTTCCGGTTAAGGCACGTGGGTTTGTTGAAGGCATCATTAATCACAGCCAAAAACTGAAACTTTCAATGAATGAAGTACTTGCAGTGACAAATCCCATATATTTGGGAAATGGAAGAGCATTGGCACTAGCTAAGAAATTGTATAAGAAGGTTTCTATTCCATCGAATGTAATTGCAGACGATGCCTATATATCACTTCAATGTCTAAAAATGGGTCTTACTATTGATTATGCAAGATCTGCAGAAATTTTATATAGATCACCGAGTACATTACACGATCACCTAAATCAGAGTACTCGATTTCTTGATGGACAAATTCAACTGACTACTATTTTTAATAAACAATTTGTACTAAAGGCATATTCGATTCCAAAAGATATATTGATTGTTAGCTTATTACAAGGTTTGGTCACTTCTCCGATTAATACCATGCTGTATTTTTTTATATTACTGTACTCTAAATTTCTAGTACTTAGTAAAGGCACTGAAAACACACATCTTTGGAATCAAGCTAAGACATCAAAATCAATATGAGTACTAAAAGAATACTAACTGTAACTATTGCAACAACTTCTCTTAATGAAGAAGCAAACATAGCGGCTTTTATTGATTCTGTTTTACTACAAAAGGAAATAGGATTTAAAATAAAGAAAATTTTGGTAGTCTCAGATGGGTCTACAGATGGAACAGAAAAAGTTGCCAATAGTTTTAAAGATAATCGAATTGTCGTTAAAGCATTTAAAAGTCGCGCAGGTAAAGCTGCTCGTTTAAACTATGTTTATAAAAATCTGGATACAAATATCTTAGTTCAGTGTGATAGCGATATTGTTCTTGGTGGACCATTCGTAGTCAAGGAGTTAGTGCAGCATCTTATGAAAAGTACAAAAACAATGATGTGTGGTGGAAATTCCTTTCCATTTGAAGGAATAACACTCACTGAAAAGGCTATTAACTGTAGCCATCGTGCTTATGCAAGACTCAGAAAATATAGTAAATCTCTTTCTGTAACTGGCCAGTTGATAGCTACAAAAGCAGAATTTATTAAACATATTCGTATACCGACTGGAACAGCTGGGGATGACATCTATGTGTATTTTTCCTGTCTCACTCAGGGTTATAAGTACTCATATGCAGAAAAAGCAATTGTCTATTTTCGTTTACCTAGTACAATTCAAGATCAAGTCAAGCAAAATGCCAGGTTTTTGTCTTCTCCATCGCAAATGTCTCGATACTTTGACCAAACACTTATTGATCAGGAAGACTATATTCCAAAAGACAAACTAGTATTAAGTATTCTTCATGAATATATAAGACATCCGTTTTTATGTTCTTTCCTGTTTTGTATGAACTTATTT
>JBBRBD010000011.1:0-43024 GCA_038206135.1 Patescibacteria group bacterium | reverse complement strand
CAACTAGAGGGAATTTTTAGTATTCAAAGTAATAGTGAAGTTAGTGCCGAAGTTATTGATTTTGATGGCATAGATTCGTTTGACTTAAGTGATAAACCTTTGAAACTTACACCCGTTGAGAAACTTGTTACTTCTCAATTTAGAAGTAACGGGTACTCTGTGTCCGATCCTGAAACGCTACTTTCGTATACTTCATTCGCAAGAGAAATTAGAGCAAAGGTTGATAAAGTTTCCCAATCACCCAACCTTTCCCAGGACATTAAAGATGAAATGATTCGTCATTTTCCAGGCACAATGGATGTATTTACAAGAGAACAAACTGGCGCTATCAAACTTGGTAGATTACTTAGTTTATTAAAGATAGATTGGGACGAAACGGATAATCCCGATCTAAAAACCACTAATTATGGTAATGACACACTCACAATGGTTTCTATTGAAGGGTTTGATCTTGGTTTTTGGAATTGCGATTCCGATTTGGTTGATTGTTCTGATATTCGTTCGAGATCAAAGACTCTCTCGAAAATGATTGGAAAAGAGATTCTACCTGTTCACCTTTCGTCGTTGAGAGAGGGTGATTAATAGGTACTGATTTATATTAAAATTTAAAATATAATACTAACTGTTATGACTTTACCTAATTTTAAATATTTCTTTAGCAATAAAGCCGAGGTGTTGGATGTGGTTTTACATGGCGGTTCGCAAGGTATGGATTCTGGCTTTATGAATAAGATAGTTGAAGCTTCAAGAAAAGAAGGACATAGTGTCGTCGCATTTAACTTTCCTTATATAGAAAGAGGGGAAGAAAACTCTTCGGGTCCAGAATTAATTGAAGAAATTGATGCCCTTCAAAGTGCCTTAGATTACTGTCAGTCAGAAAAATACAGCTACGTTAGGCTAATTGGAAAATCATTGGGAGGAGTAGTAGCTGCCGCATACCTTAAAAAGCTTACTTCTGACAAGATGAAGAAATACTGCGCAATAATCTTTGGCTACGATATTGGATACATAGACATTAAAAACTTTTCTGGAAAGATTGTAATTGTCCAAGGTAGCAAGGATAAATTTGGTGACGTAGAAGCTGTCAAACAAAATATTGATGGGTCGGTTTCCAAAGACATCACGTACTTCTCTATTGATGGGGCTGATCACAGTTATAGAGTACCTGAGACTAAAGAACCAGTTTATGAAGACGAAGCTATTAAGGCAGTATTCAAACAATGATACTTAAATCAATTAATCCCCACGATCAATCAGTAATAGGTGAACTAGAGTTTTCAACTTCAGACCAAATCAAAAATGTTGTTAGCGAAGCCCGAAAAGTTTATGGAAGCTGGAAACTAGTTTCTATTGAGGAGAGATGTACTTATGTCAGCAAATTAAAAGATAAGCTTATTGAGAACAGAGAAAAATTGGCAAGATTAATTACTCTAGAAATGGGTAAACCTTTGGCTCAATCACTTAGTGAAATTGATTCGGAATTGGAATTTATAAACTACTATGCTAATAATGGCCCAAAGTTTTTAAGTTCCGAAACAATTATTGAAAACGATAAAGAGCTCTATAAGGTTACACACGAGCCATATGGTGTTTGTGCCTGTATTTGTCCTTGGAACTTTCCATTATCCATGGTAACTTCTGGAGTATTACCTGCAATAATTGCTGGCAACACCGTGATAGTAAAACCTTCTGAATACACAAGCTTAAGTCAAAAATTGGTTGTTGATTTAATTAATGACACTGGACTGCCAAAAGGGGTTGTTAATCTTGTTGTCGGAGATAGTAACGTTGGACAAATACTTGTTGACTCAGATATAGATTTGATATGGTTTACAGGAAGCACTAAGGCAGGAATAAATATATTCAAAAAATGTGGAGAGAAATTCATAAAGGCCTTATTAGAAATGGGTGGAAGTAGTCCTGCTATAGTACTAGATGATGCAAATATTGATAATGCAGTTGAGAATCTATATTGGGCAAGGTTTTTAAATTGTGGACAAGTGTGCACATCAGTAAAACGTTTATTTGTTCAAGATGGAATTTATGAGAAGTTTGTTGGCAAATTTGTTGAAAGAGTAAAAGCAATTAAGACTGGGAATCCTGTTGATAATAATGACATTGGGCCGCTAGTTAATCCAAGACAACTTCAGTTAATTGAAGAGCAGATTAAAGATGCTATTGATAAAGGAGCAGAGGTACTAAATGGTGGGAAAAAACTCACCTCAAAAATTTTAAGGAAAGGTAACTATTTTGAACCAACAATTTTATCTAATGTAACTGTGGATATGAGAATAATGAAAGAAGAGACTTTTGGGCCAGTTATGCCAATAGTTAAGTTTGAGTCGATAGAGAAAGCCATCGGCCTGGCGAATGATACAGAATATGGACTAAGTGCAGAAATTTATACTTCAGACTTAGAAAAAGGAGAAACTCTTGCAAAGAAAATTCAGAGTGGGACTGTGGCTATAAATACTGACAATTTCTTTAAGCCTGAATGCCCCTTCGGTGGATATAAGAAAAGTGGTATGGGAAGAGAGTACGGCAGAATTGGGATGCAGGAATTCGCTCAGGTTAAGGTCATTGGTGTTCATCAGTAATAATACTTTGGCTTAAATTAAAGAACTAGTTGAAAGATCACTCTCAGTTTCAGGAAGTAATTTGCATATTAATCATGCTGTGAAGATATCCTATTAGTTCCTTCCAATAATTTTCCTTGCCCGACCAGTACCGCACCATTTCCTCTTTAGGCAGATCACAAATAGGTTTGTCGAATCCTTCTGGAATAAATATTCTATCCACAGCGAAACTCTTTTCGTTTGTACTCGGTTTTTCGGAAATTGTACCTTTTGCGATTGTTTGAAAAATAATAGGTTCTTCATTTGGTTCGCAATACGCCAAACAAATTCTAATTTCCGCGTTCCTATTGATTTTTCCGACCATCAGAGCCAATAATTCTTCTGCTGTCAGCCATTTATTAATATATTTTACAAACGGACCAGGAAAGCCGTTTAATGCTTCGAAATAATATCCAGCATCCGTGACTGCAACTGGTTGATTTAGTTTCACAGCAGCCCATTTGGCTGAGTAGGCAGCAATTTCCGACACTTCAGTGCTCTGGATTTCAGGTGTTTCTATCTTTTGTTGTTCCAATGTAATCCCAGCCGGTTCCAGTACCTTCTTCGCAATTTCAAACTTATATGGATTTCCGGTTACAAATACCAAGCTTTTCATAAACCAATATTACTTTATTTTTCATGGGAAGTCTCGTTCTGCTGTCTATATCAATCTGTATCAAATATGTTTCGAATTATTTGCCTTTTATAGTGTCTCATTTGTCTCATTTAGCCTCTGGGTGAGACAGTCGTTATAAGGATCTAATGGTTCCAGAGCGGTATGCTCATCAAATACTGACGTGCTCAATGAAATTTTGAGAGAAGGTCGAAATCCACATGAACAACAATATGCAAATGCCCTTGTATGGGCAACTCCAGATGAAGACTACGCAAAAGGAGTCACTACAATGAGATTTATGGTGAGACTTGCAAACGATGAGAACTATCAGAAAGATGTCCGGAACGGTACTGCACCACTTCCTTCTTTAGCTAAGTACTCAATTAAGCCAGAGACAAGGATTTACAACGCTGAAGGAAACAAACTAGAGGAAACTGACTTTAAAAATTCAAACCAATTTGTTATAGAGGCAGTAGAGACAGGTGATGTAAAGAACAAAACTATAGATAGTCGCAGTACCAATAACCTACTAACAATTTTAGATAGTGATACAGGGGATGGTCTTGTTGATACTGTCGCACGGGCGACAATATTTTTAGATAAAATCACAGAAAGTAATTTTTGTAGAGAACACGATTATAATTTTGATGGGAAAACATTTGGACGAGCTTTAAGTGATGCTTCCAGATACTATCTGGATAAAGGGTTAGACAAAATGCAGGTAGAGGAAATGCTCGCCAAAGGACTTTTTTCTGGGTCATTTTATATGGGAAGAATTGCTTCAAAATCACGATATGAAAGTTGAGTCTAGGTGAGATCAACTTTCACCGATGGGGGGAAAGGCAGAATTATATGTGCGTAGTACGATTCATATTTCGAACCTTTTCTTCCGCTTCCTTTTTATTCCATTGAATTAATGGAAACATATCAGTGTTGTAATCGGTTTTTTTTAAACTGAAGTGATTTCTTCCCAATTTTAAATTTTATTAATAAAAACAAAATTAAGCTAACAAAAAACAAATAGAGTGGAAAACCAAAATTTTCAAAATTCCATGTCGTTATCACCAGTAACACAATACCTGCATTGATTATGGCGAAAAAGAAGGGGCTACTATTCTCAGTTTCAGGTTCTTTGTATGACTTCACGATTGTTGGAAGTGCTGCCAATCCGTCAGCCACGATACTAAATATAATTGCAATATTCCCGACTTTTGTAACGAGCCAAAGTAGGAGTCCAACAATAGACAAGAATCCACATATTAAATCAAATCTAGTTATTTTCCATTCGGCTTTTTTGTTTACAAATGAAGCAATTAAAACAAGAAGCGGCACAAAGCCAACGATAAACGTTCCCAGGGCTTCTACAATATTCACGTTTTGCTTTAACATTGCAGCAAAAGCGATGAGTGGGGCAATTGACCAAAGTAACCAACTCACTCTATTGGGTTGTACCTTTCCTTTTATAGTATCGATAATGTAAGTAAAACTACCGAAGAACTGAAGTAATACTCCGACTATTACAAAATTTGAACTAATCATACTGTACTTAGTGTACAACAATTATCTTTACTACTCGTTGCGGTACCTATTCTGCCATTCCAACTTGTTTTCAGGAACAATACGGTGTGGAGGCTGTGGCGTAAATGGGGTTGGTATTGAACAATCAAAATAAATTCCAATTCAAATGAAAGCCTATGAAAAACATTGAGATTACTATCAATGTTCCACTTCATGAATTTCATTTATAATAACTGCAGCATAAGGGCCTCCAATACCTATGCAGGTATTAATAATGCACTGTTTTGTAAAACCACTTTGAAATTCCCCTTTTGTTATCATTACTTTTTTTCCAAGATATGGTTCTAATTCCACATTTGATTTTCCGACTATAACGGTTACAGATAGGTCAGAGTTTTCTGTAGATGTAAAGCTATTTGGACCTATATACTTCACCTCAAATATATTCGTTCCGGTTTCCTTAGCAATTGTATATTCTCCACGTGTTTCATTAAACGGAAAAAATTGAGGTGTATTATCTCGAATAAAGTTATACCAAATAAATACAGTGAGGAAGATTAGCACAGTACAAATGATAAATATTAGTTTATTAGATTTTGTCATTACTATACTATTAAAAACTTTACTCATTAAGTTTTTTAAACGATCTTTATTAGTGCCGAGGACAGGACTTGAACCTGCAAGAGTTGCCCCACTAGTTCCTAAAACTAGCGCGTCTACCATTTCGCCACCTCGGCTCGATCCTCTATTATACCCTAAATTTTTCAAAAAATTTGCGTTTTTTCCCATGTATTCCGGACAGAACTAAATTCAATAAAAAATCAAGACTGGAAGTGCATTGCATGCACCATGTATACTGTTTTTACAGACACAAAAATACCCCCGTGAGGAGGTAAATCTGTTCTTTTTGCAAAGATAAAGTCTCTGAGTCAAGCTACGTTTTAACGTAGTCAACCAATCGACGTATGCATACTATATCATAGTATTATGAGATATGCAAGTCGGGTGGTTGTTTTGTATCCAAAAAACTCCTTTTAGCCTCGTTTTTGAGCCAATATGAATATTGAAGGACCGAAATAAAACGATGAAAGGGGTACCTGAAGCATTGCCTCAATCATCATCAAATTAGGTATCGAAATATACTTCTTTGCATACGCATTTCGCACATTTGAAACAGAACGCGTTGAAAGTATTTTAAACTTTGACTCAAGTAGCGAATCTTTAATTGTCTGTGGATGATAATTGTAGAAAGATATCACTTGATCCTTCTTATTTTCCGTGCATCTCCTATCAGTTGGCGTTAAGTTTTTTGAAAAGTTAAAGTCTCCTTTGAACATGTTAGATATAAGCGCCTTCCCATGAATCTTATTTGCGAACTCCAAAACTAAATATCCATCTTTTTTAAGAAGCTTTGAGAATGTTTTAATGGCACTTGCTGGATCTGACAGGTGATGCATAACGCGAATCATCAAAATTGCATCAACAGAATTTGGTTTAACTTCGTTTAGAAGATTCTCAATCGGAGAATGAATATATGAGACATTCTTATTCTTTTTATATGTTTCTTTAGCAATATCAATCAAATGAAGTGAAGGCTCTGCCAAAATAACCTTGTCAGCTCGCTTTATATAATGTGGAATTAAGCGTCCATATCCACCACCTACATCCATGACTTTCTGAAAATGTGGGATTTTTTTGAGAAGTGCGTTTAGTGCAAGTACTTCGCACAAGTGTTCATAGTCACGACCTTTCCAGTAAGAGGGGTAGTCATATGTATCGTAGTGGGCATGGGTTTTAGGCATAGAGAATTACTGCAAGTCATCCAAAAAAGACTGTACTCCATATGCCCACGATCCATTAGAAGACGGAGTATATTTGCTCATTATTTCTTCAGGGGTAACTAGGCCTTGCGCAATGTATTTTTGTTTTAAACCAAGAGACACCACTTCAATCGCTTCGGTATAACTTTCAAAACCTAATGTCCCTGCTTTATGTATTCCCCAACCCCAGCAGTTATAGGTATTGTCTGGCGCGTATTTGCATAAATTACTTTCTTGCCGAGCAATAGCAGTTAGGAGTCTAAAATCAATACCAACTTTGTCCGCTTCTGAAACAATCTTTTCAGCATAGGGAGCAAGTGGAGAGCCAAATTTCAGTAGGTAGGAGTGAATAATAGGAATACGAGCATCTGCTTCTGTAAGCTTAATAGATTGTGAAGGATATGCTCCCGGAAGCGAGGCAAAAATGCGAACAGGATTTCCCTGCTTTTGAATAACAGGAGTTTTGACGGTAAGAAGTAAAAAACTTAAACCAAGGACTACCGGCGTAAAAAATAAATAAAACGCAGTGACCACAAATGTTCGAGCTGTCATAAAAGAAAGTCTCATGTCGCTTAAGCTAATATACAGTTTAGCATGAATTTGGCAAGTCGTTGAAATAGGAACTTATGTTCACTGAATATATTTATCTTTCTGTATCTTTTCACTAATTTGCTTGGTATCTTAACTTTCCATCAAACTTCCACGGACAGTATATCCGGTCTTTTTTAAGAATGTTTTGGTCGTATCACGTAGAAAGTTGGAGAAAAGTCTCTGGAAGTTTTTACTGCTTCAAAAAAAGGATATGCAAAGAATTATTGAACAAGTATCTGTTTAATTTATATACTTAAAAGCCTCGGATTCCGTAGAAATCCGAGGCTAACGACTACCTTATCTGTGAGAGAATATCGACAACACCTTCTGTAAAGGGCATTTTGGACTGATAGTCCGCAACAGCCGTCAATTCCTCCGTTGAGTTGCCGACCGCATATTGTGTGGTAATATCATTACCAAGAATGTCATTAGCGGAGTCACCAACCATACCAACATCTGGTATTTGGAGGATCTCCATCAATGAGAGTGTTCCCGCACGCTTTGTTACCGCCATTGGCGAAAGGATTAAAATCCCATATTCCGGATTAAAATCCTCCATAATTTGAAACTCCACTTGCCCCAGAAGATTCATAGCTACGGCATGCAATTCTTGAGTCAGATCATTATCGATCTCAAGGCTACCGGCAGCACTAATTCGTCTGCAATAGAAATTAAAGCTGCACCTTCTATATGCCTGTACGAATACTAACTGTTTCTCGATTAAACCTGGGAAAGAGGTTTTGTTTCTAATTACCTGAGTCACATCACCGTAGTAAAACGGACGTCGGTTTTGCAACAGGTATTCGATGAACCCTTGTCTAAGTCGAGTAAATACACCAGAGTGCTTACATACTGATATAATCCCCTGGCCTGGAACCCAGACAACAGACCCTCGCTCTGCAATAATCGGACCACTCATATCAAATAGAGTCCGCCAATTTTGAAGAGACTCAAGAGGTGAATCTGAACTTAGTCCAAGACTCCATCCTGATTGAGTGAGCCTTTTTACTTCATCTAAGAAACGAGTATCCGTCAGCTGATAATTAGTGTCCAATATGGTTTTATCCAAATCGAACAACAATACTCTACTTTGAGGAATAGGAAATACACTAACATTCACGAGAAGATCCTTATCTCAGTTATTAACCGATATCGTCGATGATTATCGACGCACGAGACGAAAATTCGGAAGCCAGTTCGGGATTTGTCATAATACGTACATACGCTGACAACGAATATTGAAGTGCGGCACCCAGTTTCATTTGCATCTCAATCTGGGAATGATTAAGTCTTTGTTGTTCGCCAATTTCTTGACACAAAGATAGAAGTGTATCAAAAGAATGTCCACCAGGCATCTCATATACATGGCGTCCTACGGTGCAAAATTGTGCTATCGATGGAATCATTGTCCCCTCATAGGTCACTTGCTTCCATGGATCGATAAACACTGCACCTTGCTTTGCAATGAATACATTATCAGGTGTAAAGTCTAAAATCATGATCGTTGACCATTCTGAAACAGCCTGTGTAACATCAAATGATTCAAGACTACGCAATGTTGAATCGTTAATGAATCCAGCTGTATTCAGCTTGGAAACCCAAGACATTAGTTGAGATTTGAATTCCAAAATTCCGCTTTTTGCAACGCCTCCTTGTTTTCGCAATGACGTTGCGCACACTTCTTGTAACGTGAGTTTCAAAACTTTTGCATTGTGCTCTGCATCTTTCTGGCTTTTTGTAGCCGTTACATAATCATCTCCCAGGTCCTGCATTAAAATGGCAGGTCCCCAAAGTGTCTCAATGCGGCGAAGGTAATTGGGTACCAGCTTCTGAGCGCCAAGGCTAATCATGGATTGATACCCTGACATATTTCCGAGAACCTCATTTTCCCCATCGTGATTAATTCCGACTTTCACCACTAGCTTAATTCCTTGTGCATCTTCGCAACGCAGAATAGGCAAGTTTAGATGTCCTTTAATAATGAAACTTCCGATTGTGAGCTGATACTTCAATTTGAAATACTCACTTAATTCGCTATAACTAGGGTTGGGATTTGGTGTGTTCATCTGTGAACCTCCTTAAAAGCTCATATACACCTTCTGTATGTGTTTTGGTTGAGACAATCGATGTCATTTCTTTTGCTTCATCTGAAGCGTTAGCTACTGTCCAAAATTCGCCCTGTCCTCCAATCATCTCGGCGTCTGACTTCTCATCACCAATCGCAATAACTCTGCTGTTAAGGTACAACTTTCTGACGAAGTCTACACCCATAGCTTTTGAGGTGCAAGTTGAATAAAACAATAAATTGCCAAAGGTATTTGAATAAGACGAAATAATCATCTCATGATATTCAGAAGATGATATTAATTTTTCCATCTCACTCGAAAGATTTTGAAGTAGTTTGTTATTTACAACGTGCCCGTTATTATATTCCCGAATATGAGAGCTAATCGTATATTTACGATAAATATTATCAAGAACATATACTGTATTCTCAGCGTATGTGTTTATAGCTGTATCGTTTGATTCTTCCGATACATATTTTACAGTGTCAACTAATTTATAGTCGAATTCATATCCTAATATGTTTGCTGCTTTTTGCAAATACTGGGGATATTCACTTTTAAACTTGCGCATAAGGTTTGCATTTTCTTCATCAAGAATAACCGTCGTATTTTTATTAATTTGGTTATAAACAAATGCCCCGTTTTCGCAAATAAGCATGCCATTTATATTAAATTGTGAAGCAACGGACTGGATATCCTCTAATGATCTATTTGAATTTAATAAAAAAATATACTCTCCGCTCTGTTGTAATTCTAATATCAAACTTGCAAGATCAGAAGAGTTTGATCGATATTTAGAATCTATAATTGTGCCATCAATATCTAAAAAGATTAGATATTTTACCCTGTTATCCATATTTCTTAATGTACATTTTGAGTTCTCCTCGTTTCACGGCGAATTGTCCTACCTCTTTTGAATACTTTAGATCTGATATCGAACGCATTATTCTTTGTAGATTCATCATATTCTTGTGATTTTACCTCATTTTTTTGCCTCTAATCTATTGACTCGCGCTCATTCACGTCA
This sequence comes from Patescibacteria group bacterium, assembly GCA_038206135.1. GTDB lineage: Bacteria > Patescibacteriota > Microgenomatia > UBA8517 > UBA8517 > UBA5941. The sequence continues at coordinate 32,771 of JBBRBD010000011.1, read as the reverse complement.
TTTGAAACAAAACACCTATGTGGTGCACCCGGTGGGATTCGAACCCACGACCAATCACTTAAGAGGCGACTGCTCTACCACTGAGCTACGGATGCATGTATCTACAATATATCGAACCTAACGTATTTGAATATTATGACAATTCCACCGCAATTGTAACGGTTATTGCACTAAAATGCCAAATATTACTTTAAAAGACCGATTTTGAAAATTATTCTGAAGAATTCGTTGAGAATGGAAGTGCGTATGTTTGGGTATCAACCAGTTCTTTTTTTTCCATTGAATCCCCTATCAGTACATAATTTCTTCGTTTTATAATATATGACTCCCGTTCACGACCCTTAAAGTCAGGCTGCAACCTGAAATCTGCTTCATAAATTTCACCGTTCTTTTGTTTAGCACGAATATCTATTTCTTGATTTTCAAGTTGAGACTGATCACTTTTGTGTCTCACAATAAATTGTTCACCATCATGGTCAACCGAATAAAACTTAGTATCTACACTTTTATTGATAAGCGCGACATGCAAAGGATTTAGATCTGACATTTGGTCGGCTATTGCAAACTGAAGTTGGTTTTTTTCTTCTTCTGTTAAGACTTTACCTATTATTGATAAAAGAGTGTCTGGCCTAAACTTAAAGTTATGTTCATTATTTAAATCAGCAAATGTATTTGCTGAAGCCGCCGCATGCTTAATAAATGCTTGATCATTAAGTTTTGGAAACTGCTCTGTTAATTTACCTGAAGTAACCAGCTCTTCAAGCGTTAAATTGGCAAGAGCCGTCCATCGAGGACTTTCTCCGATTCGATCAAGCAATTTATTGAATGTTCCATTCGTTTGTGAATACATAAAACCTGTTTTGTCCACTTTACCTCGCTGCATATCTGCCGCGAGCTTTTGAACTTCATCTGGAGTGCCACCCATATCAGGATATAAAAATGCAATTTGTTTTGCCTCTTCAAGGTCACCCAGTTTCAAACCGATTGCTTCCCCTTTATTTACCAATTCTTTAAAACCCAATCGATTCAATACAGCATTTTCATTTATTTCCAATCCCATTCGGGTTACTGTAAGTGCCTCTTTTTTTGTTGCGTTTTCAGTTTGTGTGGAGAGCTCTTCATTCATAAAACATATTAACACGAAGTTACTGTCGTTTGTGTCCCTGGTTGGACTCGAACCAACTACCTATTCCTTAGAAGGGAATCGCTCTATCCAGATGAGCTACAGGGACTTGATATACTTACGCTGCAATTATACCCAAAATCCCTATTTCATGCGAGTTTTGAATTAAAGTGAAATAAAAAAATCAAATATTGAAGTGAACTTAGGCGATTTTAGCGAAAATTAAACTAATAGAAGACCCTGCACTACCTGTAAAAGATCTTTAACAGGAACCGTTGTTTCTTCTCTTGTTTTTAAGTTTTTAAGCTTAACTACTTCAGTTTTCAGTTCATCAAGACCGATGACAATAACCAGTGGAATACTTTTTTTATCAGCAAGTGCTATTTGTTTGCCTACTTTCGCTCCCTCTCCTGAATAAACTTCCGTAGAAATATGAGCATCGCGAAGAATCGTTGCAACTTTGAAACTTGTCGACACAAGTTCTTGATTGTCTGTATCAAAGACTGTCACAAAAACCTTAACTGTATTTGTAAGAGCGGGACGAATGTTAAGTTTTTCCATAACAGAAAGTATTCGCTCTAAGCCAAATGAACTTCCTGAAGCAGGTATTGAAGGCCCACCCAAGTTTTCAATAAGATTGTCATATCTTCCTCCCCCGGTAATAGATCCAATTCCAGCTTCTTTAACAATCGTTTCAAATATTGGGCCCGTATAATAACTTAACCCTCTAGCGAGAAGTGGATTAAACTCAAACGCGTTTTCTGGAACATTCATTGCTCTTATCACATTTATAAGGTTCAGTATTTTTTCTGTAGCCTCGTGTACTTCCTTCGATTTAAAATACCCATTAATTCCTGAGATAATTTTTTCTGGTGTTTGTCCTTTTAAATCAAATAATAATTTTGTAACAGGGACATAAGACTGTTTCAGTTGATCCTCTGAAACACTAAACTTCGAAAACTGTTTCACTAGATAATTTGCAAAAACATCGTCTGGAGTCATTTTATCTAACTTGTCCCAAGCAGTCATTACTATCGTTGCTTGGTCCTCATTGGTAAAACCCATTTCGGTCACCATAGCGTTTAAAAGCCTCCGGTCGTTTATATTCACGCTAAACTGTGTGGTAAATCCAAGAGAGGTTAATATTTTGTAATTCAATGCCACAATTTCGGCATCTATTGTCGCAGCACTTGAACCTACCGTGTCAAAATCACATTGAGTGAACTGTCTGTTGCGTCCAGCTTGTGTATTTTCACCACGGAATACGGGTCCCACGGCATAACGCCTGAAAGGCATTGGAATTGTCCCTTGGTTACTCGCAACAAAGCGTGCAAGAGGAACAGTGTGGTCATAGCGCATTCCTACTTTATAGTCAGGTACCCAAAAAATAAGGTTTTGTGCTTCCTCGCCATATTTGCCAGTAAGTGTTTCAATTCGTTCGATAATTGGAGTTTCAAGAGGTTCAAATCCAAAAGTTTCAAAAGTATCTCTTATGACATTTAAAACCCAGAGTCGAAATTGAAGTGCCTCGCCGTAGAGATCAGTTGTGCCTTTAGCAAGGAGCGTTGCTTTTGTCATTGCGGCAATTATATAACACTTTGGCAAAAGAAAAAGGCGCTTCCTGTAGAAATCTACAAAAAGCGCCTTGAATAGTCTCGGCGGAATGGGCACGACCGGATTCGAACCGGCGGTCCCGATTCCACAGATCGGTGCTCTAGGCCTCTAAGCTACGCGCCCAAGTTCCCGCCGTATAATTATAGCGTTTGCAGAATTTCTGTTGCCTTTTCAGGCACTTGGTTCAGCAAAACGCTTTCCTGTGATCCACTCGTCATATTCTTGAGAGTTGCCTCTCCTTTGTTCAGTTCGTCTGAACCAATTATGACTGCGAGTGGAATCCCCTTTCGGTTAGCAACATCAAGTTGCTTCCGCATTTGTCGGGTGTCGCCAGTATACACCTCGACATTAACTCCCGTCAAGCGCAAGTTGTGAGCAGTTTTAAACACTGCTTCCATCAGCGTCAGGTTCGACAAATCGAACACTGGCATAAACACCTGCGTTGTTTGTGAACTATCGGGTCGCAGACCGAGTTCTGCCATAACCCCAATAACTCGCTCAAGACCGAATGAGCTGCCACTAGCAGCCAACGTGGGTCCACCCATTTTTTCAATCAGTTGATCAAAGCGCCCACCACCGGTGATGCTTCCAATGCCTTTCACGGTAACGTATGTCTCAAAGATCGGCCCAGTATAATAGTCAAGGCCGCGCGCAAGCAGTGGGTCAACCTTATAAAAATCATCTGGTACACCCATTGCGGTAATGTACGACACAATACTCGACAAATTCTTAACAGCCTCAGAAACCTCGAAGCTTGGAAAGCTCTTCACAATCTGAGACAAAACACTATCAGCCGGCAAGCCTTTCAGTGAGTACAACATCTCAGTGGGAGCAGCGTAAATGGTGTTAAGTCTACTTGTCGCGACACGTGCCGCTACAATCTCTTCACCTTTTTCAAACTCTCGCCCAATTCGCTTCTGCTCCATTTTGACAAATTCATCGACAAGACCATCAAAAGCTTGTTGCGGAGTAACTTTCTCAAGTTTGTCCCAAGCTCTAAAAATTGCAAGAATTTCTTGCTCATCTGTCACATTCATGCGCTTGACCATAGCGTTTAACAGCCGACGATCATTAATCATGACCGCATAACCACCGTTAAAGCCGAGATCTCGGAGCACATTGTAGTTCATCGCAACAATTTCAGCGTCGATGATTGGAGAGCTAGAGCCCACCGTATCAAAGTCACATTGCGTAAATTCACGCTTGCGACCAGCCTGAACAGTTTCATTGCGCAGCACGGGTCCAATGGCATACCGCCGGTATGGCAAAGGGAACTTGTTCCAATTCATCGCCATAAAGCGAGCCAAGGGCACAGTGTGATCGTAACGAAGGCCACCTTCATTGGGATACGCAAGACGAAAGCGTTTCATTTCGCCTTCATCACCGTATTTTCCATTTAAGGTTTCTTCTGTCTCGATCATTGGCGTTATCAAGGGCTCAAAGCCGTAAGCTTCAAATACCCGTTGAATAGTAGCTATTACGGAGAGGCGAAATCTCGCATCATCTCCATAGTAATCGGTAGTACCTCGAAAATTACGAACTGTCTGTTGTACCATTTTTGTTGCTCCTTAGTTAAATAGATGCAAATTGCTGATCGATGGAATCCCCATACGGATCCGTCCTTGTCCTGACGGCTTATCGGCTACTTTTACGTAGCCCAGCTTTTTGTACAAATACACCGAGTTAGAATCTTGATGCGTTGATAACGCACCAGCTACATGCGGGTAACGACCAAACGGATGGAACAAGACCTCTTTAAGGAGTCTCATCCCAAAGCGATTGCCTCTCATTGTTGGCAAGATCGCCAGCTCTTCAAGGTAAAAACAATAAAGCGACTGAGGATTTTGTACAACGAGTGACTGATATGCATCACCCCAGCGCTTATTCATTTCGTCGCTCGAAAAAAGGCGTCCCCACGAGAAACCAAATACCTGCTCTGAATCATCAATCAACAGAGCGCCGGAAAATGAGTAGTGTTGCGAAGTTTGCATGAGGGTTTCTTTAACCAAGAGAGCATCCCACGCATTCACTAACCCAAGATTGCAGATAGAGCATCGAGTGATACCACTTTCAACTTGTGAAAATGAATAATAGCGTCGACACTGAGGACATAGTTTATATTCGCCAAAGTGGGAGTCTTGCTCCCAAATAGCACAATACAAATCACATACTTGGCCGAGGACCATCTGATGCTCTGATAGGTATTTCTCATCAACCGGAATTACTTGAATGGTCAATTTAACGTACCTCCTACTGATATATTGTGAATGTTCTAATACACTTACTTTCCGAGTTTAGCACTATGAGGTAATAACATCAAATAATTTACTGCGGAATGCCTTTGACACTATGAGACGAGAAATAGTATACTCGCTCAAGTCCTGTTGCACATTTCACAAATCGTTGTATTCAGTTGAAAGGATTTATCATGAATGCACCGTACTATCTCGTTGGAGGAACAGAGTCAATTTTGCCCGGTGTGAAAGTTTGGGATATTCAAAGAAGTTTCACTCGTGTCATTTCATCGTACTTACCAAATAACCCTATTGTATGGGTGGGTCTTGACGAAGTCCGGAATGGTCTTTCTGCTCAAGTCAATTGTGCGAAGAATGCCCTCGGTCCAAATGCTTTTGTCGTATCGCTGTCAACGCTGTATTTCAGTGATGCAGATCGTGAGGTAAGTTGTACGCGCATCGTTGATGCAGATTTTAATAGTCTGGGTCTTGCAGCACGACCACCGAGCGAAGATCTTTCGCAGCAAGTCAAAAGCATCATTGCGGAAGCGAAGGGTCGCCCGATCATTGTAGTTGATGACACCTTGTTTCATGGCCAGACAATTATCTTTCTCAAGGAACTTGGTCTGCCAATACACGCAGCGGTTGAATATTTTTCAGCGAAGAACGCGGTAAAAACATTAGAGGCACTCGGTGTACAGATATTTACGGTCTGCACACTTGATGATTACCTCGATGTAATGCCGCTTCACGATTTTTTGCCCATTATGCCGCTTTGTGGAAAGCTTTTAGGTGAAGCAAAAGCTGAAGGTTTGCAATATTGTGGTTTTGGAACAGACTTGTCTATGTCAGTTCCATACATCATGCCATATATCAGCGCGACGATGGTCGGTAGCTGGGCAAGTATTCCTTGGGAGTATGCGCGGGATTTCTCAGCATTCGCGCTCACCCAATCAATGATTCTAGTAGAGCGCATGAACCAAGTCGGTATGTATACAGTAGCCGATGTTAAGCGCCGTCAGCCACATCGCGTTTCCATTCCTTTCTTGGAAGGAAGCACTGATGAAGACAATGTGCTCCTTTCAGATGTAATCCGGAGGGCAGTTCATATGTCATTTTGTTTGTAACTCGATTCCGCAACAGGAATAAGCCGTATCAAAACTTACCGATATTTAGGTGAGATTTGAATACGGCTTTTTATTTTTCTTGACTTATACTTCAAATCGTTCATAATTCTATATACCTTATGTTTAGTAATTTTCAGAATAATTCGTCTTTGTCCCTTCATCATCATAATTAACTCTTCCTCTCTGTGACCATTTATTTCGGTTTCAGAGAATACGAAGGGTTTTTTTGTTGATACAAAAAAAACACTATGTCAAAACTTAACAGTAAAAATATTAAGCTCGCTATTCAAAAAGAGGGCAGACTAACTGAAGACACCCTTGAACTGCTTGAATCAGCCGGTTTAGAACTTGAAACTTACCAGCGGAAGCTCTTTGCGACCTGTCGCAATTTTCCTATTGAGATATTATTTGTTCGCGACGATGATATTCCTGATTATGTTCACAGTGGAGTCGTCGACTTAGGAATTGTTGGACAGAATTTGATCTACGAAGAAAAAGCTGATGTAACAGAGCTGTTAAAGCTCGGATTTGGTTTTTGTACACTCACCTTGGCCGTTCCCAAAGAGACTACCATAACTGATATTTCACAGTTGGCTCATAAGCGAATAGCGACTTCTTTTCCATCATCTACTTCCCAGTTTTTTAAGGAAAACAATGTTTCTGTGGAAGTAATAAAAATTTCAGGGGCGGTCGAAATAGCTCCTGCACTTGGAGTTGCTGATGCCATAGTTGATATAACGGCAACAGGAAGCACAATGACACTTAACGATTTACGCCCAATCGCAACAATTTTAAAGTCTGAAGCTGTTTTAGTTGCAAACGAGAACTCCCTTAAAAATGGTAAAGGATCAAATATTGATTTATTAATTACTCGTTTTAAGGGGGTCCTTTCAGCGAAGCATTATAAATACATCATGATGAATGCACCAAAATCATCATTGGAAGAAATAAGAAAAATAGCTCCAGGTCTTAATGCGCCCACAGTTATGGAACTCGCTAAACCTGGATGGATTGCGATACATGCAGTTATTGATGAAGGTCAGTTCTGGGATATTGCTGAAAAATTGAAGAATCTCGGAGCACAAGGAATTCTAGTTTCGTCAATTGAAAAAATTATTTTATGAAAACAGGTACTCTCGTCAGCGATATGAAAAACATTGATTTTGAAAAGAACAACGGCTTAGTGCCGACCATTATTCAAAACGCAGATAGCAAGGAAGTACTTATGCTCGGATATGTTAATAAGGTGTCTTTAGAAAAAACAATTGAAACAAAGTATGTGCATTTTTGGAGTAGAACTCGAAATGAATTATGGTTTAAAGGTGAAACCTCTGGTAATAAGCTCAAAGTAAAAACTATAACAACTGACTGTGATACAGATACTTTATTGATAACAGTTAACCTTGAAGGCACGAATGTTTGCCACACTGGTGAATATAGTTGTTTCTTTAATAAAATTATATGAATTTGAAAGAATTATTTTTGATAATCGAAGACCGAAAGAATAATCCCGATGAGAAGTCCTATGTTTCCGGTTTGTTCAGAGAAGGAATTGATCGAATAGCACAGAAAGTTGGAGAAGAAGGAGTAGAAGTAGTTATTGCTTCAAAAAATGATGACAAAGAATTGTTTGCCGGAGAAATGGCAGATTTGTGGTTTCATTCACTGGTTTTACTATCAGTAAAAAATCTCACACCAGATGATATTTTTGAAGTACTCGCAAAACGACATAACACAAAGAAAGTCTCTTCTAAAGATAACTGAAACAAATCCTTTGATCTTTACTGATTGCTGTAAAAATGGGCAGGTTGTCGCTTGTATAAGGGCTCAACCAATTGGAGCCCTTAATCGTTCACGCGTTTATGCGTGTTGTTTTTCAGTTTTATGGCTACGATGAAGACGTTCCATCGGCACATTTGAAATCAAAATTGCTGCGAATATCAAGGTAGCACCAATCGCCTCCGCGATTGTCGGTACCTCATGTAAAACAATAAAGTTTACGATTATTGCGAACGGTAATTCTCCCGCAACAATGATCGTTCCTTTGTTCAGTTGGAAATTGTTAAACCCATAAAGTAATGCTTCCCCTAGTAACAGGTTTAAAAATCCCAAAATAACTATCGCAATGACGAGTACTGCTGAAACCGGCTGGAGCAACTTCTCGTGAGAGATGAGTGCCCAAAGTCCCAGTGCAGAACCTCCAAACAAGTAGCTGTAAAATAACAGCGTGTGTCGTTTCACTTCTTTCAAATAACTTTGAGAAGTGAAGTGCAGAGTATCACTTAACCCCGCTAACAATCCAAAAGCGATTCCCATGACAGATGTCATTTGAATTGGGTAGGAAAACACAACTAAACCCGCAAAGGCAAGCACAAGTGCCATACTCTTTTGAACTGTTGTACGCTCCTTCAGGAAAACCGAACCGATGAGAAATGACGAGACAAAGCTTGCAACATACAAGTAAAACACGCTGTTGGCAGCTTTTATTTGAGTAACTGAGAGAATGAAAAATGTTGTAGAGGTGACACCTGTTACGCAAAAGACTGCAAATGCCCTCTTATGTAACGTTTTCCAGTTGAAGCGAAAAGTTTCCGTTCGCAATAACATAAATACTCCCAGTACAAACACTGAAGCAATGCTTCTAACGGCGACTTGAGATGAACTTTCAAGATAGTTACTGAAAAATCGAACTGCGATTCCCAATAACGAAAATAACATCGCTGAAGTCAACAGTGAGAAGAAACCTTTTTTCTCATTCACGATACTGTCCTTTCAAAGTTCAACTAAACGATGAGTGCAGTATATGTCGAGTTGTAGGCTTATGCAATCTTCAGAAGTTGGAAAAAATAGTTTTCCTTGTTTTGTATATCTTCTGGTCCATCGTAAAGTTTATTAAATTGGGCAATTCTGTCTGGTGTGAAGTAATAATCATCATTAAGGGTCAGGTCTGAGGGGAGACTTCTTCGTTCACGAGTCTCTCTCCAAAGGTCTAATAATCCATGAATCGTAGGGCGGTCAAAATACAAAAACGTACTTTCTTGTCCTAAATCTTCTCTGCCCACCACCTTTTGAAGCGTCAACCCTGTTGGGCCATATTGTCCGTTTAAGAATCCTCCCGGTACTGCAATTTTGCCATCTTCAAATTGTCTGTTCATCTCCGAAATATGTGAAATTGTATTTCCGTTATCAAATTTATAAAGGTAATTAGTATAAGGAGTGAAATTTATCGACATGAAACTTCCGCCATCTTTCAATGACGCTGAAGCGAGATCGAAAACTCGAAGTGTACTTTGCACAGTTCCAAATTGTATTGAGTGCCTTGCAAAAAGTAGATCAAGCGAATTATCTGGCGGAGTTTCATTTACATTCTCCTCAGGGTTGAAAACATCAACATTATGATTTCTAAGAAGTTCTTTTACAGTTGGCTCTCTTAATAGTCCAGTGTGCCACCACTGAGGTCTTACGAGTATTCGGTGTAGGTGATCAGATTTACCAAGACTTTCTGCGATTGAGACCATTGGTGATTTCTCACTCACGTGTTCGGCAGTGATATCTATCGCATACACTTCAGAAGCACCCCGCTCCAAAGCCGGGAGTGTAAATGTATTTCCCCAGCCACAACCCAACTCCATGACATTTTTTCCAATTGAGTGTCGAAGAACAACCTCTGTGGCAGTATCAGCAGGCATTTCCCATCCGTATTTTCCTTCTGATGCGAGCTTATAGTGACCAGCTTCTTCAACGCTGTCAAAAACAGTTTGGTCGTAAGAACCTAATTGTTGGTGGATTATTGTTTCTCTTTTACGTTCCATTTGTGTTAGTAAAATAACTTTGGAGCAATTCTATTACTCCCTTAGTATATTCACCATAGGCAATTTTAGAGGCGAGGATAAGGGCTCCTGGTTTTGCATTCTTTACTGCCCAAAATTCACCAGAGTCCTTAACCATTTCAAAGTCATCAGGATCGTTCCCTATCGCAATCACGGTGGAGTTTGGATACACCTCATTACGCAAATGGACTGCTCCATCATGTTTTGTATATTTATTAGAATAAATAAGAATACTAGGATGAGAATCTGAAACTCTAACCACAACATCATCTTGTAAGCCCAAGACTTCGATCCGTTGTTTGTATTTTTTTGCTAACAATTCAACACCTTCTCTGTACGGTACTATTTTGTTGTTAACAACTTTTTGAATGTGAAGACTCACGGTATATTTTCGAGATGTAACTGGTTTTATGATAACCAGACCTTCTTTTGAAGAAAGATCATTTTGGTCAACTTCGCCTTCAAGCCATAAGACATCTGAATTAAAAAGTTCAGAACTTTCCTTCGACCATTGAAATACATTTTCTTTTAATTCTTCGAGAGTATTTAAGTGATCCTCATTTGCAAGATTCAATGACTTTCCTGTGTCAGGAAAATAGACAAATAGACCGTTCTCACACACAATAGCGCCTTTAATCTTAAACTGCTCAGCAAAGGGAAGAATATCTTCTAATGAACGATTTGAATTTAGCGCAAAAACAACATCGTTATTTTTTTCTATTGACTCTATTAATTGAGGTAATGAGCTATCATTTGGTATGTAATTTGCATCGATAAGCGTTCCATCGATATCTAGGAACACAAGATGTTTTGCCATATTAATACGCTACTATTTCAAAAAAGTTCATTTTTTTCATTTTTCGAGTGCTACCCACCTTATACGAATTAACGAGTAACGGATAAAATACCTCATTATCAAGTACCGCTTCCTTAAATTCTTTGAAGTCAGTTGTATCAACATTTTCAGCTTTTCCATAAACTAAATAAAATTCTTTTTCTTTGGCAATCTCCAACAAATTGTCCAAACTCGTTTCTCTTTTTGTTAGTATTTGTATTAGTATCTCCTTGAGCTCGTCATGAATTTTTGGGTCTGCTTTTGGCCCACATTCAATTTCCACCGCAGGACAGTGCATAAACTGCGTAAGTGGTCCTTTTGTTAGTGATGACTTAGAAGCCCATACAACACTTTTTAAAATTGGTAATGCAGCTGCAAGTAATAAATTTTCTATCGTTGGATTAGTAACAAGACTGAATATTTGACTGTTAGCTTCAGTACCATGTATGTCAATAACCGCGGAATAGTCCTTACTCAGCTCTATTAACTCAGCGGCACGACGCTCTTCATATGATTCAGCTTTTGAGTCACCCGGAGCATTTCTATTTAAGTCCACTTCAGTGAATCGAACATTCTTCTTAAGTGCTTCTGGATTTCCAATAACCCAATCATAGTTGTATTTATCTTTCGGGTATTCCTTCTCAATTTCTTGAAGTACACCAATTGAAAACTCCTCGTTTCCATGTAATGCTGCAATAAATAATATTTTTTTCATAATATTAACTTCTAGTTATTAATATTCTTTGTGAAGTTCACGGGGAGTTGTAAAAAATTTAAAAGGTAAAGTTACAGGTCGCCTGTTAGCCATACTTTTCAACATAACCTTTTGCTTCACGTAGCGCAATTTCAACAGCTTCTTCCGGAGTGTCTGCAGCAAAGGTTAATCGTCTTTTTCGTGCATCCATATACTCTCCTGCAAGTTTTTCTGACCAACCTCCAACACCTCTCATTGCAACCATCGGAGTGTCTGCCTGATATGCGATTGCAAGTTCTGTAAGTGTCCCAGATCCACCAGAGACTGCTATTACAGCGTCACATGAAAGAACAAGTGTAAGCTCACGCCCACCGCCACGTTCAAGGCCTGAAGCCACGATAAAATCTGCAATATCTTCTTTCTGCCATATATTTTTGTGTTTTCCGTAAGTAACTCCGACAGTAAGACCGCCGTTTTTCTTCGCTCCTCTACATGCCGCAGTTGAAAGTGAATCGCTATCTTTTTCAGCGCCAAAAACTAATGTTGCTCCCGCTTCAGCCACTAATTCACCGAGTCGTTCGGCAATTCGCTCTACATCTTTTGAATATGCTAGGTCGGCAGCTGAACCCATGACACCAATTTGAAGTTTTCTCATATAGGCCGAGTTTACCCCCTTTTCGTCTAGATGTAAATATCTGTTCAAGTTCAAAAGGGTATTTATATGAGATAAAAAAACAGCCCACAGCTATAAACAGAAGAGGTATATATTCACAACACACCTAAAACGAAGTCATTATTCCATGCGCTTATTGAAGTACTGTTTGCAGAACTTCCTGGAAAAACTCAAACGTCTTTACCAGGCTGATAATCGATATGTGCTCTGATGGAGTATGCGCGGTCGATCCGATGCCTCCACCGAACATGAGTGCTGGTGGTTTTCCCACACTATTCCAAAGCATTTGCAAATCGATATAGCCACTGTCTCCTGGTTCATCTAAATCAAAGGTAGACTTCTGAGTTATCCGCTGTGCAATTTCAAGATAGGGCTCAAGTTTCTCAATGTCGGTATACCAAGATCCTTCATTGTGAGTGCGCTCAATAACCTCAGCTCTCAATCCTAGTTTAGAGAAAGACTCTGTTAGGAACTTCAAAATATTCTCCACAGTCAACTCAAGTGACGCAGGTCTGATGTCAATCACAAATTCCATCACATCGGGTACAACATTCCCAGCCTGACCAGTACGGAGCAAATACCCCTCAGTTGAAGTATTCGCTAACTGAGCACCACCGACGACCGATGCTAGATTAAATGAAGTTCCCCCCATCACAGGATGAGTAAACTTTGAGAGATATGTCTGTAACTCTTCTAGTGCTTTAAATGAACCCAAAATAGCACTGTTACCTTCTCCACGCGCAGGGTGACCCGTTTGTCCGTACACTCTCATTCTAAATTCGATGAGTCCGCGGCACCCATACCCTAACTTCAAGTCTGATCCATCAGATGAGATAAGAACTTTTGGTCTAATATCTGAGTATTTCTTCACCAGCTGCTTCATTCCTAAAAATCCATATTCTTCGTCTGCATATAACATGAGCCACACGTTGTTTAATTTAGGGACAGTCTTCAATGCGTATAACATTGCAGCTATGCCTGACTTCATGTCTGTTGAGCCCAGTCCCCAAATCTGATCATCGTGTATTTCACCTGCAAATTGGTCATAAAGCGCACCAACAGATGGCTTCACTGTATCCGTGTGTGCTAAAAACACCATATCAGGGCGACCTTTTTTCGCTATCAGGTTATATCTGCCTCCGGGTAGTTCTTGTCGCTCCACAGTCATCGTTGTATTTGCTTTAATCCAGCCTTCAAGGAAATCGACGAGGTTGTTTTCATTCTGTCCATCATCAGACACCCAAGATGGAATTTGAATAAGTTGCTGCAAAAGAGATACAAGTTCTTCGGTTTGTGTAGGTATATTCATACAAAATTACTCCTTTTATAGTGACATATTGAAAAATGAATTTCTGGACAAAGTATACCTCGTGAAGTAATTTTTACAAATTCTAATTGTTTGTATTTATATTGAAGTGAGAGATAACAATTTGCGATACCTCTTGTGAAGTTTGAGCTCTGAAAAAAGCACCTTCTGAAGTTCGAAAAAGGTGAGTTAATGACTCCATTTCCCCCGCAAGTTTACCGGTGTTTTCAAAGCTAATTAAAGGAGCCAGAGATAAATCTTTTTTCTTTCGAGTGTCGTAGCGTTTCATAATCATTCCAACTTCAGTTTCAGTGCCCCATTCTCCACCAATGAGTAAAAATATGTCAGGAATTGCAACAAAGACAGACGTTTCACTTCCCCAAAGTTGATCTCCATATAAAGGACTGGGGACTGCAATTTCTAAATCAAGTTTTCCATGGAGCGCATACTTGGCCCCCATTTCGGGATATACTCCAATAGTTGGCAGATCTAGATACTCTGCAACCATGACCCCTAACTCTGGAACACCACCAGCTGTTCCACCTGTTTGAACTGCAAATTGGCCAACGCTTTTTTGTACTTCAAACAAGACTTCTGTGAGCATATTAGCGCTTTCTGGGGTGATATCGTTACTACCACCAATAATTCCAACAATGTGAGATATATCGTTGTTTTTTTTGAACAAACAGAGTTCTTCTTCAATTGAGTGGTGAGTAACTAATGTTTCAAGATTTCTTTCCATAGGTATGTAAAGAACGTCCATAAAGTTCGTAAAGGACAAAAGCTAGAAATGAAGTGATAAACCCATATAACAATATAAAATCAACTTCATTCCTTCTAAATAAAAATATTGCTATCGCGGTAAGAAAACCAGTCCACAAAGAAAACAAGATAGATTTTTTTTGATAATTATATTTTTGACTTCGCTCAATGAGGTAAAGAACAAATGGTACAAAGACGGATGCTACATACATTGCATAAAAAGCAACAATAAGCGTTATTATTGACTCGCCGGTAAGGGCAATGAGAAATCCAATGACAACTGTTATCAATTTAATATCGAGCTTTTTATTATTGATAAGTCCGACATCTGAAATGGTTCGAGACAACACTCTGGTCACGCCACTTCCAGATCCAATTGAAACAAATATTATTGGCAAAGAAAAGATAAGGCCAAGTCCGGGAAACAGATTATTGCCAAAAACTTGCAAAATTGAGGGAACCACTTGTTTTGGATCAGTGATGACCCCAATAAGGTGAGAACTCATAGCACCAGTAATAATAGACAAGAGTACAAAGGTGAGAACAAGCAGAATACCACCTCCAAAAATAGTGCCATAAACAGCCTGTTTTGTATTCTTACTTCTGACAATAAATTGATGAAAATCCATTCCAATAAATGTAACAAGAATAGTTGATAAAATTACTCCAAAGAAATCTCTCCAGGTAACAGTTTGTAAGCTGTCAAAAAACATCCCCATTGATGGAATTGCAAAGGAAATGCCATTTCTGAGAAAAATAATAAACAAAGTTACAGAGCTGAACATCAACATATAAAAAAACATTTTCGAAAGTTTTGAAGTGTTTAATCGTGATAAAAAGTAAATAAGGGTTGCAATTAAAATCATTGACAAATAACGATTAAAGCCAAATATTGACAGTGCCCACCCACCACCTAAAATTTGAGAGGCGATTACTCCAAACATCCATGAGCCTGACAAAAAAGCCACTGTTCTTTTCACGGATGTACCATACTGTTGTCCCATTAGTTCCCAAATCGGTTTTTTTAACTTCAAATAGAATGGTGAAATAATTGCCAAGCTTAAAACCCCGAGTGCAGCTGAAAATGGATATAAAATTCCCTTCACACCTTGTGTGAAAATAGACTCACCCGTTCCAACAAGAAATCCGAGACCATAGTGAATGGATGCGAGTGAAAAACCGACAGAAACCCAATTAATTTTTTTTGTTTTCATAGGTAAAAAAAAAGCGCCCTAGGCGCCTTGTTGTAGAAAAAATTTGAAATGATGATGCTCTGATAGATATGTGTGCAACATATAGCGAAATAGTATTCCTTTTAAGCGCAGAGTCAAGGTACAACAGAGGAAAGTACTACTATCTAAATATTCACACAAGCTACCGTTAAATTCCCACTTGCTCATGAGTTCCAAAAACTTTATATTACTTCCAACAGCATCCACGATTAAGTGGGGCTTAGGAAGGGAGCAAGATATGTTCAACGTAAAGTGCGGGTTTGTGGTCGTTCTCGACACTGGTCAAAATTGGTGCGATAACAAGAACAACATGCCGAACGTGGAACGTCTTCAAGGTGATATTGGCGATGGATCAGGTGGAATGCCAAGTCCGGCTGCGACCAACTGTATTCATGGCGCCGTCGCTCTCAACTAGTGCTGCCAACAGTGCAGCAAGGCGGAGGTTGTCTTAACAACACCTCCGTTCTTTTTTTTGTCTATTTTTGCTTTCGAAGATTTGTCATAACCCGGTACTCTACAATCTTTTTAACTAAATCAAAGGGGATCGGCTTATCAAGTGGAAATCGTATTGTTCCTTTTGAAACATCATATTCTTCAAGTTCCTTTTTAAATACTTCAACACCCTCTCCTGTGGGGAAAAAACTTATGTGATCCTTAAATCCGCCAAAATGGACAAGGTTCCCATTCAGCTTAAAAGTAGGAATGCCATATGAAATTGCCTCCGTAGCAAGTGGAGCAGCTTTTGCAATAACGGCCCGTATCTTTTGAAGTTTTACTTGAACCTCTTTTGGAAAAGCTAAAATATATTCATCAATATTTTGAGAATGCTTCATTTATTCTTACTCATTATATAGTAATTGAATTTGAGCGCAACTTCAGGTATACTGCCCGCTTATGATTCGTTTCATTAAATCGCTTAAAAAGCGTATTTCAACTACATACAAAAGTCTTTTAAAACGGATGGACAAGCACCCGCTGTTCTCTTTTTTTGGATTCCTTGGACTCCTTCTCCTCCTTGTCATCGCAGGCTCACTCCTCCGGAAAGAGGCCCCTGCACCTGAGGTACAAGCTCCTGAAGCTAAACAGGTTGACACCTATTCATTTGGAGATAGCCCAAAAATGGGATTTACGGCAACAGTTGAAAAGTCTGGAGTGGTTTCTATTTATGCACAAACTCCAGGAATTGTAGGGTCAGTTCCCGTTAAAGAAGGTCAAAAAGTATATCGTGGCCAAACAATTGTTTCATTGTCTTCAAACTATCAAGGTGGGAACGCCGCGAGTTTGGGTAGACAAATTGCACAAAAGAACTATGACGCGACAGTAACTAACTACGACTTACAAACTGATATCATTCAAAACCAGAGAGATATTGCCGAAAAAGGCAATACGGTCGCTTCTCAAATGAAAGAAATCAGTAAAAACTCTATTACTGACACAGAAAACTTGATCAGTTTAAACCAAAGCATTGTTGATTCATTGAATAGTCAAATTGCAACTCTTCAAAGTAGTAATGCGGGAGGAGTAAATAATGCCGCAATTTTAGGGGCACAACAAGGATTGTCAGCGGCAACAGCAGGACTTCTGAACTTAAAGTCAGGTCTTCGAATAACTCAGTATCAAACAGATGATGCAAGCTCATCCGCACAACTACCTGATGCCACTCGAGATTTGGCTGAAAAACAACTTGATTTGCAATCAAGAGGGCTCGCCCTTTCTAAAGATTTGTCAGAGCTTAACTTAAAACTGGCAAAGGTAAACGAAGGATTAATGTACCCCGCAACTCCTGTATCGGGAACTGTTCAAAGAGTCTATGTAAAAGTTGGACAAAACGTAAATCCAGGAACTCTCATTGCAACCATTTCCTCAAACACAAATGAAAACACCGCAGTAGTACTCGTTCCCCGAGACATTGCACAAAAAGTCTCAACCATTGAAGAAAGTATTTTTATAATTAATGGGGCTAAAGTTTCAGTTTCACCTCGATTTGTTTCAACTGAAAGCACAGATGGCACTCTATATAGTGTCTTGTATACGCTTCCCGCTCAGTTTTCAGGTGATTTTTCAAATAAAGACGCAGTTTCAGTTCAAATTCCGCTTGGCTCAAAGAAAATTGTAACTAACGAGCTTTATGTTCCTCTTGACGCAGTCTATCAAACACAGGACAAAGCATATATTTATGTTGAAAAGCATGACAATGACAAACTTTTGGCACATGTTGTTGAAGTAAAGTTAGGTGAAGTATCCGGAAACTTTGTGAAAGTAACTTCAGGAATTACTAGTGCAGACACTATTATTACTACTCGAAATGTGCAGGAAGGTGACTCACTAAAAACAAATTAATATGGCTCAGGAAAAAACAAAAGTACGGTCATACCTCGACCGACTTACTTTTAAACCCCAGATGATGAATGGCTTTGTCGCCAAGTACATTACAAACATTCGTATTGTCTTGTTGTTAATCATTACCGTATTTTTACTCGGTATCTTGGCATATACAAATCTGCCTAAACGCTTGAACCCTGAAATTAAAATTCCAATTGTTACGGTTGTAACAGTACTCCCTGGAGCGGGTCCGTCGGACGTAGAAGGACTAATAACGACTCCTATTGAAGACCAGCTGCGCTCACTAAAAGATGTTGATACTATTTCTTCAACCTCAACTGACAACGTTTCGGCAATAACTATTCAATTTCTATCAAAGGTAGAAGGCGAAAAAGCAAAGCAAGACGTAAAGTCACAAGTAGATGCAGTGACGGACTTACCAACTGATGCTACAACTCCAAAAGTAAATTTAATTGATTTTGAGGATCAACCAGTCTGGACATTTGCACTCGTTGGAGACAAAAGTTTTCCAGATCTTATGCGTACTTCAAAAGAGCTTAAAAAGACAATCGAAGATTTGTCAAAAGTAGACCGAGTGAACACAACCGGTTACGACACACAGGAACTGGTCGTCGATGTTCCTCCCTCAAAGCTTACAGAGCTTGGTATAAACCCATTTACATTGTCACAAGCTATTAAAAAAGCACACAGCTCCTACCCAGCAGGTGTAGTACAGACTGATAAAAACTTATATTCGTTAACAATTGACCCAAGTATAGAAACTGTTGACGACATTCGAAATTTAAAGCTTTCAATTAATGGTCGTGTGGTAACTCTTTCAAGTATTGCCTCAGTTTCAGAAAGATCAAAAGTAGGACAGCAAATTTCATATGTAGCAACTCCAAACTCTGAAGCTCAAGCTGGAGTTACCTTTTACGCATACAAAACGAGTGGCTCAAACATTGATGAAGCAGGCGCTCAAATTAAAACTGCGGTGGACGCATTTATGCAAAAACAAGGCACAGGGTACAAAGTAATTACTTTGCAAAACACCAGTGATGAAATTAGTAAACAATTCACTGATCTATTAAAAGAATTTAGAACAACAATCATTTTAGTTATGGCAGTACTATTGCTGTTCTTGGGATTCCGCCAAGCAATTATTTCTTCGCTCACCGTTCCGCTTACTTTTTTGTCAGCTTTCTTTTTCATGCAAATGTTCGGGATGTCTATTAATTTTTTGTCCCTCTTCTCATTCCTTTTGGCTTTGGGACTCCTGGTCGATGACACCATTGTGGTCGTGTCAGCAATGACTTTGTATCACCGCTCTGGAAAGTTCTCCCCTGTAGAAACTGGAATTCTTGTCTGGAAAGACACGATTGTACCAATTTGGTCGACTACAATTACAACCATTTGGTCATTTGTACCACTTCTTTTAGCAACCGGAATTATCGGGGAATTTATAAAACCTATTCCAATTGTTGTGACAGTTACTATGATTTCATCAACTGCAATTGCAGTCCTCATTACGCTGCCCCTTATGATTGTTCTTTTGAAACCAGTGCTCCCGAAAAGAACTGTAGTGTTTTTGAAAGTCTTGGCATGGATTGTAGCGCTCGCCGTTATTGCAGCGCTCACGGCTTCAAGCCCAGTTTTTCCATTTGTACTAATTACCTATGTTTTGTTTACTTTTATTTTTAAACGACTTTATCCAACAGTCAAAAAATTACTGGCGGCTAGACTACAGAAAAACAAAAATAAAAAACAGTGGGATAAGTCCCGTGCTCGAGTTCTTTTTAATCGCTTAATGAGTAGAGGCTTAATTGATGTTGATGGGTTTTCTGAATGGTACAAACGAAAAATTCGTAATATCTTAGAAGAAAAGAAAAGTCGTCGCAAAGTAATAATTGCAGTTGTGGCATATGCCATATTTAGCTTTATGCTCCTTCCCCTTGGTTTTGTAAAAAATGAGTTTTTTCCAAAGAGTAATCAAAATGAAGTCTTTGTGCAGCTTGAACTTCCTGCAGGCACAACGCTAGACGAAACAAACACTGAGTCACAAAAGATACTAGAAAAGCTACGTTCAACACGAGAGCTGGAATTTGCAACCGCAGAAGTAGGTCGTGGTGGAGGAGCAGGATTTGGAGGAGGCAGTTCTAGCAACAACAATTTAGCTTATTTCTCATTGAGATTAACTGATAAAGATACCCGAAAAGATGCTTCCAGTGAGATTGCTGAAGATTTACGTCAAGAATTTATAAGCTACACAAACGGTAAAATTTCTGTACTTGAAGACTCAGGTGGACCACCTGCGGGAGCCGACTTACAGATAAAACTCTTGGGAGATGATCTTTTGGTATTAAATCAAAAAGCTGACAGCGTTGTGGACTTTTTAAACAAAGACAACGGAGTTATTAACGTTACAAAATCAATCAAAGAAGGTACCAGTAAAATTGTGTTTGTACCAAATAGCCAACAAATGGCGGTTAACGGCTTCACCCCTGACACACTAGGCTTTGCATTACGAACATATGCCAGTGGCTTTACCTTGGACTCGATTGCATTTGATGCAGGAAGCAATGTTAAAACAGATATAGTACTACGCTTAACAAAAGGAACTGCAAGCATTGGGGATCTTTCATCCTTAAATGTTACAAACAATCAAGGAACTTTATTTCCCCTTCTTTCTCTTGGAAGTGTAAGTACAAAAGTAAACCCAACAAGCATTGATCATGAAAACTTCCAGAGAACAATTTCAGTTTCAGCAGGAGTTCGCCCAAGTTCAACCTCATCGGCTGAAAACAAAAAGCTTGAAGACTTTGCAAGTTCGCTTAATTTGCCTCAGGGTTATAGTTGGAAAACTGGAGGGGTAAACGATGAAAACGCAAAGTCAGTGCAATCTATTTTGCAAGCTATGGTACTTTCTGCAATTTTGATTCTTATCACGATGGTTGTGCAGTTCCAATCATTCCGCCAGGCTGTTATTGTACTTATGGTTATTCCACTCGCCGTATCATCTGTGTTTTTGTCATATGCATTAACCGGCACTCCTCTTTCATTCCCGGCTCTCATCGGAATATTGTCACTCTTTGGAATTGTAGTTACAAACTCTATGTTTATTGTGGACAAAATTAATTTGAACAGAAAAGAAGGAATGGAATTTAAAGATGCTATTTCAGACGCAGGAGCTTCTCGTATGGAGCCAATTATCTTAACAAAGCTTTGTACAGTGTTTGGACTCCTTCCAATCACACTCTCCGACCCCCTGTGGCGAGGTTTGGGAGGCGCTATTATCTCAGGACTTCTGATTGCCAGCACAATCATGCTTCTGTTCATTCCAGTGCTTTATTATGAGCTTATGAAGGGTGGAGAAAATAAGTAAATTAATTATAGTAATATAAGGTATGCATGATTCTGAATCTGGCGCACTGAAACCATCACGCCGAGATTTTTTAAAAGGTGCTGGCTTACTATTAGCTGGAAAAGCGCTCCACTTCAAAATGCCTGAAAACTCGCAAACACAAACAGAAAAGACAGTACAGGACCTTGTCAAGGAAGTAGAATCTTTATCAGAAGCTGAACTTCACAAAGAACTATTTCAAAATTATGCAGTTGTGCCAGATATCACCCCTATAAAAGACCGTTTAAATGCGATTACTACAATTCCGGAAGGAAGCACACTCATGAAGACAGGTACCTCAGTAGCACATGGAATGTTTGAAAGTATATATGGGGAAGGGATCAATCAGTCTGAAATTAATTTGGGAGACGATCAATATAAAGCCGAAGTTGTTCAAAAATATCTAGAAATACCAAACGGTGCGCTCAATGCAGCCGTAATATCTGGGATAGACGCTCCCCAACTGTTATATGATTCTATGTTTTGTGTAACAAGCGAGGCTCTTCCCTGTCCACCAGGTAAAAGTGTCATTGATGCGTATATTGATCACTACAATCCGAAAATCGCGATTAATTTCATTGGCTCTAATATGATTAGAAATAACACATCTTTAGAAGATTTTGGCAAAAACGCTGAAGAGCTTATTCAGCATGAGATCGATCGAGGAATAATTCCTATTCTCACAACAATCCCAGAAGCACCGACAGCCACTGAAGAACCGTATAAAAGTTGGTTTGAAAATCCAAAAGCTGTGGTAGACCCTGGTCAATCACCAGAAGATGCAAAAAAAGAAGAGATCAAATATAGAACTGTATCACGGCCAGAGAACACGATGAAGTACAACGTTCTACTCTTGAAAATTGCAGAACAACACCAAATTCCAATTATCAATTTACAAAGGGGTGTTGTGGAAAGCGCGCTAAGTAATGGAACTATCACGGCAGAAGAGACTAATTGGGGCGAAGTAGACCCTGAACATTTTTCATATGCACATGAAACATCTCCTCTGACTGTACAAAATATAGATCAAAAATTTCAATATGGAGAAGTAGCCGTAAGTTATTTTACAATTGAGACGATATATAACATCCTTGAAGGACAAAAATAATTGTACATCTAAAGGAAAGTTAGTTTTCCTTTAGGATTAAGGCCGTTTCTTTTTTGCAATAAAAAAGCCCACTCTCCTGAGTGGGCTCTGTTTTATCTAAATATATTCATCAGCAGCTTTTGGTTAAAGCCAATTACTGCTTCTTTGGGTCAGGAACATCAGTTGGCATTGCCCCCTGATCAACCCCACTTCCTACAACTTGCGATGTCTGCGCCGACAAAATTGGCAGCGTCATTACATACAATGCGGCTTGGCGGTATACGCGGCAGCCAGTGCCGAGCGGGTTCTTGCGGGTCGAATACAAACCGGTTAACGCATCGTCGTGGCCGGTGAACTTGTCTTTCACGATTTGTGGCAAGTCATCTTTAAACGCACCAGACTTAAAATAAGTGCACAACTGATCGTTACTGGTATCAACATACAAATCCATTGTCGGTAACCAAGTAAAATCTGTGACACCAACACCGTCCAAAGACAAAGCGTGAATTACGCCATCAGTCGAACCATAAGTCGTGAGCAAATCGTTGACCAACTTGATCTCAGGGTAACTCGAGATTTTATTCTCAAATGCAGTTGCGGCTTCAAAGGAAGCCATGTATGCATTTTGAATTCCACTGCGGCTCGACACGATAATGTCTGCGAGCGACTTATTCAACTCGATACAAGCCGTGGTTGCGGCTTCACCGCTTACACTGCTTGTAGATAACGCGTTCACCAGTTCGCCACCTGATTTTTGAGACATGACTGCTGTGGCAACTGTGCTTTCTAATGTCGCTGCGTCCTTAAAGCAGCTTTTCTTGTTGGCGAACAAATCTTGCACGGTCAGTCGGAAACTACTGTCTTTGGTTTCGTATGCCCGGCGCAAATTAATCGCCGAAGTTTGCATATCGATACCTTCGTGGTAGTACTGACGACCCTGCGAAATGAGAGCCTGTGCTTCTGCGCCAATGGCGTTTACCGCTTTACCAACTCCGCAACCGGAAATAATCACGGTTGCAATAAGGGACAAAACGATCATGGACCAAATGTAACGAAATCCGCGCGAAATACGATTAGTATTCATGTTTCCACTGCTCCTAGTTTTTTGGTTAAATTACGATTCTTGAACTGCAGCGTAGCCGAAAAATGCACTGAAACAGAAAGCTACAAAGAGGAGGATAATCGATCCCACAATTGGTGTACGATTTTCTGCCTCAGTTGTTGCTTGTTGATTGATCAGATCAAAACCCGCCTTGTTTACCTTAATGGTAGTTTTGAGATACTGTTGGGTACACATTCGGTATCGAATGAAACCCAAGTGATAATCTGGTGTTGCCTCACAAGTTTCGGCATTGGGGTCGGGAGCTACCCAGTCTTTCGACTGTTCGTATAAAATACTCGCGGCTCCGCCCGCTGTTGCCATATCAGAATATGTGTATGAAAGTGCACCGCCCTCATTTTTGGTGTATGAGCTAGTAAAGGTGCCAATCATGGTGTCGGGACTAAACGGCAAAGCATTTTGTGGATTTACCGACAAACGCATTCGCTGCTCAACCAAAACATTACCCATTGGCATTCCGGTTTCCATATCACGGTTGACTATCTGTGTACCGTCATCGCTTACTTCGGTAACAAGAATAACTTGATTCTTTGGTAAGGCAAATAAGCCCCACACCGAAGAGTCATTCATGTATGCCTTAAGGGCGATTGTCATTTCTGAGAGCCCACCAAGAGAATCGGTGAGTGTCTTTGACACGATAAACCAGCTGGCAATGCCTTGCTTATTCGGGCCCAAGTGGCCTTGAAATGCAAGAGCTCGCAGGTTTATTAGATCAGCTTGTGCAATGTTCACACCAAGCACAGTAGTTGGCATAAAGTCCAAAGGCAACTCTCCGTCAGTACTTGCGAGTAGTGTGTGCATAGTTGATTGCCCATTAAAAGCATCAACATAGTTGATAGTAGCTTTGTCCGGTCCGGGTAACGTTACCAGCTTTTTTAAGGCAATGTACGGCCCTGAGTATACCGAAAACTGAGTGGATTCAGACGCAAATCCCCAATTGAAATATGGACCGACGAAAGTCGCCAGTACGATTGGACCACTTGTTTCTGCTGCATTTTGAACTCGCGTCCAAAATTCAGGAACATGGTTGTTATACTGCCAACCGCCATCCAAACCACGGTTATTATATGTATTAATGTCCGGGTTCTGTGGAGCTCGCCAACCCGCATGCAAGAATACTTGCGGTTTCCCGCCATCATCTTGCATCTGATAAACACCGCTATGAAGATATTTAGTCTTCGTATCAGGTTCAATCCAGTAGCGAACTACAAAGCTAAAGTATGGTGTAAATTCGTCATCCCAATGGTCAACGTAGGTGTTATAGCAAGTTTCGTGTCCCTCGTCGTCAGTGCTGCAATGTCTAATCGTCTTAGTCCACTGATTTGTTTTACGATAGCTGAACCATCCAGTTTCCTGAAGGCATTTATCGTTCGGTGAACCGCGTGAAGTAACATCACGATTTGCCGTGAAATTACAAGATAATGTTTCATACCCATATTTCACGACCGGAGCTGATATGTATTGCAACTCTGTAGCCTGCGCAAGACGCGCATTATCAACCCCTGCATTAATTGCAGTATCTGCCAATTCACCACCAATGTCCTTCATTTTTGCCGGTAAGTCCCCTTTCACAAGGGTAAAACCGATAAATGCGAAGACAAAAGCGATTATTGCGGTCCGGAAAAAGCTTTTGTGAGCTTCAAGCCAGAACGCAAGGGCAAAAACAGCAAAAAAAATAGCCAAACCAATCATCCATGCCGCCAAAAGCGTACGGTCATTGATTACTGATCCGACTGCAGAGAATACATTGTTATAGATCTCTTCTATCGAAAAACTCTGCACGTGTATCTCCCCTTCGAATATATTTGATTGTCAAGGTACCTACAAATCAATCCATAAAAAAAGCGCTTTTAAAAGTCAGCGCTTTCGAACAGATTACCTAATAAGTTAGTATATCAAAAACAAACTATAAGTCAATATATTTTTGACAAATACCACTATGGGCTGTACAATGTGAAGCTGTATTTGTGAAGCATAAAATATACAAGGGGTATACAATGGCAGGCAACTTTGTAGTAGAAACTGAATTGTTTTCGGTCCATTCACAGGTAACAAAAGGATACGAATACTGCGAATTTGACAACCGTTTTATCCATGGAGCACACGCGATTCGAGGTGCTGCTGAATTTTTGATGAAAGGGAATCGCGAAAATTTTCACATTCCCTACAGCACCAGTCCAGTCGACATTTCAAATAGCTTGGGTGAGGTCATTCATCAGGTACGGGACAGCCGCTTGATTAGTCGTACCAGTGAAATCTTACCAAATGCATCGATTTGGAGTGCATTTCTGTGCTCAGGCGATGTCGACATGCCCTTTTGCATTTCAGAGAATGATGAGGTTGATGGGGTTTACGCTGGATCACTTCAGGAAGCGTATGAAGTGTATCGTGATTACCTGATTAAAGAGTCATACCGTCACAAAGCTCATTTACTTGTCAACAAAACGGGTTCATTTATCAGCTGCAGGTCACTGTCCGATGTGCTTATTAAAATTAAGCTCAAGACGGCGACATTGTTGAAGTACAAGTACTAGAAACTGAAATATTACGAGATAAAGAATAAGCAATAATTGCCTTTCGCGGCAGTATTGACAAAAACTCTTTATCTCGTTCACTTGAGAGAAGTTAACTTCTTTGAAGTGAGCGAGAAATTGAAATTTCGTAAAATACCTCTGATCAAACCCTTTTCTTATAGTTTGCAAAGAAATACCCTCATTAATGCCGTTGTAAACACTTCATTTGTTCAACCTATATATGTTTTGACTTCTCACTCAAAGAGTTGTATCATCGCTCAGACAGAGATTATAGGTATTACAATGTTGCACATTTACAAATCAACAGATGAAAGTATGCAATATCGATTGATTCCTCAAATTCTATTCACATTTTCGTGAGATAAGGAGCTTCTATGTGGTGGTTGATTGGATACACGACGTGTTCCCTTACTTTGGTTCTGATCAACTTGATTACATTGCCCCAGTATCAGAATCCAGACGGAGTACTCGAAATTTTATTTGCTTCATTATTTGAGGCGGCAGTACTAGTAGGAGGAGCATGGTGCTTTAGTTGGATGCCAAGGCAAATTAACAGATTTCTTGACTATGTTGCATCAACAATCGAGCTTGCAATACGTAGAGGAGGAGATAACTGCGCTATGTGGATAGTAAAGCAAATTGAAAGATTCCTTGACTATATTGACCCACCTTCAAAACCGGAGATTACGGAAGACGATTCTCGGGTAATTTATGCCCCAGCACCAAATGCAAATGAGCGTCAATATGTAAGAACAAATACGCCGCCTTTTGCGAGTCAACATCTAGGAGGATACACATGGGACAAGTGGGACACACTTATTCCTGGTGCCAAAATCATATTGAACGATCCTGTTTTTGATGGAAAGGAGATAAAGGTTACCTTTAGATTCATAGATCCACAAGGTCTCCCATCAAGTACGTTTCGTGTCACGCAAATTCTACACATGGGCCTTAATGAATTCTATCCGCCAGGACCGGGCATTTCATTAATTCCCCCTAACCCAATGCAGACTGGTACTTGGACACTTGAAATTTTTCTCGGTAAGAGCAGATGGAACTCAGTGCCCATTATCATACAAGACGAAATAGCAGATACAATCGCGAGGATGGTAGTTGCAAACAATGACCTTGAAATGTCTGAAGAAGCAATTGCCGAAGCGAGTAAGTTTACAAATCAATTCTCAGCAGATGATCTACTAAACCAATAGAAAGGTATCAAAATGACAGAATTATGGTGGGGTACACGACAAAAACCATCTCCTCGATTTATGATTGATATTGGTGCAATGAAATTTGCATTCAATACAAAATCATTTACCCTGTTTAAACAGGAAGTGAGTTGGGATACGGATTTCGTAATTTCAACAACATCCTTAGAACTTTTGACGGATACCGAACAACCGAAATGGATTGTTAAGTTTCGGATGCTCAAAGATACCAAGTTACCTGCAAAGATCGAATTCAACGACGAGGCAATATTGACGATACAATATCAAGAAAATCAAATTATTGCCCCGGTTGCAGATTATGTCTACCCAGAGGTTGTTAAATCACAACACAATATCGGAGGCCACAATTTATGTCTTCATCATGGCGGAGCGAGAAATGGATGGGACCCTGCAAAGTCTACTGTTGGCACAATTGCACAGTGGTCTGTTCAGTGGTTACGCGCATGGATGTACTGGACCAAATACAACGAGTGGCCCGAAGCCTCATAAAGCCAAGTTCGAATAAACAAATAGAAAGGTATCAAAATGACAGAATTATGGTGGGGTACACGACAAAACCCGTCTCTTCGTTTAATGGCTGATATTGCAAGCGTGAAAATGGTATTCAACCCGAAAGCTTATACCGTATTTAACCGGAAAGTGAATTGGGATACGGATTTCGTAATTTCAACAACATCCATAGAACTTTTGACGGATACTGAACAACCAAAATGGGTAGTTAAGTTTCGAATGATGAAAGTTGCATTGTTGCCGTCAGATCTTGAGTTCAATGACGAGGTGATATTAACAATGCAGTATCAGGAAGATCGACTTGCCCCTCCCATCACGGACTATGTTTATCCTGATGTATCTAAGTCGCCCCACAACACAGGTGGTCACAATTTAGACATCCAGAACAGTAGTTGGGATCCTGTAAAATCAACACCCGGAACGATAGCTATACAGTCAGTTCAGTGGTTACGCGCATGGATGTATTGGTCAAAATACAATGAGTGGCCCTCAGCCTTATAAGGAGTACTGAAATGAATAAAACACCTCAGGTGTTTATTCTCGATCGAGTAATTTGCGGGATTCTGAAAGAATCCCGCAGTCACCCTCTAACTGAAACAGGGGCGGCGTTAATTGGGGTTGAAACGAAGAATGAAATTGTCGTTTTGGCCACCCTGAACGACAAGCGTGATATTGAGCGTTATGCAGGTCTTTTCATTAATGGTGGCAGCTACCAAGTAGAGTTGTTTCTATGGTACCAAGCTCACTGGGATCTACGAAGAAATGCTAATTCGAATGGCGTTCCAGCTGCGAAAGTATCCAAACGGTACTCTCCTCCTGAAAAGCTGAATTCTGAATTGGTATATCTTGGGGATTGGCACAAACACCCGGATGGAATGACATATTTGAGCGGTCGGGATATTACAACAATTCAGGAAATTCTCTCAGACCCAGAACAACAAAGATCACAGTTATTGTCACCCCTCGTGACAAAATATGAACCATCTCGAAGGAGAAAGGTTACTGAAAATCAAATGGTGATTGAGGACTTCCTCATGACTTGGTTTTACACCAATCATGAGACTAAACGGCCGATTGGAATTCAGCCGGAAGTCTTGCAAAACAGAGCGGTACCGTCATTTCCTCCCATTCCCTGGTATCTTTCACTTCCTGATCGCATTGATCACGAACTGATGTATCTGCGAATAAACGGATTTGATGTAACCTGGAACATTTTAGATGCAGACCAAGATATGAACTGCGAAATAATGTTCTTTGTAACTCACCCGACATGGGACTTCCAAAAGGTTGTTACAACTAAATGGAATTATCCACACTCTGGGGTGAGTATCATGAAAATGCCCCTTGAAGCACAGAATTGGAATGAATTTTCACTTCCTTCAGTGCACAATTGCTCGATAGAAGTATTTTTAGTCGATTTACTCTTAAAGGAGATGTAAATGACAGATCAATGGGATCGTGTTAGCGGCATACTTGGAGATGGATTATCCAGACTTCAAGATGCTAGAGTCGCCATTATTGGGCTAGGCTCTCTTGGAAGTACTACTGCATTGTTTCTTGCAATGGCGGGTGTCAAGCATTTTGTTCTGGTTGATCCAGATATTCTTGAAGCACACAACATTGTTCGACATGCAGCAGATTTGCGATATGTCGGCATGCCTAAAGTAGATGCTGTAGCGGACTTAATTCTGAACCGAAATCCCGACGCGATTGTAGAAACTGTAGTTGATGACATCAGAAACAACTTCGATGCTATTAATACAGCGGATCTGGTACTTGTCGCAGGACTGGGTTCAGAAATAGTAACTACACTGGTCTCAATGGAGCTGCGGGAACGCGGCAAAATTGCATTCTATGGAGGAGTTTATGAGAAGGCGATTGCGGGTGAGGTTTTTATTGTTCACCCAGCTCTTGGGCCATGCTATTCCTGCTTTGCGACACTTTTGCACACTATGGATGATGCGCCGACTGATCAAGTTGTTGACTACGGCGTTCCGAGAGACGAATTTAAAGCGCAACCTGGCCTTGGAATACATGTTGCAAGAATTGCAACATTATTTGCCGATTGGTCGGTTCGATTTTTGATTCGAGATGAGAAGATTTTAGGTCGCTTTCCGGGAAACCTAGCAATCTTAAGTAATTCGTTGTATACTATCGGTACAGATGGTGATGGAAATAACATCACTATTGAGCCCTCATCTGCTTTTTGGATGCGGGTCCCGCAGTCAGTAGGTTGCCATATGTGCAATCCTGCTAAAATTGAGTCAGTTCCAATCGATGAATCGTTAGGAGGATAGTGATATGGGACAAGTTGATGTAAAGAACGGGGCTGCTAGTTCAGTTCAATCAGTTCCGGACGGCTATTTGCAGATGTTTGTCACCGATGTCGGCCACAATGGTGTGACGGTGTCAAATACGCCATCTGAACGTGCCAAGCAGGCGACTGTCGTCTCTTTGAAGAAAAAGCGCACGTGGGGCTAGTTTAGATAGCTAACCCTTTGGGGAGTAACTTAAAACACTTTGTTTTAGTTATTCCCCTATTTTTGTGCTAAAAATGTTTATTTGGTAATCTTTAAATAAAAGTATTTGAAGTACTATGCACAGTGCATTATTGTTTGAATCAGTTCTACTCCGATAACTGCATCTGGAGCGGGTACCGGGAATCGAACCCGGGTAACCTGATTGGCAACCAGGAGCTCTACCATTAAGCTATACCCGCAATACTACACAAAAACACTATTTGTGCCGAGAGATGGAGTTGAACCAACATCTGACGCTCTTCAGGCGCCCGCCGTGACCACCTTGGCTATCTCGGCAGATAACGATGCTATTATATCAAAAAGTTGGTACGGAAAAAAGTAAAAAGAAAATATGTGTCTTCATTTACTTTGACTTTCAATACAAGTTATCCTATAATTTAATATCTAGACTTTGATAAAAGGGGGCGCTATGTTCCACGTTCAGTTTGTAAGTTTAGGCTTCGATTCATTACAATTCGCAATTCTTATTACAGTAGCCGTGTTGGGAATGCTTACTGGGAATAGAACTGTTAGGGTTATCAGCGCAATATTTGCAGGGTTCCTTTATCTCATGTGGGACCCAACGCCTGGGCTTTATATTGCAATCATTGCAGCAGTTGCAATCGTTTTTGATGAACTTTCTAGGTTTTTGCTGCGAAAAACAAAGGAACATATCAGTAGACTGATTTCCAGACCATTTCCACTAATTGTTACCATAGTTCTAGGAATTGTCGCAGGGCTTTTAATTTCAAGATAAACAAATGAGGGCTCGCACAATTGCGAGCCCATTTTTCTTATCTATTAGTGAACGAGTACTTTCCCCGATCCTTAATACCCTTCAAACCGTGCATAGTTTCCATTCGAGTCAGCACAAACTGAAATATCACTTCCAGCCGCCAATTGCCAGGTACCACTTGTTTGAGCACCCACCGCAGTAAATACGCCGTACGAATTGAGAATTCCAAACTGGCCATTTCCACCGGTACTAACATAATACCCTTGGTATGACGGGCCATATGGAACATTCGGGTACAGGGTAAATGAATATGAACCATATACATATGGACAAAATCCCGCAGAGTTGTTTGTATTAAATGCTTGTGCTTGCGGCTGTTGAGCTTTTTGCTCCAGTTGCTGCTGTTGAGTTGGATTTATTTTCTGACTTTCACCAGAATTCAACTCAATATTGGCAAACCCTAAGTTAACAGAACCTTTTCCAGAGAGACCCAGTTCAGATGCGGTACTCATAATCGTAACGAGTACACATGCAACAACTGAAAGTATGAGAGCTCTAAGCATCCATTTTCTCAGCTCTAAGTTTTGTAGCGAACGAATCTCCTGCGTTTTCGTTTTATCGGTCACTTCACACCCCTACTACTTATATGAATGTTTTCAGACCACACAATTATGGGGCAAAGTAGTCATATTTACAAGTTTATATAAAAAATTATAGTAAAATGACCCATAGTTGATTTTGATTTAATTTTTTGTTATAATTTCTCAGTCAAAAGTTAAACTTGAGGAGTGATATTGTGATCGGAAATGTCGAGAGTTATCGAGAAATTTGCAGTGCATTACAACAAGAAAAGTATTCCGATTTGCGTGAAGCCCTCCGTCAAACCGGATACCAAGATTTAAACCAAGGGCAGATTGAGGCAATACTGACAGCGGTGGAAATAAAAGTGGGAACTGCTATTGTCACTGGCATGGATATTTTCTATGACCTATGTAGTGACCAGCAAATAGACAGCCATTTGGCACCAAGGACCGCATTCGAAATAGGTAAAGCGCTTTTTATTGCTAGCCCAAAAGGGGCTAAGTAGCATTTGTAACGAATTCGAATTTTTTGAAAACAAGCACCCACAACTAGTGGGTGTTTTTATTGGAGTAAAAACATTGGTGGACGCTATAGGACTCGAACCTATGACCCCTTCAGTGTAAATGAAGTGCTCTACCAACTGAGCTAAGCGTCCTCAACGAGTATTTTACTATAAAAACATGAAAATTTCTCTCTAAGAATAGTACAATTGGTTTAATGGAAGAGAATAAAATGACAGAGGAACAAATAGAGCACAAATTTCACGTGTCCTGGTATATCGTGGCCTATAAATTATTGTTTGGTTTTGCTGAGGCGATTATAGGTGTTGGAGTACTTTTATATGGTAAGTCTGCACTCAATAGATATGAACTGTATAAACTAAAGGAGCTTTCTGATGACCCTCATGACTTACTGATTCGCCTTACTCAAAATGTAGTTCCCAACCTCCTTACGGGTCACGTATATCTTATTTTATATTTAATACTTTTAGGTGGTGTTAAAATAGCAGGTGCAATTGGTCTGATGTATAAACAAAACTGGGGTGTAGATTTACTGGTAGGACTCACACTTATTATGTTCCCCTTTCAACTAATTGAGCTACTAATTCACCCATCACTTCCTGACTTCATTTATATTTTTGTGGGCCTATTTGTAGCGCTTTATCTGGTTAATTTTCAACCTAAAAAATGGGCGACTGAGGTTGGCAAGAAAATCCCTAGCAGAAGACTCAAGAACACCATCTAATCGATTTGTTCCAGTGTTCAAAAGTAATATTGATCATTCAATAGAGGATTCTTGTGC
>JBBRBD010000010.1:0-47216 GCA_038206135.1 Patescibacteria group bacterium | reverse complement strand
GAAGAAAGTTCAAGTTTCAGAATTAGTTACCAGTCTAGCGAAAAAACACTCACTGATTCAGAAGTGACGGAAGTCAGAAAAGAAATCTTAAAAACACTTCAAAGACATGGTATTACTGAAAAATAATCCAAAAGAACTTGGAGGGAGGCAAACGTTTCTGAAGAACTATCGTGAGCTTGACTACTGGAGTCAAAAAAAATTGTTCGCCGGACTTGGACTTTTGATCACATTTTGCATTCCACTGCTTCTTATTATCTTCTTACTTATTAAAGGCTTCTTAATGATAGCGTTTACAAGTAATATTTCTTATTAAGGTGTAGTTCCATCCCAGTTCGTCTTTACCCCAACAGTAATAATGCGTTCAGTCTCATGTCCTTGCGTGTCTTTGGCATACGCTCTGAGCTTGTGTACGCCCGTGTCAAGGGATGCATCATATTCGTAAGGTCCATTGTTATCAAAAGTTTTAACAGTCACTCCATCAACTTCCAAATGAGACTCTGAAATGTTTTCAACTGAGTCTAAACTGAACTTTACATGGAATGTTTTGTCGAGGTTACTCGTTTGATCTCTCGGTTCTACAAAATCAATATTCATTTGCGCATGTGATCCACCATTACAATATTGTGTCGGAGGGTTATACATATTTGTAGTTGCCGACTGTGAAGCAGTCCACGCATTAATCCCATCTTGCCAGTGATTGATTCCGTTTACGGCAAATGGATCTTTCTCTTTCAAAATCACAAATTCTTTTGAATCAAAATTGTTTGCAGCGACGTCAGAAGGAGTTGCCAAGTTTCCTTCTCCCTTACAAAGTTTCAACAAGACATGCACTGTGTCATCTGTGGGTTCTGTGCCTTTTACAAAAAATTCAGCGTGAGACGGGAAGCCATCATGTTCTTTCATGCCTGACACGTTATCAACATTCACAGAAACCAAGTCGTCAGGTTGAGTAAAATTCACCACAGGTTTTCCGGTTAGCCAGGACTTTAAAATTTTATTCCAAATAGGAGAAGCACCGCTTACTCCTGAAGCCACTTGTTTCATTGCTGAATTGTCATTGTTTCCAACCCAGACTCCGACTGTCACTTGAGGGGTACCTCCGATTGTCCAATTATCCCGCTTGTCGTTTGTTGTTCCGGTTTTAACAGCAACTTGGCGCCCTGGTATGTTTAACAAAGAATTTAAGCCAAAAGTGTCAGCACGGGCTTTATTGTCAGACAATACATTTGCCATTTGAAAAGCTAGATCTGGATTTAAAACAGAATCACCATGTGCTGGACGATTATCTTCTAATACTTTTCCATCTTTGTCTTCAACCCGAAGAATCGATAATGGGGTTACCCTAAATCCACCGTTCATAAACGCGCCATAAGCACTCGTCAGCTCGAGGAGTTTCACCTCACCGCCACCAAGCGTCAGTGACAAGCCCACTCGCTTTAATGTCTCGTCTGTTGGAGGTAAGCTCGTAATTCCCATGTCAGTTGCCGTCTGCAAGACATCCTTAATTCCCACAAGTGCAATCATCTTTACTGCTGGAATATTAAGTGAATTTCCTAATGCATACCGTACCTGGACTGGCCCTCTATATTTTCCGTCATAGCTGACTGGAACATAATCAGGTTGTCCAATTCCTCCGGGGAAAATAGTCGGAGCGTCCATTAAGAGGGTGGCCGGAGTGTAGCCTTTTTTGAATGCCGTTACGTAGGTAAATGGTTTAAAAGATGAACCTGGTTGGCGAAGTGCAGTAGTTACATTTACTTGTCCATCGTAGTCAGTAGCTGAAAAGTTTTTAGACCCAACCATTGCTAAAATTTCACCGGTATTTGAGTCGACGACAACTGCAGCGCCATTTGTAATATGCACGGGTTCAACTTTTGCAATTTCATCTGACACAATTTGTTG
Organism: Patescibacteria group bacterium; assembly: GCA_038206135.1. Lineage (GTDB taxonomy): Bacteria > Patescibacteriota > Microgenomatia > UBA8517 > UBA8517 > UBA5941. The sequence goes on along the minus strand of JBBRBD010000010.1, from coordinate 45,314 downwards.
TGCTTGTTCTTGTAAGTCAAGGTCAAGCGTTGTCGTGACTTTAAGCCCTCCCGTTTCAACAGTTTTTTCTCCATATCGATCATTTAAAATATTTTGAACATATTGAACAAAATGTGGTGCTTTGAAGTCTGCACCTTTCGCTTGAAATTTCATATCGGGAAGTTGTTTAAGCGCCTCTGTTTCTTGATCTGGAGTTATAACGCCATCCTCACGCATACGGCGGAGCACACCAGTTGTGCGATATACATATGCGGTCGGTGTACTTGAATACGGCGAATAGCGTGATGGACTTTGTGGTAATCCTGCTAAAATTGCACATTCAACAAGATTTAGGTCTTTTACATTTTTACCAAAATAAGTTTCCGCCGCCGATTCAACTCCATATGCAGTTCCTCCATAAGGCACTTCATTTAAGTAAAGCGCCAAAATTTGATCTTTCGAATATTTTCGTTCAATTTCCAAAGTGAGAACAAACTCTTTTATTTTTCGAGTAGGTGTTCGATCAGAAGTTAGAAGCACGTTTTTAACAAGTTGTTGTGTCAGCGTAGAAGCTCCAGTAATTCTTTGTTTAATGACCGCGTCATACAATGCACGCGCATATCCTAACGGATCAAAGCCTTGATGTGTATAAAAGTTTTTATCTTCAACTGAGATTGTCGCTTTTTTAAGATAATCTGGAATATCAGACAAACTCACTTGAGTTCTGCGTTGGTCTACAAAAATGTCATATAAAAGCTTTCCATTTCGATCTACTATTTTCGTTGAAAAACCATCATGTCTAACAATGTTTTCTGGAGAGGGAAGGGTGAGTGCTAAAACTTGAAAGCCAATAAAACCAACAATACTCAGAATTATAACTGCAATAAAACCATATTTAGCAAAGCGAGCGATTCGCTGCGCTCTGGTTAAACTTTTGTCTCCTGAAAAACTTCTTCTACTAACCGTCATTCTTCTTTTACTGCGTAAATTCTCTTTCCACATAAGCTACTGTACATTGTAGCAAACTTGTTGTAAAATCTCCCTGTCGGCTCAAAGATGCATGACGTACAAAGGCTGGCCGACGAGCAGAATTTCGCCAATGGATGCGGTGCATCCTCCAGTTGTAAAGAGCGGTCGTGTTTTATCCGACCGCTCTCTTTTTTTGTTCAAAATTTTAGGCTACAATAGGCAATGGATGATTTACTTACAACAGGTGTGGCAACAGTTCTCCCGACAAAAGAGCTGGTAGAAAAGTTACTTTCCTCTGACAAGAAACTCAATATTTACCTGGGAATTGATCCAACAGCCACAAGAATTCATTTAGGTCACGCGGTGGCGCTTCGAAAACTACAGAAATTTGTTGAATTAGGACACAATGTGACATTTTTAATTGGTGACTTTACCGCCCTTATTGGAGACACTTCAGACAAAGATACTGAGCGCCCGGTACTTACAACTGAAGAAATAAAAACAAACTTTGAAACATATAAAGAACAGGCTGCCAAAATTCTAGACTTTAGTAATGTAACTGTTGTTCACAACAGCGAGTGGCTTTCAAAACTCACTTTCACTGATATTGTGAAACTCTGTCAAAACTTTTCAGTTGGGGATTTTGTTGGACGAGAACTTATTAAGAAGCGTCTGACTGATGGAAAAAAGGTTGGACTTCATGAAACGCTCTACCCCGTTATGCAAGGCTATGATAGTTATCACTTAGACACTGATATACAAGTTGGGGGAAGTGATCAGACGTTTAATATGCTTGCAGGCCGCACCCTCCAAAAAAACCTCCGAAATAAAGAATCGTTTGTCTTATGTGTGGAGTATTTACCAGGTACTGATGGCCGAAAGATGAGTAAAAGTTGGGGAAATGCGATTTGGCTCACTGATACTCCAGAAGATATATTTGGAAAAACGATGAGCTTACAAGATGAGCTGATTGAAGTTTATTTTAAGCTTGCAACAAAAAGTGGAGCAAAGGACATTGATTTTTCAGATCCACTGAACGCAAAAAAAACGCTTGCTTGGCAACTTGTCGCAGAGCTTTATTCAAATGAACAAGCAGATGCAGCTCAAGAACATTTTGAAAAAACCTTTCAAAAGTCTGAACCTGAGTACAATCAATTATTACAAATTGGTGAAACAGACGGAACACTTTCAAGTGTTGTATCCGCAGAAGTTGGGAGTACTTCTGAGCTGAAGCGTCTCGTTCACGCGGGGGCCGTTGACATAAATGGAATTACCATAGAAGATGTTAAGCATATTTTGAATGATGGGGACAAAGTTAAAGTTGGCAAGCGCGGGTTTTATACAATAAAAAAATGAATGACGAAGTAAAGAAACCAAAAAAGAAAATATTTGTGAAAATTCTAGTAATTATTGCAGGAGTTGCATTGTTGTTTACTAGTTTCCTTCCATTTTTGCCATATTTATTTAAGTAAAGCGGTAAATGCAACTTGCTGATTCTGTCACTTCACTCCCATTCGTCGGAGATGTCATGGAAAAGAAACTTAAGAAACTGGGAATTCATACTATTTATGATTTACTGCACCATGTTCCTTCCCGCTATTCAGATTTTTCAAAAACTTCATCTGTAGAGAATCTTAAAATAGGAGAACAAGTAACTGTAGAGGGACAAATAATTTCCCTTCGAAACATTTACACAAAAACGGGGAAAGTTATGCAAGAAGGGGTAATTAGTGATGGGGAAAACACTATTTCTGTTATCTGGTTTAGACAAGTGTATTTAATTAAAACACTGCCCGTTGGAACTATGGTTGCCTTAACGGGAAAAGTAGGCTTTTGGGGAAAGAAAAAAGCACTTACTTCACCAAACTACGAAAAAATATTTGAAAATAAAGAGCGACTTCACTCAGGCCGAATTGTTCCAATTTACCCAGAAACTGCAGGAGTCACTTCCAAGTGGATTAGAAGACTTGTTAAAACAGCATTAGAAAAGATTGGAAATGATGACTACTTGTCACCAAATTTTTTAAAAGAAGAGAAATTATTATCAATTACTGAAAGCTTTACAAAAATTCACGAACCAAAGGCGCTGGTTGATACTGAAGAGGGAAGAATTCGACTTGCCTATAACGAGCTGCTCGCGCTTGAGCTTGCACAACGAGAACGGAGAAACGAATGGCTTAAAAAAAGTGTGTCAAAAAAGCTCATCACAAACAATAAAACTATTGAAAATTTTTTAACAAATATTCCATTTACCCCAACACCGTCACAAAAGCGTTCAATGGAAGAAATTGCACTTGAGATCTCAGATAGTATCCCCATGAATAGACTTTTGGAAGGGGACGTGGGATCTGGAAAAACATTGGTCGCCGCATATGCTGCATTTATTGCGAGTGAAAACAACGCGTCCACGCTTATTATGGCTCCGACACAAATTCTCGCGGCACAACACTTTAAAGTGCTGACAACGCTCCTGACTCCTTTTAATATTCCCGTTTTTCAAGTAACCAGCAAAGACAAGGTGAAAGCAGTCAAAGAAAAGGGCGTATATGTAGGGACACAAGCACTTTTGTTTAAACTAATTACGGCCGAAGTTGGACTTGTCGTGATTGACGAGCAACACCGGTTTGGTGTCGGACAGCGCTCTGAGCTTTCAGATCAGGAAGGAACAAACGTACCACACACCTTGACCATGACCGCAACCCCAATTCCTCGAACAATTGCGCTTACTTTGTATGGAGACTTGTCTCTTTCAACACTTGATGAACTTCCGAGTGGAAGAAAGCCTATCACAACCTGGGTAGTTCCTAAAAAGAAGCGAGACAGCGCTTATGAATGGATTGATAAACAAATTAAAACAGAAGAAGCTCAGGTGTTTGTAGTCTGCCCTTTAATTGATGAGAGCGAGAGTGAAAAGATGAAAGAAGTAAAAAGCGCAACCGTTGAATTTGACAGATTAAAAAAATTATTTCCAAAACGCCGGATTGCACTCCTTCACGGACGTATGAAAAACACTGAAAAAGATGAGATTCTGACAGACTTTAGAAATAAAAATTACGATATATTGGTAACAACTCCCGTCGTCGAAGTGGGAATTGATATTCCCAATGCTACTATTATGGTAATTGAAGCCGCCGACAGGTTTGGACTTGCAGCCCTTCATCAGCTCCGGGGACGAGTAGGAAGAGGAGAAAAACAGTCATATTGTTTACTCATGAGTGAAAACACTTCAGAGAAGGCTACAACCCGCTTGAAGGCTATGAGTAAAACACTCTCTGGTCGTGAACTTGCTGAACTTGATTTGTCACTTCGGGGACCCGGGGAAATATTTGGAACAAAGCAATCAGGACTCCCAGAACTACGAATTGCTCGTTGGACTGATATTGATTTGATTAAAAAAGTGAAGCTGAGTGCTGAAAAAGTAATGGAAGACCCACAGCTCTACTCATCGATCATGGAATACTTCAAAATGCTTCAAAAGGCTGCAAATTGAGATTTGACCTATAATTTGGTATAATTATCTACTGATAACTGTAATCTAAGGAGACATCTGATGGCTATTCCAATTATCACTGTGTCCGTTTTGTATGAAGATCTAAACACAATAAATTGGTACCAGTCGATGGAAAAAGGCGTGAACCTTTGGCTCGCGAATTCTTTGGAAATACTTCCATTAGTATTTCGTCACCCGAGGGGAACTGTGGGATATGTGTATACAATTGTCCCTCCAGTAAAATTTGCAGAAAACACCCCGCTCATACGCGCGGTTACAACCAGTTTGAGCACTTTTGCTTGGACTAAGTTGTCCTCACCTAACCAATATCACGCAGCAACTCTGGGAAGAGTTTTTTCAATACTTGCGCTCACTGAAAACTGCGCGCAGGATATGCTCATCCAGGTTGCACTCGGACTGCTTAAATAGGGAAGACAGGCTTGTAGGTACTTTCATTACCTTCCAGAACAATTGATTCCAAAATCAATTCCCCTCCGTTTCATACCGGAGGGTTTTTTAGTGCTTAAATTACAATCGGTTACAGTACAAATCTATCTTTATTGAAAACAAAACTCATAGTATGTATACTTACGAACCGTCAAATAAAGTTTTGAGGTTGGTTATGCCTATTTCACCGGGATTTTTTCTGATATTGAAGGTTCAAGGAAAAGTATTCGCAATCAGTGATTTCAAGCCACGAATTCGAGAAGTGTTTGCAGGCATGCAAATTGAGTCTGAAGGAACTCTGACATTTTATTTTCATTTACCGCTTGATGTAACTGTTTCTCTCGCCGGCGAATACAATGCAGAAATTCAGGCGGTTTTTGTAGAGCTGAAAGTAGAAGCAAAACAAACCGCGTACGGGATACGAAATGGGGTACCAGAACTCTTCCAAATCGCGTATACGATAAATATCTAAAATCATTGCGGTGTACAGTCTAAAGTCCCATGAACTTCATGGGGCTTTTCTATTTTTATAGTTTAGGTTATAATTGCCTTTGTATGGCACCAACACCAAAGAAAAAACATAGTCATTCAAGAACACGTCAACGACGGGGTAAACTAGCCGTGGCACTTCCTTTACTTACAACTTGTAAAAATTGTGGAAAGAAAAAGTTTCCACATAAAGCTTGTCCACACTGCGGCAGCAAAAATTAAAGCTCTCTTACTAATATGAAATCTGTTCGTGATCCTCGCCACATGAGACGCCAGCGCGTTGTACAAGACCTCTTTGCCAATACGTTCCTTGCTCAAGATAGCCAAGAACAAATTTCTGCAGACATTATTAAGCTATTCCCCGAATTGGATGAAAAAATCACCAAAAGTGCTCCTGCATGGCCAGTTGAGAAAATCAACAGAATTGACCTTGCCATACTTCGAAACGCAACGTATGAAATTACACACACTGATACTCCTGCAAAAGTAGTAGTTGATGAAGCTGTTGAACTTGCCAAGGAATTTGGTGGCGACAATTCTCCCTCATTTATTAATGGCGTGTTAGGTAGTATCATCAAACACGTAGAAGAAAATAAAAATGAAAACAGTATCTGACATCAGAAACAAATTTCAAAATGAAGAGCTTTTAAACCAAGCCTTGACTCATAGATCGTGGGTCAACGAAAACCCGGGGAAACGAGGTACTAACGAGCGACTTGAATTTTTGGGAGACGCAATACTCGAGTTTGTCGTGAGCAGCTTTATTTACAACTCTTTTCCTACACAGGAAGAAGGTTTTTTGACGGCACTTCGAGCTAACATTGTAAATACAAAAAGTTTGGCAGTTATTGCTTCTAAGCTCGAAATTGGAGGACACTTGTTCTTATCAAAAGGAGAAGAACAGGGAGGCGGACGAGATAATCCATCCCTTTTAGCAGACACAGTTGAGGCAATTATTGGAGCGCTTTATATGGATCAAGGATTTGAAGCTTCAAAAGAGTTTATTCACGCAAATTTACTTGAAGACATCGATTCCTATCTTGAAAAGCCATTAAAGGACCCAAAAAGCCGTTTACAAGAAATGGTACAAGCCAAGGGTATGGACGCACCTAAATATAAGCTCGTGAAAGAAGACGGGCCGGACCATTCAAAAGAATTTATTATTGAGGTTGTGGTGGGTGACAAAACAGCTGGAACAGGCTCAGGAAAGAGTAAAAGTTCGGCTGAACAAGCGGCTGCAGAGCATGCGCTTGAGACTTTGGGCGAAATAGAGTAAAATAGCGACACGATGGTAAAAATAAGACTTACAAAACTAGGCAAGCGAAATGATCATTTTTTTAGAATCATTGCAATCGATGAATCTAAGAAAAATGGGGGAAAAGCACTTGAAGTGTTTGGATATTGGCACCCAAAAACATCAGACAAGAAAATAGATAAAGCTGCAATTGAAAAATGGGTTCTAAAAGGCGCACAAGTTTCACCAGCAGTTACTAAATTACTCGCATGAAAGATCTCTTAACATTCGTCATAGCTGAAATTACTGGAATAACTGATTTTACGGTTACTGAAGAAGTAGTTGAAGACCGAGTAAACCTAACAGTAGTCGCTCCACAAGAGACAGTTGGTCTCATCATTGGAAAAGAAGGAAAAACAATTAAGAATATTCGAAAGATTTTAGCTATAAAAGCTACCCAAGAGAACACAGTCGTTAGTGTTAACGTAAACCCCTAATTTTTTTTAAGCCTCATTATTGCACAGGAGCAAATGGTGCAGTATTCACAACAATCGCAGAACTCGTACTTTCGTCCCCTGATGTCAAAGTCGGTTGTGTGTATGAACTCAAGCGTTGCAAAAGCGCAGTTTCATCTGGACTCAATGTTTGTACTGCATCAGTAATTGCCGGAAGCTGAGAGGGGAATGGAGACCAATACGAATCAAGCTGTATTTGCGCAATTGTCGAAGTTGGGTTTGTTAAAAAGTTAACCGTATTTAGTTCCACAATTGGCGAGAGCGTTACGAGACTCGCAAGAAAATTAATGACAGACGGTGTATCTCCTTCTATGATGACTCCAACCTGCGTCGAGCCCGCTTTAGGATCTGTTTCATCACTTAGAGAATTCGTGGTAAGGTTCTTAATCGTAACTTTGTTAAAAATTGCCGCGTTTCGAACTTGTGAGGTTACAAGAAGTACTGAGTTTTCAGCAGGAAGGACTGTCGAGATTTCTTTTGACTCTGCTACTAATTCTGGTGCAATACTAGAAAGTGCAACGTTTCTCTGTTGAAGTAGTGCAACTTGAGCGCTTAAATCCTTTTGAGTCTGGGCCAATGCATTTACTTTAGTTATAAAAAATTGTCCTTCAAAAATAATAGCAATAATAAGTCCGGCAAAAATAATGCCGTACCAAAAAACTAGTCTGTATTTGTTAAAACTACTCATTTGATTTTAAATTTCACTTCATATCCAAGACCAGCATTATAAGAAATCGTATCAATAAAACCTGACTCAAATTGCTTTGTCTTCATTTTTTGTAAAACATCAACTAGCGTGATCGAATCAGGAACAATTAACGAAAAATTTGAATCAGTTGCCGTTAAATTCAATTGTTTCAAATTCACAATTGGTGAAAAAGTAGCGAGCGTTGACTTCTCAGCAAGATAATCGCCATTATTTGAGTTCTTTGCTTCGATAACTTGAATCTTCGACAACCGATCCCGAAGAAAAACGAGTGTCTGTTCGGATGATTCTTGTGCTAAAACTTGTGTTTTTAATTCAGACTCTTGTTTTTCAAGCTCTGAAATTGCGGTACCTTTATATATAGTAAAGGCCGTTCCTGCTATTCCAATAGTTACACACAAAACACCAAGTACTGCGGCAAGCACCTTCAATTTACCGCTGACAGCTTGGACTTTTTTGTCTTGAATCTGATCTTGTGGAAGAAAGTTAAGTTCGGGCATGGAAAGTAAAAGTAAATTTTTTTCGTTAATCTTCACGAAGTGCCAGTCCTACAGCTACTGCGTATATTGGTGCAAAATTTGCCAAACTTTTTGCAGAATCTGCATCAATTGAAAGGTTCGGGCGAGAGAATGGATTACCAACTTGCACTTCCATATTCATAAGCTTCGTAAGTTCAGCCGCAATACCGGGAAGTCCCGAAGACCCGCCTGACAAAATAAGTGTGCGAGGTGCCTCTCCATGTGTTTCCATTTGAAAATAACTAACTGACTTTTTAAGCTCATCAACAATAACGTTTAATACTGGCTTTATTGCTCTTCCGACTTTCCCTTCAAGTTGAGTATCATTCAAGCCATACGTTGCTTTATATTCTTCTGATTGCATAGGAGTGACTCCCAAGCCAAGGCTGACAGCTCGTGAGAATGCTTCACCTGCAGTTGGGACTGAACGAGAGAAAAACAACTGTTCATTTCTAACAATCGCGATATTTGTCGTACGCGCACCAAAGTCAGCAAGTAAAATTGTTTTATCAGGAATACCCCAGGTGCGTGACAACGCCAAAAGTTCTGTTTCAATAGCCACAACTTCAAGACCTGCACTATTCATAATATTTATATATTTTTCAATTAACAATTTTGGCACCGCAATTACCTGTACTAATACCTGGGGAGGATTCCCAACTTCTTGGCGCTCTAATATTTTATGGCGAACGACTGCATCTTTAACTGGAATTGGAATATATTCTTCCGCTTCCCATTTCACCGCAGACTCAATCTCTTCGTTTGTTAGAAGTGGAAACTTAACAGTACGCATAAAAATAAGAGACTCGGGGATAGAGATGGTAACTTTTTTGGAAGAAATACGTGCATCAACAAACAGTTTCTTAATAGTTTGTGCAAACGCGTCAACGGCCTTTTGATCAGCCAACTTTTCAATTTGAATAGACTGAAAATTAACAGCTCCTGCGGCACGCAAAGAAAAGCCTTGTCCAACTTTTTCAAGCTCAACTACTTTCATTGTTTTGGATCCGATGTCTAGTCCTACACTCATGTTATTCTTTTAATATATATCAATTCACTCCTACTTTACTATCCCTGGAGGAGAGTAAATCGCTGATTGAAACATACTGGGTACTTCTGGGTAGAGTGAATACACCTGTACTTTACGACTTGAAGTTCCAGACACTCCAGTCGAATCAATTCGTCGACCTTGATCTGGCAAGTCAGCTGTTAGATTGTTAACCCCAAATGTCGTTGCAGCTGCGTTATAGAGAATTAATCCAGTTAGGGACTTTAGTCGTTTTCCATTTATGGCTCCGTTTGGTATTGATAAATCTGTAAGCAAATTAATAGAAGATTTGTTCGCTAATGGTGTTCCATTAATTGTGCAAGCACCTGAGCTTGTATTAGTGCTGATGCCGCTCGACTTAAAATGATTTTGACTAGCTCGTGACCCATTTGGATCTAAAGTATAATAGGCATACTTCAAAACTCCACCGCCAGCCGGATCTTCATAGAGAAGGGATAACACTATTGCCGGTTGTCCTTGAGCATTTGTTCCAGTTTTCCCCCAACAGACGTCAAGTGTAGTACCTGTAAAACAAGTCTTTCCTCCAGTACAAGCCAATGAATTATCTGTGTCATGTGAAGAAAGCCAAATCGTTGCGCTATCACCTGACAAAAGTTCGACGGGATATAAATATGCTCGTGGGTTTATGGGAAATACGGAGAGCGCTGCTGTATATGAAGTTACACTATTGCCAATTTGAGTGGATGAAGGATTTTGGGAAGTGGGAAGAGAAGCAGTTGGCTGCTTCAAAATCTGTTCAACACCAGCCTCTGCTGCTGAAAAAGCGCGCAATGACTCCTCGTCTTTAGTGCTCGTCGATACATCTGTAATAGATCTTGCGACTACAGACAACGCAATAGTAAGAACTACACCAACGGACAAAAGTACCATAAGGAGTGCTTGACCTGACCGCTTTTTATTCATTAACTTCAGTGTAGAAGGGGGAGCCGGTGACGTCAATATACACGAAGAACAACACGTCGAGAAATTGTCGCAAAACTGGAGTCAGTTACCGCCGTGTTTGCTGCACTTCCCGCAAAAACAAGATCAACTATTGGCGGATTATATGCGCCATTGGTTGTACAGGTGAATGAACATGTTTGGAGAGTGACATCTGTACTCGTAACGCGAGAGCCAGTGGCTCCATCTGTTAAATATTGGCTTGAGCCACCACTACAGACATAGCTACCAGTTGATCCATCTTGCGCAAGATAACTTATTGTTGAATGACTTGCGCCATCACATACACTAGTAATAAGTTTTGCATTTCGAATGTTTCGCTCAACGAGGGAAGCCGCAAAATCTAAATTGTCACGCACTTTACTTGATGCATCTACCTTTCTTGTACCTCTAAACGACTGCAAAGTGCTTTGAGTCACAATAAACGCAAGCAGTGCAAATAAAAACATAACAACAAGCATTTCAATGAGTGAGAAACCCGCACGTCCTTTGTTTTTCATAATTATTGATTTCCTTTCCAATTGGTAAATGTTGTCGTAGAAACAGATTGATGAGTGCCAATACCATCTGACCAGCTTACGGTAACTGTCGCATTTATTGTCGAAGCGTTTGTTCTGGTAAATGCGATGTTCCGCTGAAATGGAGTACTCGCTATCGTGTCCCCAGTTGCACAAGCGCCTGAGTGAGACCCCTGCGTTGACCAATTTAGAGATACAGCACACCAACTATTTGATGTCTTTGCATAAAAAATACCCCAATCTTTATCCCGTTCGCCTCTGAGCCATTCCATTGCTTCCTGAGTGTAGCTTGTGGCCAATGCTTTGTTTCTTGAGAAAGTCGTGTTGGCGATACTTTTGGTCACGAGTGTTACTAGCGCAACAAGCACAAAACTCACAATCAAAAGTGCCGCGATAAGTTCAATAAACGATTGTCCTTTTTTATTTCTTTTCATATTTATTGAATTTGCCCAGATGCTGAAACTGAAACTGTTTTTGTTTGCGATACTTGAGTTCCTGAAACAATGAGGTTCAAAGTACTTGCCGCTGAGACATCAGTACCAAGCTCAAGCGGCTTAAACAATAAACGTACATTTCCAGCAGTTGGAACGCGATTTATAAAAATAAAAATATTAGCAGGTACAGTAATTGTTCTGACAACAGATGATGTTGTGACACACACTGCCGAAACTGTATAGCTCGTGGACTTTGATCCACCACTTATCGCTACTGCGGTAAAATCAATGGCGTACCCTTGAAATGCTCCGGTGCAGCCTGCAACACGTCGCCCTGCTGAAGCATCTGAATGTGTTGTTCGTAAGTCTCCGATAAGAGTTCTTGCAAAATTATCTATTTCTTGTCGTCTTCCGAAATCTCTAAAGTTGGCAACTCCAATGCCCGCTGCAAGACCAATAATTAGCATTACAACTAACAGTTCAAGAAGTGTAAAGCCACTGCGGGCTGAAATAGGTCTCATGGATTGGTTGCTTTGTAATAACAAGTACTTGATCCACAACTTGTTGAACCTCCACAAGAGACACTTCCACCGCCAGATGGAATTTTCTCTAACGTTGTGCAAATTTCATATCCCGTACCTCCTCCAGTTTGTGCATATTTATAGGTAGCACTTGCAGGATCGCTGGGGACTGATTTTAAATATATAAATGTCGTAAGACATTTGCCACCCGACGATTGAGTACCCTCAAACTGAGTGCCTGATGAGATTTCTGCAGTTGTTGGATATTTATCACAATCAGCGCGGTACAGCTCAACAGCAGATCGAATCGTCTCAATATCTGCCTTTCTTCTTTGATCGCGAGCACTTTCTCGAGCGCCTGCTAATCCAAACACTGAAATCGCCATCAGAAGAACTATTATTGAAAGTACTACTAGTAACTCAATCAATGTAAACCCTTCAGTGACTCTAATCTGTTTTTGTAATAATTTTATGGACATACTCCGTTACTTGGTGAAAATCCTGATGCATCACGTTTGCCGCTGAATCCATTCGAACACACATAAAAAACTTGAGCTGGGTTTGGTTTTTCAAGCGTTGACCACAACACATATGCAGTACCTGAAGCATTTGTAACATATCTATATGGGTTAACTCCAGTTGGATCACTAGTACATGGAATATTTCCTAAGGGATTTCCTGCTCCACACAATGTGTTGGGATTAACGACAGTTGTATGAATTGGATAACTGCCATTATTCGCATTGGCATAAATTTCAACTGCATTTTGATATTGGTGAATGTCAGATTGACGGCGCGTATCTCGTGCGGAAGATTGGCCTCCGGTAAAGCGTACTATCGCAAAGGTAGCCATCGCTGCAATAATTGCAACTACGATCAGTAATTCGATAAGGGTAAATCCACGCTTCACATATTAAGACTAACATAAAAAAAATTGAATTGTAAAATTACTTTTTCAAAATGGGGAGTGGGACATATAAAGCTTCAAGTGACGCATCCGTGCGTCCTGCATTACAAGAAACATCTCCACAAGAGATATTCATGTTTAGAACTTTTTTGTTGTATTCATCCTCATACGTTCCTTCTAATGCAGAGTACAGTTGATAATTTTCACCATTACTTATATATACAAAGGTTCTGCCCTTATCAATGTATGGGTCATGTGGAAGTGGGTCAAAGAACGGGCTATTAACTTTGTTGTCTCCCCAGTTACACGGTTGAAAGTGCCATGTTCCCGTTTTATCTTGAAAGCCATTACACCCAACAACTTTTCCGTTCTCAGATAGTGGAAATGCTCCTGTTGCTTTCCTAAATTCACCGATACGATTTTGGATATCTCCCATATCATTTTTACGCTCGTTATCTCGACTTTTTCGATATGAAGAATATAAGTTTACGACCGTGACAGCGGCGATAATTGTCAACATAATACTGACGAATGTGAATTGACGTTTTGTAAACATATTAAAACAGTGGTGTTATGTATTGTAGCAAATATTGACCACAAAAAATGCATATCCAAAAGCTCACCACCATAAAAGGGCCAAATGGAATTCGTGTTTTCGCTCCTGCTTTCCCAAAAAGCAACAGCAGTACTCCAATAACAGCACCAATAATAAAACTTAAAAAAATCCAGCTAACACTCAGCGGAAAGCCAAGGATTAGTCCAAAGGGCAGCGCCAGTTTAACGTCACCCAGTCCCATGCCTTTACCTTTGGTAAGGAGATTAATAAGCAGAAAAAATGTACCAGATGAGAAGGCTACAAATAGTCGCATCCAGGTATGAGTATCTGATGAGAACAACAGAAAAAAGAAACTGACAAAAAGTAGGACAAAAACAAAGGTGTCCGGAATAATCATCTCTTCAATATCTGTCACGATAATTCCAATAGAAAGAAGCGCCATGAAAAGTACAAAAACAATTCCGATCAAGCCATAGTCGGAAAGCCAAGAAACAGATTGAAGAAGTAGGGGATACAACAAATAAACCAAGACAAAGAAAATTGCAGTCGACGCCTCGATGATTGGGTAGCGCGCAGATATATGCTTTTTGCAGTGCCTACATTTCCCTCGCAAAAATAGGTATGAAAATAGCGGAATATTATCAAACCATTCAATAGGGAATTTACAGCGGTCACAAAAGGATCGTCCCTTGGCAATAGAGATATCGTGTTCAAGTCGCCAGGTGTATGCTGCTAAAAACGAGCCAAAGCAGAGGCCAAAAACTATAAGTAACAAGAAAATCATTTCTTAAATATAGCACTAAAAAAGCCAGCTTTCGCCGGCATTTTTTTAGCTAAACAAACTAGAGTTTAGAAGGTAAAGACAGTTACGCCAGGGGCTGGGTATGTAGCTGCGTTAGCAGTACAAACTCCTCCTCCTCGACCTGCAGCTGTTGAATACACAAACCATGCGGCTTGGTTAGCAGCACATTTACTAATGTTTGCGTTAGACTCCATACGTGCAAAAACGACGGCTCCGGTTGCAGCAACATAGTTGTAGCACCAACCGTTTTGGGCATTTTGTCCACAGGCGACAGCAGCACCAGCTGTATAATTAACAACAGCAGGAGCGACTGAGACTTCACCAGCAGTTACTAATGAAGTTATCCATGTTGCAGCTACAACAGGGTAGACACCATTGTTTCCGGTCGCATATGCCTCTATCGTATGACCAAGTTGAGTTACGGTCGAGATACGTCCTGCATCACGAGTTCTTGCAAGTTGTTGTACAGGATTCAACGCGAGAAGTACGACCACAGCAAGTGTTCCGAGAATTGCAATGACAATCAAAAGTTCAATAAGAGTAAACCCTTTTAAATTTCTTTTTAAAATATTATTTTTCACTTGATAGTCACCTCCTTACAGATATTCACCTTTTCAGTATTTTGTTTTTCATCATAAAAGTCAAGAGCGTTAAATGGCGGTCGTCAGATTATAAATTGGAAGGACGACAGCAATCACCAAAAACGCAACGCCAAGCCCTAAGAAAATCATAATGATAGGCTCAATTGCACTGGTTAAGGCTTTCACTTTTTGTTCACTTTCTACTTCAAATACATGGGACACTTTCATAAGAACCTCATCCATTTTTCCAGTCTCTTCACCGACAGAAATCATCTGGGAAAGAATGTAAGGGAATGCCTCTGGATGCTTTGCAAAGGAAAACGCAATGGGAAAGCCTTTTTCAATTTGAGAACCAACATCTTTTAAAGCATCAGCAACAATCACATTGTTTACAACGTCCGTTGTGACTGCAATGCCCTCAAGAATTGGCACACCAGAGGCGACCATAAGCGCAAGCGTCCGAGTAAGTTCTGTCAAAATTATTTGTTTATTCAAAGGACCCATGATTGGTACTTTAAATACAAAACGAGCAAATGAGCGCTTTCCTTTTTCAGTATTTTTCCACAAGGTAAAAGCCCAAAAACCAAGACCTAACACTATTAAAATCACAAACCACCAACCAATTACGAAATTTGATACTGCTGTTAAGATTTGTGTCGTAACTGGAAGCTTTGCACCAAATTGGTCGTAGAGTGAGGTGAGCTTTGGAATCACGAATACAATCATCAGAATTGAAACCCCAAGCATACCAACAACTATAATTACGGGATAAATGAGCGCCCCTTTAACCTTCCCTCGAAACTCTTGCTGTCGCTCTAAGTTGTCAGCCAGTCGCCCGAGAACTTTGTCAAGAACTCCGCCTGCTTCACCAGCTTTAATTAATGCAATATATGACGCACCAAAAATTTTGGCATGATTTTTTAGAGAATTAGAAAAACTCTGTCCGCCTTCAACATCTGCAAGTATTTGATTAATGATTGGCTGCATTGCAGGAGTCGATTGAAGCTGCAAAATAGTCAAAGACTCAGTAAGAGGCAATCCAGCGTTTACCATTGTTGAAAGTTGACGAGTAAAGGCCACGATATCTGAAGTACTTACTTTATTTCTAAATTGCTGAAAAATTTGTGTGAACGCGCCAATACTTTTAGTTAAACTTAAAACAATGTATCCACGATCCCGAAGAAGTTTTGCAGCAACTTGTTCGTTTTGTGCCTCAACAAGCCCGGTAATCAGCTTGCCAGATTTATCACGAACTTTGTAACTAAAATTTTTCATGGGCAGGGATTCATTTTATCTTCGAAGCATTCGAGCCAATTGCTCAGGCCGCAAAGAGTAGTTTTGTGCATCTTCAAAACTGATTTTTCCGTTTTGAACCAGTGCCGCGAGAGAAGCTTCCAATGTACTCATTCCAGCATCACTTGACGTTTGAATAATTGAATCAATTTGGTGGGTCTTCCCTTCGCGAATTGCAGTTTTAATAGCATTGCTTGCAGTCATAATTTCATATGCAACAACGCGTCCAGCACCGGGAGAGGGGATCAAGCGCTGAGAAAAAACAGCTTCCAAAACGCTTGACAGCTGCAACCTAACTTGATCTTGTTGTTCGTGAGGGAAAACGTCAACGATACGATCAACAGTTTGTGCCGCTGAGTTTGTGTGGAGAGTTGCAAATACTAAATGCCCAGTTTCAGCAATCGTTAATGCGGCAGCAATTGTTTCATAATCACGCATTTCTCCAATGAGTACGACATCTGGGTCTTCACGAAGTACAGAGCGCAAAGCAATATTCCACGAGTGCGTATCATTTCCCATTTCTCGTTGAGAAATAATTGCTTTTTGAGACTTAAAAACAAATTCGACCGGATCTTCAATTGTTACAATGTGACAAGCTCTATTTGCGTTTATTTCGTTTATGATAGCAGCAAGTGTTGTGGACTTACCCTGTCCAGTAGGTCCTGTCACCAGAATGAATCCTTGCTTCATTGTCGTAAAATTATGCGCAAGATACGGTAAGTTCAACGAATCGATCGAGGGGATAGTACTCGGGATAAGTCGAAATGCAGCAGCCCAGGTACCACGCTGCGTATATGCATTCACCCGGAATCGAGCTTTCTCGCTAAAGGCCAAGGAGAAGTCAATTTCTTTGTTAACCGTAAGTCGCTCCAGCTGATCATTACTCATGATGTGTTTCAAAAACTCTTCCATGGTCTCCTGTGTTGTAGGGGCTTCATTTGGAACTGCAATAAGTTCACCATTAATACGAATAATGGGCGGTACACCTGCAACTAAATGAAGGTCACTTGCTCCTTGAGAAACGGTCAGCTCTAATAGGTGTTGTATTTCCATAAATTTATTCCTGTGCAACTCGGAGTACTTCTTCAATAGTAGTAACTCCTTCGACAACCTTCAAGTAGCCATCTTGTTTCATACTTATCATGCCCTCAGCTCGTGCTTCTTTGTCCAAGTCACTAGCAGGAGCGCGCTCCAAAATAAGTCGTGCAATTTTTTCAGTCGTTGGCAAAACTTCAAATATAGCAACTCGACCTTTGTACCCTGAATTGTTGTTCTCAGGTGTAGGCACACCTTTTTTTAACTGTCCATCAAAATCTTTTGGCATCATTGTCCCAAGGTTTGCTCGAATGTCTGCCATAACGGGAGGCTCGGGAACATATCCGGTGACATTCTTTTCATCTATTTTACGAAGTACGCGTTGCGCCAAAATGGCCGTAATAGAAGACGCGAGCAAAAATGGTTCAACCCCCATATCAAGAAGACGAGGAAGAGCTCCAGCAGCGTCGTTTGTGTGGAGCGTTGCAAATACTAAATGTCCGGTGAGAGATGCCTGAATTGCAAGGTCTGCAGTTTCATGATCACGAATTTCTCCAACAAGAATAATATTTGGATCTTGTCGCAAGAAGGACCTGAGACCTGAGGCAAACGTGAGCCCCACGGCTGCATTAATCTGCACCTGATTGACCCCAGCAATTTTATATTCGACCGGGTCCTCCAAGGTCATGATATTCACTTTTTGAGTATTCAGTCTTTGAATAATGGAATAAAGAGTTGTCGTTTTTCCAGATCCAGTTGGTCCACAAATGATGATAATTCCGTGGGGACGGAGAATTGCATCCTCCAAGTTTTTCAAAGCACGGCCACGAAGTCCAAGTTCTGGAAGATCGGGGATTCCACCACTTTTTTTAAGCAGTCGAATAACAATTTTCTCACCCCAGGTTGTCGGAAGTGTTGAAACACGCAAATCAACTTCTTGCTCAGTGTTTTTAAAATTAAATCGACCGTCCTGAGGGATACGACGTTCATCAATCTTCATACCCGACAAAATTTTGATACGAGAAACAAGTGCATCGTGTAGTTCACGCGGTGTCGTCAATTTTTCCTGTAAAATACCGTCAATTCGATAGCGAACACGGGTCGACTTTTCCATTGGTTCAATATGAATGTCGGACGCTCGTGCACGAACGGCAAAATCTAAAATGTGTGTTACCACTTCACTAATTCTTTCTTGCCGAACGAGGCCGGTTTGTTTTGTTACGTCGAGCGTTTTAACCCCTCCCTCATTATTTACTTCCTTTAAGGCTGCAGTTACTTCCTGTGAAAGAGTTGTTGAATACCGCTTTGCGGTTACCTCGTCAAGAAGTGAAGGGACGGCAGCCGCAGGCTTAATGTGATACCCCGTTTTTTGCTCGAAAAATTCTATTGTTGCAAGGTCGAGTGGCTCGGCCATAGCCAAAATAAGCTGGTGAGTTTTTTCGTCAGACGTAATTGGAAATACTCTAAACTTCCGTGCTTGATCTTGAGAAATTAATGATAACGCAATAGGGGAGACGGGAGTGTTATTGAGGTCTACATAAGGAATATTATAAAACCGTGCCTTCGCAGCAACTAATTGTTCTTCAGTGACCAAGCTTTGCTCACGCAAGATATCTTCTTGAGCTTTTCCTGTTTGAATTTCTGCTAGTTTTACGGCTTCTGCACGCTCTTTAGTAAGAGCACCCATTGAAATTAAAATGTCGGAAATTGTGGTGCCCGAAGGGGTCGCAGTACTATTTGTGGCATCAGTATTTGGTTGCATGGCAGATTAAATTCATTATATAGTGCAGAAACTTTTCATGCACGCATTTCTTTACATTTCAAGTCAAAACCCCGAAGAATTACCGCTTATAGAATTGGTGCCCAGTGAATTTCATACTTCGCTTTTTTACGAAGTTCAAACAATTGATGCAGTTCGAGCTCTGAAAAAATCGTTTAAATTTGCTCCACGAGAGAAGACACTTATTGTTATGTCGGGCCTGGATGAAGCAAAACATGAAGCCCAAAACGCTTTGCTAAAACTTCTCGAAGAGCCACCTTCAGAAAACCTTATATTTTTCTTAATTTCAAAAAGTGAAGACGCCATAATCCCGACTATTCTCTCAAGACTCACTGTCATTAAAAAAAACACAGAGACACAAATATCAAAAAGCAGTAAACAACTGACAGGTGAACCGAGTAGCTGGTTTTTGCAATTTTCTAAAATCAACGACAGAGACGATGCAATCGAAATTGTGAATACTGTTCTCAATGACACAAGTCTTATAAAGTACCACGAAGCTGCACTAGAAACGCTGAAAGCCTTGAAAAGGAACGGTTCTGTACAGCTTCAGTTGACAAATTTTCTTTCAAAAACATCATAACGATATTATAGGTTGAATATTGACAAGTTTTATGTTAAAATACCCGGCTTGAGATAAACAATTAGAGGGGAGATTAGAAATGACTTTAAACGTCTATAGACCGGAGTGGACTGATACAAGACGCCTCAAAATTGAGGATTATCTTGCAAAAATGGTTCAAAGTTTCCCCGGAACGAAGGACATCTGGAGTGCAAGTGTCAATGCATTCAGAAATTATAAAATTTCTTTCTTGTATGAAGGGGTGATATGCAATCTTTCCTTTGTACCTGACGGCATTGGAGTACTCAGAAAAGTGTCAATTTTACCCGGTGCGCCATTTTTGGAAGGCTGGATGTCCACTTTGAAAACGGATTTTCCGGACGATTTGTACAAGGATATCTGTAAATTGTTCCCTCAGACTGCCCACGGTTGTTTGGAAGCTGCCGACATGGTCGGCCAATTCGAAATTGATCGCTCGTGCTACTGGGAAGTAGTCACTGAGCAAATGCTCGCAGAGTTAGTCACGAGTCAATAGTAAAACTTAGAAATCGCACTATGCCAACTGAAAAGTTGGCATTTTTTTGTCTATTTTTTTAATGTTCGCTTGATCTGAAGTATCTAACACGCTACAATGAGTCTCGACAATTATGGCAAAACAAGAGAGTTACGACGCTTCCCAGATTCAGGTTCTTGAAGGACTTGAACCAGTTCGAAAACGCCCCGGAATGTATATCGGTTCAACCGACTTACGTGGACTTCATGAGTGTTTGCGCGAAATTATTGATAACTCTGTAGACGAAAGTTTTGCAGGAACCGCAACCGAAATTTGGGTCAGAATTGATAAAGATGGTAAGGCGAATGTGCGAGATAACGGCCGTGGAATTCCAGTAGATAAGCACGTGTCGGGTGTTTCTGCACTTGAGCTTACCATGACTAAACTGCATGCTGGTGGAAAGTTCGGTGGTGGTGCCTATAAAATTTCAGGAGGACTTCATGGAGTCGGCGCTTCAGTTGTAAACGCACTTTCCAGCTATTTTAGAGTAATTGTATTGAAAAACAACAAAGCATATATGCAGGAATATAATGAGGGTAAGCCACAATATTCTGTAAAAGAAGTACCTCAGTCTGAGCTTGATAAAATATTGCCCGAGTCTTGGAATGTAAAAATTGGCCCCAACATTACGGGAACCATTACAAGCTACCAAATAGATAACACTATTTTTAAAGACATTGAACTTGATAAAAATAGAGTTAAGACGCTTTTAAGAGATAGAGCGTACCTCATTGGAGGTCTCACTTTCCATTATGAAGACGAGCGAACCGGCGAGCGCACAACTTACTACTTCGAAGGTGGAATTGCCACCATGGTACTTCATGGAAATAGAGGCAAAAATGTTTTAACACAAGTTGCATATATGAAGAAAGATGACGATCCAATGAGCGTTGAAGTGGCACTCCAATACACCGATAGCTACAACGAAAACTTGAGAAGTTACGTAAACGGAATTAACACCGTTGACGGAGGAACACACGTCACCGGATTTAGAATGGCACTTACCAGAGTCTTAAGCGATTACGGTAAAAAAGCCGGATTTATTAAAGACGAAAAGAGTGCAATTACGGGAGATGACATGCGAGAAGGATTAAGCTGTGTAATTTACTTCAAAATGCCTTCAGAAAATTTGCAGTTCGAGTCTCAAACAAAAGCAAAATTAAATAACCCAGAAGTACAAGGATTCGTACAAAGTGCAGTCAAAGAAGGGCTCGATATGTATCTCGAGGAACATCCACAAGAAGCAAAGAAAATTTTAGAGAAGGTAATGCTTGCCGCACGCGCCCGAATGGCCGCACGTGCTGCTAAAGAAGCAGTTCTTCGAAAAGGTGCGCTTGAAGGAATTGGACTTCCAGGAAAACTTGCAGATTGCCAAACCACAGACCCATCCGTCTCAGAGCTTTACCTAGTTGAGGGAGATTCCGCAGGAGGAAGTGCAAAGCAAGGCAGAGACAGAAAGTTCCAAGCAATTTTGCCACTCAAAGGAAAGGTCTTAAATACAGAGCGAGCGCAGCTTGATACGATTGTGAAATTTGAGGAGCTTAAAAACTTAATTATCGCTTTGGGAATTGGAATTGGAGATACGATTGACTATGAAAAAATTCGATATCATCGGGTCATTATCATGACTGATGCTGACGTCGACGGACAGCACATTATGACCCTTCTTTTAACATTCTTTTATAGACACATGCCAGAAATTATTCAAAAAGGATACTTATACTTGGCAATGCCTCCACTTTACAAAATGACTTCCGGAAAAACTGTTCAATATGTGTATACAGAAGATGAAAAAGAGGGAGTTTTGGCAAAGTTTGGAGATAAAAAGGTTGGAATGCAGCGATATAAGGGTTTAGGAGAAATGAACCCTCAACAGTTGTGGGAAACGACAATGGACCCAGAACAGAGACTCTTAAAGCAAGTAAAGTCTGATGATGCTGAACTTGCTGACAAGTTTTTCACTATGCTTATGGGAGAAGAAGTAGCGCCGAGAAAAAAATATATCCAAACCCACGCTACTTCAGCTAATCTTGATATTTAAGCTGCTCCCACCTATAATCTTCAGAGGTTGATAAACAAGGAGTGAAGAATGGTTACCAAGTTGTATCATTTCAGTGTTCCAAAGTCCGCCAAAGAGTTAGTCACCCGGGAGCTGAAAGAAATAGAAACTGTTGGGCAACTTTTGGCAAAGTCTCTGACCTTCTCAGATCCCATAAAGACTGCCATTGCGACAACTATACGTGCTCGTCTTGCAACGGGGGATCTCTTAATTCGAACAGTACTTATTAAAGGTACTATTATGAAAATCAAGCACTGGGTTATTGACTCACGAGAATACTCGCGCCTGTGTAACCTTGAGACCTTTAGCCAACAGTTTGGCAAAAAGCCCTATGCATCAGTTCTGTATATCTTCGATTTCCTCGAGGCCAACGCACCATATTAAGGTCAGCTAAATACCCGATCCGGCACAAAGCCGGATCTTTTTGTGCCTAAAATCTTGACAAAATACCAGTTATAGGATATATTTAAGGTATTCGTTTAGCATATTTTAGGGGAGAAATTAAGATGGAAAGCATCATCTCAAAGCTTGGTAGCCTTGGAATGCCAGAAGAGGCACTTGAACCTCTGACTTTTAACAACACTCTTTTTCTGAAGCTTTCAGGTGTGACTAAATGCCTCTGTGTTTTTGGCTCTGCTTACATTCTCGTTCCTTATTTACATCTGTATCCCAGACAAAAGAAAGATGGACGAATTCAGATCCTGACCGTAAGCGGCCGACACAATCGGATGATGATCAAATGGATTAAGCCTCAACTTCCACAAAAATGGTGTGAGGCTGAAGAAAATCGTTCGGACATTTGGATCAGAGCCTCGTTTGTCGTCAAGTTGTTAGCACATATGAGCAAAACGCTCATTCAAGACAATGCGACGATTGAGCTTTATAATCAGTTCGGTTTTGCCGAAGTGTTGTCCGGACGAACTGACTTGATTGCACAAATTCGGAAAAACACATCTCAGTTTTGTTACAGCCAAACAGTATCGACGTTACTGGGCACGCGTATGGTACTTTACAATCCGCATGATGTTTGGCTCAATGAAGAGCCTTTATTCCATGAACAGGTGGTCAAACCTGCGCCTTTTTACACTGCAGTTGTTCTACGCAACGGGAACGTTATGAACATTATTCCGCGGTTTCCCAATCGAGTTTTTTAGTTAAGTAAAAAAAAACGAGGGGCAGCATGTCTGCCCCTTTTTTGTTGCTTGAAAATTGTTCCAAATATCGAGATAATAGCCTCAACATCATGGCTACTATAAAAGTAATGGGGCATTGCCCTCCTGACACTGATTCGACTTGCTCACCTTTGGTTTATGCATGGTTTCTTAAAAACATTAAAGGGCTTGACGCAGAAGCTGTTATTTGTGGCAAATTAAATAAAGAAACAGAGTTTGTCTTAAATGAACTTAAGGTTCCAGCTCCTACTCAAATTGAATCCGTAACAGAAGGGGACAAACTGGTACTCGTTGATACGAATAACCCAGAAGAACTTATATCAGGCTGGGACAAAGCCGAAATTATCGAAATTGTAGACCACCATAAATTATTTGGTTTAAAAACTGCTTCACCTGCAACTATAACTATCCGCACATATGGCTGTGTTGCCACTGTTTTGTGGGAACTTATGAAAGAGGCACACGACAAAACTCCAAAAGAAATTGCTGGCCTCCTTTTGGCTTGTATCTTGTCAGATACTTTGAAATTTACAAGCCCAACAACAACTGAGACGGATAAGAAAGTAGCTGCAGAACTCGCTATAATTTCTGGAATTGATGTCGACACTTTTGCCACAGGAATGTTTGAGGCAAAATCAAACTTAGATGGCATGGATGCCCAAGACATATTGTCAATGGACGCAAAAGACTTTGACTTTGGTGGAAAGATCTACAAAATTGCGGTACTTGAAACTACAAACCCAAGCTCAGCCCTTGAAAAGAAAGTAGCACTTTTAGCTCAGATGACAACTATAAAAGCAGACAACGCGCTCGCTGGTATGTTTTTCTTTATTGTTGATATCTTGAAGTCTGAGGCCGTACTGTTAACAACAACTGAGGAAGAGCTCGTAGCTGCAGAAAAAGCATTTAGCGCTACTCGAGACGAATCAAAATTACTGTTCCTTCCCGGAATCGTTTCACGAAAAAAGCAGATTGCTCCAAAAATTGAAGAAGCAATTCTTTCTTAACTTTACTCATCTTGGACAAAAACAAAGTAATTTCCATTCCAGTGGGTCAGCTACAAAGTAATTGTTATATTTACCAAGTTTCCAAAGACAGCGCAATTATTATTGACCCCGGAGACGATGATCAATATATTATTTCAAAGCTCATTGAAAATGAATTGACACCAGTTGGAATTCTTGCCACACACGGTCACTTTGATCATTTACTCGCTGGGTTTTCTCTGCAAGCTGTGTTCAATATTCCCTTCTACATGCATAAAGCGGACCAGTTTTTACTCGACAGAATGAGACAAACTGCTATTCACTTTAAAGAAGCAGATCCAGGCCCTGCTCCAATCATAACTAAGTTTTTTGATGAAAAAACAAAAGAATTTGTCGTTTTAGACACCACCCTTCAAATCATAACAACAAAAGGCCACACACCCGGAAGTGTTAGTTTTTATGACAAAAAGCGGGGAGTGGTGTTTGTCGGAGACCTCTTGTTTGCCGATGGGAGTATTGGGGAGGTAACTCATCAGTATTCAAGCCGTACGGACACCAGATTGTCTGTCAAAAAAATCTTAGCGCTGCCTGAAGACACAGAAGTCTATGCGGGACACGGTGACATGGCGACCGTCTCAGAACTTACTGAAAAATTTGAATGGGCCCGACTATAGATTCGGGCCCAACACACAAAAGTCTAGCCTTTTCGAGGAACTGCGTGATGATTTAGGCACCGCGCTTCATAGCTCCCTTTGCCGTCAACCTTAATTAAAGGCTCACTATAGTCAGCTGGTAAACCATCAACTAGGCGTTGTGTCCGATTGGCGTCTTCTCCGCAAACGGTACAAATAGCCGTGAGTTCTCGTATCTCATCTGCCTCACACAGAAGCAGCGGCATCGAGCCAAATGGTTCACCACGAAAATCAAGTGGCAAGCCCGCGACCACAACACGTTTACCATCCATAACAAGGGCACGGCAAACTTGCACTATCAATTGATCAAGAAACTGCACCTCATCAATTGCCACAACATCTACATCTGCCTGTATAAGCTGGAGTATGTCTTGTGACACTCCAATACAATGTGCAGGGTGTTGCATCCCATCATGAGTACTAATGCAGTCAATGCCATAGCGGTCATCAATTTTTGGTTTAAATACCATCACTTTTTGACCTGCAATTTCAGCTCTTCGAATGAGCCGAATCAGCTCTTCTGTTTTGCCGGCGAACATGCAGCCCTTTATAACAATAAGCGCGGGCCTGACTGGCGCTTTTACTTCTAACATAAAGGAATCTCACTTTCATTAATGTGATAGGATACGAACTAACTCCTATGAATAACATGTCTGCCTTTAAAATGAAAGTCATAAAAGTGGTTTCACAAATTCCATATGGGGCTGTGGCCAGCTATGGGCAAGTAGCCCTGTATTGTGGGTCACCCCGTGCCGCACGAGAAGTAGGTACTATATTAAACAGGCTTGAAGGTAAGGAAGAAATTCCTTGGTGGAGGGTCGTTAACAACGCCGGGAGAATTAGTATAAAGGGGAGTGAATATAGTGCAGATTTTCAAAGAAAACTATTAAGAGCTGAAGGGATTGTAGTCACTGATGACTTCACCTTTGAAATAGAGGAGTACCGATGGAAACCTATAAAAGATGTGGATCTTCCTTTGCCATAATTGATATTACTGGATTTTCCTTTACAAATGAGCTGAATAATCGAACAACATCTTCCTTTGAAATTGCGTCTACAAGTTTATTTAATTCTTCCGGCATATAAATTTGTTCTTCATAAAACTGATCATTAATAAGCTTGTTAGCAATTGCGCCTACAGAGTCAAAATAAATAAGCGTTTGCATATTTAGATAGTTTTTCGCTCTTTCAAATTCATCGTCTGGAATACCTTCTTTCACAAATTTTAGTGTTTCAGATTTCAACAGTTCAAGCACTTGCGATGCTTTCTCTGTATCAGTTGACGTGTTTACAGAAAGATAACTTTCATTTGGTAAAAATCCATGAGAAGCACCGGCATGATATACCCATGCTCTTTTTGTTCTCAGTTCTTTTGATAATCGTGAACGCGCAGAACCTCCCAAAATATATCTTCCAATGTTAATCGCAAGCTTATCTGAAAGACTGCTGTTTTCTGTTAAAACATGTGTGTTCCACTGAACATCGATTTCAACTTTCATAACATCCTCACTCCAGAAAAGGTAGGGCAAGGTAAGTTTCGAATGCGGGATTTTGTATTCTTTTTTCTGTCCAGTCGGACCTTTCCTCAATTCATCGCTTACTATTGATACAACTTCATCTATATTAAAATTTCCCACAATTACCAAAGTGAGATTTTCGGTAGTTACATATTCACGGTGAATTTTTTGAAGATCTTGTCTCTTCAGCTTTTGAACAAACTCCATTTCACCCATACCATCACGCATATAAGGGTGAGCCACTCCATAATAGTTCTTCTCAGCAGCACGTCCAAAACGAGTGTGTGGAGTGCTCCATTTATCTTTATATTCCTGGGCAATGATTGTTTTGTTTTTTTCGATATCCACGTCTCTTAGAAGCGGTCGAAACATAGAGTCAAACAAAAGCAAAAAACCTTCTTTTATATTTGTTTTTGGTGAACGAAAATAAAATTCAAGCAGTGATCTTCCAGTTGCACCATTTGTGTTTAAACCGTTTAACTCTTTATATTTTTCAATTTCGTCTTCATTTTTAAAATTTTCACTCCCATCGAGCATCACGTGTTCGAGCAAATGATGAGCACCCCAGTCTTTTCCCTCGTACCAACTTCCCGCATGAAAACGAGCAATTACCATCACTGCCTCAACTTCTTGCATTGGATACAGTACAACCTTTGCCCCATTTATAGTATGAATTATTGGTTTGTTCATTTTGTTGTTTTAATACAAAAAGCGCTTCCAATGGGTGAAATCTCGGGGAACACGCCATTCGCCCCGCGGTATGTAGAAGCGCTCCCGCCATCAAGATTAATTGCGTCTGCTATATGAATGCTATTTTCCTTTGCCCAGTTGAAAACAACACTCGGCAAGTTTTCTAACGTTGACGATTGAACAATTCCAAACATAACTTCATTTTCTCCCGAAATTAAGGAGAAAACGCGACGCGCTTCTTTGTCATTTTTAATTGAAAGACTTATTTGTTTTCCATTTTCTACCAGTATTGGCCCCGTTTGCAATGCATTTACTAACGTATCAGTCGGTAATGTCCTGGTTATCCGTGGTGTTCCAATTTTGTTAACACTTAAAAATCCATCAAACAACAGACTGTCTTTCACCCGACCAAGCTCTTGATTGTCTGCTTTTATGTATGCAACTGGCGTTTCTTCTTTTGTATAAAACCCTCCATTTACTAAATAATCACAAGAATAAGCGATTTGAATTTCTTGCCCAGTTTTTTTCTCTGAGTAATTTGCTATTAACTGAATACTATCTCCTGAGACCGGGGGAGTCACTGTAATTGGAAGTGCAAGGGTGGCACTAATTGAAGCATTTAAAACCACTTCATCATTCGTTTGCGCCTGAGTAGGTTCACTTTTGGGCGGCGTTTGTGAAGAGAAGAAAAAGACAAGTGCTCCTAATGTCAAAACAAACAAAAAAATTCCTGTTTTTTTCATACAGGCTATTGTACCTTACTTCTTGATAAGGCGTCGCTTGAACTCTCGCTCACTCTAGAGTATTCTTTGGGTCTAAGTTAACGTATGAAAAATAAACACAAACA
The DNA here is from genome assembly GCA_038206135.1 of Patescibacteria group bacterium. Lineage (GTDB taxonomy): Bacteria > Patescibacteriota > Microgenomatia > UBA8517 > UBA8517 > UBA5941. The sequence goes on along the minus strand of JBBRBD010000010.1, from coordinate 17,454 downwards.
TTCACTTTCCCTGACATTAAACCCAGATACCACCCCGATTTTGTATACCGATGAAATACACATTAGTACAAACGATTATGGTGTAGTAATGGATATTGTGCAAAAAATTGGAGATGATGAGCAGGGGAGAGTGGTTTCAAGAGTAGGAATGAGCCGCGACCATGCTGTCGCTTTTACTCAAGAATTGGGAAAGCTTTTACTGCTTACTGAAAAGAAAAAGACTGACAAGCCGAATTAAAGGAAGGAAACAAGCTTTGTTTTCAGCTCTTCAATACGATCAAAATCATGGATAGAGACGGTATATACGTTTTTATTTAGTTTCAAAATAATTTTCTCCTGTTTTTTAAGCTCCTCACTCGACACTAAATCAGTTTTCGTCAGAAGAACAAGTTCCTTTTTGTTTAGGAGAGTTTTATTGTATTCACCAAGTTCATGCCGAATAAGATTGTAGTCACGGGTTATATCGGTCGAGTCTGCAGCTACACAGTGCAATAGCACTGAAACTTTCTCAATGTGCTTTAAAAATGCAACGCCTAAACCTTTTCCCTCGTGTGCTCCTTCAATTAATCCTGGAATGTCAGCTAAAATGTGCCCACCAATGTTTCCTAGATTTGGAGAAAGAGTAGTAAACGCAAAGTTTCCAATTTTTGCTTTCGCATTTGTTAATTCATTCAATAGACTACTTTTACCTGCATTTGGAAGGCCAATTAATCCAAAATCAGCAATTAGCTTAAGTTCAACTAAAAATTGACGTTTCTCGCCAGAGCGTCCCGTTTGAGCAAATGTTGGAGTTGTTCTTCGAGGAGAGCGAAATTCCCAATTTCCTTTTCCGCCGATACCTCCTTTTGCGATCAAAAATCGATCTTCTGTCGTTTTGATTTCATAGGTTTGGCCTTCAGTCACAAATCCTTCAGAGCGTTGTGTTTCTACCTCAGTCAAAGTTGTGCCTACGGGGAGTAAAATCTCACGATCTTTACCTTGTTTTCCGGTTCGTCTGTTTTGCCCACCTGCTTCACCATTGTGTGCTGCAAAATCCTGCTCAGTCGCAAACTGATTCAAAAGTGTTAAGTTTGAGCTCCCTCTAACAAAAAAGTCTCCACCATCTCCACCATTTCCACCATCAGGACCACTGGTCTCTGTTTTTCCAAAGGAAACCTTTCCAGCGCCACCATGGCCGCCAGATACGGTAATTTCTGCTTTATCGAGTAACATATAACTTGTAGTATACAGGAGAAGTACGAGAAAAGACTACTTTAGGTAGTCAGCCAAGAGATTTTTCCACTGAGCAAGGGTATATACCCCAGACATCTTCTTGCCATTTATAAAGAAAGTTGGTGTCGCGTTCACTCCAAGTGCAGTTCCATCCGTTAAACCAGCCTGAACGATTGGGTCAAATGTCTTGTCACTAAACGCCTTTTTAAATTGATCGACATTTAAGCCAAGGTCTTTTGCATATCCTTCAAAGGTGAGAGCAGCACCAGTTTTTTCACCCCAAACGTCTTGTGTTTCGTATAGCTTGTCATGCATCTCCCAATATTTACCTTGTGCTCCTGCCGCTACTGCAGCACGAGCTGCGTCGTAGGCATTTGCATGCATCTCAAGAGGAAACTCACGAAATACAAACTTTATTTGATCATGATATTCATTCACAAGCTCCTTTGTTATTGGATAACTTGCGCCACAGGCTGGACACTGATAGTCCCCGAATTCTACGATTGTTACTTTTGGGTTATCTGAACCATATGAATAAGAGTGTTCACCCATAAGTACAGTTGCGTCATATACTTTTGAGTCTGCGACAACAGGAGCCGAATCTTTTTTACTAAAAAAGAACGATCCACCGACGAGTGCTAATATTGTTGCAATCGTTATGCCAATTAAAATTGTTGATTCTTTATTCATGGGAATATTTTTTGTAAAGCACCAAGAGTATATCAATTATTATAAATGCGCACAGTGACAAAAGGGGGATTGTTACAAATCCAAACCAGTCAATGTACTTTGTTAAACAAGACGCGCCAATTGTGCATGGAGCAATGGACTCTGGAAGTATCTTGTTATATAAAAGATTGTGGTAAATGGCAATTATGGTACCAATGGCAGCAAGGGGAAGCGCGTAATTAATAACGTTTTTATCTTTCTTTGTTATTCCAACTCCTAAAATAATAATCAGTGGATACATGCATACGCGCTGATACCAGCAGAGAACGCACGGCGTAAATTTTTCTACTTCACTGAAAAACAAGCTGCCACCCATGGCAACCAATGCTTGAAACCAAGCAATATATAAGCCGTATGAAAGAACAAACTTCTTGATATTCATGTCGGCTTCACTATAACAAAACGGCAAAGTGTTGACTAGCCTCTGATACAATAGGGGATAATGGCAGCTGACAAATTTTCAGGAGTGTGGCTTTCGCATAGTTCTATTGGGGACTTTCTCAATTGTCCTCGTTTGTACTATCTACGAGCTATGTATAAAGATCCCATGACTGGTCACAAAATTAGTAGAGTAGAACCCGCACTAACGCTCGGTGGAGCAGTACACGATGTATTAGAGTCGCTCTCAGTCCTTCCTGCAGACACTCGAATGCAAACTCCCATTCTTTCTCAGTATGAACTTGTCTGGCAGCAAGTTACTGGAAAGAAAGGTGGATTTAAATCAATTACTGATGAGCTTGAATATAAGGAACGCGGTAAAAAAATGCTTGAGCGCATTATCGAGCACCCAGGTCCACTTTTAGAGAAAGCTATAAAAATTTCAGAAGACCTGCCTTATTATTGGCTAAATGAAGAAGAAAACTTAATTCTTTGTGGCAAAATTGATTGGCTTGTTTATAAGCCTGAGTCAGACAGTGTTCATATTTTAGACTTCAAAACGGGTAAACACGAAGAGAAAGCAACCTCGCTGCAGCTTCCTATTTATCATCTCTTGGTTAAAAATACGCAAAAGAGAGAAGTCAGTGGAGCAAGTTACTGGTATGTATCTAAAGATGACGAACCAAGGGACGTGACACTTCCTTCGCTAACAGAAGCATATGACAAAGTTTTAACAATCGGGCGAAGAATTAAACTTGCCAGACAGCTCGCACATTTTGAGTGTCCGGAAGGCGCTACTGGATGCAGATATTGTGTTCCATATGAAGCTATTAAAAATGGACAAGGGGAGCGAGTGGGAGAAAGTAAAATTAGACAGGACCTCTATATCCTTTAACCCAGAATTGAAATAATAACGGCGAAGCCTAAAAACGAAACGAACTGATATCCAACATTTATAAGGGTCAACTTCAATGGTTTTTGATTAAAAAGATTAGACGTGAATGTGGGGATGAACGTAAATAAAATAAGAAGCATCAAAACAAGCATTAGATTATATCCAATTTGGTTAGCCGACAAAAAGAAGCTTTGTAGCGCGAATGCTGCTATCAAATTAAAAAGCGCCATGAGTCCATAGGTCTTTCCCATTTGTTTTTGAGACAATTTCATGTCCTTTTCAGTAAGTCCTGATAACTTCATCCAAGGTTTGCCAAAAAGCTGTGGCGAATACCAAAAGTATCCACTCGACATTGCCCAGACAACACACAGAACGAGCGACAAAATATTCATATGGCAATTATACATATATAGAGGAGTGAAATATATTCATAACCAAAAAAAAATCCCCGAGATAAACCCGGGGATAATTACTGCTCATACAGCTGACTAAGGAAACTGGAGGGGAAGGACTTCAATGCTTTAAAAACGCTGCTGCTGTCACATCTTTCTTGCAATCCCAAGCCAACTGTATAACCCAAGTATATATAAGCAAGCTCAATTGTCAATATAGGTTAAATTTTGACGATCTGTTTCCATAGATATATAGTATGAGGAATGACTGAAAAGGTAACAGGCTACACCTTAGTACTAATTGGAATAGTAATAATTCTGTTTTCTGGGTTTAGTGTATATCAAGTGTTCACCGCCAAAGAAAAGCCAGTTCAGCTTTTTCATTTTCCTGGAATTTCAATAAATATGGCCAACTTGATGGGAAACGGGGATGGGTTGTCTGCAGAACAAGCAGCCGCCTTTGAAAAACAAAAAGCACAAGTTAAACCTCAAGAAATAATTTCTTCAGAACTTTTAAACGATAGCAGTAATATCGGAGCACATATGTTATTAATGGGGTTCATCGCCTCTATCGGTTATAAAATTGCGTCCCTTGGCATACAATTTGTAAGGCCAATTGTTGTCAAAATGAAAGAAACGAGAGAACCGATAGCTCCCATAAAATAAGGCTATTTCTTCAATTTCCTCCTGATTGGCGCACAAAAAACAGTGAATGTTTTACCTGTAAGTCCTTCTTTTCAGAGAGGGCCTTTATTTATTGAAACCAATAAATAAATTAAGCAAAAAAAAATACCCCGTGACTTATGTGTCTACGGGGCTATAAATATATATAAGGTGGGATTAAGCAACAATCACCGGTCGAACATCAAACTTCATTTCACCGATGAGGTGACTAATCATCTCGCCTAAACGTTCCAAATTAAGGCTGCTAAATCCTGTCACAACCAGCGACATACCATCGGAATTTGGATAACTGATCCACTCCCAAGTGTTGTCTACGAAGTAGCTGGAGAAGCTGTACCATTCCTTCGAGATCATTGTCCAGAAGGCATCTGCTTCTTGAGTGGATAGTTCAATGGTCATACGTGGCTTGGTCAGATCCTTCGCCGGAAACTCAGCTTCGTATGTAACGAGCGTCATTCCGCTCAGTTCAGTCAACATATCGCAGAAAGTTTCGGTAGGCGCGATCAGCTTCACATTGCCACGTGGCTGGGCAGGGGCTATGACCACATGTTTGCGTGCCGCGTACGCCGCGAACAAATGATGGTCTCTGCGTAAAATCTCGGTGAGCTCCTGCGGCTCCAACATGGTGTGAAAGAACGTACTCATAACTACATCTCCTCAATTAACACGCTTCTAATAGATACATTATAAAATAAAATGGTCACTTTGTCAAGCTATAGGTCTTTTTGCAACAAGACATCTCAGCTGAACGAACTGCAAAAAAGCCGAGAATAGTCGGGACGAAATTCACATTGCACATCTAAAAAACACGAGCAAGTGATCAACTAATATCGTTAAACATGGTAAAAGAAAAATTAAAGTAACTTAGTCATTAAGTATTCTCATCATCCACATGAGCTGAGGGGATAAGTGTCAATTTTGCTCTATTGACATACCATACACAAAACTGGTTATATAAACACATGGCAGCAGCAACATTAAACAAAAAACTTACCCGAAGCACGACAGATAAAATGCTCGGAGGAGTTCTTGGAGGATTGGCAGCATATTTTAAAATTGACTCAACGATACTACGAATTGCATTTGTTGCATTAGTTGCATTTACTGGATTCGTTCCAGGAATAGTCGCTTATGGCGTTGCAATGGTAGTTATTCCAGAAGCATGAACTTCAATAGTTTTTTTATAAGAAATCCGGAGGTGATTACTCATGGCTAAAATGAACACACAACCAAACGTACTTTTACCGTTAGCACTCATGGCTTTGTTTGCACTTATGATTCCAATCATTTCAATTGCAAACAGTCATCAAAAAGTACAAGACACGAACGCGATGATGAGAATCCCAGGAAATACACCGGCACCCGTGATGATTAAAGATGGCATGCCCTCGGCAACTCCAAAAGTCACTCCACGTGCAACTGTTAAACCCGGAACGATGAAGATGTATTAATACACTTCTTGCTCGCAGGCCAAAAAGAGGCTACAATGTTTTAGGCATTTAGCCTTTTTTTATGCCAGGCAATTTTTTTAAGTTTTACTTTTTATGAATATTGGTCGAGTCCTTTCAGTAGAAATCACTTCAGAGCTTTCTAAAAGCTATCTGGATTACGCGATGAGCGTAATCGTTGCTCGTGCGCTTCCAGACATTCGAGATGGATTAAAGCCAGTCCACAGAAGAATTTTGTATGCCATGCATGACATGCAAATGACTCATAGCGCCCCATACAAAAAGAGTGCAACTGTTGTTGGAGAAGTACTTGGTAAATACCACCCTCATGGAGACGCTCCTGTATACGAAGCGATGGTCCGATTAGCTCAAAACTTCTCAATGCGATATCCACTCGTTGATGGTCAAGGAAACTTCGGTTCAGTTGACGGGGATCCGCCAGCTGCTATGCGTTACACAGAAGCACGCATGTCAAAAATTACGGCAGCACTTTTGTCTGACATTGATAAAGATACGGTCGAGTTTACTGAAAACTTTGATGGCAGTAGAACAGAGCCTTCTTACATGCCAGCTCTTTTGCCAAATTTGCTTCTGATGGGCTCAGAAGGAATTGCAGTCGGAATGGCCACCAAAATTCCACCACACAATTTACGGGAAGTAATTGATGCAGCTATCGCCACAATTAAATCCGGAAAGCCAATTCTTGATGAGTCAAAGCACGCAGAAGAAGCTGAATTCTTTATTAAAAAGATTGACCTCATTGCATCTGGAGCAGAAAAGTCACTAACCGAAATTGAATTGAATGCAACAAGCGTTTCTTTTGATAGTCCGATTACGATTGCCGAGTTAACAAAATTTGTGCCAGGTCCTGACTTTCCAACGGGAGGAGCTATTTATGATTCAGCGTCACTTGAAGACGTATATGCAACCGGACGTGGTCGAATAGTTGTTCGAGGAATTGCAGAAATTAAAGACGGGAAAAAGGGTCGCACTATTATTGAAATAACAGAACTTCCATATCAGGTTAACAAAGCTCATTTGGTTGCAAACATTGCAGATCTTGTCCGAGACAAGAGACTTGTCGGAATTGTGGCACTCCGGGACGAAAGTGACAAAGCTGGAATGAGTATTGTGATTGAACTTAAGCGCGACGCAAAACCAAAGAGTGTTTTAAACAACCTCTATAAACACACCAAGCTTCAAAACACATTTTCAGCTAACTTTGTCGCACTCGTAAATGGAACACCTCACACCGTAAACTTGAAGCAAGTATTAGTCGAATATGTCAAACACAGACAGAAAGTAATTGTTAGAAGAACTATCTTTGAACTTACTCAAGCTAAAAAACGTGCACACATTTTAGAAGGACTAAAGATTGCACTTGATCACTTGGACGAAGTCATTAAAACAATTCGTGCAAGCAAAACTCAAGATGAAGCAAAGACAAACTTGATTGCAAAGTTCAAATTCAGCGATATTCAAGCAACTGCAATTTTGGATATGCAACTTCGTCGCCTTGCGGCCCTCGAGCGAGAGAAAATTGAGAATGAATACAACGAGCTTATGAAGCTTATTGAGCGACTTATTAAGGTTCTTAAAGACCCACAAAAACCACTCAATGTAATCGTTGATGAGTTGACTGAGATTCGAGAGCTGTATGGTGACAACAGAAGAACAAAAATTTATAAAGCTAAAATTGGAGAGTTTTCAGAAGAAGACTTAGTTCAAAAAGAAGATGTTTTGATCACAGTTACGAAAACCGGATATATTAAACGTCTTCCTAAAAACACCTATAAAGCGCAGCGCAGAGGAGGCAAGGGTGTCATTGGAATGGCTACAAAAGAAGAAGATGAAATAGCGTTTCTTAAAACGGCTTCAACACATGATCAGCTCTTGTTCTTTACGAACAAAGGACGGGTATTTGGAGCAAAAGTATATGAAATTCCAGAAAGTAGTCGCACGGCAAAAGGGCAGGCACTCGTCAATATCATAAATCTTGATCAAGGTGAAGAAATTAAGTCTCTCGTTCCAATGGATGCTTCTGCAAAGCACCTGATTATGGCTACGACTAATGGAACTATAAAGAAAACAAAACTAGCTGAATTTGAAAACCTACGATCGAACGGACTTATTGCAATTAAGCTTGATAAAACAGATTCCTTGGTGAGCGTTGCTCCAACAACTGGAGCAGACCATGTACTTTTACTTACTAAAGCTGGAAAGAGTATTCGATTTAAAGAAGACAATGTGCGCCCTATGGGGAGAGCTACAACTGGTGTGCGCGGAATACTCTTAAAAGGTGACGACAAAGTACTAGGTATGGAAGTGTTCCCTGAGAAGGTTTTGGCTACAGCAGAAGGTGCTGTAACAAATTATCGAGATATCCTAACTCTTTCTGAAAAAGGAATTGGCAAGAGAACTAAAATTTCTGACTTCCCACTCCAAAAGCGAGGAGGGCAGGGGGTAAAAGCATCTGTTGTCAGTGCAAAGACCGGAATGCTTTCAAGTGCCATTATGGTAACAGAAGAAGTGAACCAACTTGTCATTACGAGTAAATTCGCACAGGTTATTAAGTTGCCTTTGAAAAACATTCCTCAGATGGGAAGAAGTACACAGGGAGTAATTCTCATGAGATTTGCTAACAGCGATGATCGTGTAGCAGCTCTCACCACATTGGAAAAAGGTGGAGAAGAAGAATAACAATTATTCTTCAGCGATTCTGTAAAGTTTTCAACTCAGTTAGTATCTCTACATGATCTTTTAGTTGGTTTGAAACACTTTTTTCAGTATCCACTAAATAATCAATATAAGCTTTGAGTACTTCGGCCTTATGAGAATCATTTATTGGATCGATACTTTTCAGCTCTTCTTGCATGTAACGAATAGAAACGGATCGAGCTCCTCGTTCATCAGGCCTATATAAGTACTCTTTTTGAAGTTCAACTCGATGTTCATTCGATGACACCCGATGGTCACCCCGCCAGTTGAGGATATGCATTTGTCGTATATGATATAACTCGTGAACAACAGTGGTCTCTAAAAACAAATCTGATAACATGCGAGTATCTTCTGGAGTTTTTTTCTCAATATTTTTAATAACTTCATCAATTTCACCCTTCCGTCTTTGCACCCGGCTATCAGGGTCTAAATAATCATGTGAAATCTTAAATTTTCCTTCATGGAAGGCTGCAAACGTAACGTCATCACCGAATTCTGACTGAGCTACAACATGAACTGAAAAATCCCAAATAGGTTCTGTACCCTCGGTTGTATTTGGTTCAGAAAGTCCTAGAATCATTCCTGCCTTTTGAGCAGTATGTTCAACAATATTTATAGATTCGGGAGAGACATTGCCTGCATCTATGAATGTTACTTCAGGGTACGAATTTTTTTCGTTACCATACCGATCCCAATCGACATCAATACCACCTCGATATTCACGTACTGCATCTACACGGTCCTTAGAATCGTCGTCGAATGTAAAATGAAAAGTATCTTCATCTGGACTAGACATACTTCAGAATTGTAACATGATCGGATTGCACTGGGAAAAAGGTGGCGAGGAAGAACAGATAAATACTTCGACGTGGAATATTTTAGCCTCAAAGATTGTTCTTTAGATTGACACAAACCCCATAATATTATATAATTTTTCTGTTAATTTAGTCAGAAAGGTGCTTTGTATGTTGATGTTTGTGATCATTTTTGGCCTGGGTGTTATTTTTGCAGGGACAGCATGTTACCTGGTTGCTTTTACTTTTAAGTTCGGTATCTTTATTATCTTTGCCGCAATACTAATAACTCTCCCATACATTTTGTCTATCATAATCTCATCCCACGACATGGGATTCCTTCCACTATTGGATGGAGTGTTAATCATCGCTTGCTCAGTTGGCACGATTCTCGGAATGATAACCCGACCAGACGAGCAAACCATATTTGAAGTGTCTGCTCCAATTATTTGGGAGGAGCTAAAAGCCTAATAATTTACTGATGCGACAAGGTATCCAAAACCCTTGCGCATCTTTTTCTTTCCAAATCTTCATGACTTTCTAATCATTTGTAGGCTATTATTGATTTATGGACAATCTCGACAACCACCAGGAAGAAAAACCTAAGAAGTTTAGTTTTAAAGATGCATTTCGTCGATTGGTGCCAGAAAAAAAGAGGCAGGTTGATATATATGCTCCCGAAATAGCACAGCCAAGTGTTCCTCATAAGGAATATTTGGATACTCTACATGATACTGGAGACACCTATATAGATTTCTCAATGAAAGGGTGTACTGAACTAATTGACTGGGATTTGAAAATCGATGAAGAATTGAAAAACGGCAGAAATACGATTGATGAAGTATTTCCAATGATTTTACTTGCAGAAGCAACTGGTCAGATAAGTGAGGACAAAATAGGAAAAACGATACAAACACTCGTTCAAAAAGAAACCTCTCGATGGGAATCGGCTGCTGCTTCCAGCGAAGCTCGGTACAAGGAATCTAATCGACAATTTGATGAGTACAATGCGAAGGCACAGGGTAATACCGCGGAAGCATACACAATAACATTGAAGCACATGACTGATAACAAAAATGGAGCATATGAATGGTACTCAAAACAAAGAGACAAAACAATCGATGCTAAAAACGAAATGTACAAACAAGCGGCTAGCATCAACACTCAGATACAAACAATGTTTGGAAATCATAGAGAGAAAGAATCGTGGAAATCACTCGACAATAGGGTTCTTGTTGTTACAAAACCTGAATATCTTCAAATCAACACCGGGTTTTATGGCAAAGAAAAAGCAAAACAAAGATCAGAATATACTGGTGGTTTTACAACACTTGGCAATATAGATACTCCGGGCACAGTAGTTGTGCCTTTCAATACTCGGTTTGATATGACAAACCAACAGGATCCTTCAACAGGTATTTCACTTTTCGTTTCATCAGGTTCTGACAATGAAACTCTAACTCACGAACTACTTCATTTGTCACCACTAGACAAAAAGGACTTGTCGGTCAATTCCGCACAAAAGTTTGACAAAGGATTCATGACTTCGTATTTTGATACAGACGGTCGACCAACTGCACTCGAGTCTGCTGAGCAAAATTCAACTCCAATGAGAGCTATGGAAGAAGGAAGTGTAGTATTTTTTCAAAAATTGATACGAGCTGGGAATGCTGAATCTGCAAGCTTAATGTTAAATGACTTCTCAGAGACAGTTGGACTGAGTGGAAATTATGTAGAGGCTGCAAAAATTACTGCAGAGATAGCAATGAAAGTTGGAGTGGACACAGTTCTTAATGCATACACTAACTCTTCTCGGGAATTATTACTTCAATCAATTGAAAGTAAATTAGGGGTTGATGAGAAAGAAGCGTATGTACAGAAGATGAGACAGCTCGATGAGCGTATGAATAATGACAGGTTATGAATATTCCAGAAAAGGCACATATCCTCTTTAGCGAATTTGCTCGACCAGATTGAGAACGATCTAAAGCTACCGGATTAAACGGGTATTAAGCATTCTTTAAATTCGGGAATAAATCTTTTACAACCTCACCAGTAAATTCACTATCAATATCAAATGTTATCCATGGATCATCTTGGATATTCCCGGTAAGCGCATATTCATGCACATTCGGTTTACCATACTTATCTATAAGATTTTGATAAAAACTCCCCTTTTTATCTGAATCTAATCGAGAAACTCGTTCAGCTTCATTAGTAAATTGCTTTTCAGCCCAGTTGGCTTGAGTTTCACGAAGTAAGTAGAGTTCTGTATTTGTTTCAATCGGTAATTGATACAGGTGAGTTCCTTCATGTAATATCACGTTCAAATTTAAGGCATTTTGTACCATATACTTAGCATTTTGTTCTGTTCCATTATCTTCGATAAGGGTGTCTTTGTTCTCATCTGTAAGGTTACCCCAAAATTCAGTGCTAAATGGAAGTTCAATAACAAATTGACCATCATGCAGAAATGCCCTTCCGGATACATCCTCTTTATTTGCATAGCTGCGATTCGTATCGGAATGAGGGGCCCATGCATTTTCTAATTCATTCATAGTATCCTTGTCGATAAAAACAAATTTTTTCGTCATTTCTGAATCAGGAATCGGAGATGTAATAGCTGAAAATTCAATAGCAATTTTATGATTTGCAGTTACTATTAGTTCGTCAAGTTTTGTTTTCTCGGCGGGAGAAATTTGCTGAGCCTCGAGCAAAATACTTTCAATTTGATCTTTATCTAAGACAAATTTTTCGTCGGACTGATCAGTAAATTCCTGGGGAGATTCTTCAATCATATTGTATCTATGACTATAATCTATTTTAATGCAAAAACAAAATTTACTGGTTCTTCCTGGGTTTTCCCTTAAAAACAAGGACTGGGCTATCCAAATGCAGTGTGAAATGCAGCCTTAATTTGAGGCTAAAATTTTTGAATGGAAACACTGGGGACAGGGAATAGTGCCGACTTTACGACTGAATATGAGATACGTACAATTGTTACTCAACTTGAACAGTTGAAGGCGAACAAAATAAATATACTAGCCAAGTCGATTGGAACGTTTGTATTAGGCAGTGTAGTTAAGCAGTCACCAAAACTAAGTGACAACATTAATAAAATTATTTTGTGTGGTGTGCCTCTCAATGATTTAGAAGTCGGGGAGTGGAATGTATATAAAAGCTTTCATGAGTTTGATAAAAGCCGCATAACCTGTTTTCAAAATAGTGAAGATCCACACGCTAATTTCGCTCAAGTGTCTCAGTTCTTCAAAGACAATGATATAGAAATACCGCTTATCAAAAAGCTGGCAGACAATCATGACTACTGCTATTCCTCAGACTTCAAAGCCTTTCTGTCGGCCTGAGCTGTGCGCTGCAATCCATGAAACGCTTCATGCACCTCTTTTAAATGTTTGTTTGTAACATGGGTATAAATTTGAGTTGTCGCCACATTTTTGTGACCAAGCATTTCTTGAACACTACGAAGATCAGCACCCCCTGTTAATAAGTCCGTGGCGAACGAATGCCTCAATACGTGGGGGGTAGCTTCAACTGGAAGCTTAATTTTCTTGACGTACTTTTTAACCATTCGCTGCACTGAGCGAGGTGTTAGGCGCATATCATTGTCATCTGCAGTTATGTCATGCTTTCCTTTGTGTCGAATAAACATTGGAGTGTAGTGGTCGCGCCTCGCACTTAAGTATTGGCGAAGCCACTCTGCCGCTCGCTCAGACAAAAACACTACCCGAGCTTTTCCACCTTTTCCAACGACACCAAATTCACGTCGTTCTAAGTTCACGCTGTCCTTATTAAGTCCCGTAAGCTCGGACACGCGAAGACCGGTTGAAAACAATAACTCTAAAATTGCTTTGTCACGTCTCCCTCCAATGTCACTCAAGGTTGGCGCTGCAAGTAGTCGTTCCACCTGTTCTTCTGATAAAAACTTTACTTGTCGGTCTTCAATCTTTGGGAGCTCAATTTTGTCTGGACTCATCACTTCAAGGTCAGCTCTATCCATCCACTTTAAAAACGACCGCAGTGCGATTGCATGATATCCCTGGGTTTTTCGAGACAAGGTTCCACCTTTGCCGTCAGTTATTTGAGTTAAGTATTGGCGATATTCTTGTACAATTTGAGGCTGAATGAGGCTAATATCAGGGTCTGGAGTCATTGCAGCTACAAACTCGTAAAAACGCTTCAAATAATGTGCATAATTACGAATTGTAAGGGGGGACGAGCCTCGACTTACGGCTAAATATTGCAAAAATTCGGCTATTTTCTTGTCTATCAAGAGAGAAGGGGAGGGAGCCATACCTTCAATATATGAGGTTACCAAAAAAATGTCAATTGATTGTGCGACGCAAGTGAAAAATGGGTAATACAGGTACAAATCAAATAAATCTAAATATGCATAAAAAAAATTTGAAATTTCTAAATTTTGTAAAAATATGTGAATACTTTCATAACTTCACAAAGACGCTAATTCATAAATAAAGACCTAAACTGGTGCCAGTAAATTCCAAAAACCAGTCATTGCAGATATATATGTTTGTGCGTAAAACTAGCCTCAAAAGTGGCTTCATATAATCGATTCTAAGGCCTGTCTGATTGATTAGTTGAGTACTTAGACAGTGACAAAAATGTGGTGTCTTAAATGTGCCAAAATCACGAAAAAGATTCGGTAAGAGTTCGGTCTAAAGACATTCACAGCAGATATCAAAACGGGGGTTTATCAGTACGTATTGATAAGTAGATTCTCAGTAAATGCTATATATAAGCACTATTCATGTTGTACTAGAAACACTTAGCGCTCTACCCCGACTATCCTGGTGCGTCGCAAAAGTATTATTGTGCGACTCAGTACAATTTAAGCAACTAGCACTCAAAACAGGGTACTTTATGTCTTTCAGACACCAGGCTTAAACATTCAATGAATCAGCCACGAAGTTTCAAGTTCATCCATTGTTGTCCTTCACTTTGTTTTATCAATTAAAGTTATCCACATCGTGAAAACAACTTATAATATTCGTGAAAAGCATACGTTAATTATGGGGTACACTCTTCCCCACTCCTCTACTTTGATATCAAAAATCGAAAATTAATAGGCTCAACTAGCCTCGCCATGAAGTAGACAAAAGCATTGTTACAAACACCAATAGCCCGACAATTAGATATTCTCGGGCAGTTTCTTTAAACAGTCTCCCCTCGTGATATGCCTGGCCTAATCCTAGAATCACATAGAGTGAAACTGTTAGTAAAATTGAGGCTACCACTACACTTACCGGTACAAAATATAGCATACCAGCTATAAGTCCTATAATATAACTATAGGTCAAAGAGTGTACAATTATGTCTTTGGTAAGTCTTTTGTTCAAGTTAGTCACCCAGATAGCCGGCAAAAACAGCATAAATACCGTTACAAAACTTAAAAGCATATTAACAATGATGTTTGCCTTCAGCGAAAAAATTCCATCAAACAACAAAAACGATGTCACGAGTGTGATTACAAAACTAACACTCTTCGCAGCTCTCAAAAGCGCGATAGTTCGTACTTTTGAAACGGTAATGATATTCGCAGTAAGGGCCAAAGCGTACATACCTAGTCCATACATGACAACAACCGGGATTCTCGCAACAGCGACAGACGGTAATAAAAACCAAAATAGTCCCACTCCAAATGTGAAGAGTGCGGGAAGAATAAACACTAGAAGTGTCGCATCTCGATGTATATCATCGTAAAGCGACCATGCGAGTAAAACAATTGAAGCAATAGAGATAATACTAATTCCGAGCAATCGATTTGCAACAACCTGTGAAGCAGTTACAAAAAAAGCGATAGCTAAAATGCCCGAGGTCAAAACGAACTTTTGGCGTTTGCTCATGAATAAAAAAGGTTACACATTTACGTACACATTATCAACGTCATCAAGTTCTTCGATTGCATCAACTAGATTTGATAGTTTTTCAGTCTCTGTTTCTGACAACTCTACAAAAGTAATTGGTTTTTTAATAAGTTTTGCTTCAAGAACTTTCATAGTCTTCTCAGTCAATGCTTCTTTAGTTGAAAACAAAGTAGCAGGCTCTACATATACATCTATACCGTCTGGATGTTCTTCAAACTCTTCAACTCCGCTATCTATGAGTGTTAACAGCTGCTCGTCTGGAGTCGCTGACTTTTCAATGAAGAGATATCCCTTGGTTTCAAAATTAAATGAAACCGCGTTAGGACCCGCAAAAGTACCGCCTGTTTTTTCAATAGTATTCTTCATAACCTGAGCAGTTCGATTTTTGTTATCAGTTGTAGCTTCAATGAGGATTCCAACTCCACCAGGACCAAATGCTTCGTAAAGAACTTCAGAAAGACTTGCTGAGTCACCTTCAGCTTTGTGAATTGCGCGATCTATGTTTTCTTTTGGCATATTAGCCGCGCGTGCGACTTCAACTGCGATTCGAAGTTTATAATTAGAATCAATAAGTGGGCCTCCGCCTTCTTTGACGGAAATAGTGATTGCACGCGAAAGTTTACTAAAAAGCTTTCCTCGTGCTTTATCTTTAATTCCTTTTGCGCGCTGTGTAGTAGCCCAATGAGAATGTCCGCTCATATGAGGCTTATTATACATCTCAGTATCCTTTCTTGACAAAGTTCATTTACATTGCTGTAATGATCTCTAGAAAATTTGTTCAAATATGGACCTTGCCCACGAAGCTATTCAAGCTGCACTTTCTCAAAACTGGGAGCGTGCTGTGGAGTTAAATCAGAAAATTGTTGCACAGGATGAACAAGATATTGGCGCACTCCTGAGACTCGCGCATGCATATTTTGAACGAGGTGAGACAAAAAGCTCAACAGATCTAGCTCATAAAGCGCTCGCAATTGACCCCGACAACATTCTTGCACAAAAATGTATTGAACGCTGTAATGTCGGGAAAAACGATACTAGTGGGAGTTCAACAAGAAGAACAAACCTCAAAGCATTTCTAGAAATACCAGGCAAAACAAGACTCGTACATTTAGTAAATTTAGGAGAGCCAAAGATTCTCACGACGCTTTGCTCAGGAGAACCGGTGAATCTTGAAGTAAATGCTCACCGAGTATCTGTTGAAACGACAAATGGTGAGCACGTTGGAAGACTCCCTGATGATGTTGCTGCAAAAATGACTGCAAACAAACGATTGACCTTTTGGGCTGCCATAAAATACGCTGAACCGTCTTCAGTTTCAATTGTGATCCACGAACGCTAGAAAGTTTTGGTGAAAGCCTCCCCTAAATTTATATGTGTTGTGTCAGTCTCCACTTTTGAGAAGCTACAACTCAGGATTTGTGAAAGTTTTTGTGCAAAAACGCTATTTCCGCTCACACTGCAATATTGGCTCGGATTATCTTCAAGTGTTGAAAAATCAAGGACTTTTCCGCCAAGGTTTGCAACCAATACACTGACCGCCTTTACCTGACTATCTTTCACACTGTCTGTTTTTGCAATTGTTACAATACCATCAGTTACTTTGTTAAGTTCTTCAGCAGACAAAAGAATTGATGCTGTTGAAAGTGCATCTTCATCAGTTAAATGCGCATGGAGTGCGTACCACGTGAGCGTCAACCGATCGCGAAATAACAAATCTGAGTCTCTCGTAAACAACAGGTGCCGAGCTAAATTGAATGCTTCGACGGGACCTGAATAATTTAAATAAGCTTCAACAGGAAGTCCATATCCTCGTATGAGACTTTCAGAAAGCATTGCTCCCCCTCCCCTATTTTCTTGAATGCCTAATTTCCACAGACTTTTTACTTTCCAGCTACCAAGACCATGTGCGGCTTCAATTTGTAAATTTGGATCAAGTGGATATACATCCATTTCGTTTCGCTTTTGGTCCATAAGAAGATATGTCACGGAACCATTCTCATCTCCTAAGATTATTCTAAATCGACCAGTTCCACTCCAATATGCGCCTTGCCGAAAGAAAAGATAGAAAATTACTCCAAAAATCAAACCAATTGAAAGCGTGAATATCAGCAGTTTACGCATTCTCTTACTATTTCACATTTTGAAGTGCCTGTACAAGATCTTTTGGGAGCGGTGCTTCGACTTTAGTATTTTCTCCTGTTTCTGGATCAAAAAACGTTAGACTTCGAGCGTGTAAAAACATACGAGGACACCACAAGTGATCAGATTCTAAAAGCTTACTGCCTAAATAAATGGGATCTG
>JBBRBD010000009.1:0-49209 GCA_038206135.1 Patescibacteria group bacterium | reverse complement strand
GGTACCAAAGCTGTGGAACATAGATGGCAGGACTTGGAGCACTTAGTGCTCCTTTTTTTGTGTCAAAAAATAGACATTTGAATTAGCAGTGAGAAGCGGGTATTGCCAAATAATTTTTTTTGTACTAAGATTCAATTTGTCTTACAGAATATGACAAAGAAGATTTCACTCACTCCAGCAGCAGGATACTTGTTAATTGAACCTGCGCAAAAAGAAACCAAAACTCTCTCTGGTATTTATTTGCCAGATAATGCAGGAGACAAACCACAGAAAGGGACAGTAATTGCAGTCGGTGCAGATGACATTACAGATTATGGCTCAAAGAAAAGCTCTCCTGTAAAAATAGGCGAAACAGTAATTTATAAAAAATGGGGTGGAAACGAAGTCAAGTACGAAGGTGTAGACTATATGTTCATTAAGTTTGAAGATATTCTCGCAACAATTAACTAATTATGGCAAAACAAATTAAATACGGTGACGAAGCACGAAAAAGTTTATTAGCTGGCATTGAAGCTGTAAGTCGGGCAGTCGTCACGACACTTGGACCAAAAGGTCGGAATGTTGGTATCGACAAAAAATGGGGCGCTCCAATGGTCGTACATGATGGAGTAACAGTCGCAAAAGAAATTGAGCTTCCAGATCCATTTGAAAATATGGGCGCACAAATGGTCAAAGAAGTAAGTTCTAAGACAAATGATGCTGCAGGAGATGGCACAACAACCTCCACGCTTCTTGCTTCTGTTATGAGCCAAAATGGTATGCGTAATATAACTGCTGGAGCAAATCCTATGATAGTTAAAAAAGGTATTGAACGTGCGGTTACAGCTGTTATTGCTGAGCTTGAAAAAAACGCAAAACCTATTAAGACTGATGAAGAAATAACTCAAGTTGCAATTAATTCTGCAGGTGACGTCACAATTGGTAAAAAAATTGGTGAGGCCCTTGAGAAAGTTGGCCGTGACGGCGTGGTGACTGTTGAAGAAGGAAAAGGTTTTGAAATAGAGATTGAATATAAAGAAGGAATGGAATTTGACAGAGGCTACTCTTCACCATACTTTGTAACCAACCCTGATAAAATGGAAGCTGAGAACGATTCTCCATTTATTCTTCTCACGGACAAAAAAATTAGTGCAATTTCAGACTTACTTCCATTTCTTGAAAAATTCATTAAGGTAAGTAAAAACTTGGTTATTATTGCCGATGAAGTAGAAGGAGAGGCGCTTGCAACCTTGGCTGTAAATAAATTAAAAGGAACTTTCAATGTTTTGGCTATCAAAGCTCCTGGCTTTGGAGACAGACGAAAGGAACTTTTGGCAGATATTGCTACTCTCACTGGTGGAACTGTTATTTCGGAAGATACTGGGCGTACATTTGAAAACATTGAGATGGAAGACCTTGGTAAGGCGGACAAAGTTTGGGCAAGTAAAGATGCGGCGAGAATAATTGGCGGAAAGGGAGCCAAGAAGGAAATAGATGCGAGAGTTGCGATGATTAAATCCCAAATTAAAGATACAGATTCTGATTTTGATCGAGAAAAACTTGAAGAACGTCTAGCAAAACTTTCAGGCGGAGTTGCTGTTATAAGTGTTGGTGCAGCTACAGAAGTTGAGATGAGTGACAAAAAGGAACGAGTTAAAGATGCAGTTGGAGCTACCAAAGCAGCAGTCGAAGCAGGAGTCCTTCCTGGTGGGGGTGTTGCACTTCTTCGAGCACGAAAAGCATTATCAGCAGTTACGAGCAAGGTGAAAGACGAACAGTTGGGAATAGATATTGTTTTTGATGCACTGGAGCAGCCTCTCAGATGGCTTGTTCGAAATGCAGGTGAAGATGACGGATATGTTTTGAGAAAAGTAGAAGAAAACAAAGATTCAGACTATGGATATAATGTTTTGACGGGTGAATATGGCTCAATGATTAAGTTCGGACTATTAGATCCATTGAAAGTAACACGAAGTGGTCTTCAAAATGCAGCAAGTATTGCAATGATGGTTCTTACAACTGAAGCTTTGATCACTGAACTCCCTGATCCAAAAGCGCCGGCTATGCCTCAAATGCCAGGCGGTATGGGTGGAATGGATTATTAATCCGCTTGTTTTATTACTTCTGAATTAGCTACAATGAATTATGCCCGCCACTCGAAAACGTATACGACCCATTATTGAAGAAATTATAGAACCTAATCCTGAAAAAATAATAGTGGAACAAAAGAATGATTCTGAGACACAACACAAACATGTGATAGTTGAAGAGGAAGCACCTGTTGAGACTCAGCACCAAGTGGCTTCATATGATGAACCTCCAATCTTAGAGTCAGTATCCCCGGTTACTCTACCTAAAAATCAAGCGCCTAGTAACACAGAACACGTTGAAGCCGCTGCGCGTGCATTGCTTTCTTCAGATGCGCCAGTTCGTCGTAGAGGAACAAACATGAAGTTGGTTTTTGTCGTGACAATTATTACAGCACTTATTGTTGGATTCATTGCAGGAGGCGTTTATGTGTATGTAAGTGGTGTCTCAAACAGCAAAAATGAAGAAGACATACCAACGCCAACACCCGGAGTTATAACACAACAAACATCAACTCCAAAACCTTCTCCAACCCCAACACCTAATCCAGGTGTTTATAAAGTTAGTGTCTTAAACGGTAGTGGAGTCATTGGTGCTGCTGGAAAAGTAAAAGCAGCTATTGAAGATAGTGGTTTTAAGGTGAGCGGTACTGGCAACGCTTCAAATTACAACTTTAAGAATACTGTCATTCAAGTGAAGGATTCAGTTCCGGCTCAGGCTCTAGATCTTCTTAAAAAGTCATTGAAAGACTATGTCGTTGAAGATGGTAATGTACTCCCTGCATCTAGTACCTTTGATATCGTGGTAACTGCTGGAAAAGAATAACTTATTTAAATGCAGGAAGTACTCGAAGTGGATTTACGGTACTTCCATTTTCTCTTACCTCAAAATGCA
Source organism: Patescibacteria group bacterium (assembly GCA_038206135.1). Classification (GTDB taxonomy): domain Bacteria; phylum Patescibacteriota; class Microgenomatia; order UBA8517; family UBA8517; genus UBA5941. Next base: position 46,248 of record JBBRBD010000009.1, on the reverse strand, counting down.
AATGAGGGCCTGTGCTGTGTCCCGTGGATCCGACATGTCCGAGAACTGTGTCTAAATTGACATTATCTCCTACTTGTACGAGGATTTTACTCATGTGGGCATAAAGGGTTTCTATCCCTCCTCCGTGGTCTACCATAACTACATTTCCATAGCCTACTCGTGAGTAATTAGCCTCAACAACTGTTCCTACCATAATAGGTCTAATATCGTCTCCAATAGTTCCTTTTAAATCAATACCAGGATGATAACTAAAATAGCCTTGGTTTATATGCATTGAGGTTAATGGTTCTTGAATCCCATGTTCAGTATTTAAAACAATAGGTGTGGTTGACATGTTAAAAGTGATGTTCCCGCTTTGAAAGTTACTTGCAGCGGCAGGAATTACTCCATGCAGCATTGTGCCGGCAATGGCGGCTATTGCGAGGTTCCGACTCAAAACTTTATGCATATTTTCATGCTCAAACATATGTCTAAAAAATCGAGAAATTTTGTTGCCATTTCTCCAACTTTTTACGTCTTTGAGGCGGGGAATGAAGTTTTTTTGTTCCACAAGGGTATCCTCGCGCCGTTTAACCATTTTAAGGTCGATTCGGTACCTCAGGGGCAAATTAAGGGATATTTTACTCATATTTTGTACTCAAATTGAGTACTGCAACATGGGCGTGGAAAGGGAGTTCCAAGGAAAAAAACAAGCTCACTAATAAGTGAGCAGTGGGAGAATTCTACGTGAATTATGTGTAAAAGTCAAGTTACTAGGTTTTCTTAAAGTACTTGTAATGAAAAAGCGTAATGACTGTTAAAAATATTCCAAATAAATGTTTTGGGACATGAATATACTTTGATGATAGTACAAAACATATTTAGATATAGCTTTTTGTTTAATCCAGATAATAGGGCAAGAGTGTGTGAAACGAGCACTTACTTGTTTAACACTTAATGTTAAAGAAATATCTATTTTAGTTTATATTGAAGTGGTATTAATCAAACGTCTGTTCAGCTTTGTTTTGTGCTAATGCGTTAAATCACTATTAATTATTTAAATACTTGTTAGTTCTTTGTTCTTCCTCAAACACCAGTGGATTAATTTATAAAGAAGGAGGTCAAACAACACTATTTAATCAAATACAAAAGTACAAAAATCGAATAAAAAAATATATGCACATGATTTGTATACAAAAATACACATCTATCTCATGAATATGTTATTAGTAATTTTTTACGAATAGTCTAAGTCTCAATAGACATATCAGTCAAGATATTCGCTAATTAAAAATGTTTTACTTTTTAGCACATTACTTACAGTTACTTTACAAATGAAGTTTAGCGTTTAATGCTTATTTTGTGGCGAAGGTTTTCTAAAATCGAAACAGTATTACTTGTCTTGAGGCAAATCTAAATGAGGAGCATGCATTTTTACATTTTTGCTTCCGCAAATCCTACATTCAAGTGGGTTGGCATCAGTCTCGCATTGCTCACAGATAAACAAACCATCAACTTCTTTTATTTGATCGTGTGAGCAAACGTTACAAAGAAATACAACGTCGTCTTGAGAAATTTCCCCATCATTAGGACAGACAAACTTTATTTTATTTTCTGTGTCTTCTTTAGGTTCAGGATTATTTGTTTTGTCCATGAAAGTATTGTAGCATGTTGTTACGACAAACATGAAGAGAGTTACTAAAGCAATTATTCCAGTTGCAGGTTTTGGTACACGTTTTTTACCACAAACAAAGGCGATGCCTAAGGAAATGCTTCCGATAGTAGACAAACCAACAGTGCAACTTATTGTTGAACAATTTGTTAAAAGTGGCATTAAAGATATCATATTAGTGACAGGTTGGCATAAACGAGCAATTGAGGACCATTTTGATACTCATCCTGAATTAGAGGCACTTCTTGAAGAAACTGGTAAGGAAAAAATTCTCAAGGAAGTTCGTTCAATTACAAACCTCGCCAATTTTATATTTATTAGACAGAAAGGACCTCGTGGAAATGCTACCCCAATTAGTAATGCTCTTTCTGTCATTGGTGATGATGAGGCTTATTTAGTTTCCTGGGGTGACGATATATTAATTAGTAATCCTCCGATGGCTACACAGTTGATAGATGTTTATGAAAAATACGATGGCATTGTATTAGGGAGTATGAAAATGACTAATCCTGAGGCTGGAAAAAAATATGGATTTGCGGTAGGACCAGAAGTGGCAGAAGGGTTAATTGAAGTAAAAGAAATTGTTGAGAAACCAGGGGAGGGGAACGCACCTTCTACCTTTGCGACACTTGCAGGATTTTTATTTACACCTGAAATCAATCCATATTTGAGGGAAGTTGTGAAAGATATACAAGGCCGTGAACCAAATTACATTGACGCTTTATCAAGACTTATTCAGGATAACAAGAAAAAAGTATATGCCGTTCAATTTAAAGACGCGAAGTATTTTGACACGGGGAGTAAGATTGGCTATTTAAAGGCAGTTGTTGAGTTCGGGTTAGAACATCCCGAAGTGGGAACTGAGTTTAAAGAATATCTCTATACAAAGACACATGAATAGTGAGGCCAGAGCGGGAATCGAACCCGCGCATGTCGGTTTTGCAGACCGAAGCGTTACCACTTCGCCATCTGGCCATACGGTTACTCTTTCCAGTGTATTGTAGCGAAAAGTGTTCACATTTACCAAGAGCACTCCAAATTAGAAGATATTTATGGGTTCGTACCAGGAAAGTTTTTTTCCGTTTAGAAGTCGTTGCACAATAAAAAGAGCACCTCCTAAAAGTAGTCCTACTTCAAGCCCAATAAAGAAATGAGCGAAAGAATTCATTTGTGAATTAAAAAACAAAAAAATTCCAAATATCAGTGCACTACTCGCTAGTGATAGAAGTAGAATTCCGTTGGCAATATTGTCAATTACTGCCACAATTCCAGCTAAAACACCCAGAATTAAAAATATTTGCCATAACTCAGTAGATGTTGAAACATGAATGGCATTGGATATGAAGCTTAGATTCGCAAATGCTACTAGACATGAAATATAGATGATCATATGACTTAAAGGACCGTGTAGAAAACGAATTACTAAATATTTCCTTGTTACAAAGGTTTCAAACAGTATCGCTGTAATATAAATTCCACTTCCATAAAGTGCCGCAGCTAAGCACAAAACTTGAATTGAAATAACAAATATTGCTCGTTGCGTCAGAAGCTGACTACCTTCCAGAAGAGCTTGTAAAATAATTACATTCAGTACGGTAACCGTAAAGACTAATAAAAAGTGCATCCCCACAACTCTGAATATCGTTTTTTTTGAATATTGTCTCGGCTTATTTGAGCTGGTCATTTTGCTGCGCAAATACAAATAAATAGGGGAGACGATAATACCAGTTCCTACTAAGATTAGAAGTAGAGATTCAGAAAGTAACATGAATTCATTATGCTGTGGAATATACGGAAAGTAAAACTTTGCGCAGTGATATCTATATAAAAATAGTTTCCAGGTATAAGAAAGGGAATAGAGGATAGGGTATGATATAGTTACGTGAAAAACTATAGCGTGAAAACTAAGCAGTATCTGTGCTTGAGTGATAATACGCAAAGTAGAAATAAATAACCAGGAAACGTTTGATACAATTGAACTAGTTCTACATGAAATATTCCAAATTCAATAAGAAAGTCACTCTTCTCTTTTTCGCACTGGTAGCAGTATTAATTGCGGGAATACTCGTGTTTATTATGGGACACATTCAAACAAAAGCCGAAGTTCGAGTAGAAGCAGACCCAGATTCAGATGTGTATGTGGACGGAAAACTACTGGGGGTAACGCCACAGACATTTGAGACAGACGACATGAGCCCTACAATTAAAATAGTTCCAAAGAATAATAGCAACTACCTCCCCTATGAGACCGCTCTCTCCCTCACTCCCCAAACAAAGACTATTGTGCGACGCAAATTTAATAGTGTAATTGTAAATTCCACTACAGAAATTTTGTCATTCCAAAAAGATACCAAAAATGTGTCTCCGATGACAATCGTTACAAATCCTGAATCAGCCTATGTTTTCATTAATAATGAATATGTTGGTACTTCTCCACTCCGAGTCCAAAAGCCGGTTTCAACTTATTCTGTGCAGGTTATGCATACAGGATTTCAATCCATGCATTTAACCCTTAAAAACGCTGACTCCTATAATCTTACTGCATACCTTGATTTGGCAAAACAATCTTTGACTATCCCGGTCAATGTCACTCAAAACAACGAATCTCGGTCTGTAACAATCACAGGTACGCCTACCGGGTACCTACGCATTCACGAAAGCCCGAATGAGTCTGCCGCAGAGATATCACGCACTGTTGTGGGTCGAGAGTACCCTTTTGAAGATTATTCTCCCCTACATGATTGGGTAGAGATTAATTTAAATGCCTCTCAGTCGGGGTGGCTTTTATCGCGATACGCGACTGTTAGTGGAGCTATACGGTAACACCTGCATAGAATATAAAGAATACGATTCCAGTCCATAAAAGAATTGAAATCATTAGTGCGGGATCTGTAAGTAATACTTTTTCTGGAGCTTCAGTCTTCTCTTGGAAAATCAAAGCTTCGTATCTCATGATTCCAAAAATAACCACAGGAATGGTGATCATAAGTAATTTATTGACAGTTGTAGCCTTTGATATTTCTGAAAGAAATAGCCACAAAGGTTGAGCGGCATGGGGGCTCTCGAAAAAGGCAAATAATGCCCAACTCATCCAAGCAGAATTGGCAAACATGGTCACGTATGAGTTTAAAGTGTCTTTTGTGTATTTGGATAAACTTTTTCTCGTTTGTCCGCTTCCCCCAGTTGCACCAAACTCTGCTCTTCTTTTTCCAGATGCTAGGAACAGTGATGTAGCGATTACGCAAAGTAAAAACCAGACAGAGAGATGTGCATTTATAATGTATGCACCGGCATAAACACGGAGTACAAATCCACTTGCAATAATAATAATATCAACTACCGCAATATGTTTTAGATATAAAGAATATGAGACCTGCATCACAAGATAAAGCAAAATAATGAGAGTGAAGAAATCCGCTATTGAAAGAGCAAGAACTAATGCACCGATTGCCAACGTGCAGCTATATAAAAGCGCTAAGTTTTTGTCTATCCGTCCAGCTGCAATCGGTCTGTTTTTCTTAGTAGGATGCTGTTTGTCACGGTCTTTGTCTAAGATATCGTTGAATACGTACGTTGCTGAAGTTGCTAGATTCAATGCAAGAAATGCTTGGAAAACTGCAATAAACACCTTTTGATCAAAAAATAATCCTGAAAAAATAAGTGCAGCAAAAACGGCCAGATTTTTCACCCAATGAATGGGACGTGCGAGTTTAAATAAATCTATTCCTACTTGGATTGGGTCTTGTACCATAAGAAAAAGCCTCCTAAACAAATTGTTACTCCAATTATAGTATACAGCTTACTCGCTGCGTGTAAGTTTAATGCAATTGCTCCAAGAATTGCGGTTACAGTCCAGTAGAAAAATGAAGTCTGCTCTTGTGTTAGACCGAGCGTCATAAGTTTATGGTGTAGATGCGTTTTGTCTCCCCATACAGGTGACTTCCTTTCGAATATACGGCGAATAATAATATATGTTGTGTCGATTAAAGGAACTCCCATCACAACCAAAAGGGTGCCGACTTTAGTTGTTGTTAATATTGCAAGAATTGCAAGTAAGTATCCTGCAACGGTAGATCCTCCAAATCCAGGCATTATTCTTTGTGGAAAGATGTGCCATGGGAGAAACCCAATATATGCTCCTGACAAAATACTCGCGAGGATAATAACAGGCCATTCTGTGATATCTGCTGAGAATTGAAGTGACAACAAAGCAATAATTATTGCAGCAATACCTACAATTCCTGACAATTGACCGGGAACTCCTTTTGCACCCAGATTTAGAAAGTTCATTAAACTAATAATCCAAATTAAGGCAAACAGGTCGGATGCCACCCAAATTGTGCGAATTGCACCGAAAAGAAAAAATGAGATCTGTGGATGCGATAAATCAATGATTCCACCAAATGGGTTTGTGATGTAAGCAATTCCGATTCCTGAAATAATTGGCAAAAGTGCTGCAAATGCCATAATTACTAGTCGAATATACGGATTTAAGTTGTACTTGTCATCTAAAACTCCCAAAACAGTAAGAACTAGTACTCCTGCGAGAATTGCCCTTAGATGTTCATCAATGGGAAGAAATAACAACGCACTAATAACAATTGAAGTAGAAATGCCAATAACTCCTGCTCGTGGTGTTGGAACTGAATGAATTACTTTTACGTGTCTGTTTTTCTGAGGGTCATCAATAAGATTAAAACGTCTTGCTATAAATATTGAGATAGGTGCTAACAAAAACGAAAGGGCGAATGAAAGAAAAAAGGGAAAAAACAATAATAATCTTGTATCCATAAATTATAAATTTCCAACGAGAAATAATATTTTAAAAATTGTTACTGTTGAAAAAACCGTCAAAACAGATAAAGATAAAATGAGAAGTGATTCAAGGAAATCGTTTTTGTATGCTTTATTTATGAGTATTGCTGTCACGAGTGAAACAAGCACAAAACTTGGAGGAATGAAAAGTCCAGAGACTGGTCCCAATTGTTCAGCTCCCGTCGGGTTTCCATAATATAGCGGAACTATTGAAGGAATTCTGTGCAACTCTAAATATGTGAAAACCATGGTCGTGAGGTTAACTGCCGTTATTGTTGCAATAGTTTTCTTCCAGGTAAATATTCCTTCTTTTAGTTGCTTCATTGGCTTGTATTGTACCAAACTGACGAATTTTGTGCTGCTTCTAATTGTCGATAATGTAATTTTGCAAACAGATAAATACTTTGAGGTGGTGGCGACTCAGCCAAAAATACTATAATTTTTGGAGGATTTTGATTAAGGCCTGCAAGTGTTTCATCTACTGAGGAAAAGTCTGTTATGTGATAGTCAGCTACATATTTAATTGGTGGTAACCGTTTAGAGAGCGCGTATATGGCAGCACTGTCTCCCCACACAAATACAGTATCAGTAGCAGTTGTTGTTTGTACGATTTGTCTTGACAATTCGTAGTTTCTTTCAACAGTTGGACTAAACTTGTCGAAATATTCTGAGCTACTTTTTGTGAGCAGTGTTTGGAACCGATCAATATAAATATTCGAAGAATATTGCCAAAATTGGAAATAAACGGGAACTAAGAAAGCGGCCGTTAAAGGTAGAATTACTAAAGCTTGTTCAAACGAGTCATCTGTTATAAGGAGACCAATTAAGAGTGAGATACTTGGAAGTACTTGAATAAAATAATGTGGATATGGTCGTGCTGAAAGCGTTGCTGCAAATAGACTCGTAATTAACCATGCACAGGCAAACAAAAATGCTTTGCTTCTTTTCTTTCGAAGAAAAAACAAAAAAACAAAAGACACAATGACAAAAAGAGTTCTCAGAAGTAGCGGTCCGTTTTTTACAAGAAACGGAATTTGATTTGCAGACCCTGTTCCCCAACTACTTACATATCCAAAATTTTGCAAAAATGCTGCAACCAAATACTCATGAAATGCTCCACGAAGAAAATACCATACGAAAGTAATTGAAATTGGAACTGCGATACCCAACAACAGTAAACAAGTTTTTATCGCAAAGTGTCGAATGTTTTTAATTCTAAATTGCAGTGCAAATATCCAAATAGCAATTATAGCTCCAATATCAAAAATCGAAGGTATTTTGAATAGTGCAGCGATTGATAAAAGTAGTCCTGCTAAAAAAGCAGATTTGAGACCTTTCCCCTTCCATGCAACTATGAATGCCGCAATTGTTGGCATGATCATAAATAGCTCAGCGTTGGCAACGAATCCTTCAAAAAAAGGAAGACTTATTGAAACTGCAAATACTATTGTAGATGCAATCACAGTCTTATTGTTTTTAAATAAAAGTTTCATAAAATACCAAAAGAGAATTATTGTGGCGATCATCCAAAAACAAAGAATGGCACGTAACCAGAAGACATTTCCACCAATTGCAGCTAAGAAATACAACAATGGAGGCTTGTTGTCATGAAGATTCTTGTAGAGTACAAGCCCACGATGAATTCCTTCACCCAGGGTTAAATAAATCATTTCATCACCATAATAAAAAGGCTCGAAAAATGAAGGGATATGAACTAAAAAGACGCCGCCAAGAGTAATAAGCAGCCAAACCGGCAAGCGTAATTTTTTAAACATACTTCACTATACTTTTTCAGTAACCTTATATTCAATATATTTTCCGAGCATCAGGCGAGTATGTGCATCGAGTCCAGGAAGTGCTCCAAAGAAAAAGCCTGTAATAGGCATTAAAATAAATTCAAAAGGAATTAAAAGAGCTCGCCAAAGTGGAAAATCTGCTGGTCGTGGTGGCTTATATATATTGTCAAAAATAATCATGATTACCAAAAATACGAGAGCAATTGTTAGTAAGAACGAAGAGACTTGTGGAACTAAGTATCCAAGAGATGTCCTTCCAAAAGCAGGATTTAGTAGGGTCGGAAGTGTTAACCCTATTGTAATAATAAACCAGTTTACTGGCCACAAAAAGTGAGACATCAATACAAAAATCAATCGGGTTGTCTTATCCCAAAAAGGAACACCTTCTGTCATAAAATAATTTTTAATGATCCAAGGATCATCGCTTGCGCCCCATGCCCAACGCTTCAGTTGTTCATATTGGTTTTTTAATGTTCCCCAAAAGGTTTTACTCTCTGCGGCGTCCGTATAAAGTGGTAAATATATTGGTTCAACTTCAATTCCACCCTTCATTTTGTAAAAAGCTTTAAAGAAAATACCCCAGTCTTCAGGTATTTTGTCTGCATCCCAATAATCTACTTCATGTAGTAATTTTAGTGAAAGCGAATAGTTTTGTCCGTTAATTAATCGGTCACGGCGAGGAAGTTGTGATAAGTTCCAAATTGACATGAAAGTGTTTGGGACTCTCGTAAGCGCTGGTAAATTCCAGATATTGTTATAAAAGAACACTGCAGGTTGCCAAAAACGTAAATACCGTTTTGGATTATCTAGAAACTTATAAGAAAGTGCAGCAAAATGGTTTTTGTGAAATACGTGGTCAGCATCACAACTCGTGACAGTGATATATGAAATATCCTCGTTTTTTTTGTCCACCAACTGCTTTTTAATTTCAATTGCAGCGTATCTTTCATTAGAGGCCTTCCCCACGACTTCACCAGGAACCAAAGTATGAACAGTGACTAAAAACTCACGAAATATATTTCCATACAGTTTTTTGAGTTCATCAATTTTTACATCTCGTTCTTCTTTTGGTTCTTTTGTTTCCATTGCAAGAACAACAGTTATGTTTTTGGCTGATAGCGTTTGATTTGATAGAGAGTTAATTGTCCTTACTAACGTTTTAAGAGGTTCTTTGTATGTTGGAATAATTACGACGTTATTTATTTTCTTCCAATCAGGGAAAAGTTTAAGATCGCTTACCCAGTCATATTTCATCGAAGCTTGCATTCGAAGATGTGAGATTGTTGCGCTAATTGCAATCGTAAAGGATTGATAAAACCAGTAAATGTTAAAAATGAGCACAAAATAGGCAACCGCTGTTGGAATAATGAATATTCCCCAATATGGAAATAGAATTATGTTCCAAGAAACAAACCCAGGAAGTATTTCAAGAAGTCGTAGCACCAGTTTTTCGTGTTTGTTCACCCAGGCGTTCATCATAGTAGTAAGTCTATTTTACCTTATTTCCCTACAATTCGCTTTATTCTGGTACTAATTTTCTCAGCCCACTCATTTGCTTCAAGTACTTTCCATGCAATCTCAATTCCTGGTTTTGCTATATGATCTTGCATTGATGCAATAGTTGCACTACTTACCTTTATTTGATCTTTGATTTCCTTATAACTTCTTTTTCGTTTGAGCCAATAGATAATTGCTAGACGTTTGGAGAAAACTTCTATTTCTTTTATTGTAAAAAAATCAGAAAGAAAGGTTTCCATGTCATGCTCTGAATGAATATCTGTTAAAAGTTGCGGCAGTAATGTAGAAATCTCTTCTCTAAGATCAGGATCGAGTGGTAAATCTGAAGTTCTCATGGGCAGTTTAAATCATTAAACCATTACTGCTTGCCCTTTGCAAAACTTGCAAAACAAATCCCTATCGCCAAGGTTAAAACAATATTTATGCTAGTTGCCATTTGGAAAACTTTTAATGCAAGAATCAAAACTGCTGTACTTCCAGCAATAAATGAAATTCCGTGACTAAACGAAAAATTTCTCAATAAACTAACAAAAAATACAAAAAGAGAAATAAAAAAAAGTGAAAGAAATATGATGTTTTGAGGAGAGGTTGTAAACACAAGTACTACACATAAAATAAGGCAGGTAAGTGAAAGTATTAACGTCCCTGAAATTTTAGGAAGTGATATGCTCGGGCGAATTTTTTTTCTTGTGTTCTTTCTCATGCTAGTATGAGTGTGTGGAAATTGCATTGATACTTATTACTATTATTGCAGGCTTTGTGGCACTTGGATACTTGGTTTCGAAGAAGTCTGGTACTCCACCCGAGCTTATGGAAATTATCAAAATGTTGCAAGGGTCTTCTGCATCAGATCGTCAAGTTCTGCTTGAGAATTTAACAAGAAGTAGTGAGTCTTTAAATGCAAGACTTGATTCATCTGCAAGGTTATTATCTGATGTACAAAAAAATGTTGGAGAAATGAGTGAAATAGGGCGCAGCATGCGTGACCTTCAGGTTTTTTTGAGGAGTCCAAAACTTAGAGGTAACGTTGGTGAGCATATTTTAAAAGAACTTCTATCTCAGTCTCTTCCCAAAGGAAGCTTTCATCTGCAGTATGCTTTTAAGTCAGGAGAAAAAGTAGATGCGGCTATTCAAACCAGTGGTGGAATTATCCCAATTGATTCAAAATTCCCAATGGAAAACTTTCAAAAAATGGCAGCTGCTAAAACTGATTCAGAAAAAGATATTGTAGAAAAATTGTTTGAAAGAGATATTAAAATCCACATAGATGCAATTTCAAGAAAGTACATTGTACCGGATGAAGGAACGATAGATTACGCCCTCATGTATGTGCCGAGTGAAGCCGTATATTATGAAGTAGTGAACAATGAGATGCTCTTTAGTTATGCAAGTTCAAAACGTATTCTACCTGTGTCACCTACAACTTTTTATGCATATTTAAAAGCAATACTTATGAGTTTTGAGGGGCAAAAAGTAGAAGCACAGGCAAAGGAAATTCTTGTAGCCCTCAGGGCTATAAAAACAGATTATGGAAAAGTAGAAGAAAACTTAAATACTCTTCAAAAACATTTATTGAATGCTACTAATATGCTGCAAGTTGTTACAAATGGGTTTACAACGCTCGGAGAAAAAATACACAAAACGAGGGCATTTGAAAACGAAACGGAAAAGAAACTCCCCTGAGTTATACTAGCCCAGCAATGGAGAAAAATCTCAATAAAGCACAAGAGTCGGCTATAACCCATGGAAATGGACCCTTACTCATTATTGCTGGCGCTGGAACTGGAAAAACAACTGTTATTACAGAACGGGTAAAACATTTGATTACTACAGAAATGGCTAAACCGTCTGAAATTTTGGCCCTCACTTTTACTGAGAAAGCTGCATCTGAAATGGAAGGTCGAATTGATGAAGCACTTCCCTATGGATATACCCAAATGTGGGTAATGACGTTTCATGGTTTCTGCGACAGAGTTTTGAAGCAAGATGGATTTCATATAGGACTCGACACCAAGTTTAAACTTATGACTACGGCAGACTCACTGGATTTATTGAAACGAAATTTGTATGATCTAGGTCTTAGCTATTTTGCTCCTCTTGGGAACCCTACTAAATTCTTATATGGACTCCTTTCACACTTCTCAAGACTTCAAGACGAAAACATTACTCCAGAAGAGTATGTACATTGGACACAGAAACTCGTCAAGCTGGACACAGATAATATTGAAGAAAAATTGCAAATACAAATGTGGGGAGAGCTTTCAAACGCTTATACAAAGTATGAAGCTTTGAAAATTAAATATTCACTTTTTGATTTTGGAGATTTAATTACGAAAACAATTTTGTTGTTTGATAAAAGACCAAATGTTTTGCAGTCTTACCAAAAACAGTTCAAATACATTTTAGTTGATGAATTTCAGGACACCAATTATGCGCAAAACAAATTAGTAACATTATTAGCAGGGAGTGGAGGAAATATTACTGTCGTTGGCGATGATGATCAAAGCATTTATCGTTTTCGAGGTGCCGCTGTTTCAAATATGTTGCAATTTAGAGCACATTTCCCAAGTACGAAAATTGTAACTCTTACTGAGAATTATCGATCGAAACAAACAATACTAGACGCTGCACACATGCTTATTTCTCACAACAATCCTGACAGATTAGAAGTGTTAGAAAATATAGATAAACACCTGGTATCTAACTCAAAAGGGTTAGGGAAAATTGAGTTTTGTAACCCTAACTCGAACACAGATGAGGCCGACTATGTTATACAAAAAATTATAGAGTTACACGAAACAGGTCGTGAATTTAGTGAATTTGCAATACTTGTCAGAGCTAACAATCACGCTGAGGCATTTATTCACGGACTTGAAAATGCAGGTATTCCTTATCAGTTTTTAGGTCCTGGTAAACTTTTTTCTGAGCCGGAAATCATGGACTTAATTTCATATCTACGTGTCATAACTGACATTCAAAATGATCAAGCGTTATATCGAGTTTTTTCTTCAGAAATTTATAATATTGATGCTATTGCATTAGCAAAATTCTCTTCAACAGCAAGACACGAACATAAGCCGCTATTTGAAATACTGTCATCTTCTGAAGTTGTCGAAACGGACAAAATGATAAAAGAACTTATCGAAACGATAACAGACCATATTTCTCGAATTCAAAAAGAAACAACAATCTCACTTATTCTTGAGTACTTGTCAAAAAGTGGTCTTCGCGAAAAATTAATACAAGAAGACAATAATGAGAATTTAAAGAAATTACAAAACATTGAGAAATTTCTCTCAAAGATAAAAGCATTTGAATCGAATACTTTAAACGCGACAATCCAAAATGTAGTAGATTGGATTGATTTACAAACTGAGATAAATGAGTCACCTGTTGCTGCAGAAATTGACTTTAGCGTAGAAAATAAAGTCAATATTCTGACAATTCATTCTTCAAAAGGTTTGGAATTCCCAATCGTGTTTTTGGTGAATTTAGTTTCTCAACGGTTTCCTAGTACGGAGCGAAGAGAACAAATTCCAATTCCAGATGAGCTGATTCGTGAAGTTCTGCCTAGTGGAGACTTTCATTTGCAGGAGGAACGTAGACTGTTTTATGTCGGGTTAACGCGTGCTAAGGAGGAAGTCTATTTAACTGGTGCAAAATTTTATGGAGACGGTAAACGCGAAAAAAAAGTATCACAATTCGTTTCAGAAACACTTCCATTACCAACAGCAGTTAAACATGAATCTAAACAACTCCCAAAGCCTGACATAATAGAAGTTAAAGCGCAAAAAAAAGTCAAGTTAAAAAGTATCAGTTATTCTCAAATCGAAACTTTTAAAGTGTGCCCGCTTCACTATAAATTGTCATATATTCTAAAGTTCCCTACTCCTCCTTCCTCTGCTCAAAGTTTTGGTGTAAGTTTTCATGCTACCCTCAAAGATTTTTATACTGAAGTACAAAATGGTGTAACCCCAACTCCCGAAATGATTATAGAATTACTAGCCAAAAACTGGAAACGTGAAGGATATACTTCTGCAGCGCATATTGAGAAAACATACAGTGCGGCAAGTAACTATTTAAGTTATTTTTATAACAATTGGTTTAAAAAGGAAAATACCCCAATTGCGATGGAACAGCCGTTTTCATTTAAACTTCATAACCTATATGTAAAAGGAACAATTGATCGTATAGACGATTCGAAAAATGGGATTCATATTATCGATTACAAAACAGGAAAGAATGTAATGAGTCAGAAAGATGCAGACAAAAATCTACAGCTTTCTATTTACGCGCTTGCTGCAATAACAATTCCCGAGGCACCTTTTAAAAGGAAACCTGAGGATGTAACACTCTCACTCATGTATTTTGATACTAAGGAAATTGTTACAACCCGTAGAACTGCAAAACAACTCCATGAAGCAGAAGAAGAAATATTAGAATGGGCACAAAAAATAGAAGAAAGCGATTTTAGTTGTAGTGGTAACTTTTTGTGTAGGGACTGTGAGTACAAGAGCTTTTGCGCAGTTTCCTTGAAATCTGATGATTGAAATAATTTAATTCTGCTTCAGAATAGAGCTGGAGATTGAAGCGATCACAAAAAGGAGAATGTAGCCATGAGGATAACAAAGCGCACTGTTACAGGAGGACTTACCCTTTCTAAAAGCTCATTTTTTTAGAAAGGGGGTGATCATTTCTCTTACTGCTTTTTTTTGAAGCAGGACCGGGTTTAACACACCCGGTTTTTTATCGGCTACAAGGGTGAGATAACGTGAATCACTTTAGGTGATTTTATGGATTGACACTGTATTAAGGAGGGACTATAAATACACCAGTGCCAAGCTAGTAGGGAGATGCTTATGCTCTACCATCTACGTTGGACAACGGGTGCGAAGGGATGTAAGGCGGACATACGCCGTATGAAGGTTCCCTTAGCGGTTATTTGATTCACTGATTTTTTTCAATAATAAAAATCAAATAACAGAAATACTTTCGGGTAACCGAATTCTTTCACCCTAGAGTGAAAAGCGAAGCAGAAATGCTTCCCCAAATATGGGCGAGGAAACACCTCGCCCACTTTTATGTCTAAAAATTGACAAACTATAAGTGCTCTGGTATTATACTCCCATAGTCACAGTTTGCCCACTTTGGGTCTGCGACTTAACCGATTGTCAATCGCCTTTTAGATTTAAGGAGTTTGTGTATGCCGCGCTTTAAACCGATTTTTGGGCACAACCCATTTTTCACTCTTATTATTTCCAAAAGCCTGTTTGCTGATCAGTTTGTCGCCGTGCGCCCGGGCTGCCTGTAAGGCCATTTCCCCGGCTTCGGCTGTTGAGTCTGTCTTTGTAGAGGGTAACTACCCACTGCTGCGAGATTGACTCGACAATGTATGAATAAAATGGGGCCGCTAAGTGGATTGCGGCCCTGCTAACTTCGATATAGTCTCAAGGGAGATATCGCATGTTAACGTATTGAACATAACTATATATTGATTTTCGAGATATAAAATCTCAACGCCTTAGGTGGCGATTTGAATATCTAGCCCCATGGTTAGATGAGCTCTCAGGCATGAAAATGCTATTTGCGGAAAAGCACATACTGGCCGAGCCAGATAGACTTACGACACACTTATTGAGAGCGTTTGGGACGGTTAACTAATTTCTTTCTTTCACGAACGCCTTTGGCAAATAGTGAAGAAGAGATCAGCCGTCCCTTTTTTGTGTCTTCGCATTGACATATTATGGGTAGTGTTGTATACTATCCCCACTTAACCGGAAAAGTTTAATGGGCCGGTAAGTTCCAAAAAGGCATGGTATGCCAAATCGGGATAAAGGACCTCATCGGGTCCCACATTAAGTACCCAAATGCTTTTTTACTAAAAGCAAAAAAAAATTATCTACTTAATAGTAGATGTATCTGAGGAAGGTATTTACTACCTAGCCCTGAAACATTTGATTACAACGCGAAAAATCGTTTAACAAGTTTTCAACTAAGGGGTTCCTTCCAACAGTACGTTTTGAGCCGCCTGATGAGCGGCTCTTTTTTTTGTCTTAAAGAGGTAATCTCCATTTTACGAAGCAGCCTGGGTATTCTACTTCTATTCCCCCGAAACTTCTTTTGAAATGTGTAAAGCCTTTCCATTCGTTTTTTGGGAATCGTTCATCGTAAATACCTTCAAAATCAAAAACTGTGGCTTTATTCTTTTTTGCCCACTGAATTCCATGCCACAAGACTTGGTATTGAATTAAACTTGCTCTTGCAAACGAATCGGTGAATCCAACCCAGTAATAGCAGATATTTTCTCCAATGAGAAACATGGCACCTGAAGTCTTGAATTTATTCATCATGATTACCATGTGTTTTCCAAATGCATTTTTAAATGCCTGTAGTTCTGAAAGAGGCAATACGTGTCTTTTGTTCCCCACAGCCGTCTTCCAAGCTAATCTAAAACTCTCAACATCTTGGCTTTCTGACACAACTAGGGTCTCTGATTTTCTGAGTGAATATCTAGCATCTTTTTTCATGTTTTTAAGAATAGTGGGAAGAGGTTTTGAAATGTCTATTTGAATTGTTTTTGTTGGAAGATACGGCATACTAGAAAGTTTGAAACCGTTATTTCCAACAAGAGTCCTGTCTTTTTTTGTGATTGTCTTTGGTTCTACAATGATTTGAAACACTCTGTGCTTTCTGCAAAGCGTATCAATGTCCTTAATTAGAAATGAGTTTATTCGTTGCAATTTTATTGCCGATCCGATAAAAGGGATTTTTTTTATAAAATATTGTCTACCGTGAAGTGTTTCTATGTTCCACCCGATGTCCTTTAAGAATTCGCCGTATTCTTTTGTCTGTCTTAAGTCTCTCATTTTAATTTCGCTTTTAATCGAAGTACTTTCCAGCGTCCCCATTCAGCTAAACGATATCCCCAATACAATGGAGAACAAATTAAATCCCATGTTCCTAAAAATTCCACAATTTTAGGGTTATAGCCTTCTTTGAACTTGGTAAAACCTTTACCTTCTTCTCTTCCCCATAAATCAAATTTTTTAAGTTTTTTACTTTTACCAAATTTAATTGCTTCCCACATCATGAGGTTTGGTGCCATTACATTCTTATGAGAGTCGGATGAAGCGCCATATGGATAATAAAGAGTGTCACGCCACACAAATACCACCCATGTTGCGAGTACCTCTTTTTGATAGGTCGCAGTGATTAAATGTGCAATACCAGCCTTTTGAAGTGTTTTCCACATGAGTGTGTGATACTTTTTTGTGTGAACAAAAAACCCCTGTCTTTTTGCAGTTTGCTCACTTAATTTCCAATACATGTTAAATGCGCTGTCCGAGTTATCTTCTTTTATTAAGACTCCTTTTTTTTCAGCCAAACGGATGTTATATCTGGTTTTTTGACTAAAGCTTTTCAATAGCTCGTCTTCAGATTGTGTTAAATCGATTTCAAAAGTAGAGGGGGTAAAAAGACTTTTGCCGCTTACCGCTCCAAATTTTCTAAGAAGCACAACATCTTTTTTGTTGTAAACAACATTTGGCTCAAGTTTTATAAATAAAATGTTATTTTTTTGTGCATAATCTTTTAGCTCGGAAAGCATTTCTTTAGTGGGGTTCGGACCTTTGTCAAAAATGGCAACTTTCAGAGGCAAAAAATAAAGTTTATGGATAGTAATTTGACCAAATGTAAAACGAACTACCTCATTTCCCCATGCTTTACGAAATTCTCCCCAAGCCCATGTTTGTAAAGGATGTGTGGCGACTGAATTTAATGTTTTTTCTGTCATTTCTTTTGGCATGTTTATCATTTTATCATTCTCATACTACAAAACCCATAGCTTGTTCTTGAAAACTCTTTGTAATATCATTTAGAAGAGATTTATTGAAAGAGGTTTTTGGAATGGCAACCAAACAAACTGGATATTCTGATGAATTGAAAAAAGCACGGATACTTTTAAGAACAGCTCATGTAAAGCTTAAGAGAAAGAAGCTCGTCCCGCTTTACATACTCGATGCTTTTTGGCATCAAGGCTTTTCTATAGATCGCTCAGGTGTACAGCTGTATGGTCGATCTGCTCATCGCGTTTCAGTGAACTTTTTCAAAAGTGGAGGAGCATGTGTGGTGGAAGTATATGATTTGGTAGATGGCGTAACAATTGTGAGATGTGTGTTCTGCTAGTCTAATACTCCCCAGTCAATTGATTGGGGAGTCAATACTCCTCACGATCAAATGAATATTCGAGTCGAACTTTTTGGAAGTTCTCTGTTGTATCTAGAATTTTTTCTGGAATATCAACTAAAAAACGAGAAGGTGGGTTGCTGGTTCTTTGTCCAAAATAAAGCCTACGATCTGCATAAGTTAAATACAGTACTTCTTTTGCACGAGTTAATCCTACATACGCAAGTCGGCGCTCTTCTTCAAGCTGCGTCTGGTCCCACAAAGCTCTTGAATGTGGAAAAAGACCTTCTTCCATTCCGACCAAAAAGACGACAGGGAATTCAAGCCCTTTTGCAGCATGAAGTGTCATAAGAGTAACTCCATTTTTTGCGTCACCATGTGAATTTTCCTGTGCCTCAACAAGTGAAACGTTTTCAAGAAAATCTGAGAGTAATGGAAATTCAGCTGCAACGGATCGAAGCTCCTTTATGTTATCAAGTTTGTTCATGTTTTCCTCGGTCTCTCTTGCATATTTGTCTGTGTATCCTGTTGCCTTCAAAATCTGGTCAAGAATTTCAAGAGTTGTAAGTTTTTCATTTTGTACTATCTGATCTTTTATTCCGTTAAACTTTTCAAGTCTCCTGACCCCGATCTTTTCTGCCCTTAAAAGCGAGACTCGATCATCTGGGTTTTGGAGAATACGAAGATAACACAATACATCTCGAATTTCAGTGCGATCATAAAATCTCGTTCCACCAACCAATGTATATGGAATTCCTTCATGTAAAAAAGCTTCTTCTAAAACACGTGACTGAGCGTTTGTTCGATACAAGACTGATATGTCTTGATAGGAATATCCGGTTTTTGTGAGTAATCTCACTTTCTGAGAAACGAAAGAAGCCTCAAGAAGCCCTGTCTCCGCTTTGTATAGTTTAATTCGTTCACCTTTTCCGTTTTCTGTCCATAAAGATAAAATTGGGTGTGAGGTGTTTTTTGAAATAACTGCATTTGCGGCCTCTAAAATATTTTCTGTTGATCGGTAATTTTGAGTCAGTTCGATTACTTTTAAGTTTTTATAATGATCTTTGATGTAATTTATATTTTTGTAATCTGCGCCACGCCAACTATAAATCGATTGACTTGCGTCTCCAACTGCAGTGATTGTGCCATCACCCACCAAAAGTTTTGTTAGATTAAACTGCACTTTATTCGTGTCTTGCCATTCGTCCACAAAAATGTGTTTAAGTTGCCTGTTCCACTTCTCCTTGATCTCTTTCTTTTCAGAAAGTAGTTTTACACTCTTAATCATAAGGTCATCAAAGTCTAGAGCTTGTGCCTTTTGTAAATATTTTTCGTATTCTGTATAAACTAAAAACGCTTTTTCTTGTACCTCTCCTCTAACAAATTCGCCGAATTCAAGAGGTCCGATCATTTGGTTCTTTGCTTCGTTTATCATTCCACCGATGGCGGCTGGATTATATGACTCAGGCGATATTTTTAGTATGTCCATAATATCTTTGATCGCATCTTTTTGATCGTTGGTGTCGTAAATTACAAAATTTGGGTTTATACCGATATGAGCACCATCAATTCTGAGCAGCCGTACACAAAAACTGTGAAATGTTCCTGCAAAATATGGCATTGAACTCGAAAGACTTGCAATTCGTTCTTTCATTTCAGCTGCAGCTTTATTTGTAAATGTGAGAAGTAAAATGGAGCTTCCTGGAATATGCTTTTCATTCATAAGCCACGCCGCGCGATACGTGAGAACTCGAGTTTTTCCGCTCCCGGCACCTGCTAGAACTAAGAGGTTTCCACCATCATAAGTTACAGCAGAAAGTTGGTCTTTGTTCAAAGTTGAAAGGTCCAGAGCCATGAGAAGAGCATACACTACCTATTCACTGATTTATATACTTGCGCACTGTTTCTACTACCTGTTCAGGTGTGAGCATGGCCTTTACCATATACTCACGAATTCCAAGTTCTTGTGCCTTTATTTTTTGTGGAGCTTCAGCGATATTGGTAAGTGCCAATACGGGAGGCAATATTACTTTCTCACTTTGTAATCGTTCAATCAGGCTTAACCCATCAATTTTTGGGATATGAAGGTCAAGTAGTACACAATCGGGAGTATCAATCTTTAATATGTTGTAAGCAGCTTCTCCATCACGGGCTGAAATTACATCAAAATTTTCGATTGTGAATTTTTCTGTATACATGTGAAGCAAAGTAGTATCATCTTCAATGATCATAACTCGAGGTTTGTTTTGTGCGGTATGGTAATTTGTAGGATCCACAGACGCAGCTTGAGTAGGGTTCATGCTGGAATTCATTGTAGCATATCAATTGCTCACCCAGCCAAATTTATTTATCCATAAAACCCCCCACAAGTTTACAAATATTCCAACGATAAGAAATATCCACTGCAACTTGTGTACACCTGTCTTTTCAATTCCCAACAAGGTAAGAAATATCAAAAAAGGGTAAAAATCGATTGCAAATCGATAACCGAATTGAGCAAAGCCATTACTTCCATGTGAGAGTACAAACACAAAAATAAGGAGAATTGAAGCCCAGAGAAATTGAGTAAGCCGTCTTTTTATTGGCGCCAGTAGAGCAAATACAAAGGCAGGTGTTGTTATCCATATCGCAAGGCCATTCCAACTTGGTTCAATGTATGGAGGGGAATTTAAATGTTTTGGAAAACTAAGGAATACACTTTTTAGATTTTGTGGAATATATATAATATTTTCAATTCCATGTGAAAACCATGGTTCGCTTAAAACACCTGGAATAAGTAAATATCCGATGTCCCAAAAAACACCAAAGCGAGCATAATTGTAAAGCGCGTTTATAAGAACGAATATTCCAACACTGAATCCGAATAGTGTTATATTTCTCCATTTAAATTTATTATCGAAAAGTAATTCCTTTTGTAAATACAAAAAAACTGGGATTGCTAAAATTGTGTGAATCCTCGACATATAAGCTGCTCCAATTGCAAGTCCGACCCAAAAAGGAGAAACCTTTTTAAGTGCTAATAAGAGTGCAACGGAAAGGCTTGCTGCAGCCATCATTTGACCCAAGTACCAACTTGATCCAACACTTGACTCAAACCACATAATTGTACCAATACCTGACAATAAAGTGATGAATATTTGAGATTGTTTCGGTAATTTTTTTTGTATTGAAACTAAATAAAAAGCAGCTGGGACTATTGCTCCAATCAGATTCGTGAAGATTGTTTGTGAAAAATTTGGCCCAAATAATGCAATGAATGGTATCAGAGCGATTGCTGGAAATGGAGAATATGGTACGAAATATTTGGTTCCGCTTGGAATCAATTCTGAAAGCCAAGAAGGTTGTTCAGTTAGATACATCTTGCCATGAAGAAAACTGTCGGCAAGTCTAACAAAATAATTATATGGAGTATCGCCTGCCCCAGTATATTTGTATACAAAAAAGAAAAAAAAGAAAATTAATACTGCAAACCGTTTCTCACTAGGTAGTTTGTGGAACAAGAATGAAAGCATCTTTCCTTATAGCGTAAAGATGAATGCAATTCCAACAAGCAAAGCTCCAATCATGCCAAGTGCTATTGTTGGCCATGCAACCCCGGCATGAGGAAGTTGTGGTTTTGGTGATGGCGTTACAACTGCGGTCGGTGTTGATGTGCTGTTAGTTGTTGGAGTTGCGGTACTCGTTGTTGGACTACTAGTTGGCGTTGCTGTTTTTGTAGTAGTCGGAGTGTTCGTAGGAGAACTTGTAACAGTACTAGTCGGTGTTGGAGAAGCCGTTGCACTTGGGGTAGGTGACGAAGTTGCTGTGGCCGTTGTTGTTGGTGTTGGAGAAGCCGTTGCACTTGGGGTAGGTGACGAAGTTGCTGTTGGTGTCGTTGTACTTAAAGTAAAGGAGAGCTTTGTACAAGCCATTGTAATAGAC
Organism: Patescibacteria group bacterium; assembly: GCA_038206135.1. Lineage (GTDB taxonomy): Bacteria > Patescibacteriota > Microgenomatia > UBA8517 > UBA8517 > UBA5941. The sequence continues at coordinate 24,363 of JBBRBD010000009.1, read as the reverse complement.
GGCGCAGTTATCGGAGAACTAGTAGGGGAACTTGTTGCAGTACCTGTGGGTGAGGAAGAAGCTGTCGCTGTAGGTGAAGTGCTTGGTGCTGTTGTCGCAGGTGCGGCACATGCAAGTGCAATGTCTGCTGAGGTAAACGTAGTTTTTGTTCCCTGTCTCAAATATGAATTTCCTTGATCTCGTGAAACACAGTTTGCGGCAGTATAACCAGTATGGAACGGTACTGGCACACAATAAGATGTAGGATTTGAAACACTCGAGGCAGTGCATGTCGGCCCCTTTATATATACACAGGTACTTCCTGCACCGCACAACGGATATCCACCTCCACAAGGTTGTCCACATGTTTGAACTGCTGTTCTACAATCACAGTTATTGCCTGGTATTGTATCCCCCGGACACAAAGTGTTTACACATTTTTTGATTGTTGTATTGCAGGTAATTCGTGCGCCTGTTGGGCTAGTATTCTCACAATCTGCGTCAGTATTACAAGTGTCGTCACAGAGTCCTTTTGGTTGTGTAATAACTCCAGTACCAGTTTGGCATTGTGTTGGACAATTTATATTCGCGACACCACAATAGCTGCTACTGCCCGTATGAACATAGTCAACTTGGGTACAAGAACCTTGAGGTTGTGTGCCTCGTGGAACAAGTCGACAGTTCTGATCACAGGTCCAGCCACAACCTCCACCTCCCTGTGAAGTGTCACATTTTTGAGTACATCCGTTTGCGCATTCACATATAAGCCACATGTTTTGATCTCTATTTTGGCTGCCATTTTGGCACTGAAGATCTGCAGCATCGGGTCTACTTTCTGGTGCATTAGGTGCACGAAGGGAATTAAGACCAAGCGCTGTAATTACTGTCACTATTGCAAGTGCAGTCGTAAAAAAAATCGCACCTACTGTCAATTTGTTTTTAATAATAAAACTTTTCATTTTTATATCCATTGATTTAATAAATCGTGAAATATTTCAGCGTTTACGTTGAAGGAAGTTGTTCCTGTTGGAATTGTGTACTCATCGTAAAAATCAGAGCTACCAGGGCGTTTCATTGTAACCTCACTTCTTAAGCTTCCGTTTATGGTAAATCGTGCTTTTGTAAATGCTCCATTTGTAGTAGTTCCTGAAACAGTAAAACGCACAATACTTCCCACGGCGAGTGCTGAAAGTTCAGATTGACTAATCAACTTCCAATTTGAATCGTATGCAGTAACAGTTCCGCAGCTAGCTGTAATTCCGGCTTGGTATGTTCCTGCTGAAGAACAATCGGATACTCCTCTTACTTCCCAATTAAAAACACCATTTGCCGGGACGGTTACTGTCCCCACAACCGCGACTTGTGAAATGTTTAATGTAGGTACACTCACTGTTGAAACTTTCTGATTGTTAATATAAACACCAGCAGATTGTGCTGGTTCACTGCGTGAGCTGTCATTTATTGCCATAACTTGCCCAGTTGCTGAGACAACAAAATGATATTTGCTACAATCCCAAGCTTTTTGTTGAAACGATTGACTTTGCCTGATTAGAAATAATCCACTTACGAGTCCGATCATTAGTAAAAATATTCCAACTCCTGCACCAATAATTTTACCCCTACTATTCTTTTTTGGCGGCTGATATACGGTATTTGTTGATGTTTGAAGAATTGGATTCATATAGTACTTAAAGATAACAGGTCTAGAATCTACTTAGCAAACAAAAATGTATTTATTTTAAATATTCTCAGGTATAATCTGTGCGGTGTAATTTACTAGCAGAAACAGGTAAAATAGGCACATGTCAAATAAAAAACTTCGATCAAAATTAATAATACTCTTTGTTGGCTCATTTATAATACGAATTCTCCTTGCATTTAACGGAACTCTAACACTCGATCAAAATACATTTATTGCATGGGGACACCAAATTGCAGCAAATGGATTTAAAACCTTTTATAACGGGTGGAGTGATTATCTTCCTGGTTATTTGTACGTTCTGGGTTTCTTAGCAAAAGCTGAGGCATTTGTTCCTATCTCTCCCATATTATTATATAAGCTTCCTGCAATATTTTTTGATCTAGCTTCTGGATATTTGGTTTTTAAGATTCTAAAGCCTTATGGAATTAAAAAGGCTCTCTTTGGTGCAGGACTCATTTTGCTAAATCCTGCGATCTTATCAAATTCCACGTTGTGGGGTCAGGTAGATAGCATTTCATTTTTCTTTCCACTTCTGAGCATTTATTTACTTCCTTTATCGGCCGTACTCTCTGGATTAGCGCTTGGATATGGTGCTCTTGTTAAACCTCAAGCCGCCCTTGCTGCACTGGTTATTTTATATATATTTTGGAAAAACAAGACACCTTTTAAAGAAATGATTACGACGGTTCTTGTAGCTGCAGTCACTTTTTTTCTTGGATTCCTCCCGTTTCTTAATTCAGGAAATTTGATTACTTTCGCATTTGACCGTTTAAACGTAACAATTTCCCAGTATCAATATGGTAGTGTAAATGCATTTAATTTTTGGGGATTGTGGGGTTTTTGGCAGAAAGAATCTTTTGGGATATTGTCTGAAAAAAATGTCGGCATTCTATTGTTTACAGTAGTTTCCGTAATTGGATTTATTAAGTTTCCAAAAAAACACAAAGAATTGTTCTTGTTATATCTATTTTATGCAGCAAACTTTCTATTCTTCACAAGAATGCACGAGCGACATTTTCTTCCTGCAATTATGGCATTATCTGTTTTAGTTCCACTCTATCCTGTTCTTTCTATTGTGTTGATTATGTTTTCTATTACATATCTACTAAATATGTATTACTCATATGTTTGGATTACAGCAAATTTCCAAGCGGTATTTTCTAACGAAGCAATCGCAGTTTTTATTCTTCTAAATATCATTGGATTTACACTTGTATATTTCCATGAGAGGTTGCAAAAAGGATTTATGAATATGAAAAGTATTGTTCTAAGTAAATATTTCGTGAAAGAACTATTTCAATACCTAAAGACTTTTTATCAAAAAAACGACGCCAAATTACTGACTAATATTAGCCCAAAGCAAAAACAATTTATTCTTTCTGGAATTCTTATTTTTGCACTTGTGACTCGCTTAATTGGATTGGGAGAACCCAATCACGAATATTTTGATGAGGTATACCATGCTTTTACAGCAAAGGTAATGCTACACAATGATCCTAAAGCGTGGGAGTGGTGGAATCCTAATCCAGAAGGTTTTGCATATGAATGGACACACCCGCCTGTTGCAAAAGAAGTGATGGCGCTTTCTATGAGATTACTTGGAGAAAACTCCTTTGCATATCGTTTCCCAGCCGCAATTCTTGGTGTGGGTGTTGTGTTTTTGATTTATAAAATTGCGCAAAACTTGTTTAATGATGAAGTAGGTTTGTTGTCTGCGGCTGTCTTTAGCTTAGATGGTCTGGGTTTAGTTATGAGTAGAATCGGCATGAATGATATTTATGTTGTTTTCTTTATTCTCTTAACGCTGTTCCTCTATTTAAAGAATAAGCATTTTATCGGAGGTCTTGCACTTGGATTTGCTGCTGCAAGTAAGTGGACAACATTGTGGTTCATTCCGGTTCTAATTCTTGCTTTTCTCCTATTGAGAAAGAAATTTAAAATTTCATTATTGTGGTTCGTAGTTCTTCCACCTCTCGTGTATGTCGGAACGTACATTCCACAGTTTGTTTCAGGTCATGGATTTGATATTTTTTGGGGAATGCAGAAACAAATGTGGTGGTATCACACACGTTTAGTTGCCACCCATCCATATAGTTCGTTGTGGTGGACATGGCCAATTCTATTAAGGCCGATCTGGGTATACACCAGTGGAGAAGTAAACGGATATGTTTCAAATATCTATGGTATGGGGAATCCACTTGTTTTTTGGGCAGGTCTTGTATCTGCGGTTGTAAGTATAAAGTATATCGTTACTGAAAAACGAAAAAATTTATTGCTTACTTTGGGAGCTTATTTGGGAATGTTTACCCCCTGGGCTTTAAGTCCTCGTATTATGTTTTTCTACCATTACTTCCCTGCAGTTCCATTCCTTTGTATGCTAATTGGATTTGTGTTGTATAAAAACAAGCATTTCATTATTCCATTCTTCGTTTTGACAGGTATTCTCTTTATTTACTTTTATCCACACTGGGCTGGGCTTTCAATTCCCGTCTGGCTAGACCACTCGTATTATTGGCTTCCAGGATGGAAATGACAGTCTATAAAAACAAGCAGTTTTCAGGAGATTCACTTTCAGAGCGAGAAATTGAAAACAGTACTTTTTCACATTGTCAGTTTTTAGACGCAAGACTACATTTCAGTTTTTTTAAAAATTGTATATTTGAAAACTGTGATCTTTCTGGCAGTCAATTTTCTGTTTCGAGCATGATCAATTGTAGTTTTCCAGACAGTAAACTAAGTAATCTTAACTTCACAAATTTAGAAATAAAGGAATGCGATTTTTCAAACGCTGTACTTAAAAACTGTGTATTTGTGCACTATAAACCCGGGAAAGCGTTGTTTAAAAAAGAGTTTAAACTTCAGGGCTGTAAGTTTTTGAATGCAGATTTATCTCTATCTGCATTCTCTTTTTGCAATTTAACCGGTTCAGATTTTTTTTCTGCGAAACTAACTTCTGTATTGTTTGAAAAATGTAATTTAAAGATTGTAAACCTTTCTGGTGCTGACATAGTGGGAACTAGCTTTGTAGATTGTAATATTGAAAACACAATACTCGATTTCAGTGGCTTTATCCAATTTGGATCTTCAAAGGGGTTTGTACTTTCTTGATTCTAGAGGGCAACGACAATTGCAAGAATAGTAAGAAGTGCTCCACCAAATATGAGTGCTATCGTTGGTGTGCCAACACCAGCATTCGGTAGCGTAACTGGAGTCCCCGTTGGTGTAATTGATGATTTAACTCCTCCAATCGTAGGTGTCCCTGTTGGAGTACTACTTGTTACTGGAGTGCTAGTTGCTGTGCTTGTCGGTGTAGTTGTCGGAGTACTTGTTGGACTAGCAGTAGGACTACTGGTAGGTGTGGCTGTTGGAGTACTTGTTGGTGATGAAGTCGGTGATGCACTTGGAGTACTAGTACTCACGCTCAATGAAAAATTGAGACTGCAAAGATTAGGAAGAGAAGTAGATGTCGGAGTACTTGTTGGACTAGCAGTAGGACTACTGGTAGGTGTGGCTGTTGGAGTACTTGTTGGTGATGAAGTCGGTGTTGAACAAGACTGAGGCTCAACAACATACCCAGTTTGTTGTCCTTGACAGGTAATATCATATTGCCATGTTAGACAAACTGCACCAAATCCTTTTTGTATCGTTTCATTTGGAGCCAATGTAGTATCTCCTTCTGTGTTCTTACAACTAGACATTGCAGGTTTCCCTTTGTTTTCTACTCTACTCTCACAGTCTAAATACCAATGTATAGTCACAGGTTGAGTACCGGTATTTTTTGTCGTGAAAGTATTGGTACTATTCCAGTTGCCCGAATCAGGTGTTGTTTTTATTAAAGAGCAAGCGCTACTTGTTTGGTAATCTCCATTATTTTGACAATCTAGACTCCCCACGGCTTTCCATGAAAACTTCCCACTAAGTGGAACGTCTATGTGTCCTAACGGAGTCTTTGGAGAACGAGGACCGAAGCCAGGGACATCTAATGTTGCAACTTTTGCATTATCAACTAGAATATCAACTTTCTGTGCAGGTTCCGTGCGATCTGACGCATTTTCAATACTAACATCACCACCGGAGGTAACATTGAACGTATAGGTACTACAATCCCATGCAAATAATTTTGATTGTGGAGCATTCGGTGCAACAGCTTGATCTCTCAATTGATACAGTCTTGTTGCCGTAAAAATACCTACACCAGCAAGAACGAAAGTAACTCCAATAATTAAAGTTGTAACAATACTTTTATTTTGAATTTTCATATTTTTAATACCAATTGCCGTCTGTAGCTTTTAACTGTGCTGAAATATTGAAATCTTTTGTATTAGCGGGAATAACATATAACTGATAAAAATCACCATCTGTTGTTTTATTTGTGACCTCAGTTTGGAGAGTACCATTGATCGTAAATCGTGCTGCTTGATAGCCTGTAGCGAGTCCTGTGCCTTTTGCAACAATTCTAATACTAGTGCCTGCAGTCAGCGATGCCAATTCGGACGCAGTGAGCGGATTCAAACTATCAGTCTTGTAAGCGCGTATATTTTGGCATTGATAACTTGTACTAAGAATATCTACTCTTCCCGCATTTGAACAGTCGGAGGTTCCTTTTATTTGCCAAGAAAATGATGCACTTGGGATTTCAACTGTACCGAGTGTTTTGTTCTGTCCTGCTGAAAGTGCGGGGACATCATATGTCTTTGTCAGTTGATTATTTATAAATACATCCGCTCGCTGGAATGGCTCGTTGTTTGAACTTCCATTTTGAACAGAAACTAGACCAGTCTTAGAAAGTGAAAAAGTATAGGCACCGCAATTCCAAGCATTTGAATTAAATAGAATTGGACGAGCTATTAGGAGAAATCCTGAAAGAGTTGTAATTGTTAGAAGAATTACACCAATAATAGCGAACATCTTTTTATTACTTTTTTTTGAAAAACTCTGATTAGACCCTGAACTTGGAAGTGCGGAAACAGATATCGTTTGCCCTTGAAGTTGTGGTACAACAATATCTGGTTTTTCTGGAATGGCAGGTGTATTCATAAAAAGTGACTATTCGACTGAGAAATTTAGGTACAGTCCGCCTATGAGTAATGCGATACCTGTTGAAATAAATGCAATTGTTGCAAACGGACTGCCTGCCGTTGGGAGTGCTGAAGGCGTCGCAGTATTTGTTGGTTTAATTGTTGGTGCGGCTGTAATCGTTGGTGTAATAGTTGGTTTAATGGTCGGTGCTACACTAGCCGCAATCGTAGGTGCAACTGTAGGAGCCGTGGTTGCTTTTGGTGTTGGAGTGAGACTTGCGGAAGGCGTTGAAACAAAAGATGGTTCTTGTGCATTTGCGACGACGACAAATGTTTTTGTAATTGTTTGAAGTATTCCTTTAGCATCTTTCCACGAGATTGTTAAGGTGTGAGATCCGTTCTCAAGAGTTGCGCTTGGACTCCAGGCCCATGATCCGTCCGGATTAACAGTTACATTTTGAGTGATTGCAGTTGATGAGTGTAGGGTGACTGTAATCGCGGTATTTTTAGGACCATCGCCAAAAAATTCTGGAGTTGCGGTATAGATAGTTTCTCCATTATCAACGCTCTTGACGGTAACAGTCCCTGTTTCTGGTTGTGGGGTAGCCGTTGTTGTTAGATCAAACCTGGATTGCTGTGCCGCATTTGTTGCAGAATCTGGAAGTGTTACTAATGACTCTGAAACTGAGTTTCCATTCGTGGAATTCGTCAAAGTACTACTCAAGAAATCATAAGTTTTTCCGAGAGTTATATTTGGAATAGGATTTGCAGCACTTAAATAGACCTTTGCGATTGCGATTCCGTTTGTTCCTGCTTGGACATACACACTTAACAATGTATCTTTTGCTGATTCTGCGACGGGTAGAGCAAGAATCCAATTTCCAGAAGAAGAGGTGGTGGTCGACTGTTCAGATATCCCCGGCGCGTCAACATAAACTAGTGCGTCTGTTGCAGGCGTCCCTGTTGAGAGGAAAATAGTACCAGATACGTGAGAGACGTCCGGTGATGTTGCTGAAAGTGTTGTAGTGCTCCAGGGAATCCCATTATTACTTGTATCTACTCCACCAGAATTCACATTAAAATAATATGTTTTGTTCTTTGCAAGATTCCGCACTGTTGCCGTGTGTGTAAATGTGTTTTTTTGACCCGCTTCAGTAAGTACTGTTTGGCCTAAATTTGATGTCTCGCCCCATTTTATAAGCCCGGTTGTTTGCTTGTCTGTCACCCAGCTTACGGAAAAGGAGGTATCTGTAATATTTGAAATACGAACATCTTTAGGAGTAGCTTCTGGACTCGCCCCGAGTTTAAAAATAGTATCTTTGTTCACAAGCACGACTCCTCCAGCAAGTCCGAATACAAGAACAAGTACTCCAATAAGTGTGGGAATTTTTTTATTATTATTCATTTTAAAAGATTATTGTCCTTCTACAAAATATACTCTATTTGTTAGCTTATCCAAAAGTCCAGTATCGAGAGTTGGATCAACAGGAGCAAGAATTTCGGCTGAAACTGAGGGTGCTGGTCTTTCTGTAAATGCTCTGTAAACATCAAAACTAATCCATACAAACGAAGTAATAAGAGTCAGAATTGCAAATTTTACGAGAAATGGTGATTGTCTCTTTTTCATTGTGTTGGGTTTTGTGGGACTTCTATTGGCCAATATGGTGCATCTCCAGTGACTGACAAAAACAATTGTGAGTTTGTATTCGATTCATCGAGAGAAAGAGCGTTTGTTGTTGGTAAAAATGGACGTCGTAAACTCTCGAGATCCTTGAGTGTGGCTAATAGACTCGAATAGTCCCCGCTAAATGTAATACTTAAGGTTACTTTTTGCTCAGAACCGCCTACTTGAGAACTGGTATCTATCGGTATGTTGTTTGTGTTTAATGTAAAAACAGAAACAGAATGTGCACTCGCCACAGACTCTATTTGTTTAATATATTGCGCTATAGATGGGTCTGCAGGCACCGCAGTATCCAGAAGAGCCAAAGTAGTATTGTTTTTTGTATAGAGGTCTTGAGCCGCAATGAGATTATTAATTTTGGTATCCATGGTATTTATCGTATCTTGCTTTTCAGATATCTCAGTTGTGAGTCCCCCAATTGTGACTAATGTTGGTCTAATTGCAAAAACGCTAAAAAGGAAAACTGCCAAACTTGTAAGTAACATCTCAACAAACATTCGAATATCAGATCTGTCTCTATAAGCTGTTGCAAGTTGTGCAATGTATCGTCGATACAATTGTGTGTTTTGTTGATTTCCCATTTTTTAATTTATATTTGTTTTTAGTAATGCTTGAATAAGATTCGTATTTGGTACCTCTTCAACACTGACAACGTTTATGTTTGTAAGCATTTGTTCTTTCTTAAGACGAGATACAAACGATAATATGTTTTGTTCATTTTTCCCTACAACTAAAACTGAAAAATCATTGGGGGATTTATCTATTTTTGTAAGTTGTAAGTCTGAAGGAAGGTTTTTTGTTACAACGGCAACAAAATCACTAAAGAGTGGTTGACTATACGCAAATGTGTTTACTGTTGCAATGCGAGATTGTGCTCGTTTAAAGTCTCGTTCAAATGGCAAATAGCTCTGAATTAAGGCTTTTTTTTGGTTAATTTCATCTGTAAGGTCTGCATTTTTACTATCTAAGAAAAAGCGGGATAGAAATCCAACAATAACCACTAGTTCGACTATTACTACCAAGAATCGAAAGCTTCCAAGTAGCCACAGAATAATTCTATTTTTAATAGAAGCGTCCGCCTCGTCAGAAGGCAGAAGATTTATAGATGCAGATTTTCGTTTTAGTGCAGGCATAGTATCTCGTCGAGTATGATTTCATCATAGCAAAACATAGTACTGTCTGCACAGTAATAAAATGAAGTTATTTAGCCTTTGAGACCAGAAGTTTTGAAAAAAGACTCTTAATATGGGCGACTTTATTTTTATGCAAGATTTTACTTTTCTTTGCACGATCAGCTAGTGAAAAAACGATTGAAACGTTTTTTGCAGTAGGAGACTTTTTGGCTTTTGTTTGCGCAATTTCAATTCGCTTTCGAAGCGATTCATTTACAATTCTCTTGCGGTCTGAAACTCGCAGAGCTCTTTTTGCTGTTTTTGTTACTGGCATAAATAGATAATATTAGATTGTTGAAAAATAAGAAACTCGTATTTTCCAGATGCAAGTATATATGAGCACAGGTAGAATATCAATAATCGTCAATTTATTATGAAATATGAATAACATTCTATTACGCGGAAAGAAGATTTTATTTGAACCTCAAAGCTCTGTTCTTTCAGGAGCAATCATTATCATGGGAATGGTTATCGTGTCACAAGTCCTCGGGCTAATTCGACAACGAGTTATCTTGTCATTTTTCAACCAGCAAGACTATGCACTGTTTTTGGCAGCCTTCAGGTTACCGGATCTGGTTTTTGAAGTTTTAGCGCTTGGAGCCTTTTCCTCAGCCTTTATTCCAGTTTTTGGACGTGAACTAAAGAAAGATGAAAAGGAAGCTTGGGATATTGCTTCACGTGTCGTAAACATTGGTGTACTAGTCTTTCTACCCGTCGCAGTTTTGTTCGCAATCTTTTCAAAACAATTGTACTCGGTAATTGTTCCAGGGTTTTCTCCAGATCAAATCAATAAGGCTGCAGGACTTGCTCGAATATTATTTGCGGCACAAGGAGTGTTTGTCGTGAGTTATGTAATTAATGGAGTACTCGAGAGTTCTCGTCGGTTTTTTGTAACTGCATTAGCTCCCCTCGTGTACAACATCGGAATTATATTGTGTACGGTCTTCCTGTCACCAAGTATTGGTTTGTGGGCACCGGCAATAGGAGTTTTGGTTGGAGCATTTGGGCATTTATTGGTACAGCTCCCGCTCGCAATTCAACTTGGTTTTCGGTTTAGCACCAAAATAAAACCAACTCTAGAAGTGAAAAAGGTGGGGAAACTTGCAGCACCTCGAGTGCTTGAACTTTCAATTTTGCAAATTCTTAAAACAGTTGAGCTTTCCTTCGCTTCTTTGATGTCGGTTGCAGCATATGGCTTTTTGAGTTTGGCAAGTTCACTACAAGCCGTTCCAATCAATTTGTTTGGAGTATCTCTCGCCAAAGCAGCTCTTCCCGCGCTCACTCGTGATGCAGACGATCCCATTGCTTTCAAAAAAATTCTTTTGACGACCCTTTACCAGATGATGTTCTTTATTGTTCCGGTTGCGACGCTTTTAGTTGTCTTGCGTGTTCCTATCGTTCGTTTGGCATATGGAACTAGTTTGTTTGATTGGAATGCGACGGTGACAACTGGGCTTGTATTAAGTGGATTTGCAATAGGTATCCCAATTCAAGCGGCACTTGCATTAATTTCACGTGCGTATTATGCCCTTCACGATACTAAAACTCCGGTAGCATTTGCTATTTTTGATGTTTTTCTCACAATTGGCGTTGAACTTATTTGTGTATTTGTTTTGAAGCTTCCAGTGTGGTCACTTGCTCTTGCAAATAGCGTATCTGGCCTTGTTCAAATCACGTTTCTCTACTACTTCTTGAGCAGAAAGCTTCATAACGGAACATTTTTTTCACTTTCACCGATTTTTAAAAGTATCACTGGTGGCGTTATCTCAGGCTTGGTTATGTTTGGACTTCTTAAAACCTTTGATAAGTCTGCGTGGGTAAAACGCCTCTCGTTTATCAATTCAATAGATGCACTTAAGAATCTGAATTTTGAACATTTTGTGCTGGACACTCGATATACTTTTAATTTAATTATTCTAACTGGAATCACCGCACTTATTGGACTTACTGTGTACATATTTGTTTTGTGGATTTTGAGGTCAGATGAATTGGCGGTTTTTATAAAGCTGATTAAAAGCAGAGCTTTTAAAGAATTGGAGAAAGAGGAAGAGCCGATTACCACTATGCCAAACGAGTAATTCATAATAAAAAACAAGCATATGCCTGCTCGTGGACTTACATAGCAATCACTGAACGAGGAATATCAGTCTATCTATCCCATCTGTTCTCGATTCAACCAATTATAAACACTTGACAACCATTAGCACTCGGACTATTCTAGTGCTAGATACGTTTATGCAACCACTTAGCAATCGCCAAACACAACTTCTTAAAGCGCTCATTGATGAATATTTAACTACTGCTGAGCCTGTTGGCTCATTGGTTTTGGAAAAAAAATACAATTTGGGTGTTTCACCTGCAACTCTGAGAAATGAAATGTCCATGCTTACAAGCATGGGGTACCTAAAACAGCCACATACGTCGGCAGGCCGTGTGCCTACCCCTGTTGCCATGAAGTTTTATATAAGTCAGCTCATGGATGAGAAGGCAATGAGTCTAACCGAAGAGGTTCGAGCAAAAGAAAATGTTCGTGTTGCCCAATCAAACGAAGATCGTTTAATGAACGAAATTGCACATTTGCTCGCAGAAAATACCGGAGCACTAGCTGTTACCACTATAGATGGCGGTCCAACATGGAGTCATGGATTCTCACATGTTTTTGAAAATCCTGAATTTATGAACCATCAAGTGTGCCAAAGTGTGTTTTCTATGATCGAAGAAGTAAATGGGCTACATGAGCTGTTTTTTCAAAAATTGACGGGGCTTACGCCGATAGAAGTTTTATTTGGTGAAGAACTTGGATATGCCTTTTTCGAGCCTGTCGGGATAGTTGCCAGCCGGTTCCAATCGAATAACCGAGAATATGCTCTTGGCGTAATAGGACCTTTTAGGCTAAACTATGCAAGAGTGATTCCAACTGTTCGTTATTATGGAGAACTCATGCAAAATACTTTAAATGGATAATACTGAAAAAGTTAAAAAGCAGAAAAGTAAAGTTGTAATAGATGCGAGTGTTTTAGAAATAGAAAATCTCAAAACGCAGCTTGCACGGGCACTAGCTGACTATGATAATTTAAGGAAACGTACCGAGCGAGAAAAAGACGAAGGAAAGTATTTAAGTAAACTGTTAGTAGTTTCGAGGTTTTTGCCTGTTTTTGATATGTTCGAAGACGCACAAAAACACACAAACGACATGGGGCTTGGAATTGCCTTAAAAGTGTTGCAAGACACGTTAAAAGATGAGGGAATTGAAGAAATAAAAGTGAAAGAGGGTGAATCCTTCAATCACGAAACACACGAAGCTATAGATACAATAGTAACTAATGAGAAAGAGGATGGGACTATTGCAGAAATTGCTTTAAAGGGGTATCGTTTTTCAAACGGGCCAGTCTTACGACATGCAAAGGTTAAAGTTTACAAAGCAGAATAAAATTCTCAGTAAAAACTCAAGAAAAATAAATAATATAAACATATGAGCAAAATAATCGGTATCGATCTTGGAACTACAAACTCTGTTGTTTCTGTCATGGAAGGTGGATCACCTAAGGTGATTCCAGCTGCAGACACTGGACGCAACATTACTCCATCTGTCGTAGAACCTGTTAAAAATTTAGTGGGCGACGTTGCTAAGCGTCAAATGGTTTTAAACCCAAAGAACACTATTTATTCTTCAAAACGTCTTATGGGTCGCAGATTTGATGATTCAGAAGTTTCTCGAACTACGAAAATGGTCCCATACAAAATTGTTAAAGGAAAAGGTGGTGCGGCTGCTATTGAAGTTGAGAACAAAGAATACACTCCTCAGGAAATTGGAGCCAGAGTTCTTATGAAGCTTAAAAAAGATGCAGAAAGCTATTTGGGAGAAACAGTGACTCAGGCCGTCATTACAGTTCCTGCTTATTTTGATGATGCTCAGCGCCAGGCAACTAAACAAGCTGGGGAAATCGCTGGTCTCAAAGTTGAACGAATCATAAACGAACCAACGGCCGCTGCATTGGCATACGGATTAGAGAAGAAAAAAGCTGAAAAAATTGCAGTGTATGATCTTGGAGGAGGAACATTTGATATTTCGATTTTGGAGCTTGGAGACGGTGTTTTTGAAGTAAAAGCTACAAATGGGGACACTCACTTGGGAGGAGACGATTTTGATGGGAAAATTGTAGATTGGATTGCTGAAGAATTTAGGAAAGAAAACTCAGTTGATTTAAAGCAAGATGTACAGGCTTTGCAGCGCATTCGTGATGCAGCCGAAAAAGCAAAGATAGAGCTTTCTGCTTCAACAGAAACTGAAATTAATCAGCCATATATTATGCAAAAAGATGGCCAGCCTGTCCATTTAACAATGAAGCTTACGAGAGCTAAATATGAAGGTTTGGTTGCAGATCTCTTAACCCGAACTATGAAGCCAGTTGCAGAAGCACTGAAAGACGCAAAACTCACACCAGCAGACATTGATGAAGTTATTATGGTTGGAGGAATGACTCGGATGCCGAAAGTTGTAGAAGAAGTCAAAAAATTCTTTGGCAAAGAACCAAATCGTGGAGTAAATCCAGATGAAGTTGTTGCTATAGGAGCTGCAATTCAAGGTGGAGTTTTGGGCGGAGAGGTAAAGGACATTTTACTTCTCGATGTCACACCGCTTACTTTGGCAATTGAAACCATGGGCGGGGTTGCAACACCTATGATTACTCGAAATACAACTGTTCCAGCTTCAAAAACTGAAGTGTTCTCGACTGCTGCTGACAATCAAACACAAGTTGAAATTCATGTAACACAAGGCGAACGCCCATTAAGTAACGACAATAAAGATTTGGGAAGATTTGCGCTCGATGGTATTCCACCATCTCCGCGGGGAGTTCCTCAAGTTGAAGTGACTTTTGATATTGACGCTAGTGGAATTTTAAAGGTAACCGCAAAAGACAAGGCTACAAACAAAACCCAGCATATTACTATTTCAGGTGCAGTAGGTCTTTCAGATGAAGAGATTAAGCGTATGCAAGAAGAGGCTGAAAAGCACAAAGATGAAGATGAAAAGAAGAAGGATCTTATTTCAGCAAAAAATGCAGCTGATGCATTGGTTGTAACTGCAGAAAGAGCACTTAAAGATGCGGGAGACAAAGTAGAGGTAGACGTTAAAACTCAAGTAGAGGACAAAGTGAAAGCGGTTAAAGAAGTAATGAATTCAGAAAACAAAGAAGACATTGAGACTAAATCGAAAGAGCTTTCTGAAACTTTGCAAACAATTGGCCAAAAATTATATGAAGCTGCCAGTAAGACTGACGAACCTAAAGAAGAAAGCAAGGAAGAGAACTCATCTGAGCCGTTAAAAGACGAGAAAAAAGATGTGGAAGAAGGCGAAGTAGTTAGTTAATTTTTCTTCAATAAAAACCGCCTATATTTAAGCAGGTTATGGTAGTTCTATATTCTTGGATTACATGTCTTTCTTGTTAGCACCTCACATCTTTGAGTGCTGGAACCCCCTTCATACTACTGATACAATACAACTTAATATGGCCGACAAAAAAGATTACTACGAACAGCTTGGAGTGACCCGTACTGCAACTGCAGATGAGCTGAAAAAAGCATATCGGAAACTTGCACTTGAATGGCACCCCGATAGGCATCAAAAAGACAAAGAAATTGCAGAAAAAAAATTTAAGGAATTAAACGAAGCATATCAAGTGCTTTCTGACCCTAAGAAGCGTGCAGTCTACGATCAGCATGGACATGCTGCCTTCGCGCCTGGTGGTGGAGGAGGCTCTGCGGCTTCTGGTAATCCATTTGGTGGTTTCCAATACTCCTATCAACAAGGTGGACAAAATCCATTTGGTTCAGCTGACTTTGGCGACCCATTTGAAATATTTGAACAGTTCTTTGGTGGTGGCTTTAATCGTGCTCCCCAAAAGCCGCACTATGCACTGGCTATTGAATTTATGGAAGCGGTGAAAGGCGTAGAAAAACAAGTATCAATTGAAGGCAAAAAACGTACCATAAAAATACCTGCTGGTGTAGAAAATGGAAATCGAATAAATTTCGATGATTTTTCTCTCACAATTTCGGTGAAACCTTCAAGTGATTTTGAACGTGACGGAGCAGACATTTATGGGAAAGTTTTAATACCGTATTCCTTTGCAGTTATGGGGGGAAACATTGATGTAAAAACTGTTGAGGGCAATGTGAAACTGAAGGTAAGAGCTGGTACACAAAGTGGAACAATGATGAGACTGAGAGGTAAGGGAGTTAAAAACATTAGGAGTTTTGGTCACGGAGATCATTATGTTCAAATTAAGGTGGAAATCCCAGAGAAACTTAGCAGAGAACAGCGCTCCATAATAAATGAACTAAAAAAAGCAGGGTTATAAATACTGGAGTCTTTCTCCTTTTCTTTTTTTCTAATATTTTGTATGATGTACTCAAATGTCTGAAAACCCAACATTGAAAAATGAGTCAGAACCTCAAAAGCCTCGTACAGAACTCTGTAACTTAGAACCAAACTCTCCTCTCAAAATGTATACTCCCGATTCTTCATGGGATATTAAATACCAAGGGGTGAAGTGGTATAAAGACAGAGGTCTAAATGTTGTTTATACCGATATAAATAGTGATAAACGTAAAGCACTATCTATGGATCAAGCTATGGAATATTGTAGAGAGCCACTTGGAGGTAAGATTGAGACCACTTTTAAAACACTTGAATCTAGTGGGAAAGAAACTACTGGCTGGGCTGTGACTGAAACGCCTCAATTAGGAGTAGATGGTAGTTTGGAAGGCAAACAATTTAAATTGACAAAGATTGAAACAGATGAGAAAGGTAATATGAAAATATCTACTAAATCTGTAAGTGCTACAGAATTCACAGCGCGAAACAATATTGCTATACAATAATATTGTTTGACTTCAGACCTCAATTCTTCTACACTATACCTGTATTAGAAGTTTATTGGTGGGTGTAAACCCGCCTTATTTTTATTAAAAACATGCAACAAACCGCACGAAATGAATTCACACAAGCTTTAAAAGCTCTTGTTCAAGAGCGAGGTCTTGATGTTCAAGTAATTCTTGATCTTCTTAAAGAAGCATATGTTTCTGCCTATAAACGAGACGCTCGAGATAGAGGAGAAGACATTGAATTAAGTGAATACGATGCTGAGATTGATCCAGGAAGTGGTGAAGCAAAAATCTTCTCATGGCCACTTGAAAAACCAGAAGAAAGAAAAGACGTGACTCCGCCAGGTTTTGGTCGCATTGCAGCACAAACCGCAAAACAAGTAATTCATCAAAAAATTCGAGAAGCAGAAAAAACAGTTGTTATGGGAGAATTTGAAGGAAGAATTGGTGGTCTTATTTCAGGAATGGTGCTTCGATTCGATGGACCAAATGTTCGAGTTGACCTTGGAAAGACAGAAGCTGTTATGCCGGCAGAAGAACGCGTTCCTACTGAACGATTGAATTCAGGTCAACGCTTAACGTTCCTTTTGAAGGATATTGAAGATAGTGTTCGAGGAAAGAACATTATTTTGTCACGCGCAGATCCAGAATTCGTAAAGAAAATATTTGCTCGAGAAGTTCCAGAAATTGCATCAAATGCTGTCGAAATTAAGATGATTGCACGTGAGCCTGGAATTCGCACAAAAATTGCAGTCTTTTCGTCACAAGCTGGAGTTGATCCTGTGGGAAGCTGTGTCGGACAAAAAGGAGTTCGAGTACAAGCTGTAACAAATGAACTTGGAGGAGAACGTATTGATATTATCCCCTTTACAGAAAACGAAGAAGAATTCTTGAAAGCAACATTGGCTCCTGTTCAAGTGTTGTCTTTGAAAATTGACAAAAAAGAAGGAATTGCAACGATTGTTGTTCCGGATGCAGAACTTTCACTCGCAATTGGGAAAGAAGGTCAAAATGTTCGACTCGCAAGTAAACTCAGTGGAATTCGCATCGAAGTAGAAGGCGACGGAAGTGGTCCTAAAGAAGAGGAAAAGAAAGAAGAACCAGCGGAAAAAGCTGTTGATGAAACACCAGAAGAACAATCTGTTACTGAAAACCAAGAAGCCACAGTATCTGAGGCCTAACCATGGTAATTTTCTTTTCCCAAATTTATTATGCAAACAAAACGACCTCCAATTGTGACAGTGCTCGGGCATGTTGATCACGGTAAAACTTCGCTTTTAGACTCTATTTTTAAAACCAATGTTACTGCTCGTGAAGCAGGTGGAATTACTCAAAGTATTGGTGCTCGTCAAGTTGATACAAAATTTGGCGTTATAACGTTTATCGATACTCCAGGACACGCAGCTTTCTCCAAAATGCGCTCAAGAGGTGCAACAGTTGCTGACATTGCAATTTTAGTTGTTGCCGCCGATGACGGCATAAAGCCACAAACCAAAGAAGCTTTGACGCTAATTAAAGAAGCTCAAATCCCATATATTGTGGCGCTTACTAAGGTTGATTTAGCGACTGCCAATATAGAAAAGGTAAAAGGACAGCTTGAATCTGAAGGCGTTTTGTTTGAAGGTCGAGGAGGAGACATACCTTCTATTGAGGTTTCTTCGAAAACAGGTGCAGGTATTGAAAATCTATTGGAGCTTATTTCATTAGTGTCAGAAATGGCAACAATTGAAGCCTCTGTGAGTGGAAAACTTGAAGCAGTAGTAATTGAAACAAACAAAGAAAAACAAGGTATTGTTGCTTCAGTAATTGTTCGAAATGGCACACTTAAGGTAGGCGACAGTGTTACTTGTGGTGATGAAACAATAAAAGTTCGAGGTTTATTTGACGATACAAACAAATCGGTAAAAGAGATTTATCCAGGGAGTCCTGCTGTAATTTTGGGGTTAACCAAACTTCCTGATGTCGGCTCAGTTATATTCCGAGCTGGAGAAAACGCACCTGAGACAAAAACAATCAAAAAGAGTGCAACTAAAAAAGAAGCAACAGAAGAATCTATACGTATTATTCTAAAGTCAGCGTCACAAGGTTCACTTGAAGCACTCTCACAGATGCTTCCAGAAGGAATATTCGTACAAGATTCGACTGTCGGAGATGTCTCTGAAAGCGATGTCTTTTTGGCAAAAACAACTGGAAGTATTATTGTGACTTTTGACTCAAAAACCTCAAATTCTGTTGCAAAACTCGCTGAAAATGATCACATAGAAATTCATGGTTTCAAAATTATTTATGAACTAATTGATTTTCTAGATATGCGAGTTCATGCAGGTGATCTTGTAATACTGGGTAAAGCTGAAATATTGGGCGTATTTCCATACGAAAACAAGAAGGTTGCCGGTGTTAGAATTTCATCTGGTAAAATTAGTGTGAAAGACACTTTGATTTTGAGCCGTGGAGAAACTGAGATTGGAAGAGTAAAGGTAACTTCGATTAGAAAACAAAAAGACCAAATTACAGAAGCCAAGGAAGGTCAAGAATGTGGAATTATCTTTGAACCACAAAGAGAATTCCAAGTGAGAGACACTATAATTGCAATCAAAATTTGAATAACTATCAAATATAGGCTACAATTCGCACATGACCCCAGCACTTAGCCAAGCACTCGCAGAATCAAAGTCCGTTTGTATTATGCTTCCTAAAAATCCGTATCTAGACCAGGTTGCAGCTGCCTTAAGTTTGTACCTTGCATTAAAAGACACCAAAAATGCAACAATATTCTGTGACACTCAAATGACTGTTGAGTTTAATAGGCTTATTGGGGTAAATAAAGTGAGCTCAAGTGTCGGTAACAAAAACCTCATTGTAAAGCTGATTAACTACCCTTTGGCCAATGTTGAACGTGTCAATTACGATGTTGACGGAAACGATTTGTTTTTGGCAGTTTTCCCTCAACCAGGTGTTTTACCCCCAACAAAAGACAATGTGCAAATCAGCTATTCAGGTGTTTCAGCCGACACAGTAATTTTAATTGGAGGGTCAAATGAAACACACTTCCCACTTCTTTCACAAAAAGACTTTTTGGAAATGAAAATAATTCATATTGGTGTTTTAGATATTACATTACCTGGTCGCCAAATACTTTCCTTGGCTAAAGGTGCATCTTCTATTTCTGAAGTTGTTGCAGAATATTTATTTGAACTGGATGCCGTTACAACAGATGATATTGCAACAGACCTATTTATTGGGTTATCAGAAGGTACCAAAAATTTCACTGTAAGCACAGTTACTGCACAAACTTTTGCACTTGCAGGACGACTTATCGAAAAAGGAGCACGTCGTGAGCAGATGAAGGCTTTTGTGCCAAAATCACCAGTGCAACCAACTTCAGCTTCAGCTGTCCCTTCAACAAATTTAGGTGTTCCTAAGTCTTGGGTAGAACCCAAAATCTATAAGGGAACTTCAGTGAGTTAGGCAGTTAAGGAGCATTTCTCATGTTTTCACTCAGTTTGATAGGATGGATACTTTTGAGGTTCACAAACCCTGAAGTAGTTCGTTTTTACGCAGAACCTGGCCTTCCAGATGTAAATACACGGCTCGTAAACCAATGGTCATCAAGATGGTGTTCTTTTGTCTTTATTGTTGACGATGATCCAGGGGACAAGTGGAGTGGTGGGCCTGAGGAAATTGTTTATTATCTTGGACTCTGCTGGTCGGCAGAAGCGGTATTGAAACAATTTGAGAAAAAGAACGCGGAGGTGTTTGCGGATCGTAACGATCGAAAAGTGAACCCTCACCCAGAGTGGATTTGTTTTGTATTGGTATAGTTTATGTTCTCGAAAGGAGCTTTACCTTTGTGGTTTATAAAAACTGCTAATGGTCTCCTCTTGTGGAAGCTTGTTTACAAGCAAATGTTCAATAACGGTAACTGTGTTGTTATTGAAACAGAATGCTTTAACATCGATTTATATGAAATCGACATTAAAACAAAATGGCCTACAGATGGTTTTAGGCATGTTTGTTATTTGGTCGAAGAAATAATCGACCATTCAGATAAATTTCCAGAGCCACTTCTCCTCAGGCATTACTTGGGGAAGCTGAAAACAGCTGACGAAATGCTCGAATTGGTTCGAGGAATTGAGGCGGTCTTTCATGAACCTATCAGACGATACAATTCGTTTGAATATACGTTGAGTGACCTTGAGATATCGGTTGTAAGACAGGAGTCAGTTCGTCGTTGGATGAATGTTTTAATCTTCTAATTGAGGGCGCTCGTACTGAGCGCCCCTAATTTTTTTACCAATAGAATTCAGGGTGTTTGAATGGCGCAAACGCGCAAATGACAGCGCTTAAAGGATATGTTTCCCGTGTTAAAACGTCGTCTGTGATTTTTCCAATTGTCCCGTTCCCTTGTTTCAAATTGGTCGAATTGAAAAAGATATCGCTTGCCGTACCAAACTCATTTCCAGCCCGAATCAATTCAGCAATCTTCTTCGGAATTGTAAATGTTGTTGAACAGCTTTTACTTTCATGTCCATCTCTTGAATATACATAAATCCATGTGTATTCTTGCATCGAGCCGTCGATGTTTTCAAGTCCACCTTCAACGCCAACATAATATTCTGCATCTGGGACAAGCACTTTTGAATGTCGAGCCCTGTTTCTTGCTCCGAGACAGGTTTCAACGCTGTTCATCGGCTGTGTAGAAATATTAGAATTTGCATTGCAGCCGACAACCTCAAGTGCCTCAAGGGGAAATAGGGACAAAAAACCTGTTTTTACGAGTTTTATCTTAACTGGGTTCATCGACCCGACAACAATTTTCATTTCAATATGTCTCCATTTTAATTGAGATGTAAGCTCAATAGTATACCCGATTGCGTCTAGACTCAAGTTCTGATACACTACGCATTAGATGTTCGCTTATGTTTGTGGATTGCCACCCACTTACTTGAGGAAACATGACGACTAATTAAAACAATATGGCATTATCACGAGATCAAAAACTCGAAATTATTCAAAAATTTGCAAGAGAAAAAGGAGACACAGGTTCTCCTGAAGTGCAGATTGCTCTTCTTACCGCTCAAATTGAGCAGTTGGTTGGACATTTGAAAGAACACAACAAGGATATTCATTCACGCCGTGGACTTTTGTCTATGGTTGCAAAACGTCGAAGGCTCTTAAGTTATTTGTCTAAACACGATGTCGAAAGATTTGAGAAAGTACGAATAGACTTAGGACTCAAATAAGATTTAGATTACAATTATAAATATGTCTGAAATTACAAAATCAATAGAAATAGGTGGACGTACCTTAACCCTCAAAACTGGCATACTCGCTCCTCAAGCTGGAATCGCAGTCCTCGCACAATATGGTGAAACTACAGTGCTCGTCACCGCAACATCAGCACCGCTCAAACAAGAACTCGATTATTTTCCACTTTCCGTTGAATATCAAGAACGTCTGTATGCAGGTGGACGAATTAAAGGTTCTCGTTGGGTTAAGAGAGAAGGTAGACCAACAGATCAAGAAATATTGAGTGGACGCGTAATTGACCGTTCTATTCGACCATTGTTCCCTAAAACATATAAAAAAGAAGTGCAAGTCATTGCGACAGTTATGTCAGTCGATATGGAAAATGACCCTACAACAACAGCTGCTTTTGGAGTTTCAGCCGCACTTACTGCTTCAAATCTTCCATTTAAAGGACCAGTCTCAGTACTTTCTATTGGTTTGAAAGATGACAAATATATTTTGAACCCAACAAACGAACAAGAAAAAGAATCCAAAATGGATCTTACTGTTTCAGCTACAAAAGATGCAATTATTATGGTCGAAGCAGGAGCAAATGAAGTAAGTGAAGCAGAAGTAATCGGTGGTATCGAATTTGCACAAAAGGAGAGCAAGAAGTTGTTTGAATTTTTTAATGAATTCGCAAAAGAAGTTGGTAATAAAAAAGAAGATTATGTAGAAAATGAACCTTCAGCAGATCTTGTTAAGAAAATTGAAAAAGCAGCAAAAGCAAAACTTCCAGATGTTGTTGTTTCTCTTTCAAAAGTTGAAAGTGGCCGGTCTACTGAATTTGATGATTTAGTCACAGAACTTTCAGAAGGTTTAGAAGACGCAGAAAAGTCTTTTGTATATGGTATTTTGGATCACATGAAGAAAGAATATATGCGAGAAATGATTCTTTCTGGAAAGCGTATTGATGGACGAAAATTAGATGAAATTCGCCCACTTTCTAGTGCAGTTTCAGTTCTTCCAAGAGTTCACGGTTCAGCACTTTTCCAAAGAGGTGCTACACAGGTTATGACAATTGCAACTATTGGGTCATTATCAAACGGTCAACTTTTGGAGTCACCTGAAGGTGAAAGTGAACAAAACTATATGCATCACTATGTAATGCCTCCGTTCTCAACTGGAGAAACCGGTAGAGTTGGACAACCTGGCCGACGAGAAATTGGTCATGGAGCACTTGCACAACGAGCTCTTGAACCAATGCTTCCTGATGAGAAAACATTTCCATACGCAATTCGCTTAGTTTCCGAGGTACTTTCTAGTAACGGATCAACTTCAATGGCTTCTACTTGTGGATCAACAATGGCACTTATGGACGCTGGGGTACCACTTATTCGCCCAGTCTCTGGTATTGCAATGGGTCTTGTGATTGAAAGTGATAAGAGATTTGCTGTTATGAGTGATATCGCTGGAATTGAAGATTTTAATGGAGACATGGACTTCAAAGTAACAGGAACTGAAAATGGAATCACTGGGCTTCAATTGGATGTGAAAACATTAAATCTTTCAGCAAAAATTCTAAAAGAAGCTATTGAACAAGCAAAAATAGGAAGAGCTTTTATTTTGAAGCACATGCTTTCAACTTTGGCTGAACCTCGAAAAGAAGTTTCAATATATGCGCCTAAAGTAGTTACAATCCACATTGATCCTTTAAAGATTGGTGAAGTTGTTGGTCCTGGAGGAAAGAATATTAAGAAAATTATTGCTGAAACTGGAGCAAGAGTTGAAATTAGTGATGATGGATCAGTTGATATTTCTGCTGTAGATGCAACAGCGGTAGACAAAGCAGCCGCATGGGTAGAGTCGATTGTAAAAGTTCCAACACCTGGAGAAGTATACGAAGGAGAAGTTGTACGAATCGAAAGGTTTGGAGCATTTGTTCAAATTCTGCCAGGCAAAGATGGTTTGGTACATGTATCAGATATGGCAGAAGGCTTTGTGAGTAACCCAGAAGATATTGTTTCGATGGGACAGAAAGTAACTGTTCGTGTTAAGGAAGTAGATCCAATGGGAAGAATTAATTTGTCATTGAATCTCGACCCTGCAAGCGATCAAGCAAAGCAAGAACGATCTCGAGACAACGATGGAGGAAGTCGCGGCGGAAATAGTGGAGGCGGACAATTTGAACGAAGACCACAACAAAGAAGTTTTGATCGACCACGACGTGATAACAATGGACCTCGACAGAGCGGCCCACGACGAGATTTTGGCCGACCAGACAGAGATGATTCAGCAGGTGGACCTCATTTTCCAACCAGTCGACTCGTGTCTTCTGAACCTGCTAAAAACAGATTTAGTCGATAATTTGCTTCAATTTAGCGTTTCTTCTATGCTATAGTTCTCTAATTTTAAATTAAGGGGTGCTTTGTGGCATGGTATTTAGTACGGCGTACTGGGTTAAAATCAAAAGGTAAAGAACTAGAGTTTGCCCTTGTGTCAGCAGAGTTGTTATCGGATGGTATGCATGTTTTATCCTTTGGTGAAGCGGTTGTTCACGCAACTATCTCAGACTTGGAAATTACCGTTAATGCGGAAGTGTCTGTTGACCCTGACTTTGAAGTGAGCTTCCCTTCTGCAATTTTCGGTGAAGATAACAGATTGGGTAGTATGAAAGAAAGCTTGTTTTTA
>JBBRBD010000008.1:0-51142 GCA_038206135.1 Patescibacteria group bacterium | reverse complement strand
ATGCTGGCGGATGTTGAACTACTTGGACTCACACTTGCACTTACAGATGAGCTTGGTGAGACTGACGAACTAGGACTAATGCTGGCAGATGCAGAAGAACTTGGGCTTACGGAAGCTGATGTCGAACTACTCGGACTTACGCTAGCGGATGGAGAAATGCTTGCACTGGCACTTGAACTTGGACTCACACTTGCACTTACAGATGAGCTTGGTGAGACTGACGAACTAGGACTAATGCTGGCAGATGCAGAAGAACTTGGGCTTACGGAAGCACTGGTACTTGAGCTCGGAGATTGTGAAGCACTCGCAGAACTTGAAGCACTGGCAGAAGTCGATGAACTTGGACTTTGACTTGCGGATGCACTTGCGCTTGCCGATCGACTTTGAGAAGAACTTGGTGAAACTGATGCTGACGGCGATACTGAAGCAGATGAACTTGAGCTTGGGGAAATTGAAGCACTTGCGCTTGCAGAAGCAGATCTTGATGCGCTTGCAGAAGCCGAAGAACTTGGACTAATACTTGGAGAAGTTGATGAGCTTGGAGAAATAGACGCAGACGGGGAGGTGAAAGTACCTCCTCCAAAATCATCTACAACTGTTACTGCAGAATCTGTTGCAAGAAATAAAGTCCCAGTAAATGAATAGGTTGTGTCAGTTACTCCACTTCCAAGTGGGCCCCAATTACCGGCGCTTGGCTTGTAATAAGCAGTAATTAAGCTGCCATATTGAGAAAACCCGAAAGAATCACCTGAACTAACTTCCTGATTGTATGTGGCAAGCACTGTTGGGACAGCCGAGTCGTAACGATACAATATTAACTGGTCTGTACCAGCTCCAGGCTTAAATGCAAGTTCATATCCACTACTGGTAACTGTCGTACCATTTAAATAAAGTAAAAGAAGTTGACTACCATCAGCTGGTTTGGTGGCGACAGTTGCGTATAGTTCTGCATTTGCAAAAGTGTTTGCATTCCAATAAGCGATTGCATACCCGTTGGTAATTGCGTTTGGCAACACCTGTGTTCCATTTGTTTTCCACCCACCATACGGTGATATTGTGCTCCAATTTGCAGAAGGTGGTGGACCTTCTGCTGTTCTATTAAAATTATCTAATATTCCAGTTGTCGGAAAATTAGGAACTGAAGGCGAAGCGCTTGCAGAAGCGGAGGAAGATGGGCTATAAGAGGCACTCGGTGATAGTGATCTACTCGCCGATGAAGATGCGGATGCACTCGCGCTTGAGCCACCTGCTGTCGCAATGTTAATATCAAAGCCACTAGCACCGTTATTTACGAGAGTAATGTCAAATGACATACATATTTCTCCCTTCTAAACACAATGCATTTACCATGGTAAATGCATTTTACCGTTATTAGTGAATATAAAGAAGCACAAGCTCGAGGTTGAAGATTGTGATGGTGAATTAGCTCCTCGTGCTTTTAATTTGGCAGAATTATTTATTTTTCGTATTTGAAATTACTCTGAGTAAAAGAGGTCTCAACTTTTTTTAGAAGAATTTATGAGGCAACAGTATCATCACTTCTGCCAAGCACTGTACTACTTTCCCAGGCTTGAACAAACACATTAACCGTATTATCGTACCAGGTCATTGAATACGCCCCATTGCTCGAACGAGAAGTATTAGCAATTTCAGTACCTTTTTCGATTGAGCCAGCAGCGATAGCTAAATGTGCCTTTATGATTACAGATCCGCCAGAGCTTCCAGCGATCGTGCCCGCAATAGAATAGGTAATACTGTGCCAGGTAAGTAGCATTGCAGCTTGCCAAAATTGACTGGAGTTTACATTTACATCAAATCGATAATTTCGGCTATTCTCAATGTCTAACCTGCTCGTGTCAGGGTCACCTGGCCAGCGGATAAAATCTGTTCTGGCTCTTGCCCACATCAAACTGGTTCCAATTTCAGGATCACTGGCATACAAAGCCGAATAGAGTGGTCTCCAACCGGCACCTTCAGCCTCACCACTTTGAACCTCGCATTGAAACGCGTAAGCTAAGTTACCAGAGCCAGTTCCCGAGGGGATCTGAATGATTTGATATCCAACACTGATTAGCCAATAATCAGTTTCGTTAATAACGGGAGTGGTTGCTGCTGCTACTTGAAGCCGTTGCACTAAATTACCAGTAGCAGTCGGTCGGATCATCCAATGGGTAGTATGAGCATGCACTCCGTCTCCACTAGAATGTTTGTCACTAGTATAGTTCAAAAAAAGTAACCCACTCATGTTTGAACCAATATTCCCGGCCGTGGCGCTCGTGGTAAACCAATCCATAACCAGAGTGCTAAACCCTCGGGCTACAGTTATACCCGTACCACCGGTAGCTCCACTGTCAATTCTCCTCATGGAGCTGATACACCCAGCTCTTACAGTAGCGGCATGAGTAAAGGTTCGGCTCGATTGGGAACCCATTCGAAGGTCAAGAGTAATTGCGCCCGCATCAATCATAGTACAGATAATTCCTGACTGAACCAACGTAATTGTGCCAGGCTCCTGAATGGAAATTTCTCGGGTAAAGCGGCTTTTGTCGCCAGTGGCTGTTCCACCACTCCAACCAGATTCGTCCATAACGGGAATTTGAATACTGTTTAAAATAGTAGTTGAAGAACTGTGGTCATATTCATATGTAACGACAATTACCCCATTGAGACATGGACAAGGTTTTGCGGTAGTACTTCCAGTACTTGCTTCAATATTGTGGGAAGCACTGGTTGAAGGTGCACCAGTTCCCGAAAGCAGTTTGTCGATACGCCTATAAAAGGTATCAGAAATTAAACTATGTCCCCATGCACCATCGGAAATTGTGTTTGTTCCGTCATATCTCATGTTGAGTGACGCTGATGCTGCGGCGGTTGTTCCGGTATGAATATCCATCTGAAAAAAAATATCTCGGTAAGTAATACTAGCTTCAGGCAAAAAGGTACTTAAGTTTGGCCATTGGCTAGAACCAAGTGCAACCAGAGAAGTGGTCAAATTTCCGGTATTCCCATCGATCGGAATTTTTACAGTTTTAACTCTCGTAGTTGCTGAACTGTCATACTCATAGGTTATGATGAGTTTTGCTGTACAGTTGATTGTGGTGATTCCGGTTATTGTTATTCTACAGTCAGAAGTCATAGAGGTTCCCGTCCAATTTGTAGTGAAATAACTCGTAACGTCACGAGTGGCAATATATGAATAGTTCTCTCCAGAGTTTGTGATAGTTTGAGTAACTGTAGCATCATTTCGGCCTACGCCACCCAATGCTATTCCGATTAAAATGGCCGTAGTATTAGCTCCGGTTGCTACAGTACCGTCACAGAATGATGTTTCAAGAGTCACTGACTTAAAAGTAGGGCTAGACTCGGGAATATAGACAGTCATTTGAGTAAAGTCCCGTGCAGTGGCAGTTGCAACAGAGCTGGTACTTAAAGGAAAAGCGTATTCAATAGTTTTGGTGTGAGTTGCCATAGGTTATTCAATTAATTCCCATCCGGGGAATGCGACACCACGATCAGGCCATGGATAAGATGCAGTCGCAATAATATGATCTACATTGTCATACCACACACAAGACCAAGCTCCATCAGTTGTAGTATCAACTTCCTCTATTAAATCAAAGCTGGTCGTCGTTCCTGTTCTCCAAACACGCACTTTATATCCCGATCCGTCACCTGTCCAGCCAGATAATGTTCCTTGGATAGTATAGTAAATACTGTGGTAAGTAAACCATACTCCAAGTCCGCCACACCATCCGGTTATAGCTAGATCAAGCTTGAATCTACGCGAAATTTCTATATCCATCCTGTCTGCGTCTGGATCATTTGGCCAGCGTTTCCATGCGCTTCTTGCAGCTCCATATATAGTCTGATTATTGTTTTCATTATCTGGAATACTTGATCCAGCATATAATACTTCCCATCCGTCACCTTCACCTTCGCCCGACCCTTTTTCAGCTGACACCCCTACAAATTGAGCAGTCGCATTGTCCATGTTAATGGCGCTATAAACGAAAGCTCCGACCAGCCAGTAGTTTGATTCGGGGATAGTAGGGGAGGTTGCCGTAAAATAACGAACCGGGTCATCTGCTGCGGCGCTACCGATGTGATGATATCGGCTCTGGGCGTGAGCTCCAATTCCAAGAGTTGATAGGCTGGAAGTATAGTTTAAGATGATAAAACCGGCCATCTGCCAGCCGTGATTGGCGGTTGCTGAATAAGCCTTGAAAGTATAAGTGTTACTACCGCGCGCTAGTGTCATTCCATCACTTCCAGCTGCTCCGCCTGAATCAATCCGATGTACAAATGACCACTGGCCATCCATAGCTTGGGTTGAAGTCGAGACAGTAAATGACTGCATAGACTGAGATCCAACTCCAACATGTATAGTAGTTGAAGCATTATCCATCCCAAACATGCAAACTCCGCTTTCTTTAAGTGTGATAGTATCTGGTTCCTGGATAAAAATCTCTCTGCTCCAAACATCCTGTTCTGTTGATGTTGTGCCGCCGACCTGTCCCACTCCATCATATGCTCCGAGCATTAGAGAATTAAAAACAGTGGTGGTGTTTCCTGGGTCAAATTCATAAGTAACACAAACCATTCCGCCAACAGTTTCCATTCGGGTGGTTGTGGTGGTGACTGAGCATTCAATTGATCGGGCCGATGATAAGTCTTCGGCAGTTATATCCCCAATTCCATAAGCCCATCTGGGGGAACTTAAAGCTGATTCCGAGTCCCACCATTGAACTGTTGATCCGCCGTTGATTCGATATTGTGCAATAAAATCCCCAGTTGAACTGGTAGCTTCATTTCCCCAGAGCTCAACCCAAATTTGTCGGACAGTAACAGATCCTTCAGGCAGGTAAGAACCAGTTAAAGCTGGAATAGCAGTAGATCCACCAACTGTTTGCATCGAAGTAGTTAGCTTCGATCTGGTACTTTCAATTGGAATGCGAATTGTTTTGATATGGGTGCTTTGAGTATCATCATATTCGTAAGTAATTTTTAGTTTCGCACAGTGATTTTGAGTGGAAAGACCTGTGTATTGAACCCCCACCTGGCAAGTCATTGAAGTGCCGGTCCAGTTTGCGGTGAAGTAGCTGGTTGCATCTCGGGTAAAGCGATATGACTGTGCTTCTCCAGAGTTTGTGATTGTATCTGTGACAGTAACATCATTAAAAGCAACAGCTCCAAGTTTGATGCCAATCAATTGAGCAGTCATGCTAGCAGCTACCGTAATGTCATCGGCAGCCGTTACTTCTACTTCAACAGATCTGAAAGTGATTGTGCCGCTTGCCTCAGGAATATAAAGGGTAATGGCGCTGTGATCTCGCCGTGTCGCAGTTGCTAAAGTAGTAACAGCAGTCGGAAATACATATTCTATTGTTTTAAGGCGTGTTGCCATAAGTCATTCTACTGTATCAAACAAATTTTTCGACTAGATCTTTTGTCGTACCCCAACCATATATTTTTGTTTTGCTTTTCCTCCAACCTTTTAAAAGTTTCTGGTTTCTAAACTGGCTTTTAAACCAGCGAGCTTGTGTTAAGTTGCCACTGTGCCGAATATCAATATTTGGAATTCTTGATTTCCAAGTCCCTACTTTAAACATGTGTTCCCATTTCACTCTGTGGTGAGTCATAGGTTCAAACCCCATGTTCCGGCTAAATCCTTCTGTCATAACGCGTTCATATCGTTCTTTAAAGTGAATATAAAGTGCATCTCTATAGCCGCAAAGTCCGGAGAGTTGGTTTACATCGTAGTGTAAAGCCTGTCCATCTGATAGTCTCAAGTACCATACGTTCTGGTTGTAATAAAAAATGTCTTTTTCTTCAGGTGTAAATTCAAAATGTGTTGGAGAGTACAACACATCGTGTTCAGCAAAAAAGATAATATCTGATTTACTATTTTCAAGAGCAGACATGATTTGTTTGAACATTGCAGGATATCCGCGAGTAAGAGAGGGGAATCGAATGTTTTTATCACCAAAGTTAAGGCGTTTCAAGGTTGCACTCACAATTGGGATATGCTGCTCGCGGCTTATATTTAAGAGTTGATCACGAACAGGAACTGCAATATTATCGGGGAGCATATTATCGCTGTAATAAATTATTCCTTTTGTTGGTCCTGTATTAATTACTGCCTGTGTGACTGTGTTATTCGTTGCTTGAACAAAAGTGGGTGGAGTAAGCTGTATTGTTGTATTTTGAGTTGGCTCTATTTCTTCACTCTTGACAGTACTCACTGTATCCTGGAAAGTGAATGTGTTAGCTTTTAAGTTTTTAAGGTCGTCATCTGTCCATCCTTTGACTGGCCAGAATCTTTCAACAAGCCATGAAAGTGGGTGTTTTTGTAGTGGCCATTTATCGTTAAAAAACATGTCTCGTGCATATCTTTTTGCACGATCTTGGTCGCGACCAGAAATTGGATAAGGAAAGCTAAAGTCACCGCCTTGTGTTCTAAACATATGGGCGTACCATGTTTTGTGGTGAATCATGACTTTTCCTCCTGAAAGCCATGTTTTTGCTGCGACTTCAATTCCTTGTGAGCCCCAACTGCCAAATGCTTCATCACAAATACCAAGTTCCCAATATTTTTCTCGAGTGAGCATAAAACATGAGCCTTGCAAGCTCATACTTTCAGTGATGTCTCCTTGGCCTTCAGGTCTTTTGGAATATTCCCCAAAATATTGAAAGTGGGGAGAAGCATCAAAACAAAATGAAACACTTTTTGGGCTGTCTTTTGCAATCCAAACAACATCCTTGTGTGTCTCTTTGCCACAGACATTACAAGGTCCACTTGGTCCTTGATATCGTCGATGTCCATCCGCACAAACCCAGTCGAATGCATGTAAGTTTTTCATGAGAGGAGCCATTGTCCAGTCATCATGCATAGCGGTCATCATTTTTATATCAAAACCTTTATCAAATGCACAATGAGCATCAACCTTCATGACATATTTTGCTTGTGACAATTTAGCGGCTTGGTTTGTTGCAGCTCTTTGACCTACAGACTCAGGGTTGTAAATTAAAAGAAGTCGAGGATCTGGGAGGATGGGAGTCTCTGGTTTGTAGCCGTCTAAAACAACAATGATTTCAGTCCTGCCTTCAATGTTTTTAAGAATATCAGCAATAGTGTCGCCTAAAAACATTTCATTCCGGGCGGGAATTAAAATGCTTAAATCATATATTGGCTGCATGCACTATATTTAGCTTAAGAACGGCAAAAAAGCAACCGGGAGCTTATTGGTTTTTTGCATGGCGAGAAACAAATTTTTTAAAAATTTCAGCTTCTGTCATCATTTTTCCGTCTATGAGCGTGATATTGTTATTTCTAGGAAGTGCTTCTACTTGTTTGATAAAGTCCGCTTTTTCAACGACATTTCTGGTAACTTCTCGAATGGAAAATGGTTCGTTGCGGGCAACTTTTCCTTTTAAAAAGTTTATTGTTGTGACAGGATTTGTTCCCCACGTAATAATTCCGAGACGTGCAATAGCGTATTTAGGGAAGTGCACTTGTATTAACTTTTCCATTTCAAGCTTATGAAAAGCATATTTTTTTTGAGGGTTCAAGACGCTTTGCGAGCTGAAATATACAATCTGAAGGTCTTTGTCTTGTTTTATCAGGAGTTCTTTTTCTCGGCTGAAGTTTGACTCTAACACTTCATTTGGATTACTAACACCTGAGGCAAAAAAAAGCCTATCATCGGTAAGCGTTCCATTTTCAATTGCTTCTATTAGTGTTTTTGCGATGTCGCCATTACCAATTACCATAGTTGTTTATTTTGCCATAAGCATATACTATCTTCAATTAGAGTATGAAGGTAATTATATTTGCAGGTGGGCTTGGAACCCGCCTTGGTTCATTAACAGAAACCATGCCTAAACCAATGGCTCGTATCGGAGGCAAGCCTATGCTTTGGCATATTATGAAAATTTATGCTTCGTATGGTTTTACAGACTTTGTTTTGTGTTTAGGGTATAAGCAGGAAGTTATCAAAGAATATTTTTACAATTACAATTTGTGGACGAATGATTTTCAAATTAACTTGGGAACAAGCGACCTTACTATTTTAAATCCTCATGACGAACAAGATTGGAAAGTAACTCTAGTTGATACTGGGCTACTCACAGAACGAGGTTCTCGCTTAAAACAAATTGAAAAGTATTTAGATGACGACACCAATATGCTTACATACGGTGATGGCGTTGCAGATATTGATCTAAAAAAACTCGTGACTTTCCACAAAAAGAATAAAAAGACAATTACGATTACTGGCGTGTATCCACCATCACGTTTTGGAGAAATTGCTGAAAAAAAGAATAAGGTGTTGTCTTTTGAAGAAAAACCACAAGTAAAGTCAGGACTTATAAATGGCGGGTTTTGTGTCTTTGATAAAAAAATATTTAAGTATATTCAAGGTGAAAATAATGATCTTGAGAGAGATGTCTTTGAGAAACTTGCAAAAAAAGGAGAAGCAATGGTGTATAAACATCTAGATAACTGGGCATGTGTCGATACAGAACGGGATTTGAAATATTTAAACGAGGTGTGGAACACAAACAAAGCATTTTGGAAATCATGGAAGTAACACAATTTCATGATTTATTTGGTGGTAAATATAAAAATAAACGTGTTTTTGTAACTGGACATACTGGTTTTAAAGGTTCCTGGCTTGTTTATTGGCTGACGCAAATGGGGGCAGATGTCACGGGATACTCACTTTCAACTCCAACAAACCCGAGTCATTTAGAGCTGCTTCACTTAAACATTAATTCAATAACTGGCGATATTCTCGACAAACAGAAACTAACCAAAGCAATTCAAACGGTAAAGCCTGATATTGTTTTTCACCTTGCAGCACAAGCATTGGTGAGGCAGTCATACCTAACCCCACGGGAGACTATCGAAACAAATATAATGGGTACGGCAAATGTACTTGAAGCA
This sequence comes from Patescibacteria group bacterium, assembly GCA_038206135.1. Classification (GTDB taxonomy): domain Bacteria; phylum Patescibacteriota; class Microgenomatia; order UBA8517; family UBA8517; genus UBA5941. The sequence continues at coordinate 42,198 of JBBRBD010000008.1, read as the reverse complement.
GTTCGTAATTCACGAGACACACAGGCAGTTGAAATAATAACGAGTGATAAGTGTTACCAAAATCAAGAAATTGCAAGAGGGTACACAGAGAATGATCGATTAGGAGGAATTGACCCATATAGCGCAAGCAAGTCATGTGCAGAGATCGTTACAAACACTTATCAAAACTCTTTTTTTAATGTCAAAGAATTTAAAAAAAGTCACAATACACTCGTTGCCAGTGTGAGAGCGGGGAACGTGATTGGTGGAGGAGATTGGGCGGCCGATCGCATTGTGCCAGATATTGTGCGTGCTGCGAGTAAAAGTGAAACGGTACGTCTTCGAAACCCGGGTGCTATTCGTCCTTGGCAACATGTACTCGAGCCGATAAGTGGATATTTACATCTTGGATCAAAGCTTCTCGCCGGCCAAAAGCAGTTTGCAAGTTCCTGGAATTTTGGTCCACGGAAAAGCTCAAATTTAACAGTTGAACAACTTGTGCAACTCTCCAAAAACACCTGGAGTAAGGTACATTATAAATTCGACATTCAGAAAAATGCAGTGCATGAAGCACATATTTTGACCTTGAATTCTTCAAAAGCGCAGCGTGAGCTTGATTGGAAGCCAGTGTGGAGTGGTAAAACTGCCATAGAGAAAACGATTGATTGGTACAAAGAATATTATGAAAATAAAAATGTTGTAAGTCAGAAAAACTTACAACAGTATGTGTTTGAAGCTTCTAAAAAATCTTTTGCTTGGACAAGATAACGATATTTATTGATTGAAATATAGTTCCTTCCAGTTTTCAGGCCAGAAAGGCATCCCTGGAAACTTCTCATTTATGAGCCATTCAAAATCGTGAATTCGTTTGTCCCACTTGTTATTCATCCAGTATTCAGCTGACCAGTTTGTTCCATCAACCATATCTTGATTCTGCTGACGGGTAACATGATACATCCGTCCATATTGTTTTCCTTTGTGAAGATGTGCGTACCAAGTTTTTTTGTTCACCTTGAGTGCGCCTCCACCAAGCCACGTTTTGTTTCCAATCTCCTGAGACTCTTGAGAGAAAGAGCCATATCCTTCTTCACTTAATCCGTTTAAAAAATTATCAAAATGATTTTTTGTCATAAACCAGCATGATCCTTGCATACTCGGGGTGTCATCAATGTCGTATATGGGTTCTGTGCGTTCACGCTGCCTTTGCCACCACTCTACGCCATGCATGCCATCATCATGTGGCTTTCCTTTTTGAGGAAAACATAAATACAGGTAGTCACGATACGGACGTGTCTCATTTATTTTCCAGTTTTCAGCGTCGAGAGAATATCTTCGGGGAATTTGCACCCAGTTATCCTCTTTATGATTTTCAATAAGAATTTGATCAAAACCTTCTGCAAACATGCAATGTCCATCGGTTTTCATAATGTATTTCCCTTTAGCAATAGCCGCCGTTGCATTAATTCCCCAGCGCATTCCGCGGTCAATTGCAGGGTGAATATAGGTAATACGTTTATCATCGAGTACTGGGTCTGGCCAAGTCCCATTTAGATTAACAATGATTTCTATCTCACGACGTGCTTTAGAAAGAAGATCTTCTATCGTTTTATTTAAAAAGATTTCATTATTTGTCGGAAGAAGGATTGAGAGTTCAGCAGCCATTGCGCCGATTATAAGCTAAGACTGTGGAGATTAGCTAGAGGAAACCCAATTACAAGAGTCCACTATATAGTTTTGCAATTTGATCAATATGATATTTTTCTGCTTTCTCAACACACTTTTGTGAATACTGATCGTACATTTTTGGTGTTCGTAAAATAGTATCAAGTGTGTCTAAAAAACCAGGAAAGTTTAGGACAGGGAAGTAGCAGCCATCCAGTTCATCGAATGCCGGCTCTTTAAGTGCAATGGATGGAACCCCAAACGATGCAGCATTTATCAGTTTGAGTGGGTTTGACATCCTTATTTTCTTCACTCTCATATATGGTCTCCATACAATTTGGATATCTATATTTTGATAAAAATTTACAATATCAGCTCTTTTATGGAAATTCGAATAGGTAACTAACTTTATATTTCGCTTTTTAAGTTCCTTCTTAAGATCGATTGGTAAAAAATTAAATGCAGCGGCTGCGCCAATACACCCAATTATTGTTGTTTCATTTCTGGTTCTTTTTGCTCGTTCAAAATTTGCATGATGTTGTGGAATTAAATACACTTTGTTCGAGACTTGTCCTGCAATGTATTCAAAGTCGACATATGAACAGGTTATGACAGAAACATCTGGGTGTTTTTTGAGAAGGGGGATAAGCATCCAACCATCTATAATATCTAAATACGGGTGTCCGCTAAACTCAAAATCATCATGCGGTTTCACATGTGGCTTCACATAGATACAAACATCATTCTCAAAGCCCTCTTTTGGATTTAGTTTTGCTTGAATGTGAGTAGCAATTTGATTGCCGCGAATAATGGAAGAGACTCTCTGAAGGTGATTATCACTTTTTGCTCTGCTCGGGTTTTTTGCAAAAATAGAGATACTCATACACGGTCATTTTCTTGTCTTACAAACATCCAACACGGGTTGTCTCTCCCAAAAGTTGGGTCTTTTATTTCAGAATAGAGCTCAAACCATGGAGAAATTCCTCGCGCGTCACGATATGCATCTACGACTAATTTCACTTCAACTGCATATCTCATTTTTGGTTCTTGTCCTGGTCGTCTCTGAAGAAATGCTTTGTGAAATTTATAGTCATGTCCAAAAACAATTCCACCTGGGCGAACTTTCTTACTCCACTCGCAAATATCTTGCGCAACATTTTTAAAGTCATGTCCGCCATCGATGAAGACAAAGTCAAGCGAATTATTGGCAAAGTCAGCGACCGCTTCCATGCTAAATTTTCTCACAAATTCACAGTCGTATGTAGAGAGAAGTTTTTGCGATTCGATAAATACATCATCAGGATTTTGAAGTTCAGCATACCCTTCGTATGTTTTGTAAGCATCGACTGCATATAGTTTCAAATTTGGAATACTTTCAAACAAAACTTTTGAATAGTGACCTTCAGCAACTCCTATTTCAGCACCAGTCTTAAAACCTAATTCATAGAAGGTTTGAGCAAGAAGGGTGCGATTAATTTTTGTCACTCTGACAGGTGAGACTGATAAGTCCACCTCAAATTTTTTGCCGATGTATTCTATTGTGCTATTCATTTTTTAACCCAAAACCATGATCTGTATCTATCTCGGATAAGTCCTTCATCGTATGTATGTTTTCCAACAATAAAGTATGGAAACATTGCATAGCTTTTAAAATAAGCGTCAACTACGCGGCGAACGTGGTTAAACTTAGAAAATGGATAGTGGCAGTAGTCATGTCCTGACATAATGCCTCCAACCCGTATTTTTTTGAGCCAGAAATGTAGGTCGTTTGTGAAATTCACAAAGTCATGGTTCCCGTCGATATATACAAAGTCTAGAGAACTGTCTTTAAAGTCATTCAGTGCCTCTATAGACCCTTTCCGGATAATCGTACAGTTGTATGGAGCAAGTCGTACTTTAGCTTCTTCATATACGCCATCAAAATATGGTTGCTCTTCATTTACCCCAGAAATCCCCGGCTCGTATGCAGAAGGGCTCCAAGGATCAATACTATTTAAATGAAGCTTTGGATTTGCTTTACAAAGCACTTCAGAATATTTTCCTCGCTCAACTCCAATTTCTGCGCCTGAGGTAAATCCTAGTTCATAAAAAAGTTCAGCTAAATTGTCTCTTCCCATATTGGGGATTTCAATAAAGGCTTCACGATGGGGGTGAAGATCATATTTAGACAAAATGTGTTCGTATGTATTCATGCCAAAAAGTCGGTCAAATCTACAAAGTTACTGAGAACTGTTGCAGGATTTGCATCTTGAGTCCAATCTGCTCTATATTTAAAAAGTGGGTATATCTGGCTGTAATGATAGACCCGTTCATGTCGTGGATGAGAGTCATGAATAATAATGTATTTCGCAAAATTTGATAGACGCTTGATATCTACAATTCGTCGCTCAGAAGGTGAGTGGTCAATTAATGCTACGTCCCAGTTTCTTTGGATATCTGCTTTATCCCAATCATCAATATAGGTAAATTCATGATATGGACCTTCATACATGTGTGCATGGTGATTTGAAACTGAAAACTTTTGAAGCCATCCTAAATCATTGTCGTAAGAAGTAATATTTCTTTTTGAAAGAATCCCTTGGTAATGAAGATACGGTGTACTGAAAATTCCTGTACCCATTTCAAGTATTGGTCCAGTTGTTTTGTTAACAGCCTGAATTAATAGAGGTAAATGAGTTCCATAATTCCCAGAGAGCGTCATTTGGTATGCCATATTACTGTTTTTTGTTTTTTTGTTCTGAGTGATACTTGCTCAAGATTTCTCTCCAGTTTTCAGGCCAGGTAGGCATTGGCATAAATCTTTCTATAAACCAGTCCACATTATGCGCTCGTTCTTCCCATCTGTCGTTCATCCAATAGTGTGCCCATATATCGTAAGAGACTTTTTCTTCTTCACGGGTGTAGTGAAACCCCTTTACAGAATTATCTTGGTGCATGTGAGCATACCATGTTTTTTTATTGACCAGTACCTTTCCATCCCATGGACCAAGCCAGTATTTTAATCCAAGGTTCGGTGGTTCTTGTGCGTGACCCATTGGATCTTTTGTCGGAAATCCACCAATCTTATTTAAAAAGAAGTCACGCTCCACAAACCAACCTGATCCATGAAATTGAGGAGTTTCATCGATATCATATTTGTGATTGAGCTCACGTTCCGCAGTTCTTTCAGGCCAATGTCCACCAGCTTTAAATCGAAAACCTCTCTTATCAGTAAATGGACAACATAAATAAAAATAGTCGTAATGTCTTTCATCTTGCCACTCCCATTTTTTTGCATCCAGTACATAGAAACGGGGAGTAACCAACCAATTGTCTTGCATATCTGCTTGTAGGATTTCGTCAAATCCTTTTCCAAACATACAGTGTGCATCACTTTTATATATATATTTACCTTTAGACATAATTGACAAAACATTAATCATAGTCTTTATGCCAACTGTTTCTGGCATCTGTACAACTCTTAGGTTTTTGTAATTTGGGAAATCTTGGTACTCAGGCCCATCAAAACCGATAAGTACTTCAAAGTCACCGGTTGCTTTATCATATATGTCTTGAACAGTTCGCTGAAGTACATTCATTCCGGAAGAAACTTCGAAGATTTCATTTCTGCAGGGGATAATAATAGAAACTTTACTCATGTGAGAACTTTATATCAGGTAGCTTCTATGAAGTAAACACACGATTGAAAATCACCAGACGTCTTGTCGTCTCACAACGAGTAATTTATCATCTGGATATCGTTTTCCATTACTTGCACGAAGTGAAATAACTGTTGTATCAAAATCACGCAATCTTTTTTCTATACCCTGATCTAAGACATCTTCAATAATATATACAACATCTTTTTTGAGAAGTGGCATTAGCGTTTGACATGTTGAAATTTGAAGAGAAGGATCGTGGCTTGCGTCATCAATCACAATATCTAAATTTGATCCAGTGTCTCTCATTAGTTTTTTTAAGCCATCAGTATTTGCTTGATCGCAAAGGAACGTCTTAATTCTTCCATCACGAAACATAGTAAGCGGATCGATATCTGCTCCAAAAATTTGAGTATTTGGGAGAAAATCATTCCACATATAGAGACTTGCACCTGTTCTATTATCTGAATGTGAACCAGGTTTTTTTAATCCAATTCCTATTTCGAGCAGTTTTTTTATTGAGCGTTTCTGAGACTGTAGAAGGTCAAAATAAAAATGTGTAAAAGGGTGCTTAATTTTCTCACACTTGTCTGTACGATATTTGTAGGCAATTTTACAAAGTTCCGTTTCTTCAGCAGAAACTGTAAACCCTTGCCCATCAATATTGCCGACAATATATTTATTAAGAACTTCGTTTACAGCAGGTTTATTCATTACAATAAAATCATAACAGATTGAAAAAGAAATATCATTACTTAATCGTATATGTTATTGTTTGTTTGAGCCCATCGTCTAGCGAGACCTTCGGTTCCCAGCCAAGAAGTTTTTTTGCTTTTGAAATATCACCGAGTGTTTCTTTTGGCTCATAAACAGGATCAATATGTTTAGGTTTGATATCTTTTTTCAGATATTTAGCTATTTTGGCATACAACTCGTTAATAGAAATATTCTTTCCGGAACCCGCGTTAAATGCCTCACCATGCACCTTTGATTCAGACATTAGAATAAGTAAATCAACAACATCTTCAACATGAATATAGTCCCGTGCTTGAGTGCCATCTCCAGTTATCCAAGGCTGATTGTTTTCCGAGAGAATACGAATAAAGGTAGGAACAGCTGCAGCATAACCGCCTTTTGTGCTTTGCCGAGGACCATAAATATTAAACGGACGGATCGTATTAAACTCGAGTCCATACATCGTATGAAAAAGTTTGCAATATTCTTCTCCTGCAAGTTTGGTAAGCGCATATGGGGACATAGGATGTGGAAGTGCTTTTTCCGAGATTGGCATCTTTTCTTGAGCTCCGTAAATTGATGTAGTTGATGCATACACTACCCGTTTAACTCTGTGTTTTTGGGCAGCCATCAAAACACGCAAGGTGCCATTTATATTCACTTCTGTTGTAGCTAAAGGATCTAATATTGATTCCTGTGGCCTGGTGAGTGCTGCAAGGTGAAAAACGATATCTACACCCTCAAAATATTTGTCGATGTCTTGAAGGATAGAGTCTTTTACAAATATGAGATTCTTTGCGGTATTTGGTAGGTGCTTTTTCTGTCCTACGGTAAGATCATCAATTACCAACACAGTGTTGCCTTTGTTAAGAAGTTTATGCACAAGATGACTACCCACAAAACCCGCTCCTCCTGTAACCAATATTTTTTGCATACAATAACTAATCAGGATTATAGCTCTACTCTTTAAAGAATGCACCAGTTAGCTAGACATTGTAGAAATAATCATACTTCAAACGTGATCTACTACTCCAGCTGTTAGGGAAGCTGGAACCTCCCTTTGCGTATCTAAACGAGCTGTTTTGAGTGTCTTCCCTCATGATATACCACGCGCCATCCTTGTTTATAAAACCGTAGTACGCAATTAAGCTATCTTCAATTTCGCAAATTTGAAATCCATCAAGCGGTTGAGCTTGGGATGGATCTACTGTTTTTCCTTTAATATCTTTCAAAACAACGCTATCGCTTCCGGTCATTTTTCCAAAAAATGGAATTTGTCCTCTTTTACTGAAAATTGAAAATAAAAATACTGAAACACCTGCTGCTCCAATAAGCTTTAAGAATGCGCGCTTGTTTTCATCAGAAACACCATTAAAAGCACTTGTTTTTGGAACACTTACCTTTGTAGGTACAACAAAGCTAATATTTGTTTCTTGTGCCGCGTGACGTGGAAATAATTGTAAAGTCATGAATGCAATCAACGGGTAGAGTACGGCAGCCAAGCCAAGTTGTAGATAATCCTTGGAAGTAACAAAGAGTATTACAACTAATGCAGTTGCTATAAAAAATATTAAATATATAATAATTTTTTTCATGATTTATTTATTGAATTTTTGCAATGACACAAATTTTGAAAGTACATATCCAACAGTATCGTCAGAAAATCGTATTTCATACCAATCCTGGTTAACGGGGATTGCAACAAGTGCGTCTCCTTCATCAGCTGTAGTGACAACTGCTGATTTTTCAGATATCTCTTTGTAGATATTTAGCTTTCCACTTCCTTTATTTACAACTACGACGCTATACAGCAAGTTTGCGGGTTCGATGAGAGACTTTGATACTGTGTCAGCTGACAACACTTCTGATGGAGCTTTTTTATCGATAAGAGTTATTGGCTCATCTTGAAGAGCATCTACAACATTTTCAGCGTGTACTTCTGGTGTCTGGGTAATATGTTTTTGCTGCAATTCGTTAATATTTTTGATACCGAGGCTAAAAAGAACAACAAATGTTGCGGCAATACCGAAATATTCTGGAAATCGATATTGTTTTTTTATTTTAATTGGCAAAGACGGAATAATTTGACTTTGAGGTGTAGCTGCAAGGTCTCTCCTTACAAGAGAATGTGTTTCAGATTCTATTTTTATCAACTTTATAGAATTCATTTCAGCCTCAGTAAGTTTATTGTCCTTTCCAAAATTCCTGTAATTACCGCCAATCTGATCATGAACAATTGATGTTTTAATCCATGATGGTAAATCCTTTTGAAGCGTAAATTGAGGCCGTGACGAAAAATTGCTTCCTTGGTGAATATATTGTGTAAGTTTTACAAGCAAGTGTAATTCTGATATTTGAACTGACTTATATGGGCCTTCAAAAAGTGAGCCAGTTCGCTTGTACTTCTTGTTAAAGTAAATAGAATATCTGGTAGATATTGATCGTAAGAAGTTTTGGACTGATCCAGCTTCTTTTTGGTGGAGGATCATATGAAAGTGGTCGGGGAATAAGCTGTAAGCAACAAGCTCAACCTTATTAAAGAAATTCTTTGGCTGATGTGGAGTGCCTCTAAAACTACGACCCTTTACATTAAAGACTTCCTTCTTACTCTCTTTATCTCCAGGAGCGTTTAAATAGTCTTTTAAGAAGCCACAGAATGCTTCGTAGTCTGACTCATCATTGAATATAATTCGCTGTTCTACACCTTTATTGTAGACATGTAGATAGATTCCTTTTTCAGACACTCTAAGCAGGTTTTTGGCAGGCATAATTTAATATATGCTTGCAAGAAGAGACATTGCAAGTCTATATTAATTCAATTATTTGAATGCAGAAATTAAAGCCTCAAATCAATAAAATCTTGCGGAATAAAACAATGTATCAATTTATCGCAACTATGCACTTATACTATTTAAATAAAAAGAGGATACTCCTTTCAAGAGCTGTTTTACAAAAATGGACAAATAAACCATTGCGTTATTTTATTTGTTTGTGCCTCCTGTGATGATATAATTACAAGTATGTCGACACCTGTACTAAAACTGCCAAAAGGTACCCTAATACCAAATCACATCGCTCTAATCTTAGACGGGAATAGACGTTGGGCTCGTGCTCGAGGACAATACACACTACAGGGCCATAAAGCTGGATTTGATGCTGCACGAAGAATTGCTGAATCCTCAAGAAATTTTGGGATACACACGTTTACCGTATGGGGATTCTCAACTGAAAATTGGGATAGAGAGGAAGATGAGATTAAATATCTCATGGGACTATTCAAAAGATTTATTAAGGAAGTTCGAGATGAATCTGCAAAAGATGGTATTCGCTTCGTTCACCTAGGAAGAAAAGACAGACTCCCAAAGGATTTAATAGCATTAATAAATAAAACTGAGGCGGAAACAAAACATTTAAAAAAACATGTTTTAAACGTTGCCCTGGATTACGGTGGAAGAGACGAAATTTTGCGCGCGGTGAAAGAAATAATTAAAGAAGGCATTACTCCGAGTAACTTAACGGAGGAGTTGTTTGCGTCACACCTCGATACAGGGGATCAGCCATATCCATATCCTGATTTATTTATTCGTCCTTCAGGAGAACAACGTACGAGTGGTTTATTACCCTGGCAACTTGAATATGCTGAGTATTATTGGGAAACAAGTCATTTACCAGATATGACACCTGAAAAGCTACGAGAGGCCATTATAGATTATTCTCGAAGACGCAGAAGGTATGGTGGTAATGATTCAATCGAGCACTTGAAGTTTAAGCCAGAACTTACGGCTAAACTGGAAGTTAATTGGTGGAGACTTGCAAACATCCCCTCGGGTACTCGGTTTCGAGATTATGCTTTTTCTCACTTGAAAGAACAGTGGGGTCTTTCAAAGTCACTTGCAAAGGAAGCGACACAACTTATGGTAGAAGCTTTTGTAGACGGAGAAGCAGAAAAGTGGGGAGCCGCGAAGAAACATCTTTTTGAATTTTATAAATTAGTTAAAGATGAGGTGAAACTTGCATTTGAGCCTGCTTTAGCCGCATCCTTGCAAGCAAAAATGTGGCAAAAAAATTCGGATGACACGAATAACTCACTGCAAGAGATAGAACAAGCTTCAAAAGAGTTTGTATCAGAAGTCTATAGAATGAGTGATCTACAAGCAAGCAAAGCAGCTCATCTTATGGCTCTCGCAACTCAAGAACGTAAATTAGCAGTATCAACAAACAATGAGGAGCACTGGGTAAAAGCACAAGAGTATTTAGAAAGATATTATTCAGCACTTAAAGACCGTGTCGCTTAAATTTGTTTGACATAGTACTTCAATATATGCTTCAATGTTTATACTTGTGACTTTAGTAAAGCTTGTTCAAGTATGTGCAAAACATGTTCAAACTAAATTCTGAGAAAATAGAATACATATCTCCTGGTGAAGCTGCTAAAATGCTTGGAGTTTCTACATATACCGTCCGTAGGTGGCACCACAAAGGCATCCTTGTTTCAAAAGAAGTAAAGGACAAAAGCCTTCTGTTTGAGCTTAAAAAAATACAGGGAATGGTAAATAATCGATTGTTATCAATTTCCGAAGCAGCAAAGTCACTAAATTTGTCTGTATCGTCATTGAGACGACTTGAAAAACGAGGTCTTTTGGTTCCATCTAGAAACAAGAGTGGAAAAAAGCTTTATTCGAGAGAACTTTTAGACAAATATTTGAGTCAGAATATGCTTTTGTCTGAGCAAAGATACACAGTCGAGAATTATTCTTCATTTCGTTATACTTTGTTAGGGATGGCGTTCGGGATTATTTTGTTATCACTGATTTCTGGTTTCAAAGAAACAGTTCCTACATTCAACTTGAGTTATAAATCTAGCATTGTTGTTGAGACAGGTGCCATTTCAGATGTTCTCATGCTAAGTACTACACGAGTTAATAGAAGTCACTCTCAGCTAAAGACATCAAATTTACAGCCGTTCAATACAACTGAGGGGCTTCTTATTGTCAACTAATGAAGAATATTGCACGCATTGCAGTACTATATATAGTGCCACTTGTTTTGTTTACGCTTGCTGGAGGAATAGGAACATTTGTTTTCTTGAGACTTCACCCGTCTGTTCTTGGCTTATCTACTGAAAATCACGATATTGTACTTGAGACAAACATACTTCTTTCTAAAATAGATACGTTAACTCCACTTCCAAAAGATGAGATTCCAACAATTGCTACAGTTTTAGATACAAAGACCCTTCCGAATCAGCCAATTTTTACAAATACTCAGAATGGTGACAAGATTGTTATCTATCCAAAATCGAAAAAAGTCATCGTATATAGGCCTCGCGAAAACAGAATAGTGGATATCGGCGAATTTGAAACAACTTCAGAAGTGTCAACTAGTAGTGCAAAACTTGTTCAATCGGGAAAGCTCTCTGTTGTTTTATTAAATGGGACGGATGTATCAAATATTACGACATCGTTTGAATCATTACTTTCTTCGAAAGAAAGCGGAATTGAGGTTACTAATAAATTAAAAGCAAACGAGAGCAACTACGAACATACACTCGTTGTCGACCTTACCGGGAACAACGCAGATTTGATAAAGAGAATAGCTACTGAAATGCATCTCACAACTTCAGTTTGGCCGGATACTGAATTGAAACCTGCAAGTGCTGAAATTGCAATAATTGTTGGGACAGATCAAACACAATAACATTGACTCAATGGAACTAGTTTGATACAGTCAAATGTATGGCAGTTGAAAAGAAAGCAATGGATCTAAAAAACTTGCCTGATCTTCTGACTGTTCGTGAGGTAGCGGAAGTACTCCGAGTATCTCCACTTACAATAAAGCGATGGGGGAAAAAGGGTATATTGCCTCCAATTCGTATTAATTCAAGAGGAGACAGACGCTACAAAAAAGAAGCAGTTCTTTGGAAATTGGGAATCACTTCATAAATTTTAATAGCTCTAATTATTTGTATACATTTAAATTACTTTTTTTTACACAAAAAGTGTTTTCTTCTCTTGTTTTAGGCTCTTTTGTAGTATAATAGCCACATCTTCCTTTTATGAGAAAATTTCTTTTCGTTAGTACTGTGCTTATAACTTTGTTCACTCAAGTGAGCGTAATTTCTGCAGCTTCACCTCGCCCCTCAAAAACACCTCTAGCCTCAGCCGTAGCGACAGATTCTGCTGCAGTAGTGAGTCCAAGTCCAACTGAAACTCCTTCACCATCACCTCGACCTGACTTGACTCAAAAAAGTGAAGAATCTATTGGACCTCTTGAGAAAATACTACAAGCACAAGAACTTGGACCTACCTGGAGAAGTCCACTAAAACACTTAATTGTGAGAGCCGTTCAAAATGGAGTTCCTGTAAACACTTTAGTACTGCTCATGTTGCTACCGGTTGTTGCAATGTTTGTTGCCGCAGCTCGACACATCGTAGGATTACAAGGATTTGGAATTCTTCTGCCGACAGCACTTTCAATTGCATTTTTGGCTCTTGGACCATTGGTGGGGATTGGACTATTTCTAGTGATAGTTGCCACCTCAACCTTTGGAAGAGTGTTTTTAAGGAAGATAAAGTTAAGGCTTCACTATTTGCCTCGTATGGCCCTTCTCTTAACGCTTACAGTACTATGTATCCTTGTTGTGCTTCTATTGGGATCTGATGTGAACCTTGCTGGTATAACCAATATTTCGATTTTTCCAGTGCTTTTCTTGGTCGTTTTATCGGAAGACTTTATTCGAGTACAACTAGGGAAGAGTTTTCGTACAGCACTGAACATTACGACTCAAACATTATTGTTGGCTTTAATCTCATATTTTTTCTTGACCCTCTGGACTCTTCAAAAATTTGCAATTCAAAATCCAGAAGCTTTGTTTGGAGCGGTCATCGTTATAAACATTTTATTAGGTAAGTTCTCTGGCCTCAGAGTTTTAGAGTATTACCGCTTTAGAAAACTCTTAAGAAAGTAAACTCATATGAAAACTGCACATATACTCGGGTTAAATGCCCGATCTCAGCATTTTACCTTTGCTGCAAATACTAGGCGCGGGAAGCATATCGTAAAATCAAAAATTATTACAGCAAGGCATCTGAAACGTTTAAAAATTGCCACTCCACGCATTTATAAAAAATTCTTCAAACCTCAGGACATCTTTGAATTCGATTGGGATAGTCTACCGGGGAGCTTTGCAATAAAACCAAGTAAAGGATTGGGTGGTGGAGGAATAATTGTCGTCAAAAAACGATTAAAGAATGGTGTTCAGTGGCTTACCACAAACGGGGATCGACTGACAACAGATGATATGAAGCTTCACATTCTCGATATTCTTGAAGGTGCTTTTAGCACGGGAAGCATTCCAGACTCGGCTTTTATTCAAGAATATGTGGGTAGGCACAAAGCATTTCTTCGATATGCATACAAAGGAACACCTGACATTCGGGTAATTGTATATAACAAAGTACCTGTCATGGCAATGCTTCGCTTGCCTACAAAAGAAAGTGGAGGAAGAGCCAACGTTCACCAAGGAGCAATTGCAGTTGGCATTGATATGGCTACGGGAATAACAACAAAAGCAGTTTGGCATGGAAACATGATTAGGTTTAAACCAGAGTCGAAAAGGAAGCTTTCGGGCATAATAATTCCTCATTGGAATCATATACTTGAAATGGCAGCTCGCTGTACCGCAATCCCTGGACTTGGATATATGGGTGTAGATATTGTTCTGCATCCTGACCGTGGACCGATGATATTGGAAATTAACTCTCAGCCTGGGCTTCAGATTCAGCTCGCTAATGGAAGTGGTTTGAAAAAAAGACTCGAGCGAGTAGAGGACCTTGATGTCGTTGATTATGAAGAAGGGGTAAAAATTGCCAAGGCTATTTTTTCAGAGCGATTTCCTGATCGCGCAAAACCACAAGAAATGATAAAGGCAGTAGAAGAAATATTCATCAAAAACCAATCAGCTAAGAAACAAAAAGTACTCGCAAAAATAGATACCGGGGCTTGGAGTAGTGCAATAGACATAAAATTAGCTCGTAAGATGGGTATTTACTCCAAAAGTCGGAATAAAACTACTCGGAGAAAATTAAGTTCACTAGGAGAAGAGCAGCGCCCAGTTATAGATGTTGTTATGTGGATAGCAGGAAAGCGTATTAAAACTCTAATGACTGTTGCAGATCGGTCAAAACTGAGATATCAAGTAATTATTGGAAGAGTAGATCTTGACGGATTTGTTATAAACCCTATAATTGATAAGAAGCAGCGAGTGAAAGCTAAAAAATGGTAATTAAAAATATATTAGTAATAGTAGGGGGGAATAAGGCAAAAATTGAACCTTTTGTGACAGCCGGGAATAATCTCGGGGTACAAGTCACAACTGCTTCCTTTTCTGAGTTGAACTTTAATTCTGAAGATATTCCATTTAGCCTCAAAGTAAACAATACTGACCTGAAAACATTTGACGCTATTTATATTCGCGTTGTCGGGAAACGGGTGGAAGATGCTACTTTGGTTTCAAATTATGCTCAAAAGCACAATATAAAGATTTACGACACACTATACGGAAACTCTCTATTGTTACCTTCAAGTCTAGCTAAAACAATTGAGCTCACTAAGCTCATTTCTGCACAAGTTCCATTGCCAAAAACTTTTTTTGGCAGTGTTTCTCAAATTGAGACCCAGGCAGAAAAACTTTTTGGATTTCCTTTTGTAATTAAAAGTACGACCGGCAAGAAATCAAGGGAGGTATGGAGCCCTGAAACAAAAGAAAAACTTACGGAACTTATTGAACGCTTGAAAGTAAAAGAGCGACAAGGGATGCGGTTCTTTGCACAAGAGCTTATCACAGCAAGCGAACGAATTAGAGTATTTGTTCTCGGTGGAAAAGCATTGGCAGCTATTGTGCGACCAACCAAGTGGAGAAAACGTTTTGGTGAAATTGATGGTAGAAAAATGGCACTTAACCCAATTCCACCAGTTGACGCAGCTCTTTCTGAACAGGCAACATTTGCAGCTGGCTTAGAAATTGCAGGCGTTGATGTTATTCACGATGATAAGACAGGTAAAGCATATATTCTTGAGGTAAACGCAGCGCCAAGCTGGAAAGCTTTAGCTCATGATACTGGTCTTTTCATAGAAGAAGAAATATTGAAGTTTATAATAAAAACAGAATAAAACTAGATGACTACTATATCGGAATCAATTCGAGAGGGCTATCAGAAGCGATTTAAACGCTTCGGCGGTCGAGCTCAATCATTAAGTTGGTCTAACATCGGTGCGGCACACCAACGTTTCCGTCAAATTTGGGCAGACATGGATTTTTCAAATAAAAGTGTTTTAGATGTCGGTTGTGGATTTGGATATCTTGGAAAATTTTTAACAAAAAAATTTGAAAACGTAAAATATACTGGCGTTGATATTGTTCCAGAATTCATTGATAAGGCAAAACTTCGTAGACCTAATTTAACATTTTTTGTTCGAGATTATTTATTTGATCCAATTCCTGAGATTTTTGATATTGTTGTAGCGTCTGGAATTTTAAACGGAAATGTACCGAATAATATGGACTATAGGAAATCTGCTATAAAAACCATGTTTGACCATGCACATGAAGCCCTAATTTTTAATATGCTTGGCACTCACCCTCAGATTGAAACAGCTTCAAAAAGTAATGTTTGGTATGCTGATTCCCTGGAAATACTAGACTACTGTATGAGCCTTTCTCCTCGGGTTATCTTTAGATCCAGTTATAACCCAAAAGACTTCACAATTATCATGTACAAGAAAAAGCTTAAGAAAGCTTCATAAAACAGCTATAGTCTGTTATACTATCGGTAGTGATTCGTTATTCTGGGAGATTGTCAAATGGAAGTTCAACTTTTTATAGATTGGTTGACTGCTTATGGTGAGGGTAGGCTTCTTGTTCCAAATTTGATGGTGCTTACGAGTGCGTTGATACACTTTGGCGCGAAGAATGAGAACCTGAATGGTGTTGTTATTCCGTCGCTTCGGAAGTACTCAAATGCTGGACGCGCTCCCGCAATGCGAACAATTTGGGGGCACCGATTTGATATGTATAAAGCTGATGTTAATGATTGGCTTGAAAAATATGAAATCGACACAGGTAAACCACTCCCCACGCTCAAAAAGAGTGGGAATAAGACAAGTGGAATGATCCAAATTTTCGGTGAAATCACCGCTCTTGCTTATGGTGCGCTCAGTTGGTATGAACTGGCTCCTTTTTTGAATGCGCGTCGCGAAAACGGTATTTTGTGGCAAGAAGACAAGAAAGAAGAACGCATTAAGCTGGTTACGCCTAATGCTCCGAATGAAGATCCAATACTTGTGTCTTCCATACCACCAGGATTTGAAATGTTTCTGATCAGCGAATTTTCTGGTTGGACTGTTATGCCATGGGTGGATTCTGACACGCCGGAAGGTTAGCTCTGTGCCTTTATGGTAATCGGCTGGGTCATTTCGACCCAGCCTACATTTTTTTTAAACTATGAAACAAATATTAATACTTGTTGACCATATAAGGCCAACACACACAAAACTTGCTACCTCAATCCAAAATGAACTTGGAAAAAGCGGCATTACTTGTCTTGCTTTGTTTTCTGACATTTTTATTCATCTTCAAAATAACCAATCAATAGTTACCATAAATAATAAAAACATTTTAGAATTTGATTTCGTCTATTTTCGAAGAACAGGAAAATATATTGCACTTGCACACACAATTGCATTTATTCTGAAAGATAAAAACATCCCATACGCTGATAGCGCATTTGGAGCCGACGGTGCGTTTGGCGATAAGTTTACCTCACTTGCAAGACTCTCAGTGGCTGGGCTTCCTATAATCGAAAGTTGTTTTGTATGGAAACACGAAGCTGAAAATTTTTCTGAAAAAGTTGAACAAACATTTGGATATCCTGTTGTATGTAAAGACCGTTTTTTGCAGAGAGGTCGTGGGGTAACGTTAATCAAAAACAAGAAAAGCTTAGAAGAAATATTTCATACGACAAGACGTCAACAGTTTCTTTTTCAAAAATTTGTAGAATCCAAACAAGAATATAGGTTGTTAGTATTGGGAAATCAAGTTAAAATATTTGAATCAAAAACACCCGAAAACAAGGATGAATTTCGTGCTAATGTTTCATTAGGAGCAACAGAAGAATTTTTGCCTGTTTCTAGTATTCCAACAAAAATGAAAAATATTGCAGTTGAGGCTGCACGGGTTTTGAATTTAGAAGTAGCAGGTGTTGATATTATGGTAGACAAACAAAACAATATTTGGCTACTTGAGGTTAACAGAGCACCAGGGCTTACCTATAACGAAGATCTCTCTCCGGAACTCAAAGAAATGGCAAAATATTTTAAGGAAGTAATCTGAGAAACACTTTTATCAAGTAGCGATTGGTTTCACTCTGTTCATACTTACTTGAGCGTATCTCAGTGTTCCTTCTCTCACTGATCTGTACTCGCTTCAACTTGGTAGTTCTGTTTTTGAGGCCACATCTGTGATTTCATTGTCGTTTCCGATGATTTACAATATGATATGAACTATTTTTTGGCAAAAACGGAAGCGGAAGAATATTCCATTGAAGATCTACAACGTGACGGTGAAACCTCTTGGATAGGAGTAAACAATCCACAAGCAAAAAACTTCCTAAAGTCGATGCAAAAGAATGATATTGTATACATTTACCATACTGGGAAAATTCGCGCGATAGTTGGCATTGCAGAGGTTTTAAAACCTGGGGATACTCCCATTTTTGCATTTAAAACGAAGTTTAGCTCTCCTATTGCAACACTTTCAGAAATAAAATCCATTCCTGAATTTTCTGATTTAAAATTGGTTCGCCAAAGTCGGCTTTCTGTAATGGATGTACCTGACAAACTCTTAAAATTTTTACAAGACAAAACCTCAGCATTAAGCTGAGGCTTTTACTCCCATTGTTGCGCTATCAAATATCGATAGTATCGTTTCCTTTTTAGATAAAAACACTTTTCGCTGTTTTTTGCCACCCAGTGCTCACAAATCCAAAACTTACCTAGCTGGAATTTTGCTTTTCTCCTGGAATATGCAAAGTCTGCGATGAGAGTTTCTTTTTGGTTCAGTTGAAATAGAATCTTTTCGGCGAACTTTCGAATTTCCGATTTAATCATTAATACTCCGTTTAAAAAATAAAGAGACCAGTGCATACTGGCCTCTTGTCTTGATATTCAGATGGATTGTCCTTGTTCAAAGAGCGATGGATCTGTCATAAATACCGGTAGAATAATTCTGACTAAAACAACTGTTGAAACAATTACAACGATCATCACACACAACGCTCTGAATATTAATACATTTAAGCCAAAAGTGGGCTGCAACCCATAAGCTGCAAGCCATAAACCACCTATAGATGAGAACAACCATAGAATGAAAACAATCAAGCTCCGAATGCTCATTAATACAGCACAAGCCCAAACTATAAAAAGAAGGGCAATGCCTGATATTTGAAATAGCACCTTATTCCAGCCATCTGGTGTTGGAATACGAAACAAAACCAGCCACAAAATTAAAAGAAAGGACAGAATCCATAAAAACATTAACAACAGTCTATGCTGCTTCATAATTCCTCCAATCAGGATATCGATGCCTGTATTTTACCATAAAAGACCTATAATTGAAAAAACATGTTTTTTTAGACAACGAAAAAATCCCCTTGCGGGGACTTTCTCGTGAATAAAGTAATTTACTGAAAAATTATTTCAATTCAACAGTTGCGCCAGCGGCCTTCAGCTTTTCAGCTGCAGCCTTTGCTTCTTCAACTTTAACGTTTTCGAGGATTGTTGCAGGAACTGTATCAGTCATGTCTTTAGCTTCTTTAAGGCCTAAGTTTTGATTGATTTCTCGCAACGCTTTAATAACAGCGATCTTTTGGGCTCCAGCACCAGTCATAACAACTGTTGCGGTAGAGCTTTCTGCCGCTGCGGCTCCGGCTTCAGCTGGTGCAGCTGCTACTGGAGCGGCTGCTGCGACCGGCATGGCGGAGACTCCAAACTTTTCTTGCAAAGCGGAAACCATATCTGCAAGTTCCAACACTGATAGGTTAGAAATCTCTTCGATAAGTTTTTCGACTTTTGCTGTTAGTTTCTTTTCGTCTGCCATATTTAGCTCACCTCCTCTTTACGCATTCATACTCTTCTTCCGTGCATCAAGCACATAGACGAGTTTTTGAATGTTTCCATTAAGTGTAGAAATAAGACCATAGAGTGGTGCTGAAATACCACCAACTACTTGAGCGATTAATTGATCCTTTGAAGGAAGTTTTGAAATTCTAGCTAAAGCTGTTGCATCTTGGAAAACGCCTTCAACGACTCCTGCTTTCCATTTTGTTTTTTCAGTTGCAGCCATAAATTTGCCTAGAATTTGAATTGGAGCAACTGGGTCTTTTTGTCCAAAAACTACTGCAGTTTGGCCTGAAAGAACACTGTCTGTGAGAGCTTCTTCAGGAAGAGCGGCATTCGTGGCAGCAATTTTAATCAAAGTGTTTTTCGCAACAACCATCTTTCCGTCTCCAACAAGGAGCTCTTTCTTAAGTGCTTGGCCCTCCTTCATGGTAAGAGTTTTGTAATCCACAAAAACAACAGATGAAGCATTTTTGATTTGCTCCGTAAGAACTGAAACTACATCAATTTTAACTTGCTTAAGTCGTGGTGTATGATTTTGAGAATTCATGAGAATTTAGTGTGAAGCGAGAACCTGAACACGCATTTTGTGTGGAGTGTCCTCGGCAAGTAATTAAGGCTAAGCCGCTTGCTTTCTTCGGTAAGAGAAGTATATCAAACAGTGGGACAAATGTAAAACTTTTACAGAACCAAGGCTCGAATTGTATTTGTGGTGCCTGAAACTCCAATTTTTGATCCCCAGATAAGAACTGCAGTCTGTCCTTTTAAAGCAAGTTTTTGTTTTCTTAAAGCATCAAGCATTGTTTCTCCAAAATGCTCACTTTGCGCATTTTCAGATAAAATGACTGGATATACCCCCCAACAAAGCATAAGCTGCCTGCCTATAAATGTGTCGTGAGTCATGGCAGCAATAGTGGAGTTTGGTCTGAATGAAGACAGCAATTGCGCGGTTCTCCCGGTGACTGTGCCAATTCCGATAAGTGGAGCTTTCAGTCGATATGCCAATGAAGCACTTGAAGCGGCAATGGCATTAAAATGAATGTCAGATAGATTTAACTTCTCCCAGTTTATTTTTATATATCTGCGAAATTCGCTGTCTGATTCTACGGCCTCAATAATCTCACTCATCGTTTGAACAGCTTCTACTGGATATTTTCCAGATGCACTTTCTGCAGAAAGCATCACCGCATCAACTTGAGAAAGAACTGCGTTTGCGACATCGGAGGCTTCCGCTCTTGTCGGGCGCGGGTTTTCAATCATGCTTTCAAGCATTTGAGTGGCTACAATTACTGGTTTTTGTTGTTGGCGTGCGAGTAAGATGATTTTTTGTTGAATGAGCGGTACTTGGGCTGGAGATGTTTCAATTGCAAGGTCTCCTCTTGCGACCATGACTCCATCCGCGGCTTCAATAATTTCCTCAATATTTTTTACGGCTTCAGGCTTTTCGATTTTAGCAATAATATGTATTCTACTTTTATTTTCTTTTAACAGTGTTCTGAGCATCTCAATATCTCTTTTCGATTGCACAAACGAAAGTGCAATAAACTCTACCTTCTGTTCAATTGCAAACTTCGCAGCTTCTCTATCTTCTTTTGTAAATGCAGCTCCTTCTAAAATAGTTTCTGGCAAGTTAATTCCTTTTCTAGACGTTACCCAACCTGAGTTTAAAGCTTTGGCAGTTACGATTCCTTTGTCTGTAGAAAGAATCTTAAATTCAATAAGACCGTCATTTAAAAACATTCTTTGATCGGGTTTTACTTCCTTTGTGAAGTCATACTGAATTGGCAAAATAGCGGCGTCATTCATGCCAAATGTTAATGTCATTCCTTTTTTGATCTGAAATGTACCGTCAATTTCTCCGAGTCTCAATTTTGGCCCTGGAAGATCGGCGAGAATTGCTACCTCAATTTTTGCTTTTTCTGATACGCTACGAATCATTTCGATTGCAGCCTTTTTCTGTTCTAAGTTTCCATGTGAGAAGTTTAAACGAGCAACATTTACACCGGCCAAAAACAATTGTTTTAAAGTCTTTTCATTTTGTGAAGCAGGACCAATCGTTGCAACAATTTTTGTTTTCTTCATACGGTGAAAGTATACCACCGTTTGTGCTACCATGTGTTTTAGATCGTATGAAAATTAAAAGTATTCACGCAAGACAGATATTAGATAGCCGGGGGAACCCCACAGTGGAATGCGATGTGTATTTGGAGGATGGCAGCTTTGGACGCGCTGCAGTGCCTTCTGGAGCATCAACTGGGGCACATGAGGCAATTGAACTAAGAGACGGTGATATGTCTATTTATGGAGGAAAAAGCGTGCTAAAGGCTGTTTTAAATGTGAATGCTGAAATTGCTCAAAAGCTGATTGGATTTGAAGCGCAGAATCAAAAAGAATTGGACACTGCAATGATTTCACTCGATGGCACAGACAATAAATCTCGTCTTGGAGCAAACGCGATTCTCGCAGTTTCACTCGCAACGGCTCATGCAGAAGCTGCTTCTCAAAAAATACCGTTGTACAAATATATCGCTCAAATGACAGGGCGTGATAAAAACAGTTTTATTTTGCCTCGTCCTATGATGAATATTATAAATGGAGGAAAACACGGAGGCTGGGGCTGCGACATTCAAGAATTCATGATAATACCCATTGGTGCAGACACTTTTAGCAATGCGTTGCGGTATGGCGTTGAAGTATTTCACACATTAGCATCTGTTTTAAAAGATCATGGCTATTCAACAACTGTCGGTGATGAAGGAGGCTACGCTCCATTATTGAAAAACGGAAATGCTGAAAGTTTTGAGCTTATTTCCGAAGCAATTTCAAAAGCGGGATATACACTCGGGAAAGATATCTCCTTTGGTATTGATTCAGCGGCATCAGAATTTTACAGCGACGGCATATATCACATGAAAAGCGAAAAGAAAGATTTTGATGCGGCGGCTATTACAGGATTTTATAAAAACCTGTCTGAAAAGTATCCGATTATCTCATTGGAAGACCCGCTTGACCAAGATGATTGGGATGGTTGGACAACACTCACCCATGAGCTCGGAGCAAATCATCAAATTGTTGGAGATGACCTTTTAGTAACCAATACAGAATTTCTAAAAAAAGGAATTGAAACAAAAGCTGCTAATGCAATTCTTATTAAAGTCAATCAGATTGGAACGCTTACTGAAACGATTAATGCCGTAAAAATGGCTCAGGACGCAGGATGGAATGCAATTATTTCTCATCGATCTGGTGAGACTGAAGACACAACTATTGCTCATTTGGTGGTGGGGCTTGGTACTGGTCAAATTAAAACTGGTTCACTTTCAAGGACAGACAGAATTGCAAAATATAATGAGCTTTTGAGAATTGAAGAACAATTGGGTGAAGCAGCCAAATACGGCTTATAGTTAGGTTCTCGCCTTGTTTTTTGATATACTTCACGAGTCTAAAGTAGAAAACTGAAAAGGGGTGCATTTTGGGATATCGTAACCACACAGAAGAGAGACGAATTTTTTGGTCTAATATCGGATGTATCTTAAGTATTTTCGGATTGTTTGCATTTGGTTTATGTGCATTTTTATTTATTGAAACACAGGTGCTAAACGATGGAAAGGTACTTTCTGCAGTAAACTGTTCGGGGACATTAAGAATGGAGCTGAGACTGCACCAAAACGGTTCTGATTGGACGAAGCGACTATCACCAGTATCTCAAAATATCCCGTCAGTTACCGTGTTTGTGGGTAAACAGATTGTTTCATACTCAACCGATGACCTCACACAGGTATTGGTAATTCATGACAAAAACATTGGAGTGTTTGAAGACATTACAACTATTAGGTCATGTTTTAACGGAAAAGTGTTTGTGGTCGGAAAATTGTGGGGCGCTACAGCGTATACAGACTTTGTTGTCGGTGTTTCAGACAGATCAATTAGAATGAAGGGGCAATTATTCCCCTAAAAAAATGGGCGGCCACAGTGGGCCGCCTAATTTACAATAAAAGTACAACAAGTAATCCTTGTGTAACTCCTATTACAACAATTAACATTCCCACTATAAGAGAAATACGGATAGTTCCTATTTTTTCCTTTCTTTTAACCTCAACAGCGCCAAGCACAATAAGTGCAATTGAAATGAGAATACAGATCAACTTAAAGACGTGAATTGATTGCAAAGAGAAGCTCCTTTATGCGACTTGGACTTTTACTGCAGGTCCCATGGTGGAACTCAAGTGAAGTGAAAGAATTTGCTTTGGGTTTATTGCTGCAATAAGTGTATCAATGTTTTCTGTAATTTCACTGTCCTTCATACTGAGTCTTCCAACTGGTAAGTGAATAATTGGTGCAGCTTTTTCAGGCTTTACAGTGACAGTAGCTACTGAAAATTTCTTAACATCTTCTTCACTTTTTACCAATGTCCCATTCTTTGGGTTAGGCATAAGTCCACGAGGTCCAAGAAGCTTTGCAAACTTGACGAGTTTTGGCATCATTTCAGCTGTTGCCAAAAGTACGTCAAAATCAATTTTTCCATCTTGCAATCGTTGCACTGTGTGTTCAGACGCAAATTCTACTCGTTTTTCTTTTCCAGTTCCGTGGGGAAGTTTTACTTGAGCTGAAAAAGTTTCTTTTCGAATACGTGCATGCATTTCAACGGTTGCATCGAATTTTACAAATGAAGTATCTCGAACCAGAAGTAATGCTTCAGAAAGCACATATGTTCTGTTTTTATCAATTTTGTTTTGTGCAGCCAAAATTTTCTTACCGTGTTTTGGCTTGTTTACCAAAACTTTAGCTGCTTGGTCTTCAAGTTTTTTTGCTGCATACTTATCTACTTTTTTTGAAGTAGACTCTCCTGTAACAACAACATTTTTAGTTTTTCCCATATTAGTTAAGTTCTGTTTTTACTCCCATACTTCGTGCGGTTCCTGCAACAACTTTCATAGCTGCTTCGACATTTGTAGTATTTAAATCATTCATCTTTTCTTTTGCAACTTCTTCAAGTTGAATTCGGGTGAGTGTTCCGGCTATTGCTCTTGGTGTTGTGCCAGAGCCTTTAGCTATTCCAATCTTTTTCTTAATCATTTCGGATACTGGAGCCAAACGGAGCTCGAAATCAAATGAGCGGTCTTCATAAATCGTAATAATAGCAGGCACCACGTTTCCTTTCATTGAACTTGTTCGGTCGTTGTATTGTTTTACAAAATCCATGATCGAAATACCATGTTGACCGAGAATTGGTCCTAAAGGAGGTGCAGGCGTAGCTTCCCCAGCTTTGAGGTTTACTTTAACTGTTGTTTTGATTTTCTTTGCGGCCATTTGTTTATATTAATTTGAAGATACCAGGAAGAAACGAAGAAATCTTACGATAAGATTGATTCGATACCAAGTATCTCCCTCAATATTTGAATTGAGGTAGTGACAGTATATCATTTTTGTCTTATTATTCAACTATGAATGAAGAGGATGCTACCCCAAATCGTTTCGTAGATACAAATTCTAGTGATTTGGACCAATTTTCAACACCCGCCGTTCCAGATTTCTCCAACGTG
The DNA here is from genome assembly GCA_038206135.1 of Patescibacteria group bacterium. Classification (GTDB taxonomy): domain Bacteria; phylum Patescibacteriota; class Microgenomatia; order UBA8517; family UBA8517; genus UBA5941. The sequence continues at coordinate 17,468 of JBBRBD010000008.1, read as the reverse complement.
ACAACTCTATCTCGCGATGAATATGCACAAATTGTAGATCACAACACCCAAGCCGCACAGACTGAAAGTCAAAGAAATGAGGATAGAATTCGTGCCGAAACAATGGCTATCGTAAAGGCGCAGGCGCTTAAGGAAAAAACAATAAATGATATTGACGAGAAATTGAGGCTTCATGATCAAATGTTAGTAAAAATCGGTGACTTGAGAGAATTAACGGGCTCAAGTGTGGATCAAAAACATGTACTTAAAGTTGCCGCCAATGCGACAGATAGTCCACTTGTAAAAGTTGCGATAGAAACTGGAGACATAAATTTATTGATGGGAGATCCTCAGATAACTAACGAGACAATATTATATGTAATTTCTGAATTGGCTGAACAAGAGTTGAATAGACGTACTAGTTAATATATCGGAAGAAATATCTCATTATCTTGAGAATTCATAGATGAATCGATATGTGAATTTAAGTAGTCTGGATATAAGTGGAAAAAGCTTTAATTTGTCCCCACTAAGGTGTCACCTTTATATAAAACAAGACAAGTGTTTAGAGAGAATAAAGGGGAATAATTATTTCGTAACTGCAGAATATCTATTTGAAGCGTTTAGTTCTGTAGTCAGAGCGTCTCTTAAATCCAGCATAAATTTAGTAGCATTTGAGTAAGGATCTTTGAAATGTTTATATGGATTTTTCGGATCAGCAAGTGCTTTATTAAAGACGTCTATTACTTGTTCTCCTGAATATTTGAATTTTGCCTTGAGTGCTTCTTCAGCCTTTGGTGGTAAATGGTTTAATTCAGCCATATATCCAATAATTTCGATTGGGGTATGAATAGTAGTATCTTCAGAAAATTCCACTATAGTTCGGTCTGTAAGACTTTTAAACACCGCTAGCGCAAAGTCAGCGGCTTCAGTGTCCCCTGGAATTTGTTCGCCCTTGGCGTGCTCTCTAGACATATAGGGTGGCGTCCCATAAAGAGTATCATCGTTAACTTCTAAAAATTCGGATGAGTGCGTTACTCCGAAATCACTCAGACATCCAAAAAAATCCTCCTGGTGTCCACTCGATTCATTTGCAACGAGAAAGTTGCCAGGCTTTAAGTCTCTATGTAACACTTTTTTACTATTGGCATAATCCAATCCTTGTGCAACTTGCAGAAGAACGTCTACTTTTTTGTCGAGGGATAAATGCACCTGATTAAGTGGCTTTCCCATTATATCTTTCATAACATATACACTTTCCATATTTCCATCATTGGCTGGTGTTTCTATGTAGTCAATTACTTGTTGAATATATGGGTGTTCTAATTTTCCTGCAGTTTGTGCTTCTATTTTAAGTCGATCTCTCAAGTCTGGGCTATTTAGTTCTTCTCGTATTGTTTTTACAGCAACAACCATACCATTTTCTATGTTTGTCGCTCTATATACGTCTCCCATACCACCTTTGCCGAGAAGTGCATCTACTTTATATTTTCCACCCACAATGCGTTCTTCTGTTAGCGGAATGTTTTCTGATTTAATGTTGGGGATAGGCTCCATGTCCTAATAATACAGGAAGCTTAAACTTTTGTAACTTGAAGGAAGTCGAGCTCAACTGGAGTTTCTCGACCAAAGATAGATACCAAAACCTTAACTTTTCCTCGAGCTTCATCAACTTCATGAACGGTGCCCAAAAAGTCTGTAAATGGTCCGTCTGAAATTTTAACAGCCTCTCCAGTTGAAAGTTTAGTCTTAAATCTTGGAGCAGGGGAACTGGTAAATTTCATGATGTTTCTCACTTCAACTTCAGAAAGGGGAGTTGGTTTGTCACCCACACCAACGAAACCAGTAATTCCAGGAGTTGTGCGAACTGCAAGCCAGGTGTTGTCATCAAGATCCATTTTAATGAGGATATATCCAGGGAAAATCTTTTCTTTTACAGTTGCTTTCTTTCCACCTCGAATAACGACTTTATCTTGAGTTGGGACGAGAATTTCAAAAACACGATTCACCATTCCCATACTTTCAATGCGCTGCTTAAGAGTTTGGGAAACACGTACTTCGTGACCTGAATTACTGTGTACAACATACCACTTAGCAGTTTCAGATTGGTCAGAATTCACAATAATGTGACCCGCAATTTTTTTATTGCGTCCAATTCCACGCTCATCAATAATTGCTTCGTTGTGTGCTGTTTGTGTTGCTGCTGTGTCGTCCATATTTTATTTTTTAATAGCTATTTCTAATAGTTTAGCAAATGCTGCGTCAACTGAGCCGAGATATAACCCGACTATTGCCGATAGTATTATAACAGTTGCTGTGAGTTTTACAACCTCTGCTCTTGAGGGCCATACGACCTTCAATAATTCTGAGCGTACTTCTTGCAAATAGGTGATTGGGTTCATGTGTTTCAAAGGGAATTGTAACATATTTAAGCATGAATATAAAAGATATGGATTTGTACATTTTTTAAAGATTCAGGTAAGATGATTGGAGAAACTATGTCTGAATCCGAACAGTCACCTGAATTTACGGCTAATGGAGTACCTGATGCCATTTTTGACACTTATTATGAAGGTAATATGCGATTTCCACAGTCACATCTTGCAATTATGATATTTGCTGGTGAAGCACTCCTGACTCATCCAAATGTCGACTGGGATAGTTTTGCTCAATCAAAATTAACAGAAAGTCAAACAAATAAAATCTCCACAGCAATGACAAATGTTCATAGAGGACACAATATTCCCATAGCTGCAGAAGCAAAAGCTACCCCTCAAGAAAAATCTGTGAGCACAAACAGAATACAAGATCTATGGACTTCGGTTAAAGGAGATGTTATTGATGGCGCATATCGATATTCGCTATTTACACAAGGAATGACGGAAGAAGCAGTCCGTCCGTCAAGTAATCGTATTACTGGAGAAAAACTAGGGGCAGTTCGAGAATTTTTCAGCAAGGCTGAAAACCAAGATTCTGTAGTAGAGTATCAGGCTGTCATGTCAACGGCTACCAGAGCGACACAAACAAATGAAGCAGTGAAAAACTCAATCAAGGTTTTTAAGTCTCAAGTCGGACGCATTGATATCGAACAGAAGAGAGAACTTCTCGGAAATATTGCCACCCAAATAAAGACTCAAGTTGTTGAGGAATGTGGTCCGAGAGCAGGAGATTTTTTTGATATCCTCACCAAAAATTATAATAGTTAGTTTCTTACAATGACAGAATTTGCGATTGGTCTTGATGAAGTTGGTCGTGGTGCACTTGCGGGACCTGTTGTAACCGGTGCGATTATTCTTTCAAATACACATCAGTTTAATTGTGAAGTTCGAAATAATATTCCTTCATGGAAAATAAATGGAATAACAATTCGTGACTCAAAGCTGTTGTCGCCATTGCAAAGAGAGCGTGCAAATGAATGGCTCATTGCAAATTCTGCGTCACATGGAATTGGTGTTGGAAGTGTTGTGAGAATTAACAAATGGGGGATAATAAAGGCAACAAACTTCGCATTCCGTTCGGCTATTAAACAGGCGACGACAAAAGGCAATCCACTCCCTCATAAATTACTCATAGATGCATTTTTTGTCCCAAATGTTGAGAATTATCCAAAACAGAAACAAGAGGCAATTGTGCATGGGGACAGGTTGATACTCGAAATTGCAGCTGCAAGTATTATTGCAAAAGTATATAGAGATACGCTCATGAAAAAGCTTTCAGTGGAAGAAGAGTATACCGAATATCTTTGGCAAAAAAACAAAGGATATGGCACTAAAGCACATATTCAAGCCATTAAAAAATTTGGCACAACAAAACAGCACAGATTGCTATTCATTAGAAAGATTGTAGCTTAGCCGTTACGCTTTTTCTCAAGCTCAATTTGGAAGTTCATCTTATACTTCTTTTCCTTTCGCTTTTCAGAATCTTTCTTAAATCGTTCGCGATCTCTGTACTCCAATAACAATCCAGAAGAGAGAACTCTCTTCCTGAACCGTGCAATAAGTTTGTCGTCGCTTTCGCCTTTTTGTTTTTTAACAACAACCATAAAAAATTCGCCTCCTATTCAATTTCACTACGAAGTTTCTTGAATTCACTTGACTCGAAGACATCAAGAAGCAACAGTGAAGTTTCGTGAACCTAACAATTGATACTATACCAAAATATGTACCAATTTGAAAGATCCTGATTATGTCTTTAAAAACCGTATGAAGAAAGTGAGGCATTTCCGATTCGTACACGAGGCAATACCATTGCTTGTTGTTTACATAAAGTAGATCCACTGTGTGTGGTAAAAGCTGCTTTATATCCGAGGCTTAAGAGAAGTTTCTGTGCATATCCGCCGACTGTACCATATGGGTATGCAAATATTTTTGGATTGTCGAGATTGTGGCTACGAAGTTCATTGTCGGCAGTTGTTATTTCCATTTGCACATCTGCGTCTTTGGCGCTCATAGCCTTGTGGCTCCATGTGTGGTTTGCGAATAAAACAAGTCCACTATTATTCATTTCTTCTATTTGGCTCCATGATAAGTAGCCGGTGTTTCCGACCAGTCCAGTAGGTAGAAAGAGAATGCTTTTTAAATTGTATTTTTTGAGAATTGGATAGGCTTCAGTGTAAAAATCATCATAACCATCATCGAAACTTAAAAGCACAGATTTTGCAGGGACCAAAGCACCTGCATCAAAGAAAGAAACAAGTTTTTGGGTATCTGGAGTTATATATCCATGTGTAACTAAGTAATTCATCTGTGAATCAAAATATGTGGGGCTTACCGCGAGACTTGCATGTCCTTGAGCTTTTGCTTCTGCTAAGTCTTCAATATGGTGGTACATAAGAGTTGGAAGTTTGATACAGGGACCAAACTTTGCATTCATCTCTACATAAGTAAGCGGTTTTGAAGTAGGTGAAGGTGTGGGCTTTTGAATATCAGTGCCCATACTTCTGGGCATTGGTGAATTTTCAATAAGAGCTGCTGGTGTTTGGATCGGGAAAAAATGAACAAACGTTGGTTGTAAAAGAGCTGCAGGTGTAAGTTGAGTAAGAAGCCCAGTAATGATTCCCAAAATTCCATCGATTGCGAAAATAATAATAATAGGGAACACAAGTCTATCCGCTAAATGCTTTTGCGCTTCACCCCTTTTATGTGCAAGTTTTTTTTGAAGTAACTGCCCAATTGCGATTTGAATTCCTAAAAAAAGTAATACCAGGAGAACTGCGCCTGGGTGGACATACGGGGGAACATGTATATGAAACGCATCATATACGGCGTTTAATCGGGGAATTGCCACGAAAGACTGGGTGATAAATATAACTCCAAAAATAATACCGTTGATCCACAAAAGTTTTGGAAACCACGTGTGATAGCTTTTGTCTTGCCACATGAGAAACCAGGCTAGCGGTGCAAAAGCCCATAACAGAACTACTATAATAGCGTGCTTTGAGGGGAATTTCATACGTTCCATTGTATCAAAGCTGTTGTTCACAAACACTCAGCGTTTTGTTACACTCATGCAGGAAAAGGAAGGTGACACAAAAAAAATATGAAAAAAGAATTTGCAAATTTTGTTGATTTTGTTAAGGAACAAGGCGTCGTTGGTTTAGCAGTAGCATTTGTCGTAGGCGGGGCAATTGTTAAAATTATTACAGCACTGGTAACCGACATCATAAATCCAATTATTGGTTTATTTATGGGAGGAGTTGGAGACTTAAATCTTCGATATCTGGAAGTCGGAAAAGCAAAGATTTTATGGGGAAGTTTTGTTGGTGATCTTATTGAATTTTTGATAATTGCTGCATGTGTTTATTACGGAGTAAAGCTATTGGGTCTCGAGAAAAACAATAAGAAAAGATAAATGGTAACTTTACAAAAAGCTACCTTTGCAAGTGGTTGTTTTTGGTGCTCTGAAGCAGTTTTTCAAAGATTGAAAGGTGTTGAAACAGTTACTTCTGGCTACTGCGGTGGTACAAAAGAAGGCCAAACGAATGAAGAAGTTTCCAGTGGAGACACCGGCTCTCAAGAAGCTATTCAAATTACCTTTGATCCGACAGTAACCTCATATGAAAAACTTCTTGAAATATTCTTCAAAACTCACGATCCAACTACATATGACAGACAAGGAGCTGACACGGGTTCGCAGTATCGTTCAGTGATTTTTTATCATGACGATGATCAAAAAATGAAAGCTGAAGAAATAATTAGGAAACTCGATGAAGGGCATGTGTTTGGTGGAAAAATAGTGACTGAGATTAAGCCATTTGAACATTTTTATGAGGCTGAAGCGTATCACAAGAATTTCTACAATAGAAATGAAGATTTTCCTTATTGCACGGTCGTTATTAACCCCAAACTTGAGAAACTCTACAAAGAGTTTGCAGACCAAATCAAGGCTTAAGCATTAAACTTTTAGCCTCAAAACGCCTTGACAAAACACCAGTTGTATGCTATAGTATTTTAGTTAATCGTATATTGAAAAAGGGGAATGAAGTGAAGACTTTTATCGCGTTTGTAGCCGCAGTAGTGTTGATTTCGATTGTTTTTGTGTTGGTCAGTATCGTAAATGCCAGTCCCAAGGCGAGTTTTACGGTGGAAGTCACCGCGGAGTCGGTTTTGCCCGATTATATGTTACAGCTTACGCCAACTGCTGCAGCGACGGAAACTGTTCATCAAGTTCCTATCGGGCAGATACTAGTAGGGAATATAGATTTTTGTGCGGCAGCATATAAGACAGCGACCGTTTTAAATATTTTGCAAATCGTGAGTCTTGTCAAAGATGCACAATTTAATTTTATGGCTCATCCCGAGCTTGGGATGGACCTTGAAAAAGCCCGGTCCCGGGTAAACATTCAGAAAATGATTGATGTGTCTTACATGAGATGTAAGACAGTACCAATGTTGGTCAACGTCTTGTTGACAGCAACACCACAACCTTAATTATCAGGGTTGTACGAAATGGGTTCACCTTGAACCCATTTTTTTTGTGTCAAAAAAAAACCCCTCACTTAGTTTAAGCCCGTGAGGGGTCAAGTTGGAGTTTTACGCCGTTTCTGGCGCTGGGAGCTCGTTATAGAGTTCCATAACCGCTTGTTTTGAATACATTCCGCTACTATTATCATTACCGTTTCCTTTAGGTATGAAAGTAATGTGAACCAAGTCTTTGATGTTTTTTTGTTGATCTGAACTTTGCATATTCAACACCAAAGCTGGGTTCAATTGACTTCCGTTATACCGCACAAACCCAACATTAAAAAGATGATCAAGTGCGACATGGAGGTCTTCTTGGTCCTCTGTCTCCAGTCTTAACGTGACACTGTTTAGCTTTGTACTAAAGGTGATACTGCGATGGGAGCGGCTACCTGTAATCTCAATCGTATTGAGATCCATAAAACTCCTCCTTTCAAAACTACTTTTTGCTTTACTCATTATATCAAGTGTTGTAAAGCAAACTTGAAAAATTATTGTACAAAAGGGGATTGAATATAAACCTTGGCAGCGTCCGGTTCTTTTACGCCTGACGTATACTTCAAAAAATATGTGAATTGAAAAATAAATTGACTTCATTATGATTTTTTGATTACATGAAGTGTGTATTCCGATATAGAAACTTCAGAGTCAAAAAACGTTAATGAGAAATTTTCTGCCTTCAAAAATTTGGTCCATAGTCCTAAATATAGAATTGGCAAACAGTTCCTCTCTGCACTATTGTTTTTAGCTATTGCAGGAAGCTCTCTTTTTTTTGCAAACGAAATTACAAAGCCAACTCAAAAGATAGAGAAATCGAAAGCAGGAACGTCAGTCTCAGTCCCTTGGACTTATCCACGACCTGTCAAAGTGCTGATCATGAGGTATTTCAATCCAGCTTCACAGCCCAATTATAAAGACCCTGTAATTGCTCAACAAATCACTGACAATTTGCAAGCAAATCTCATTGATGCTTCTCGATATCACAATAATCCAAGCTTGACTTCAGCTATAAAAACTCAGGTTGTTGGACAGTATGATTTTGGGGCAATGCCTAATGTGAACAATGATTGGCAAGCAACATATAATAGTATCTTGAGTACTCAAGTGGACGGTACCCAAACTGTATGTGACAAAGTAAATGCACTCGCAGTAGATGAAGTTTGGTTTATGGGAGACCCCACAATCGCGGGTACCGTGTCAGGCCCAGAGTTCACAATCTCTTCTAAATACATTCAAGCTGTTTCTGCTCCGACAGATTATGACAGATCAATTCTTCCCAAAACTCCATTTTGTGGTGGTCAACGTAGTTTAATGATGTTCTTTATGGACCTCTCTCGACCAGGCCCAAGTGTTCATGCCTTTGGACATTATATGGAGTCGCTATTAGGATCATTGCAATCCTTTGATCTTTTTTACAAAGGATATATGGGAGTTACCTATGACAATATTGGTGGCGGAGAAGTAATACCAGGTGTAGATCTCACAGAACATTGTGGGAGCATCCATATACCACCAAACGTCCCTGTTGTAACATCTACAAATCCATATTCCTATTTATACCAACGACCAAACTACGATTACAGTACTGTCGTTTCATCAAGTTGTGCAAATTGGAAACCAGATGGTTCTGGACAAAAAACAGCAGTAAGTAACTCAACTTGGGTCAATAATCCTACAACATTACCAGGCGACCCTGAATTTAAATTCCATATGTGGTGGATGCAAAATATTCCAAATATTAACAATGGTTTGACATATCTTGGATTTACCTTGCCAAATTGGTGGGACTTCCTTTCAGATACAGATAACACAGTTGCCTGGTACCTAAATTCACCATATTTCATGAATCCACAGATATTTGCAACAGCATTTGCAAATCCAACAACCGCATGTACAGGCACTAGTGGAATAAGCTCTACCTGTACAACAGGAACTTCGACTCTCGGTGCAATGACTGAGAATGATAGTGTCCTTGGAACTTCAACCTATGGTGATATTGCGATAGTGTCTGCACTTTATTCGGCTTCGCAGTCTAATTCAACAAACTCGGTGAAATCTGTAACTTATTGTGGTGATTCAATGACAAGAATTGGAACTGCACCTGGATCACATGTTGGATTCAAATCCGAGCTTTGGTACAAGACATTGCCAAAAACGGGATCATGTTCGGTTATTGCGACATTTAATACTGACCCAGGGCAAAGAATTGTAACTGCAACAACATTTAATAATATTGATACGGTTAATCCAGTCGCAAACTTTACATCATCTGTGTATGATTCTCCAACAATGGGTACACCTGGAAAAATCACGATGTCACTTGCTGGACCAAAAGACAGTTTGCTTCTGTGCGCTTACGACATGTACTCAGAACAAACAAACCCACCAAGTCCAAATTTTGCTACACCAGTTTCTCCAACGCTTGGTCTTTGGAAGTTTGAAAAGGAAAATATGAACGGGGTAGCTGCAAATATCTGGGGTGGGCTTGGAGCTGGAACACAACGTGTGTCTGACAATCAGATGGTAACGCTCAATTGGAATACCGTGAAAACGATGCCGTGGTCTGCCTTTTGTGCAAACCTAAATGTAAAACCATTCGTAATCCCTGGACCTACAACGACAGCAGTCCCTACTGTTACTCCAACCAAGACACCAGTCCCCACTGTTACTCCAACCAAGACTCCAAGTCCAACAACAGTGCCAACGAATACGCCAGTTTCTACAACGCAACCGACATCGTATTTCCTTGTACCCAAATCACAGATGACAGCAACAGTATCAAGTCAACACGTAGGGTATGAAGCTACAAAAGCATTTGACGACAATACTACAACAATTTGGCACTCTGAGTGGAGTCCATATGCTGCACTTCCACAAAGTATCTCTTTTGATTTACATGGAACATATAAAGTTGGCAAAATTGGATACTTGCCAAGACAAGATGGGGGAGTTAATGGAATTATCACCGGCTATAAAGTACTAGTCAGTATGGACGGGGTAACTGTTACAACAGCAGCAACGGGTGTCTGGGCAGATAACACGAGCTTGAAATCAATTGAATTTACACCAGTCAATGCAAAATATGTGGCATTGATGGTAACGAGCGGACATGGAAACTATGCATCCGCCTCTGAGCTAGCTGTGTGGTATACAAGTGTTTCAACTACACCGTCACCAACTATAGTGCCAACAGTAGTTCCAACTGCAACTCCTGCCTCATATCCACACATAACAATGTCAGCTACAAGCGAGCATGTTGGGTTTGAAGCTAATAAAGCGACAGACTTTGATTTCTCAACCATTTGGCATAGCGACTGGAATCCATATTCGCCACTTCCACAAACTATGATTTTGAATTTGAATGGCCTCTATACTATTTCAGGCATTGCATATACTCCAAGGCAGGATGGGGCGACCTATGGAATTGTAACTTCATACAAAGTATCTGTGAGTACTAATGGCGTTAATTACACACTAGTGAAAAGCGGAACGTGGGCCGCTGACATAACGGGGAAGGCTGCTTTATTTACTAAAGTAGCAACGAGATACGTAAAGTTTGAAATGTTAAGCGGTACAAGCGGGTACGCTTCAGCCTCAGAAATAGGGGTAAACCTTCAATAGTTACAGCTTCTCAATCTGAGTCACAGTTACAAGCGATTCTGGCTACTTTAAGATACTTCATGCAATTAGACGTCTGTGGTTTATAAGTATGCCGAAGACTGTCTTCGTGAATACTTGTTTGATATATGTTGAACGTAACTTGCGATTGGGATGGAGTATTTACCTTCCTTTTATAGTTATTGTGCTGTTATTTTATCAAGAACAACATTTCTGTCACAAAATACAAATGAAGCATCATTGTTGTAGATAACTTCAACTGTATGTAATGTATTTGTGAGCTTTAAGTAACTAATATTGTTCGTTTTGTAAGCTGTATATGAAGTACTTGTAATATTCTGGTCGAGTACATATTTGCCATCAAGCTTCACATTGATGTGCGGGTTTCCAAAGCACGGTTGTGATTTAGCATAAAGAGTTAGAAAAGTTATTGCACCTTGAATTTGCCCGATTGCACTGCCATTTTTTTGCATTACTAGGGCTTTATTGTTTGAAGCAGCGCTATCGCTAATAACGCTCGATGTGGTTGTGAATTTCAGATCCTCACCTTCAATATATGACCTGACCGGGGAGGGGGTTACAGAAGGAGTAGGCTTTGGAGTTGTTGTTGGTTTTAAACTAGGCACGACGGTTGGCTGCACAGTTGCAGGAGCACTTGGTTTTGGCGTTGCGGTTGGTTTGGATGTGACTGTAGGGCTCACCGTTGAAACTGGCGTTCGAGTCGGAGAGGCTGTTTGTGTATTTATAATTTGTAGTCCAGCATACTTTTTCATTATTGGAAGAAGCGGGTCATTTGTGTTTCCCAAAACATCAAAATGTTCGCTGTCGAGAACATGGTTCCATTGCCAATATATATATCCAGCTCCACCGTTTGCAAAAAAAGCATTCATTTTGTCATCCATAAGTTGTGCTCTTCGGACACGGCTTGCAGAGTCAGTTGCCGCAATTCCAGACTCACCCATGATAATAGGCTTTTTTATTATTTGTATTGATTGTGCGATAGAGCAACCAATTTTAGCTTGATATGTTTTTAAGCAATCTGTACTGTTCGGGTTTGGAAGATCCCAGGTACCGCTGCTGTTTTTTACACCGCCAGGAATTGCTTGTGTATCGCTGCCCCAAAACCCCCAATCATGAGCTTCAGCAAAATCTACGACCGGTAGACCGTATACATCAATGAAGTCCTGTCCGGTAGCACCCGACGCTCCATTACTTTGGGTACCAACCGTAACTAAATGATTGTGGTCGATGTTTTTAATAATTCCTCCGATGTCATTTGCAAAGCTAAGAAGTGATGACTTTCCATTCACTTTTAAGCTGGTATCTGCTTCGTTCATCATCATCCAACCTAAAATTGTTGGGTTGTCTTTATAGTGTTCAACTATTTTTGCAACATAATCTCTATATGAAAGTGAATATCCACTGTTTACTGCTTTGTAGCCGTTCGTGTACCAGGTGTCTGCGCTATATTGCCATTTTTGTATATGATTATTTCCGCCACCACCGGGTTCAGTACAGTATCCTTGACCATCTTCAAGTACAGGAATTACCTTTAAGCCATTTTTATTAGCAAGTGCTAGTACCGTGTCAATTCCTGAAAAATCGGTCCCTCCATTTGTGTATTTCTGAAATGCCCAAAAACGAAGCACTGTTGCCCCTGCATCTGTATTCATTTGATGCATTATGCTATCAAGCTCAGTCTCAGTAAATTTAGGGAACCATCCGTTTTTAGCTACGCATGAGTAAGGGCCAGTAGCTCCCGCTGCATCAAAAAGATTAAAGCCAACAAAGTTAAATTGTTGATTATTTAAAAAAAACTTTGTGCCGAAAGTTGTTACAAATTGATCGGAGGAAGAAGCTTTGCTCCGCAATAATTGCGAAGTACTGATATTCGCAACTGCAAAGACTACTGCAAACGAAATTACCCCAAACGCAATTGTTGTTATGCTGGTCTTTTTACTCATTAAGTTAATACTATGTTTAATAAACAGATATGGCAATGAATGATTATTTTTAAATTTACTTACTAAGAAGCTATTAGCGAGCGGATTGATTAGATAACATATGATGTTTGAATGAATTCAATAAACATAATGAGTGTGTGTGCTCTCTCATCAAGCTCACCGGTGAGTGTTTGTTCCCACAAAACATCAAAATTCTGTGGTAACTTTTTTAAAGTTTTTATTTTTTTGAAAGCTGTGGAGCTTGGTGGAAGGGGAGTAGCATTTATTAAATAAAAGCCTTCTACAACTTTCCATAAATTGTTTGAAACATGAAATCCCAACGACTCTTTATTACCAGTTGCGTTTGCTGACTCAATTTTTTGTTTTGCACTTTGTAGCCATTTGTTCGGGAAGGAAATCGGAGCGTAATTATCAAATGTTTCTTGTGCGTGTGTTTTTAATTTTGGAAGTAAATCTTCGGGATCATACACGGCTTTGGCATCAAGCCACTGGTAAATATTCATTGGGTCCTGATTCATTTTTGAAATAAAACCACGTAATGTGCTTTTTTTCAGTTCGACTGTTATTCCGTGACGATGTTTTTCCCGAAATGACTTTTTATTTTTTGAAATCAAAAGAATATCAAGATCTGAGTGTTCAGACTGCTCATCTCTTGCGACACTACCCGTTATAAAAACTGCACGATTTGTTTTTATTAAATTTGGCCTAATTTCTTCTAAAACCTGTAAGTGTTTTGTCACAAGGCTAGTATACAAAACAACAGAAAAAAAGAATACAGCTTGTTGGGTTTATTTAAATGAAAAAATGGGGCAACAAAAAAAGTGTTGCCCCTTGTATATTTATCTAAAAACAGAGAATGAATGTTTTTAGGCCATCCAGGCCTCCAACTCCGTTGGTCGTCGCACTATCGTGATAATCGGTAACTGCGATAACAATTTGAGCAGATTCTCTAAAATCTTCAAATTTGGCAATTGCAGCTTGCAGATGTGACATAATTTCGTTCATCTGTGTACCATGGAACGTCTCGTTGTCGTTGCTTGTTTGGATCGCTCGCCACTTCTGTCTGATATCTCGAGTATCGTGGCAAAAGAAGATAACATCTTTCACACCTCCATCACTGCTCCAATTGTGAAAGTCTGGAATAGCTACGGCATTTATGACGGTTAAGCCTTGTGCCAAAAGTTCATTTAATCGGTTCTCAATAGATTGTGCAATGTAGCTGGGATTCTGCCCATAGAAAGTTTCCTCGTTATTGAACAATCGATGCAATACAAGTTTCATCTTAAAGTCTCCGTTTGATATTCAAAACGTCAAGTATTATAGCAAATTGCTATAATACTGCATGAAATTATATTTAGTGCGGCATGGAAAAAGCGTTGCCCACGAATCAAACAAGCGGCAGTCACCAGATACACCTCTTGGTTTTGAAGGAAAAAAACAGGCTTTGAGCCTTGCATCTCGGATCTCGTCTGAGCCCATTGAGATTATTCTTAGCAGCCCATGGGCAAGAGCACTTGAGACGGCACAGTCCGTTTCTTCTCATGTTTCGTTACCAATAGAACAAATAGAGATGATTCATGAACGCGAACATCATCCTGCCATATATGGAATTGATTATGCAGATACATTCAATGAAGTGTATGAAACGGAATCAAAAGCAAACGAACATAATTTTGATTGGAAATTTGAAGGGAAAGGCGAGTCGATGAAAGAACTAATTGCTCGTGCAAAAAAATTTCAAAAATATTTGGAGACTACGCATTCAAATAAAAACGTATTGGCAGTTACGCATGAACATTTTGTTCGAGCCTTCATTACAACTGTTTTGTTAGGAGACACGGTGTCAGATGAAACTTTTAAGTCGGTCTTTCAAAAAATTTCTCTTAAAAACACGGGTATCAGTTTGTTTGAATTTGACGCAAAGACAGATGCCTGGAAGCTGGTTTACTTAAATGACCACATGCATACGCTCTAAGCGCATCATTTTGTGAATGTTATACTAATCGTGTGTCACTAACAGAGCTTTCTTCAAGCATAACTTCACTAAAACTTAGTACAGAAAGTATGGTGCAGTTGTGGCTTACGTTTAAAGCTTTAAAACCAGTTTCAACAGTGCAGTTTATAAATTCAGACGATAAAAATATCGAATTTGTCAGCTGGATTAAGTCTGCAGGACTTGTTTTTGTGAGAGATAAACGAAGTGAAGAATTTGGGTTTGTTTCAAAAAACATAGATTTGGCACGAAGAGCTTCTGAAATTATGTGGTCTGAAACAAAAGATGATCTATTAGAAAAAGGAGAATTATTCGGATATCCAAAACTTGCATCAACTGCCTTTGCACAAGGGCATGGATTTTCAGGAATCGTCCCAAACAACTTTCCACATTATTGGGCTCCGTATGTACGGTACGCAGTTCGTGAGGCATTTCAATTGGAAGATAGTTTAAAAGCAAAAGTATGGGCGGATGAAATACGAAAAGACGCTCCGATACTTGCAGAAAAGTTTGAAAAGGAAATGGAGAATATAGAAATTAGGTAAGCCCCCCCCACGTCAAAGATTCTCACTTGCAGATGTTCCACTAGAGACTTTCCCCAATTTTTGGCATATTTGGAGTGATAAGATTCCAATTAATTTGAATGCTTTTGTAGATAGTGTCAACGATTTTACTTGGAGTTTACCCATAACATGCTTCTTTTTCCCTACGTCTAGTGTCTGCAATCATGGTCATTAAATTTATTGTTAGTTGACAAAGGAAATCTCAAGAGTTCCGCCGAGGCTTTAAGGTAGAAAAATAAGCTGCGGGGATGAGGCCGAGTAACGCCCCGCGATAATAGGCTATGATTGCAAACATAATTGTTAATAATCCCCAGAATGATTTAGGAGAAATATTTTTGGCTCTCAAAATAAATAATGCCAGAAATAGTGAACTGTTTGCGGCCACAAATCCAGCTAGTTGATTTTCTCGAAAATTAAAACTTAGCGCGGAATTGAGAAGGCTAACAATAATTGTTAGCGCAAGAAATGATATAAATGAAGTGAGATAGAAAAGGAAGGCATCAACTAATCCCCTGCGGTTTTCCAATCTTATCCAATCGAATAATAGCATGATGACGAATATAGCATTATCTAATTAATTAAGCAGCTTTTCAAGCCTGATTTCTAATCGCACAATTGTACGGCCTATTGAAAATTGGCGATTTAATCAGTGAAGCCTTGAGATTGTGTTTCTTTAGCCACCGACTGAGATTAGGTTCAGTCGTCCGATACCGTTTGGCAATAAACTTCTGAGTTGAGCCATTTGCAAGTAAAGCTTCAATCTCTGGTCTATATTCATCTAACTTGCTCTTCCCTACTCCAATTGGTCATTTCTACTGATGGTAAAGTACATCTTGGATGTACTTCTCTATCAGATAGAACGGGTACGGATAGACGGTATATTGACGATAACGAATGAACTCAACAGCAGTAGCTTCAAGAAACTCTTGAAGGCTGAATCCTGTTTTGTCCCCATAAAGCACATCGAAGCGGCGCACGAGATTTGCTCTATCTTGAGCATCCTTAAAGCCATTCACGTCACCAACGGTATAGGCTAAATCAGTGGGGTCGTACCAAATTCCTTTGGACATTTGCACATCGTCACTCTTAAATCCACCAATAGCCCAGATCCCTTTATAGAACTCAAGGAGTTTGTTTGTGTTGTATTCGCCTTTCTTGTTTTTTGGAAATTTGAAGATCTCACCAATTTCGTTTCGCCTTATACTGACAAATTCGTCATAAATAATACGAGACTGTTGAATTTCGTCAAGTAACCGGTCATAGTCACCAAGCTTCTTCCAGAAGTCCATAGATGCAGTTTCACGCTCTCCATCTGGCTTACGTCCATCAAGTAATCCAAGCCCTTCAAGATCGGCCTGTGAAATCATTGTTTTTGGCGAACGAAGACTATCATAATGTGGCAGAAGATACAGAGCTTCAATGGCTTGCTTTGCACCGCGTATCCCAAATCTGCGCTCAATTTCGGCATATTTATAAATTACTGTCTCATCAACGGTCTCAAGCTCAACAGCGCGTTCGGGCATCAAGATGAAGTCGTAATCTTTAACCTCTTCTCCTTCTTCTCGGTTCTTGTGATGTTTTTTGAAGAGGCGCTCTTCAATATCTAGCCAGTCATAACCCCAGCGTGCAGTTATGTCAGAAAGAGCATTTTTCTGCACAGGATCACGCAGGTCATGAAATATAAGTTGATCGTTTTCAACACGGACTGCAATGTGATATGAAGTACCTTTATAAGTCTGCTTACGGATATAAATATAGCTCATGAGTTGTTTCAAGTTGCCAGACGTAGGCAAAAACGTTGAAACAGGCTTCGAATTAATGACAACGTTTTTCAGATACAGTTGATAGAATGAAACTTGGAATTGTATCGCCCATACTGTCTCCTCTTCATCCTCTTCATCTTCTTCGTTGGGTTCGGTAAGCGCAATCATTGGGTAACTGAGATATGCCTCCCGATTACCTTTGAATGTCGTCCTGCTGTATTCATTGACATTTATGCTCTGTTTTGGCGTATCTTGATATTTCCGGTAGACAGTTTTATAAGGGTCTTTAAGACCAGGACCAAAAAAGAAACCACCCTCTTCATAATCTTCAGAGTTTGTATCCTGAAGAATCAAAACAGGTTGGCGCTGCGCTTCATCGAGAGATTGGATCACCACAAATTGGTACTCGTTGTAGTGTTCTGCCAAACACATTTGATATTCCATGATTGGATGAGATGTCTTATTTTGGCGGTTATCAAACAAGTAAATCCGCTTGAGTTGTTGCGGAAGAGATTTCACATGTTTAGGTGGCGAATATTGTGTCCACGTCCTCTGTTTTATCTGGGCAGGAACACCAAGTTTTTGAAGCCTTTCAACAAACTGCGTCGTGAATTGATGAATGAGATACC
>JBBRBD010000007.1:0-51706 GCA_038206135.1 Patescibacteria group bacterium | reverse complement strand
GCTATGCATTTTCTACTGAGCGATGAGCCAAATGCCTTAGTCGAGTGGTATGCACAGTTGCCTGAATTGTTTTCGTTTTTTTGATTCAAATCGATTGTATGGTGAGAGCAAATGCTCTCGCCTTTTTTCGTGCTATATTGAATGTATGGATAACACTGCCGCAAATATTTTGACATCACTTGAAAAACGAATGTCTGAGGCAACTCTTCCTCCTGAGTTGATGGAAAACATTAAAGTACGTTTGCAACAGATGACTGCGTTAACCAATTCGCCAACATTTTTACCAGAGCTTGATCGTATGGATCGGTATATTGATTGGGTAACTCATTTGCCGTGGAACACGATTACTCCAGATCAATTAGATCTTGTCAAAGCAAAGACCATTCTCGACTCTCATCATTACGGGCTTGAACCGTTGAAGGAGCGCATTTTGGAATATCTATCTGTAATGAAGCTTATGATGGACAAAGGAGAAGATGTTGCAAAGAGATCTCCGATTTTACTGTTTGTTGGACTTGTTGGAACTGGAAAAACGACAATGGCCATGAGTGTTGCAGAAGCTATCGGCCGCAAGTTTGTACGTATTCCTTTTGGAGGGATGGGAGATCCACTTGAACTTCGTGGACAATCCCGCATGCATCCAGAGGCAGAACCTGGACGCGTTATTAAGGCGCTTCGCATTGCTCAAAGCCGAAATCCAATTATATTACTCGATGAAATTGATCGTGTAACAGAGCAAGGCAGAGCCGCAATTATGGGTGTTTTAGTTGAGCTTCTTGACCCTGAGCAAAATCAATCATTTGTTGACCATTACATTGATTACCCGGTAGATCTTTCAAATGCATTGTTTATTGCCACAGCAAATAACACAACAAATATTGCAACTGCTGTAATGGATCGCTTGGAGCCAATTACTATGCCTAGTTATTCTGATAACGAAAAAATTGAAATTTCTAAGCTCTACATTTTACCTAAAGTTTTGAAAGAAGCAGGGCTTGCTGAAAACACAATTACGTTTGATGACGATGTGTGGATCAGTATCGCTCGTCCACTGGGATATGACGCAGGTATTCGTACACTGGACCGTACAATACAAGGGGTTGTGAGAAAAGTCGCCAAAATGATTGTTACAGGACAAGGAACACAGTTTCATATAACAAAAGAGAATGTGAAGCAGTTCTTGCCTACATGGTAATCCTTCAGAAATAAGGTACAATAGATTTACTTTCATAATTATGCCTTCTTTAAAATTTGTTGCATTGTCAGGTACTACTGGGGTTACAGAAAACTGTTATATCTACGAATACGAAAACGATATGATTGTTGTGGATTGTGGTGTTGGTTTCCCTGATGCTGACATGTATGGAGTTGATCTTGTTATCCCAGACTTTAATTACATTAGAAAAAATGCACACAAGCTTAAAGCTATTGTGATTACTCATGGCCATGAGGACCATATCGGAGCTATCCCATTTTTATTAAAAGAAGTTCGAGTTCCAGTATACGCGTCACCCCTAACTGCCGGATTTATTAAAGACAAACTTCTTGACTCAGGCATTCGCGATACGAAAATAAATGTATTTAATTTGGAAACGGATGTGTTGAAAATTGGTGTTTTTACCATTACTCCATTTCGAGTGAGCCATTCGATTCCTGATGCATCTGGTATTTGTATTGATACCCCAGAAGGGAAAATATTTCACGTACCGGACTATAAATTTGATTGGACTCCAGTCAACGGAAAACCATTTGATGTAGGCAAAGCAGCGCTTTTAGCTGCAGACGGGGTTTTAGCACTTGCCTCAGATTCACTTGGTTCCACAAGTCCTGGATACACTGAAAGTGAACAAACAATCGAAGGTATTATCAAAAAAATAGTTATGGATGCGACAGGCCTTGTATATTTCACCACAATCAGTAGTAATATCTCTAGAATGCAGCAAGCAATTTATGCAGCAGAAGCATCTGGCCGCAAAGTTGCCCTAATTGGTCGCTCCATTATTCGAAAAGCTGAAGTTGCAAGAAAGCTTGGTTATTTGAAATATAATCAAAATATTTTAATACAAGGCAAAGACGCGAGAAAACTTCCAAAAGACAAAATCATGTACATCATCTCAGGCTCTTATGGTCAGCCTGGAAGTGCACTCTATCGAGTTGCTATGGGAGACCACGACTTCTTGTCAGTTTCAGAAAATGACACTGTCGTTTTTTCAGCTGATCCAGCTCCTCCTGGAGCCAAAGCAAATGTCGATTTTGTAGTAGACCGACTTCTAGAGGAAAATATTGATGTGCACTATTACGATATGCAGGAGAATTTGCACGTTTCAGGACATGGAAGTATAGAAGACATAAAAATGTTAATGGCGATTGTGAAGCCGAAGTATCTAATCCCGATTGGAGGAACTATTAGACACATGCGTGCATATGGCAATATTGGAGAGATGATGGGGATAAAGCATGAAAACGTTTTGGAGCTAACCGGTGGAGAGACAGTAGAATTTAGTGGCGGCAGAGCAAAGCGTGGAGAAACAATTCCAGTGCGGCAAATTTTGGTTGACGGACTTGAAGTCGGTGACGTTGGACAAGTTGTTCTTCGGGATCGACAAATTTTGGCAAGTGATGGCATTGCAATTGTAGTGCTCGGGTTTAATGCGGCAAACAAAAAAATAGTTGGAGAGCCTGAGATTATTAGTCGTGGATTTGTGTTTGAAAAGATGAAGAAGAACTTTTTGGTAGAAAGTGGAGTGCGCTTGGTTAAGCAATTGGATAAGAAAAATTTGGTAAACCCGGCTGTTGCCAAGCGTGAAGCAGTAGACTTTTTGGAACGGTACTTCTTTGAGAAAACAGGCCGCAGGCCTATGATTTTGCCAGTAGTTGTGGAAGAATGAGTGATGGAAGAATATAAAGGGGATATCCATCCGCTTGATAGAGTTCAAAATCCCAACTTTGATGCGACTAAAGTTGCAACAGTTGAAAACCCACATTTAAAATCTACTGCAGAAAAACCTTCACTTCTTAATCGTATAAAGAATCTAACCCATAAATTTCCAAAAGAACAGGAAGACCCTGTTGACCTTATTCGCAGACGTGAAGCCAAGTTGTCAAAAAACAATCCAGATGCAAATCTTGATGAACGAATAGATCAATAGATCGTTCGCGAAATGCGAGATGGAAATGGAAGTGATGCCGAAAAACAGGCTCTATATTCGCGACTTTCCCCAGAAGCTCAGAGATATACGCCAACCCCAAACTCTGCAAAAGAAGAAGTAAAACAAACAAAAGAACTCAGTCAATCGGAATTACAAGACAAAAGAGACACGCTAATGCAAAAAATGTGGTCTGACCCAAATGAAAGTACCCAACAACAAATTTACGATATTGATGACCAGTTGGAAAACCGTTTTGATGTAAAGCCTCTATATAAAAAGCACGGGGATGAAGACCTTGATGGCTTAAAAAGGAGAAGAGAAAAACTGATGGGTGACATGTTGACTAATGCGAATGAAAATACTCAAAATGAAATTAGAGGAATTGATGATCGAATTGCCAATATAAGTTCTCCACAAAAGTCTGTTTTGGTTGAAGCAAATGTCGTGCCTGCTGAAACACCGGAACAGGAGTCCGTTGATGATGAATTTATCACTAATCAGGAGTTTCGAGAAATGCTAGAACAGTATGGTGAGGATGAGTTTGACAACACGGATGAGATATTGGAACAAGCAAGTCAAAGATTGAAAGATTTGAAGGAAAAATACCGTAATGTACCTTTGACTTGTGAAGATGCAGAGAGACTGCTGCTTGTTGAAAACGCAAAGCTAAACGGATTGTCTATGAGAGTTACAGAATATTTGTATTCAGTTCCTGATCAAAATATTGAAGGTTCACTTGGGAATTATGCAATACAAGCCTCGAAGATTTTGCAAGAGGTGGATATGATTTCACAGAACGTGACGTATGACACATCTAACACACCAGAAAATATTACGTTTATCAAGAGTTACTCATTACTTCAAAAAGAATTAATTAGTCTTCACACTGAATTCATGAAATATGGAGGGAGCTTTTCTGGAACAGATTTCACTAATCGTGAGGAAGAAATTATAGCCAAAATGGAAACTCTTTTCAGCAATCGACAAAGCGAAGATACAACCACTTCAATATCTATAAATAAGCCAACCACGGAAGATGATTCACACTTAGAGCCTGAGGTAAATGTGGAAACATCTTTAGGAGAAAATGTAACAACTGTTATGGAACCTGAAACAGAATTTATTTCTGAATCTGAACCTATACAGAGCGATTCATTCGTTGATCAAAAGAATCAAAGTGTATTGCCAGAGTCGCCTATATCAGTTGAAAGTACTCCGTTGAATGCGCCGGACGAGAAGCAAGGAAGTCTGTTTAAAAGAACAAAAAACGCTGCCTTAACAGTTTGGAACAGTCTTCGCTCAACAAAAAAGCCGTCATTTGATGAAGAGTCTAATATTGATTCAGACTCGCCTGAAAATCGTAAGGAGATAGATGCACGGGTCAAAAAAATGTGGGAAGACTTTGATGAAAGACATGGAAGCTCAGGATCTGCGGTTTCTGAGCCCACACCTGCCTTGGAAATTCAAACACAACAAGGGAGTAGTGTTGAAACGAATATGTCAGTAGAACCCCTAAATCCACAAGAAGCTATTGATTTAGTGAATCAAGTCGAAAATGAGAGTGCTTACCCTCTTCCTATCCCTGCAAATACGGAATTTTCGGCTGCTGAGATCCCTCATAATGTAGACAAGACGTTAAAGCAAGAATTAGCCGAAGTTGATGCTTTAGATGAAAAAGAGGTCGTTATGAAACTAGTTCCAGAATTAAACATATATCAGACTTATGAGGATTTACCAAACAAGAATGCATTACGCAACCCAGACGGATTAAGACATGCACTTATTGCGCACGTGAATTTTGTACAAAATGTTTTTAATGGAAGCGAGATAACAAAAGAAAATTATCAAGAAGAAATCGAACAAAGGAAAGAAATATACAACAAAGAGAAGGATTTTTTCAATGATATGGATGTAAGGACTATTTTTTCTGAAATGCAAGGAGATTCAAAAGCTCGACCTATAGAGTACTATTATTTTAGTGATTACTTGTTCACATTGGAAGAACTTAATAATTTAGCTGAGACTCAAGTTGATAATTTATCAGATGAAGGTAAGAGTAAATTACAGTTGCATCTTAAAGACAAAGTTGATGATGAACGAAGATTTTTGAAACAAGAATTAAGTAAGAGATACTCACCAGTTTCGGAACCCGTAGTAGAAAGCGTGAACACTGAGTCTTCAGAACCTTTGGTTGAGTCATCCGATATTGAATCTGTAAATCAGGTTTCGACACAGGTGCCTTCCCCTGAAGAAAATAGTCATGAAGAACCGGAACCACAAATTGTTCAAACATATGAGGTAACAAGTAAAAATTTTTCTGAACAGTTAAGACTACGATTGGACAGAGAAGATAAAAAGTTTTCAGTTTTGAATGGCCTTATGCAGCAAAGTACGATCGATCCTCAAGAAAAATCAGAACAGAAAATTCAATTCATTGATTTTCTTAATAATGAAGGCGCCTTTGCGTACGGAATTCAACACAGTGCACTTTCATCAAATCTCACTTCAGACGAGAGAGTTCTATTGGGAACATATTCAGAAATGCAAAAAATATTAAAAAAGCTGTCTATAGACTTAGGAAAAACAACAGAAGGAGAAATTTACAAAGATCGACTTGCTCAGTATAAAGGTTTGGTGAATGAAGGAAAACAAATTCTATCCAAAATAAGTGACAGTGAAATCTAAATTATTGGTTCTTAATGCTTGATCAGAATCATTCTTTGCTATACTGTGTTTGAACTATGGCAAAAAAGAAGAAGCACACGAGGAAGAAAATTAAGGAGAAGAATTCAGGTCCTTCGGTGAATCCTGCAATGCTTAAGTCTTTGCTTCAAATATTTTTTTGGGCTTCGGCAGGACTAATATTGGTTTCATTTTCCCGGCAGGGTAGAATCCTTATTCGGGTAAATGATTTTTTAACAAGCTTTCTTGGTTGGACCTCAATTTTTTTGCCATTCATCATGATTTCCTTTGGCTTTGCTGTAAGTAAATTTAAAATTCTTCTCGGTAGAGCGAACGTTATTGTGGGTTCTCTTTTATTTTTCTTTTCTTTGACTACACTTACGCATTCAGGTTCATTTGGATCGCAAGCTGGTGACGGCGTTGCCGCGCTGATAACTCCGGCCGGAAGTATTCTTCTTTTATTAGCGCTTTGTGTTGCAGGACTTCTTATTTTATTTAATGTTTCCTTTGAACAATTGGTGGAATTTGCTACGCAAAAAGAGCCTGAGAAGAAAGCTTCAAAAAAGGCATTAAAAGAAGATATCTTAATTGCACAAGATGAAGTAAAAGAGAAGAGAGGCTTTTTGGGAACTCGCTTGTTTGCAAAACCAGAAAGCCATGAGTTGAAGATTTTAGGAGGACAAGGAACCTACGCAGCTGAAGCGAAAGGTAAGCCTCAAAAAGCTCTTGAGAGCCACGCTGGAGAAGATGGTGTTTGGAAATATCCACCAGTGGAACTGTTATCAGATTCGAGTGGTGGAAAAGCAGATAGAGGAGACTTGAAAGGCAACGCAGCAATCATAGAGGAAACTCTTGATTCATTTGGAATCACGGCTCGTGTAATAGAAATCAATCAAGGTCCGGCTGTTACGCAGTATGCAATTGAAGTGGCACTTGGCACAAAACTTTCAAAGATTACAGCTCTCGACCGTGATTTGGCCCGTTCGCTTGAGTCTCCAACTGGTGCTATTCGTATTGAGGCTCCAATCGCAGGACGCTCGCTTGTTGGAATTGAATTACCAAACAAATCTCCAGAATTTGTGCCTTTGAAGAAGATGCTTCTGTCAGACACAATGCGAATGAGTGCTTCAAAACTTACGGTTGCTTTGGGCTTAGACGTTGCAGGGCAAGCAGTGGTTGCAGACATTGGCAAAATGCCACATGTACTTATTGCAGGTCAAACAGGTTCTGGAAAAAGTGTGTGCTTAAACACATTTTTAGCGTCACTTTTGTTCAGAACTTCTCCGTCTCAATTAAGACTTATTTTAGTTGATCCAAAACGCGTTGAAATGACTGGTTACAATGGCATTCCACATCTTCTGACTCCAGTTATTGTCGAGCCTGATAAAGTACTTTCTGCCCTTCGTTGGTTGGTTGGAGAAATGGACCGTAGATATAAACTCTTTGCACAAGCTGGAGTACGAAATATCGATGGATACAACGAGATGAGCGGTTTTCAAGCAATGCCATATATTGTTCTTGTAATTGACGAGTTAGCAGACATTATGCTGTTTGCTCCTGTTGAAGTTGAAGATTGTATTACTCGTCTTGCTCAAATGAGCCGTGCAACTGGAATTCATATGGTTCTTGCAACGCAACGTCCTTCAGTTGACGTTTTGACCGGGCTTATCAAAGCAAACGTTCCTCACAGAATTGCATTTGCTGTTTCCTCTCAAGTTGATTCTCGTGTTATTCTCGATGCGTATGGAGCGGAGAAGCTGCTTGGAAAAGGTGACATGCTACATCTTTCTCCAGAGCAGGCTCGTCCAAAGCGTATTCAAGGGGCATTTGTTTCAGACAAAGATGTAAATAAACTAGTGGAGTTCTTGAAAGCAGAAGGCGTTAATCCTGAATACACAGATGAAGTTATAAACACACAAAAGGCTGGTGTGATTTCTGTGCCAGGGGTTGAAGCTGCAGACGATATGTTTAAAAAGGCTGTTGAAATTGTCTGTCAATATGACCGAGCATCGGCCTCATTATTGCAGCGAAAATTGTCTGTTGGATATGCGAGAGCAGCGCGTATCCTAGACCAGCTTGAAGAAGCAGGTGTTGTCGGTGCTTCTGAAGGAAGTAAGCCACGTGAAGTTTTGGTAAAAAATGCAGCACAGGTGTTTGGCGGTGAAACAGAAGAATCTTCCACAGATCAACCTGGAGCTTAACCTCTTAAAATATGAAGACAATTGGAACGTATTTGCGCGTTGCGCGTGAAGAACAAAACATTACATATAAGGAGCTTTCTCATGCAACCAAAATTAAGCCAGAATTTTTGGAAGCAATTGAAAATGCACAGTGGGAAAAGTTACCGGAACTTCCTGTATTGGTCGGGTTTGTGAAATCAATTTCTGATGTTGTAAACCTCAATCGAGATCAAGCAGTTGGATTACTCCGTCGAGATTATCCTCCTAAAAAGGTTTCTATTAATCCAGTACCTGATGTTCGCCGTGAATTTCGTTTTGGGCAACGAACCATTTATGCTGTGATTGGGGTAATTGCATTGGTTCTAATGAGTACCTATTTGTTTTCTCAATACAAAACGTTTACTTCTCCTCCCCCTGTCACAATTATCTCTCCAGCAGAGAATGAACTAGTATCTGCACATAAACTAACTGTACGTGGGACAACAGATGCAACGGCTACAGTGAAAGTTAATGGTCAAACAGCGCTTGTCGATGAAAATGGAAATTTTGCAACAGACGTCGAAGTTGTCAATGAAACAAAAACAATAGAAGTACATTCATTATCTCGCACTGGTCGAGAGACTGTCATATCCCGTACAATACAAGTTAGCTTATCTAAATAATATGGATGGAATTCAATTACTACTAATAATAGTCATCGTTTCGCTGACAAGTCTTCTGATTGTCGTAGGTGTTCAGGTCTTTTTTGTGGTGCGCGAAATACGCATTGTGGTAAAACGTGTACACGGAATCCTCGATAACTCAACTGACAGAGTCACTTCATTTTTAGAATCCCTCAAGAAAAAACAAGCTAATTGAGCTTGCAAAATCTTCAACTCTGTGATATTATAGGCTTACTGTCCTATCTATTTTGAGCTAAAGGGGATATATCATGACCTCAGTATTTATTGCAATTCGTAATGCAATTGGATGTTTATGCGATTTTGTTTTATTCGCAGTCATCTGTGGAATTAGTGTTGCACTTGCAGTGTTAGTGCCGCAGATTCCAGATATTTCGAAAGCGTTAAAGACTGTTGATCCGAACGTACAAATTTTTACATTTGCATTTTTAGTGTTGTGCGGATTGCTCGTTGCGTACAATACCAAGTATCGAGAACGTTTCGCTTCCCTTGCAATCGGAATAGTAGGATTGCAGATAATTGATGCAAATGCACACACGAATTTAGGGATTTTGTCTCGAATTCAAAACAACGAACAGCAGTCATTTGTATTGTATGCGCTGGTTGCGCTCGCTCTTTTGCTGGTGCTTTCAAATTGGCGTAAAATTTAATTGATGATAATTATTATTGCCCCCTGTAAGGAGAAGGGGGCATTTTTGTGTCCTTGCGTGATATACTTTAGCTCAAATGACAGTAGATGAAATTCGCTCCAGATATTTAACATTTTTTGAAAAACGTGGCCATACGGTGATCACCCCAGCACCATTGGTATTAGAGAATGACCCCACAACTCTTTTTACGTCAAGTGGCATGCAGCCCTTGGTTCCATATCTTCTTGGTGAAACACATCCAACGGGAAAACGACTAGTTGATTCACAGCCTTCGATTCGGGTGCAAGACATTGAAGAAGTCGGAGACAATCGGCATACCACTTTTTTTGAAATGCTCGGAAATTGGAGTCTTGGAGATTATTTTAAAAAAGAACAGCTTTCTTACATCTGGGATTTTGTAACTAGTAATGATGAAGGGCTTGGACTGTCAAAAGATAGTTTATATATATCGATTTTTGAAGGCAACGATTCTGTGCCTCGAGATACTGAAAGTTATAAGAGATGGTCTGAATTGGGAGTATCGAAGGACCACATTTTTGAATATGGGGTGAAAAAAAACTGGTGGAGTAGAAGTGGAACTCCTGAACAAATGCCGACAGGTGAAATTGGTGGTCCAGATTCTGAGATATTTTTTGATTTTGGAGCGAGTTTGAAACTGCATGAGAACTCAGAATGGAAAAATGTAAAATGTCATCCAAACTGTGATTGTGGTCGTTTTATGGAAATTGGAAACTCAGTTTTTATTCAGTATAAAAAGAATGCAGACGGCAGCTTGGAGGAGTTATCACAAAAGAACGTGGATTTTGGTGGAGGGTTAGAACGTATGTCTGCTGCAACAAATAACAATTCTGATGTATTCACTATTGATGTTTTTGCTGAAATTATTTCTTCAATAGAAAAACATTCAGGTAAAAAATATGAAGATTATTCGAAAGGAATGCGTATATTTGCTGACCATATGAGAGCAGCTGTATTTTTGATTGCTGGTGGTGTTTTACCTTCAAATAAACTGCAAGGATATGTTTTGCGAAGATTATTACGTCGAGCAATTTTAAAAACTAAGAAGCTGGGAATTGATATTTCGAATAAAAACATTTTTTACTCCGCAATTGATATTTATTGCGAAAAATACAGAACTTATATTTCAGCGAAGAAAAGTTTTGAAATAACAACTGTAATAGCAGATGAAGTTGATAAGTTTGTAAAGACTTTGGAAAAAGGATTGAAAGAAGTAGAAAAAATAAAAGAAATTGATGGTAAAGTTGCTTTTGATCTCTACCAAACGTATGGCTTTCCGCTTGAGCTTTCAATAGAAATTTTCCAAGAGAAGGGACAAAAAATTGATGTTGATCAATTTAAAAAAGCGTTCGAAGAACACCAAAACAAATCACGTACTGCTTCTGCCGGTACGTTTAAAGGTGGGCTTATGGATCACTCTGTAGAAACAACACGGTTACACACAGCAACTCATTTACTGCATGCGGCATTGCGTAAAGTCTTGGGTACTCATGTGCAACAGAAAGGAAGCAATATTACTAACGAGAGACTTAGATTTGATTTCGTTCATAGTGCCAAATTAACAGAAGAAGAAATCAAAGAAGTAGAAACTTTGGTGAATGTACAGATTGATAAAAATTTACCCGTTTCATTCGAACTCATGAGTATCGATGAAGCCGACAAAAAAGGTGCACTCCATTTTTTTGATAAAAAATATGATGAGAACGTAAAAGTATATACCGTTGGGAGTGATGATAATTTCTTTTCCCGCGAAGTTTGTGGGGGACCTCATGTAACTCACCTGTCAGACCTCGGTGGACATGTTAGAATTAATAAAGAAGAAGCCGTGAGTGCCGGCGTTCGTCGCATATATGCGACAATAGAATAACGTAACTCTGCCCTATGTCGAAAGCATACTTTTGGTCCTTACTTATAACCTCACATCTTGCATCCGTCTGTCTGTGGAGTCGTGATGGAGAAACAACATCAGTCGAAGTATTTGGTCCGGAAGTTTTGTGGGAAAAGGAAGATGAACTAGTGTCTGCCGTAGACACAAGTCTTACTGAAATTTCATCACAAATGCCAGAAGATGCAGGGGAACCTGCAAAAACCGTTTTTGGTGTCATGAGTTCTTGGGTAACTGATGGACATATTCAACGCGAATACTTGACTCTGATTCGTGAGATTTGTGAGAAACTTTCACTTGAAGCAGTTGGCTTTGTTGTAGTTCCTGAAGCTATTTCTCACGAGGTAAAACAAAATGAAGGTGGCCCACTCAGTTCTGTCTTAGTTGGGGTAACCAGGGATAAACTAGAAGTAACTCTCTTTAGACTTGGAACACTTGCTGGAACGATTGAAGTAGGGAGAAGTATGTCTCTGACAGAGGACCTGATTGAAGCGCTTTCACGATTTCAATCACATGATTCACTTCCTTCTCGCTTTATTGTGTTTGGTGCTGGAAACGAAGAACTGCTTGATATCACACATCTCTTGTCTTCAGTGAATTGGAAGCAAACAAATGAAAAATTGCAATTTTTGCATGAGCCAAAAATTGAACTTGCAGGAACTGACAGAGTTTTAGGCGCAATCAGCTTGGCAGGTTCATCTGAAATGGGACCGGTTGTTTCATTTAATACTCCTGAAGAAATGAGACCTCCAGAGAAAGAAGACTTAAATGTAGTTGCTACAGATGTATCTTTAAATGATCTAGGTTTTGCAATGAACGCTGATATTACCAAAATTACACCAAAAGATAATGCAGGGTCGCCTGTTTCGGAAGAACCAGTCTCTGAAGACACTGAAAACACTTCGATGCTACACACTGTGCAGCGCTCACCTATGAATCGGATAAAACATGCCGCAAAAGGTCTCTCCCTTGTTTTTGCTCGAAGAAAAAGAATAGCAACGCTTCCCGTTGAAAACCATGTACACACTCCTCAACACCCTCGTGTGCGCAGAAGAATTTCACTTCCACAGTTTTTAGGTCTTGTTGGACTTGTATTGGCGCTTCTTATCGGAGGAAGTTCCGCTGCGTGGTATTACTTACCAAAAGCTGAAATTACTATTTTCATTTCTCCACGAACGCTTACTTCGAGGCAAACATTCACTCTTTCAGGTTCGACAGAAAGCATTGATATTGATAATAAAATTTTACCAGTGAAGGTGTACACAAAGACAGTTTCACTCGATACATCGGCACCTGCTAGTGGAACCAAGACCGTGGGAGACAAAGCAAAAGGTAGTGTAACTATTCGAAACGGTACCGCAAATAACGTGAGTTTACCCACAGGCGCATTAATTGTCGGTCCGAATGACGTACAGTTTACTATTGATCAATCAGCCTCAGTTTCTGCTGCAACATCTCCAGCCTCGCCTGGAACGGCAACTGTTCCTGCAACGGCGCTTGTAATCGGACCTGATTCGAATCTTTCGCAGGACCAAACATTGAAGGTTGGTAAATTTTTGCAAAGCGAAATAGATGCAATTGTGTCAACTGCTTTTACCGGAGGTTCCAGTAGACAAATCACTGCAGTTTCAAAAGCCGATTTAGATGCACTGGAGAAAGACACATTATCAAAGTTAGTGGCGCAAGCAAACCAAGAAATCTCTGGAGAAGTTCCGGATGATCACGTATTTATAGCCGATTCTGTAAAAACCAAAACAAATTCAAAAGTATTCAACCATAAAGTAGGCGACGAAGCTGCAACCATAAACTTATCAATGGAAGTTGAGGCTACCGCATATGCAATGCCAAAGAGCGCAATTACAGAAGCCGCGCAGAAGTTGTTAGAGTCACAAGTTCCAAGTGGATATTCATTTAGACCAGAACAAGTGGAAACGAGTTTTGATGTACAAACGGGCGCAACAACACTTGCAGCTGATGTTGGCTTCACTGCACACTTATTACCAAATCTGAACCCTGATGACATTGCACGTGCAGTTGCCGGAAAGCGATTCCAAAGTGCTAATGATTATCTTGCGACCATTCCTGGATTTGTGAGGGCTGCGATTACAAGCCATCCTGCTCTTCCTGATGCAATTCGTTTTGTACCTTTTATGGCCAAACATATTGCAGTCAGTGTTGAAGCAGAAAAATGAAAAAAAAACTGACCCGTTTGATGAGTGTTTTACTGGCGGGGAGTGGGTTACTGTTAATTTTGGCAGTATTTTTTCCCATTCTTTCATACGAAATTAAAAGTAAAGCTGATTTTCAACAATATATTTCTCCAGTTCCAGAACAAGAGTTTACCGATTTTACTAAAGCAAGCAGTTGGTTTCCGTCTGCAAAAGAACAAGAAGATGCTTTGGCTAGTACAGTTGTGAAGTACTACAACCTCACCATTCCAAAACTTGGTATTAAAGATGCGGTGGTTTCTTTGGGTGGAGAGGATTTATCAGATTCGTTAATACAATATCCAGGAACTGCATTGCCAGGGAAAACAGGAAATGCAGTTGTGTTTGGTCATTCGGTACTCCCGAGTTTTTATGACCCCAAATTGTACTTAACTATTTTCTCAACACTTCCTACGCTAAAAAAGCAGGATCCGATTACTATTGATTACGATGGCATTTCGTATGAGTATCGAGTTCAAGAATTATTTGAAGTAAGCCCTGAAGACCTTGACGTTCTTTCTCAAGAAACAGGAGAATCGTACATATCTCTGGTCACCTGCGTTCCTCCTGGAGACCCGCGAAGTCCACGACGACTAATTGTCCGTGCTAAACTGGTTCCGCCGTCTGAAAAAAGCTTAAGTTACACACAATGACAATTCTATCTTTTGATTACG
Organism: Patescibacteria group bacterium; assembly: GCA_038206135.1. Taxonomy (GTDB): domain Bacteria; phylum Patescibacteriota; class Microgenomatia; order UBA8517; family UBA8517; genus UBA5941. The sequence goes on along the minus strand of JBBRBD010000007.1, from coordinate 37,581 downwards.
GTCGCAAAAAACTTGGAGTAGCTTTTACTCAAGGAATCTTGGCTGAGCCGTTGGTTGTAATACGTGCAGAAAGCAGAGAAGAGCTTATCAAAAAAGCATTAGAGGTAATTGCAGTCGAAAAGCCAGAACGATTGATAGTTGGTCTTTCTGAAAATGACATTGCTGTTGAGGCAGAAGAGTTTGGTCGTGAATTGGAACTATTAACTCATACGAAAGTAAGCTTTGTAGACGAAACACTTTCCACCTTTGATGCAAACCAACTTGCTATTGCAAGTGGAATGAGACGAAAAAAGAGACATGACATGGAAGATGCATTCTCAGCTGCAGTTATTTTACAGAGATATCTAGATTCACTTTAGCTTCAGCTCTGTTTCCCCGATGTATGCTTCAAGTTTGCTATCTTTAGACATGTAGTATTGTGGGGCCGCAAATGAAACAACGCGACTTGTTGGAGCATAATCAAATTCAACTATTTGGTCCACAGGATTGTTAATTATCCCTTTCCATTGACCAGAAACCCAAGTGCCATTTGAATCATATTCATCTATATAAAAACCAAAGTCCCCTGATGTTCCAGAAATTATAATGGGAGTACTCCATATATAGGTCACATGTGGAATAACTGGAACTTGCACGCCAGATACTTGATGAAGTGTATTTTGGTTCATTTCAAAAAAACTAATTGGTAGTACTGAATATTCTTGTGCTTGGATTGATGCAAAAGTAGCAATATATATCCACAAGCAAACACCGATAATTATAAGTGTGTACGGCCATAAATTTAGGGTAGACCCCACATTTTTTTTCATCCTGTAATTATATATCTATAGGTCTGATATGTAAAGTTGACTACTTCTCATGTATACGAGTCTTGTTATAATAGATACAGAAAATATGATCAAAAATGCAGTTGCACCAATTCAAGCATGGCTTCTCTCTCAAGGTAGATGTGTGGGCTGTGGAAAAGATCTTTCATATATGAAGAAGTCAAAACACAAAAAAGGAAATAAATTTGTTTGTAGTTGCGGTCGTATTTATATTAACGATGGTAAAAATTACCGTCGCGCACTTCTTTCCGAAGCTAAGTAGTTTAACTCTGTACTTCTGATACAATTATTCTCGTGAAGAAAACAATTCTTTTTATTGTAGGTCTTTTAGTCTGCTCTGCACTTGTTTTAAGCATAACAGTATTTATTTGGTGGACAGAAGAACTTAAAGCTCCGTCAACCTCTGCACAAACGCATACGGTACTGGTGATAAAGGGAAGTAGTGCCGAGCAAATTGCTACAAAACTTTTTGAAGCAAAAGTGATTAAAAGCGTCTTTGTGTTCCGTGCTTATGTAAAATTTACACATAAAGCTGCAAATCTACCTGTAGGTGAATTTGAAATCCCCGGGAATCTTTCAGTTCCTCAAGTAATTGCATTTTTACAAAAGGGTCCACAAGAAGTCTGGGTTACGCTTCCTGAAGGACTTCGTAGAGAACAAATTTCCTCAAAAATTGGAGCGGCAGTTGGATTTACAGATACACAGACAAAAGCTTTCGCATCTAGTTTCCTGACGCTCACGAAAGATGACGAAGGATATTTATTTCCTGAAACGTATTTGGTTCCCAAGGACGTTACTCCTGAAAAGGCAATCTCATTTTTGAAAAACACATTTGAAAAGAAATTTCCGAACAGTACCAAAGAGCAAGTTATCTTAGCCTCACTTTTAGAACGCGAAACAAGAACCGATAGCGAAAAACCAATAATTGCTGGAATTTTACAAAATAGGATTGCTCTTGGCATGCCACTCCAAGTAGATGCATCTGTGCAATATGCGAAGGCAAATGCCACGTGTGCGCCAAATTGCACTGAATGGTGGCCTACTGTATATCTGGACGATTACAAGTTAAAGAGTGCATACAACACTTATGAATTTTCAGGTCTGCCTCCTGCTCCAATTGCAAATCCAGGTTTGTCGAGCCTAGAGGCAGCAGCAAATCCATCTAAGAATGACTATCTCTATTATATTCATGACAAAAATGGTGTGGTGCACTTTGCAAAGACATACGACGAACACCTGGCCAATGTGCAAAAATATTTGAGGTAATTCTTGCCCACTTGAACTTCTTGTAAATTGTTGATATAGTATCCGAAGGAACTAAAGCTTCCGGTGGATTAATGCCCCTAAACCTGCACTTGACTTTGCATGATATCTAGGTATAATCGCCGTTAGACCTGTTAACTGTTCGTTATCGTTTAAGAACCCACACTTATTAAAAAATGGCAAAAATTAACCGACGCAATTTCGGAAAAACAGAAAAAAACATCCCTGAACTTGATTTATCATTGGTTCAACGCGAAAGCTGGGAATGGTTTTTGAATGAAGGAATTGCAGAGGAAATTGCTCAAGTTTCTCCGATTGAAGACTTCACTGGTAAAAATTGGCAACTACTTTTGGGCAGCCATACTCTTGAAGAACCACAAATTACTCCTAAATATGCTGAAGAAAAGGGTATCACTTTTGCAGCTCCTTTTAAATTGGTCGCTACTTTAATCAATAAAAAAACTGGTGAAAGTGTAGAGCAAGAAGTGTTTATGGGAAATATTCCACAAATGACAAATGCTGGAACTTTTGTAGTCAATGGAATTGAACGCGTAGTTATTAATCAGCTCGTTCGATCTCCTGGTATATATTTTTCAGGAAATCGAGATCGTGCAACAGGTCGTATGCTTTATATGGCTGAAGTTCGTCCGCTTCATGGATCATGGCTTGAGTTTGAAATTAGTAAAAATGATGTAATCTCTGCTCGAATTGACAAACGTCGAAAAGTTTCAGCAACAACACTTCTTCGTGCAATGGGAATTGAAAGTGATCAAGATATTCAAGAAGCATTTGCAGATGTTGATACAGACAAAATTCATCGCTTTATCAAAAAGACTATTGAAAAGGATCCAACAAAAACTCAAGAAGAGTCTCTTTTGGAAATTTATCGAAAATTGAGACCTGGCGAACCTGCGATTATTGATAACGCTCAAGCATTGTTTGAAAGTTTGTTCCTAGACACTCGTCGATATGACCTTGGTAAAGTCGGACGATACAAAATCAATAAGAGACTTGATCTTACTATTTCAAACGAACGAGATAATTGGGTACTCACAAAGCAAGATATTATTGCGACACTTTCATACTTGATTGGACTTCAAAATGGAAAAGGCCATGTAGATGATATTGATCATTTGTCTAACCGAAGACTACGACGAGTTGGTGAATTAGTTGCAACTCATGCATTCCGAGCAGGACTTTTGAAGCTTGAACGCAGTGTCAAAGAGAAAATGAGTTTGATCTCTTCTGAAGACAAACCATTGCCACAAAATTTAATTAATGCAAGACCATTGATTGCTTCTATTAACGAATTTTTCAGAAGTAATCAACTTTCTACAATTCTAGATAACACTAACCCACTTTCTGAAGTTGACAATTTGCGACGTGTTTCAGTTCTTGGACCCGGTGGTATTAATAGAGAGCGCGCGAGCTTCTCTATTCGTGATATTAACGCTTCCCAATACGGAAGAATTGACCCAGTAAGATCCCCAGAAGGACCAAACATCGGTCTTGTTACCTACTTGGCTCTTTATGCTCGTGTAAACGAATTTGGATTTTTGGAAACTCCATACAGAAAAGTTGAAAAAATTGAAAAAGATGGTAAATCTTTTGGTAGAGTTACAGATCAAATTGTATATTTGACTGCAGACGATGACGCAAAATATCATATTACACACAGCGGTGTTAACGTAGCTGAAGATGGGGTAATACTTGATGATCGTGTACCTTACCGCTTCAACAATGCATTTTTAGAAGGTGCCTCTGACCTTATTGAATATTTAGATGTGACTCCTCGACAGGTTTTTGGTGCATCTGCTTCATTGATTCCATTCCTCGCTCATGACGAAGGAAATCGTGCTTTGATGGGATCTAACATGCAATGTCAGGCTGTTCCATTGGTGTCACCACAAAGTCCTGTTGTAGGAACTGGAATGGAAGCCGCAATCGCAGAATCAATGGGGCACGTTGTTCTATCTGATTTTGATGGTGTTGTTGATTATTGTGATGCAACTCGAGTTGAAGTTCGACTCGACAAGGCTACAACAAAGCCAACTCGAAGTAGTGCTGAAATGTCTGAAGATAACACTCGAGCAATTTATACACTTACCAAGTTCAAAAGAACTACACAATCAACGGCTTACAATCAAAAAGCTCGAGTAATTGTTGGCCAAAAAGTGAAAAAGGGAGACCTTTTAATCGACGGTCCTTCTGCTGAACAAGGAGAACTTGCACTTGGAACCAACTTGGTTGTTGCATATGCTTCATTTGATGGATATGGATTTGAAGACGCGTTGGTCGTATCTGATCGACTAGTAAAAGACGATCTTCTCACTTCAATCCACATTAAAGAATATACAGCTGATGTAGTAGAAACTAAGCTTGGACCTGAGGAATTAACAAAAGATATTCCAAACGTCTCAGAAATGGAACTCGCAAATCTCGCTGATGACGGAATCGTAGTCCTCGGTGCAGAAGTTGGACCAAATGATATTTTGGTTGGAAAGATTGCTCCAAAAGGCGAAACTGAACTTAACGCTGAAGAGCGATTGTTACGTGCAATCTTTGGAGAAAAAGCTCGCGAAGTCAGAGACACTTCGCTTCGAGTACCTCATGGAGAAGAAGGAATTGTTGTTGATGTTCAAATTCTCGACAAATTGACAGGTGACGAACTCGGACCTGGTGTTATGAAGACCGTAATTGTAAAAGTTGCTCAAATCAGAAAAGTTATGGTCGGAGACAAATTGGCAGGACGACATGGAAACAAAGGTGTTATTGCGAAAATTATGCCTGCAGCTGATATGCCATATCTACCAGATGGAACTCCTGTTGATCTTATTATTTCCCCACTTTCAGTACTTGCTCGTATGAATTTAGGACAACTTATGGAAGCCCACCTTGGATGGGCACTTGTAAAGAATGGTGAAAAAGGCGCACTTCCTGTTTTTGACGAAATTGGAGATGACGCAATTTCTAAAGAACTTGTAAAATCTGGTCTTCCTGCAACTGGAAAAGTTCGTCTCTTTGACGGTCGAACAGGAGAAAATTACGCAGAAGACACTGTAGTCGGAATTGGATATATTTTGAAGTTGAAGCACATGATTGAGGACAAAACCCATGCTCGATCAACTGGACCATATTCTTTGGTTACACAACAGCCACTTGGTGGAAAAGCTCAAATGGGTGGACAGCGACTTGGAGAAATGGAAGTCTGGGCACTTGAAGCACATAGAGCAGCACACACACTCCAAGAAATGCTTACCATCAAATCTGATGATATCGTTGGTCGTGCACAAGCATTTGGCGCAATTGTAAAAGGTGAACCAATTCCAGAGGCAAAAGTTCCAGAATCGTTTAAAGTTTTGATTCGAGAACTTAACTCACTTGGACTTTCTATTCAAATTGAAGGACCACAACCAAAAGAGGATATTAACCCTGATGAGCTTATGGAAAAGATCGTAGACAAAAAGACTTCACAGTTTGTCGATCCATTAACTATGCTTTCCAACCTCGAAGACTTTAAAGGTTTGGTTATTCGACTTGCCTCTCCAGAAGAAATCCGAGTTTGGAGTAGAGGTGAAGTTACAAAACCAGAAACTATTAACTACAGAACATTAAAGAGTGAGAAAGACGGTCTTTTTGATGAAAGAATCTTTGGACCTTCTAAAGATTGGGAATGTTATTGTGGAAAATACAAAAGAATCCGTTATAAGGGTGTCACTTGTGACAAGTGTGGAGTTGAAGTAACTGAAAGTAGAGTTCGAAGAGAGCGTATGGGACACATTTCACTTGCAGCTCCAGTTATGCACGTTTGGTTCTTTAAGGGAGCTCCTTCTAAGATTTCCCTCCTTCTTGATCTAGCACCTCGTGCAATCGAACAAGTTGTGTATTTTGCGCGATATCTTGTTATGTCAGTTGATGAAAAGGGTAGAACTGACTCAATCAAGACTTTGGAACAAACAAGAGCTGAAAAGATTGAAGAAGTAAAAGAAATGTACAAAGAGCGACTTGCGTTAGTGAAAGAAGATGGTGAAGTTCGAGCAAAGAAAGCTGAAGACAAAATTAAAGGAAAAGAACAATTGGCGCTCGCAATGTCTGAAGTTGAACTCGAAACTCGAAAGAAAGAAGCAAGTCTTTCTGAAGAAGAAAAGTCTACTCTTGAAAAAACAGATGAACTCTTTGGCAAGCTTATTAGTATTGTAAAAGATGTACGAAAGTTTGGATTCCTTTCTGAAGATGAATACGAAAAACTTGCAGCTTACAATGTCGACAGTTTTGTAGAAGTAAAGATGGGTGCAGAAGCTTTGTATGAAGCACTTGCTGCATTGAAACTTGATGAGCTTTCAAAGGAAGTTAAAGAAGAAATTGATGCAGTTAAAGGAAAAGGAAGTAGATACATTAAGCTTACACGCCGCTTAAAGATGATTGATGGAATGCGTAGTGGAAAGATTTCCCCTACTTGGATGGTTATGAAGGTTCTTCCAATCTTGCCACCAGATTTGAGACCAATGGTTCAACTTTCTGGAGGTCGATTTGCAACCAGTGATTTGAATGACTTGTACCGACGTGTTATTAACCGAAACAACCGATTGAAGCATCTCATCAACTTGGGAGCACCTGAGATCATTTTGAGAAACGAAAAGCGCATGTTACAAGAGTCAGTTGATTCATTGATTGATGCGTCACAACGAAAGGCAACACGAAGAGGCCGAGGAAAACAGCCACTACGCTCACTTTCAGATATGTTAAAAGGAAAGCAAGGTCGATTCCGACAGAACTTACTTGGAAAGCGTGTTGATTATTCAGGACGATCAGTTATCGTTGTCGGGCCAGAATTGAAACTTAACCAATGTGGACTTCCAAAGGAAATGGCATTGGAAATCTTTAAACCATTTGTACTTCGCGAAATGATTGTGCGAGGAATTGCACCTAACGTGAAGAGTGCGAAGAATTTACTTGAACGACGACCAGCAGAAGTATTTGATATCTTGGAAGAGATTACAAAAGATCATCCAGTTCTTTTGAATCGCGCTCCTACTTTGCACAAATTGGGTATCCAGGCATTTTATCCAATCCTTATTGAAGGAAACGCTATTCGATTGCATCCAACAGTGTGTAAAGCATTCAACGCTGACTTTGACGGAGATCAAATGGCTGTTCATTTGCCACTCTCAGAGCGTGCTATTAAAGAAGTGAAAGAACTCGTAATTTCAGATCGAAACTTGTTAAAGCCTGCAGACGGTTCACCAACCTCTGCTCCATCATCTAAGGAAATTGCGCTTGGAGTGTATTACTTTACTAGTTTGGATACTCGAATTGAACCTGATGTAACAACTTTCTCAGGACGAGAAGAAGCAATATTTGCTTATCAAACAGGAAAGATTAGTCTGCGACAGCTTATTCATATCAAGATCGCTGATGCAGTCATTGATACAACTGTAGGTCGAGTACTCTTTAACGAAATTTTGCCATCTGAATTTGGATATATGAATGAAAACATGAGTTCTGGACTCATTCAAGATTTGATCGTTGATGGAATTTCCAAAGTTCCACACGAAAGAGTTGTTCAAATGATCGATGATATTAAAGATATTGGATTCGTAGGAGGTACCTACTCTGGACTTTCATTCGGAATTTCAGATGCAGTAGTGCATCCTCAAAAAGCTGAAATGATTGATGTTGCAAATGCTAAAGTGGCTGAAATCGAAGAGGCTTTTGCCCAAGGACTAATTACAACTGAAGAAAGACGCCGAAAATCTCAAGAAATTTGGATTGAGACAACTGAAGAAATCGCAGAAAAGACCTGGAGTTTGGTTGAGCCTACAAGTTCAATTCGTATTGTCATCGACGCTAAAGTTGGACGTACATCAAAGGAACAAATCAAACAGCTTGCTGGTATGCGAGGACTTGTTGTCGACCCACTAGGAAAGATCGTTGAATTGCCAGTTAAAAGTAATTTCCGTGAAGGACTCTCAGTCTTTGAATATGTAACAAGTTCTCGTGGATCTCGAAAAGGATTGACTGATACAGCTTTGAAAACAGCTGATGCTGGATACTTAACACGACGTCTCGTAGACGTTGCTCACGATGTTATTGTTCGAGAAGAAGATTGTGGAACACAAGATGGTATTCGAATTAGTAAAAACATCCGACCTAGTGTGTACGCACGAAGAATTGTTGGACGACTTGCATTGGAAGACATTGAAGTAGACGGAAAGGTATTGGTTGCTAAAGGCGCACTTATCGATGAACTAACATCTCGAGAGATTGAGAAAGCACAAGTGGAATCAGTATATGTACGCTCCCCACTCTCTTGTGAAAGTCGCTATGGAGTTTGTGCAAATTGTTACGGATGGGATCTTTCGAACAAGCAAATTGCAAAGATTGGTACACCAGTTGGAGTTTTGACAGCACAATCAATTGGAGAACCAGGAACTCAGCTCACCATGAGAACCAAGCACAGTGGAGGAGTAGTTGGAGTCGACGTGACCCAAGGTTTGCCACGTGTCGAAGAACTCTTTGAAGCACGAATTCCAAAAAGCATGGCGCCACTTACCGATATTTCTGGGAAAATCAAAGTAGAAGAACTTGAAGATGGTTGGAAAGTATTCGTCACCAGTATTGATGTAAAGCCAGAGGAAGTACGAGAATTTGTAATTCCAAAGACCAGTAAGCTTATGGTGGAAGATGGCCAGCTTGTAGAAGCAGGTGCACAGCTTTCAACCGGATACTTGGACATCAAAGAACTCTTGTCTATTCGAGGCTTAATTCCAGCACAAGAATACTTGATCAACGAATTGCAGGCTGTCTATGAATCTCAAGGTATTCCAATTAACGATCGCCATTTTGAAGTAATTGTACGAAAGATGAGTGATAAGGTGAAAATTTCAACAAGTGGAAACACCACACTTTTGCCAGGAGAAACAGTCGATCGATCATTCTTTGATGAAGAGAATGAAAAGGTAATCGCAGCAGGTGGAGAAGCTTCCACTGCACGACCTACTTTGATGGGAATCACAAAACGTGCACTCTTAACTGAGTCTTGGCTATCAGCAGCATCATTTGAGCAAACAACAGACGTATTGGCAACCAGTGCCCTAATGGGAAAGCGCGACCGTTTGATTGGACTCAAAGAAAATGTTATCATCGGACGCCTCATTCCAGTGGACGAAGAGCGAGCCAGAATGATGGTATAAGAGTAAAAACATGCCAACAATTGCACAATTAGTAAAAAAAGGTAGAAAGCCAGAACGCAAAAAGACGGGGAGTACTGCACTGAAACAATGGTTTAATAGTAAAAAACGTCGTTACAGTGAAGTAAGCTCTCCGTTTAAGCGTGGGGTAATTTTGTCAGTTCGTACAATGACTCCAAAGAAACCAAATTCAGCACTTCGAAAAGTTTGTCGTGTACGTCTTTCAAACAAATATGAAATTACCGCTTACATTCCCGGCGAAGGACATGACTTGGCAGAACATTCAATTGTTATGGTTCGTGCAGGTCGTGTTAAAGATTTGCCAGGAGTAAAATACCAAGTTGTTCGAGGAAAGTATGATACTAAAGGCGTTGTGGGCCGCGTAAACGGACGTTCACGATACGGCGCTAAGAAAGGGCAAGCTGCGGCTGTATAAAGATATGCCACGTTCAGGAGCTGTTAGATCACGAAAAATTGCTACAGACCCAGTACATGGAAATGTACTTGTTACAAAGCTTATTAATAGAGCTATGTATGATGGTAAGAAAAGTATTGCACAAAAAGAAGTTTATGCTGCCTTTAAGCAAATCGAGGAAGAAACAAAAGAGCCCGGAGTTGCGATATTCACAAAAGCACTTGAGAATGTTCGCCCAACTATGGAAGTTAGAGCACGCAGAATTGGTGGGGCTGCATATCAAGTTCCAGTTCAAGTTCGAGGACGTAGACAAGAAGCACTTTCTATCCGTTGGCTAGTTGAATCAGCACGCTCAAGAAGTAATTCTGAATATCACACATTTGGAGAAAAATTAGCCGCAGAAATTATGGATGCTGCAAAAGGCGAAGGTGTGGCAGTTAAAAAGAGACAAGACGTTGAAAAAGTAGCAGAAGCAAACAAAGCTTTCGCACATTTCCGCTGGTAATTTGCTTCTCGTTTATATCAATCAATCGAACTACGCTTCTGTTATTTGAGCTGCACGTATTTCCTTTCGATAATTGGCGATCAAATCATATGATTTCTGCCTAAACTGAGGATTCACTAAAGTCTTTAATGTTATTTCACTGAGGAATCTGTTATACCTTAATGCGCTATCTTTCTTTTGTTTGTTAACTTCATCTTCAATCTGCTGATCAGATTTGTACGGGCCAACGAATAATTCAGTTTTGTCTTTAGGATATTCGATTTCATTTTCTTCGAGCAATGTCTTCCATCGGCTTGTAAGCATGTCCCAAGATTGTGCCATAGATTCTTGACTTGGTGTCCGTTTACCTTCACTCGTCTGAGTTGACTGTATTCCTTTCATACCTAAAAACGAGGTATCAAGTTCTTTTACCATACGAATGTAATCATCTTTGTCGTATGCATATACAGTTCGTTTTTCAACCAATGAGTTAGGAACTTCTTTTGGATATGCTTTAAATTTGTCGATTGCAACAGACTCTAATGTTTCTGGCCGAATCGCAGTATTTTCCTTTTTTGCATCTCTCCCCCTATGGAAAGGAAAGTAGTAATACTCTCCGTTTATCTTTGTTAGTTTTGTGTAATTTTCTCGAAACAATTTTCCTTCTGTTGCTCTCTTTGTTGCAATTTTTATCTTTCCTTCGGCCAGTGCTCTTTGCAAGACTCCATTTCGGACAATGCTTGGTTCAACTAATCCACAGGAAACTTCTATTGCCAGTAAATCCATAACCTCCAAGTGTTCTGGACTAATTTCTACATTTCCATACGTTTCGTGAACTCCTAAAATTGGAGCGGATTCAATCAAGCTTCCAGGCGATTTTCTCGTATATAGCTGTTCTCGGAGTTGTGTTTGAGGAGTAAGACTTGGCTCAGTCACTCGTTCCCAAAATGGATCGTCACCTTCCTTTAAATGCGCTGACTCCCGCTTGAAATTATGCAAATCCTCATCGGATATTTCGGCAATTGTTGTCTCTGCCGCCTGTGGCCGCGAACTCTCAAGATTTTCTACGAGAGAATAGGTGTTAATATTTTCGTCTGAAACCTGAAATTCAAACTCAAGACCAAGCGTTAAAGGATTCTCACCCGCTGTTTCTCCCGCTTGAATTTCATGATTTCTTTCCCGTGCTTTTTCTAAGAATTCATTTACAATCCTTGCCCGTGTTTTTGTTCTGTCTTCAGAATCAGCCGCTCCATTGATCCTCTCCTTTGTTACAATTTCATCTATCTCCCCAGTGCTTAATAAAAAGTATAATGCCGTTGCATCACTCTGATAAATTCGTTTAGTTAAGGGGTTATTGAAGGGTTTGTCGATTCCAGAGAGTGAGTCAAAAAAGGCATTTTGCTTCTTTTTAAGCTCTATTTGTTCAAAGGGAGATTTGACTCATCATCTAATGGTATGGATAGCGCATCATAGTACGATTCAAGAAATTGGTCTACTACATCAGGCGTGAATATCTTTTGTTCTTGTGACAGTGATTCTCCTTCAAACATATATGCATCATATCAAAAAGGTGACTTTTGGGGGATGAGTTTTATATTTTTATTTGTGAAATATATTTATTTCGATATTTCATGCTCATTGTGCTTGTGCACTCAATTTGATACAATCACCTCTGCTATGGCAGCCCAAGCCGCTAAAAAGAAATCCGCAATTGTTTCAACCGTTACTAAAGATCGGTTGGTTTCATATGAAAAAATTCGCAACATTGGAATTATTGCCCACATCGACGCCGGTAAAACAACTACTACTGAGCGCATTTTGTACGAAACAGGAAAAACATACAAGCTCGGTTCTGTTGACGATGGAACTACAGCGACTGACTGGATGGAAGAAGAGCGTGAGCGAGGTATCACAATTGTCTCTGCTGCTATAACAACGTTCTGGGACCTAAAGGAAAGTTCTTCAGTTGACGACGGTCACTACCGAATTAACATTATTGATACTCCAGGTCACATTGATTTTACCGCTGAAGTTGAGCGCTCCCTTCGAGTACTTGATGGAGCAGTTATGGTCTTCGATGGAAGAACTGGTGTTGAATCTCAATCTGAAACAGTTTGGAGACAAGCAGACAAATATAAAGTTCCACGCATTTGTATTTTGAATAAGTTAAATCTTATTGGAGCAGATTTTGAAGGAAGTTTGAAGTCAATTGATGAGCGATTGGGAGCAAACACTTCTCCAATTCAAATACCAGTCGGGTTTGAACACGAACTTCGAGGAATGATTGATCTTGTCAAAATGAAGGCTTACACGTACAAAGCAATTGAAGACATTGTCCTAACAGAAGAGGAAATTCCAGCAGACCTTCTCGAAATGGCAACAAAATATCGCAATCAATTGATAGAAAAGGTTGCAGAATTTGACGATGAAACTTTAACCAAATACTTGGAAGGCAAAGAATTAACAGAAATTGATATTAAGCGTGCTATTCGAAAAGGAGTGGTAGCTGTTAAATTCTTCCCAATTTTGGGTGGAGACAACAGAACAGCAACAACACAGCTTTTACTTAATGCCGTTGTTGAATATTTGCCTTCTCCAATTGATGTTCCTCCAGTTGAAGGAATTAATCCAAAAACTGGCGAAGTTGAAAAACGTGAGCGCAAAAATGAAGCACCATTTTCAGGTCTTGGATTTAAAGTTATGACAGATCCTCATGTGGGTCGCTTGCTGTATGTTCGTATCTATTCTGGAAAGCTGAAGACTGGCCAAGAGGTCTATAACATTACAAAGAAAGTAAAAGAGCGCATTGGGAAACTCGTTCTATTACACGCAGATCAACGAGAACTGGTAGAAGAAGCATATGCTGGAGAAATTGTGGCTGTAGTTGGCTTGCGAGACACCACAACAGGGAACACTCTTTGTGATGAAGCGCATCCTATTCTTTTGGAATCAATCACATTCCCAGAGCCTGTTATCTCGTTGGCAATTGAGCCAGCTACAAAGACAGATCAGGAGAAAATGGGACTCGCATTGAACAAACTTGCAGATGAAGATCCAACTTTTAGAATTAAAAGTAATCACGAAACAGGACAAACTATTATCTCAGGAATGGGAGAACTTCAATTGGAAGTTTTGGTCAACCGCATGAAGCGTGAATTCAATGTAGAAGCTAAAACCGGTGCTCCTCAAGTCGCTTACAAGGAAACTATCAAAAAGATTGCAACAGGAGAGGGTAAATATATTCGTCAAACGGGAGGTCGTGGACAATACGGACATTGTTGGCTCAGAATTGAACCTCGAGGTCGTGGTGAAGGTTTTGAATTCTTGTCTGAAATCAAAGGTGGTTCAGTTCCTCAGGAATATATTAGTCCAATTGAAAAAGGTGTCAAAGAAAAGCTCGAAAATGGAATTTTGGCAGGATACCCATTAGTCGATATCCGAGTTGTAGTTTACGATGGAAGTTTCCATGAGGTTGACTCATCTGAAATGGCCTTTAAGATCGCGGGAAGTTTGGGAGTTGAGGAAGCTGCTAACAAAGCTGATATGGTACTCCTTGAGCCAATCATGAAGATTGAAGTGTCGACTCCTGACGAATTTATGGGAGATATTATCGGAGACCTTTCAAGTAAGCGAGCTTCTATCTCTGGAACCGAGAAAAAGGGTATGTTTACGATCGTAACCGGAACTGTGCCTTTGGCAGAGCTGCACGGATATGCCACTAAGCTTCGCTCAATCTCTCAAGGACGTGCTGCAGCGTATGTAGAGCCTTCTCACTATGATGAAGTGCCTCAAAACGTTACGGCGCAAATTGTTGCTGCAAAAGGGAAATAATACGTAAATTGTATTTTTTTGTCACTTCTTTTATAATCCGCTAGACTTTTACTTTCAAAGGAGGAAGTTGTGGATCAGTATTCAGCTGAACAATGTTTTCAGATGGTTCTCGTAGTGCTTCGGCAAATACCAATTGAGGTTTTGTGTGAAATAGGCCTATCATTCGATTCCTTGGGTTATTTTGAAGATAAATCGTTGTCCCTATCTTTCTTGACCGAAGCAAATGGGAATAGTCAGCCGGCATATATTCGTAAATTTAAAAAAGAATATGAAAACCATGCTATTCGGGCTATTAGAAAGATACTAACTGAGAATAAGGAAAAAGAATCGGCACTAAAATTTTCGATTAGCACTGCTATATACGATTTAAATCGAGAAGCACTATCAAGACTCAGGATTGGACTGGAAACAGGGACTCTAGCCGTTGAATTCATACCAGTTCAACTGCTTGGAATGTTTAAACTCTTGGATGCGTCAAACAATTACGCTCCCAAGCCTGAATTTAAAAATTTACTTGTTTTGAGAGTAAGCGAATGGATGGAAGTAACATTGTGACTAGTGAGAGGGCGAATATGCCCTCTTTTTTTGAACCCATAATATGGTATAATTCCTGTACCAGAGATTGTATTCCTCACAGGAGGTTTTTGTGGAAGTCCCAAGCAAACGACTAATTCGGATTTGGAATGAAGAGATCAACGCATATGAAACGAAGAATCTTATGCAAGTCTTGAGTAAACTTGTTGACGAAGATCCAAAGAAACCGATCACGTTTGAAATTTATTCAGGGGGAGGAATTTGTGAGGCCGGGTTTGCATTTTGTGACTGGGTTGTTGCGAACGACATATCTTTCGATACTGTCGCGTATGGACAAGTAAGTTCAATGGCAATCCCTATTTTCTTGCTTGGCAAAAATAGAACCATAGGGAAAAACTGCACGATGACGTTGCACCCGATGGCGAGTACTTTCACCGAGAAGAAAAGCCTTGAAGGATCTGCCCTCGCAGATCAAATCACTCAACTCGAAGATTGGCAATCCGCGTACCTGAGCCATATCTTGAAACAGGTATCTGATCTTAGTCGTAAAAAACTAAAAAGAATGATGGATCGAAGCACTACACTCAGGGCCAAAAATGCTCTGAAATTGGGCTTTGCCCACAAAATTGTTGGATAAATAAATCTATGAAACGGCTCAGGGACTCCCTGAGCCAATTTTTGTGCCTATTTATCAAAGCTAAGCAGTGTTTTTAACTTCCCCTGTTGACACTGATTTCTTTTTTGTGCATAATAGCCTCACTTGTGCATTAGATGCATAATAAGCCTTTAAGTTAAATTGCCACTTGCAATTGAGCCTACAGGCGCTAAAATACAAATTCACTCACATGGCAGCAGATACAAAACAGAAATTTGAACGAACAAAGCCCCACGTAAACATTGGGACTATTGGTCACGTTGATCACGGAAAAACAACTCTTACTTCAGCTATTGCTACAGTGCTTTCAAAACAGCCTGGTAGTACTACAAAAGCAATGTCTTATGATCAAATTGATAATGCTCCAGAAGAAAAAGCTCGTGGTGTCACCATTAACATTACTCACGTAGAATACGAAACAGCTAAACGGCATTATGCTCACATTGATGCTCCAGGACACGCAGATTATATCAAAAACATGATCACTGGTGCAGCTCAGATGGATGGAGCAATTCTAGTAGTTTCAGCAGCAGACGGAATGATGCCTCAAACTCGAGAACACGTTATTTTGGCTCGTCAGGTCAATGTTCCAGCATTGGTTGTTTTCTTGAACAAATGCGACATGGTTGATGATGCAGAACTTATTGATTTGGTTGAACAAGAAGTACGTGATCTTTTGAAGAAATATAATTTCCCTGGAGATGAAATCCCAGTGATTCGTGGCTCAGCTCTTAAAGCACTTGAAGGTGATGCTGAATATGAAAAGAAGATCATTGAGCTTATGGACGCTGTAGATAATTATATTCCTGATCCAAAACGAGAAACAGACAAACCATTCCTTATGCCAGTTGAGGACGTTTTCTCAATCAAAGGACGAGGCACAGTAGTTACCGGAAGAGTAGAACGTGGAACACTTTCAGTTAACGAAGAAATTGAAATCATTGGAATTAAGCCTACAAAGAAAACAGTAGTTACAGGTTTGGAAATGTTTAGAAAGACTTTGGATAAAACAGAAGCTGGTGACAACGTTGGAGTATTGCTTCGCGGAGTTGAAAAAGAAGATGTTGAACGAGGACAAGTTTTGGCTAAACCAGGCTCAATTACTCCTCACACTGAATTTGACGGAGAAGTATATGTTTTGTCAAAAGAAGAAGGCGGACGTCACACACCATTCTTTAGTGGATACAAACCACAATTTTTTATTCGAACAGGAGATATTACTGGAGAAGCAACACTTCCAGAAGGTGTGGAAATGATTATGCCAGGAGATAACGCTAAAATGACTGTAAAACTTATTGTTCCTTTAGCTATGGAAGAAGGAATGAGATTTGCAATTCGAGAAGGTGGAAAGACAGTTGGTGCAGGAGTAGTCACCAAGATTATCAAGTAACTCCTTAATCCATCTATTTTTTCCCTCCTGCCCGCACTTTAAACAATTATTATGCCAACAGGTAGAATACGAGTTAAGCTTAAGAGCTATGACCACAGAGTCATAGACGAGGCTGCTGCCAAAATTTTGGACTCGGCAATTGCTACAGGTGCTAAAATTGTTGGCCCTATTCCACTTCCTACACGAAGAACCCTTTACGCTGTAAACGCTGGTCCTTTTATTGATAAAAATGCACGTGATCACTATGAAATGCTTGTTCACAAACGTTTAATTGATATTGTAGACCCTTCAGAGCGAACAATAGACTCTCTTTCTAACTTAGATCTTCCTGCTGGTGTCTCCATTGAAGTCAAGATGTAACCGTCTTAGGTTACTTTAGCTTGTATATTTTTCTTCCACCATATATTATAAGCCTTCGAGATAGTAATAGGAGACTCTTATGATTGTAGCTATATTCGTAGCACTCTTTACTTTGCTTTTCGAAGGAATCAATCTGTTTTGCTTTGCTTGGCATGTGAATTTTCATATTCCTACCAATACGATTATTCCATCACTCATGATTTTACTGTATTTGTTGACCTCGGTGGTTGTACTTGACGTTTTCTTGGGATCCACCGATTGGGAAAAGTGGAGCCTTAAAACATGCAAAAATAAAGCTGAACATCCAGATATTGTATATGTTGTCTTTCTTTGGAGAGCTGTACTTATAATAGGTCCCATGCTCTCATTTTTTGATATGCGCTATCTAGGACTATGTGTGTGGCTCTGCGGCATTTTAATCGACCGATTTATCATTTGTCCGTATATTGATGAGCCACTTTGGTCACTTTGGCCATTTCGGTCATGATTTGTTTCCCCTCGCAGCAAAATAGCGAGGGGATGTTTATACTACTATATATATGAAAACATTTGCTTCCAGAGCTGGAGAAAAACTTCAATTTGCACTTGACTCATTTCAGGTGTCTCCAAAAGACTTAACATGTGCTGACTTTGGTTGTTCAACAGGTGGGTTTACCGACTGTTTGCTACAAAATGGTGCTAAGAAAGTATATGCAGTAGACACTGCATATGGAGAACTTGCGTGGACACTCCGGAATGACCCAAGAGTTATCGTCATGGAACGCACAAATGCACTACATGTCGAGCTTCCTGAAAAAATGGATATTATCTCAGTAGATACGGGTTGGACTAAGCAATCGTTTATACTTCCGAGTGTGATTAAAAACCTTAAAGAAAATGGCCGTATTCTTGCCCTTATTAAACCTCATTATGAAGCGCCGTCAAAGTATATTCACAAAGGAAAACTTATGGAAGAAAAAATGGATGAAATTTTAGAGAAGGTGAAAAAAGACATTGAAAGTTTAAAACTAAAAATAGAAGGTTTTGTCGAGTCGCCAATTTTAGGAGAAAAGGGAAAGAACAGAGAGTTCTTAGCCTTGCTTACGATGGTCAGGTAGTAAGACTAAGATAAGAAGCCCGAGTAAGTGAAAAATCCCAAGAAAGGCAAACCAACCGGAATAACCTTTGCCTTTTACGTAGCAATAAACTCCATATAAAAAAGCGACAGAGCTAATTAGAATTAAAGACAGATAGATATAACCTGTGAAACCGATAATGATAGATATACCAAGCTGTCGCCTCATAATTATCATGAAAAGTTGTAGAAATAGTCCTATTGCAATGTATTTATTAGTTTTTTTCTTATATTCAGCAATCATCAAGAAAATAATACACTAATTTTTAGTCAAAAATAAAGCGGCGCTTGGTTAAGCACCGCCTTGAGTCTTTGGCCTTCTACCGTAGAGATATAATGTCACCCATGTTTGGCCTATGTCTGAGACAATTGAAAGATACAGGTTCCAAGCTGCTTCTTCATGTCCGGGAAGCAATTGCTGAGCGTCTGCCCGGGTCACCTTTTCCCCAGATTGTCTCATTTCCAAGAGTCTGTGTGCTGTTTGCACTTCTTCATTCGTCGTCATTCTTGTGCAGTCCTTGCACATACAAAACCTCCTAAAATCCCTTCTTGGATATATAGTATACGAATTATATTTGCTAATTTCAACCCATAAGCTAAAAAATGGCTTTGTGCTATAAAACACAATGCCATTCCTATCATTTATTACTTCTTTTCCAGGGCATATGTAAGTAAAAACTCAGTAAATCGTGTCTGTTGTGGATTTGAGGCTCTTAGAAATGACCTACATTCTGTGCCTTGTTCAATCCATATGTTAAAAATCCACATGAACCTTGTTTTACCCGATTTATTAAGGTTTTCGGCTGATAATTCAGCAAGCTTGCTATACTTTTCACGCCCATCTAACATGCGAATCCTCCTTAAAATAAACCGAATATATTATAGGTGTTTTCTTGTGTAAATCCAATCTTTTTAGCCTTGCCTTGCAAGCTCCCTCACGCTTTGGTATAATCGCACATAACTGATGAAGTGTTTTCTTGCTCATCACATAGATTTGTAAAACTTTGAAGTAGCCACATCGCGGCGCTTCCGAGCGCTTATTTTTTTGTCACATTATGATTAATACACTGCTGGGTACTAAAATTAAAATGACGCAGACCTTTGAAGGTAACGTCAGAACTCCTGTGACTATTGTCAATGCAGGGCCTTGTGTTGTAACCGATGTTAAAAATACGGAAAAACACGGGTATCTTGCTGTACAACTTGGATTTGGTTTAAAGAGAATTAAAAATATCACAAAGCCAATGCAAGGTCATTTAAAAGGCGCTATTGAAGAAAAAAAAGCGCCTCGTTTTTTGCGTGAAGTTCACACAGAAGAAGGAGAATCATTGAAAGCAGGAGATGAGATTAAGGTGACGAATATATTTACAGTTGGAGATACTGTTCAGGTAACGGGGATTTCAAAAGGACATGGATTTGCAGGTGGCGTAAAACGACATGGATTTGCAGGAGGTCCAAAAACTCATGGACAAAGTGATCGACATCGTGCTCCAGGTTCAATCGGACAAGGTACTACACCAGGACGCGTATATAAAGGTAAGAGAATGGCAGGACACATGGGAGTCGACCAAACAACCGTTAAGAATCTTCAGATTGTTGCAGTAAACCCAGAACGAAATGAACTTTGGATTCGTGGTCCAATCCCCGGAAGCAAAGGTAGTTTGGTAATTGTAAAGCGACTTTCTGAAAATAAAGTAGTTGACACCCCCGCTATCGAAACACCACAAGAAGGAGGAACCACAGAATGACAACAGTACAGCTCTATACCCAAAAAAGTTCTAGTGAAGTAAAACTTCCTGTCGGATTCTCAAAGGAAGCACCACTCTCATCTATCGCTCAAGCATTTCATGTATATCGAGAGAGAAGCCACACTGGACTTCCAATGGTGCAAACTCGCGGAATGGTTTCTTTGACCACAAGAAAAATGTACAAGCAAAAGCACACAGGAAACGCTCGACATAGTTCAGCAAAAGCTCCGATCTTTGTTGGTGGAGGTGTAACTCACGGTCCAAAAGGAATCAAGACAACTCACACACTTACGAAGTCTTTGCGAAAAATGACGAAATCTGGTTCAATTGCACTTAAAATTGCACAAAATGAATTTGCATTGATTGACATCAAAGGAATTAACAAAACAAAGGAAGCATCACTATTGATCAAAAACACCGGAGCTCGAAATGCAGTAGTTGCACTTTCTGTCAAAAATTGGGCTCAGGCAAAAGCTTTTCGAAATATTGCAAACGTAAGTGTATTTCCTTGGGAAACCATGAATGCATATCCAATGCTTACACATCATTTTTTGCTGGTCGACTCTAGTGTTTTAGAAGTTGAGAAAGCTGAAAAGAAGCCAGTCGCAAAAAAAGCAGTAGCAAAAAAAACAACTAAATAAAATTTATGAAACCATTATTTACAGAAAAAACACTTTTAGAAGCACAAAAAGGTCGATATACCTTTAAAGTACAAAGAGATTCATCGAAGTATCAAATTAAGGAAGTTATTGAAAAATTGTTTAATGTAACTGTCATTAATGTTGCGACTATGAATTACAAAGGACTCGTTCGTCGTACGATGAAAGGCACGAAAGTAACAACCGCTCCTTGGAAAAAGGCTATCGTTTGGTTGAAAAAAGGAGAATCAATTGAGCTTTTTACTCAAGAAAAAAAAGCTGAAAAGCCAGCACCAAAAGCAAAAAAAGAAGCTAAGAAGTAACGTATATGAATAATTTATTCGAAATATTACCAAAGAAAAGTGGCCGTTCACACGGTAAGATTACTGTTAGGCATCAAGGTGGACGACATAAGCGATTTTTACGCATAATTGATACGAAGAGAGATAAGCGAGACATTGTAGCCAGAGTGGTTTCAATTGAATATGATCCTAATAGAACTGCTGATGTTGCTCTCCTTGTTTACGCAGACGGAGAAAAAAGGTATACTTTGGCGCCTCATGGACTTGTGGTTGGAGCAAAGATAATTGCTTCCGAAACGGCTCCAGTCGAGCCAGGTAATGCACTTCCACTGGGGAAGATTCCAGTCGGAACTGCGATTCACAATATCGAAATTCGTTTAGGGCGTGGGGGGCAGATTGTAAAGAGCGCAGGAACTGCAGCAACTTTGCAGGGAAGAGAAGAAGAACATATTCTTATCAAACTTCCATCAGGAGAGATAAAGCGTTTTAATCCACTTTGTTGGGCAACAATTGGACAAGTTGGAAATGCTGGACACAGACATGAAAGACTTGGAAAAGCAGGGAGAATGCGACATCTCGGTGTTCGACCTCGAGTACGCGGAGTTGCGATGCATCCAGGTGCACATCCACATGGTGGAGGAGAGGGAAGAAGTAGTGTTGGCCTTAAGTATCCAAAGACCTACGTTGGAAAGAAAGCTGTTGGAAAGACACGCCGAAAGAAGAAATATTCAACTGGTATGATTGTTCAAAAGAGAAAGCCAGGAAAGCATAGTCACTATTAATATATGTCACGATCTAATAAAAAAGGACCATTTGTCGACGAACGCCTTGTTAAAAAGGTGGAAGCTGGCTTGGGTGTAAAAGGAAAAGCAATTAAGACTTGGTCTCGTTCAAGTCAAATTGCACCTGCTTTTGTTGGAAAATATTTTCAGGTTCACAATGGAAGAATTTTTATTGAAGTCTTTGTAACTGAAGACATGGTTGGACATAGACTTGGTGAATTCTCTGCAACTCGAACCTTTAGAGGACATGGACAAGTGGTAAAGAGAACAAGCGATAAGACATAACATGAATACATACGTTTCAACACAGAAGTTTGTTCGCATGACTCCTCGAAAGCTCAGGCTTATTGCTGATAGTGTAAGAAAGCTGACGCCAGCCGCAGCAATTGAAGTTTTGCCGTATTCACCACGATTTGCAGCAGGACCTGTTTTGAAAGTTGTTCAAAGTGCAGTTGCAAACGCAAGACAGCAAGGTGCGGATGAGTCTAAGCTGGTTTTTGCAGAGATTCAAATATCTGAAGGACCTGCATTAAAGCGCGGATATCAAGTTTCTCGAGGTCAATGGCATCCATTTAAGAAGAAAATGGCACACATTCGAGTTGTTTTAGTAGAACAAGAGCCTAAGGTGAAGGTTAAAAAACAAAAAAAAGAAGTAGTTGAAACGCCAAAGAAGGTATTAAAAAAGACAGTTAAGAATGAAGTTACAAAATAATATATGGGACAAAAAATAAATCCAATTGGCTTTAGAACCGGATCATTCCTACCATGGAGATCTCGTTGGTTTGCAGACAAAAAGCAATTTAGTGAATACTTGGTTGAAGACGCAAAAATTCGAAAAGCACTTATGGATCGATTAGTTAGTGCCGGAATAACTTCGGTTGAAATTGAGCGACTTACTAAAAGTATGGTAATTATTTTAAATGTTTCTCGACCAGGAGTAGTTATTGGTCGCGGAGGTGCAGGAATTGAAGATGTGAAGAAGTTTGTTATGAACATTATCAAAGAAGTTCGTGGTAAGGTTCCTGCAAACTTAAAAATTGATTTTCAAGTTCGAGAAGTTAAGAACCCTGATCTTTCAGCACAACTTACAGTAATGCGTATTATTCAAGATCTCGAACGACGCATGCCGCACAGAAGAGTTGTGACAAAAGCAATGGAGCGTGCAATGAATTCTGGAGCAGTTGGAATTAAAGTAGTTTTGTCAGGACGTATCGGTGGTGCAGACATTTCTCGCGTTGAGAAGTTTCACGTCGGGTCTGTTCCTTCTCAAACTTTGAGGAAAATAATTGATTATGCAGAGAAACCAGCACTTTTGAAAAAAGGTTATGTTGGAGTAAAGGTATGGATTCACCAGAAAGACGAAGAATAATAATATGTTACAACCAGCACGCAGAAAATATCGAAAAGAACAACGAGGCCGCCGCGCAGGTTTGGCTGATCGTGGAGCAGCACTTAGTTTTGGAGAATTTGGATTAAAAGCACTTGAAGTTGCATGGCTATCTGCCGCACAACTTGAAGCTGGACGACGTGCTATTACAAATAACTTAAAACGAAAAGGTCGCCTATGGATTCGAGTCTTTCCTGATAAGCCTGTTACTGCACGAGCTGCGGGACAACGTATGGGAAGCGGAAAAGGAGAAATTGATAGATATGTGGTAGTTATTAAACCAGGCCGCATGATTTATGAAATTTCTGGAGTAAGTGTTGACGTCGCCAAAGTTGCACTATCTCGCGCAAGTGACAAAATGCCATTTAAAACAAAGTTTATTAACAAAGAAACAGAACTATAAAAAATATATGAAATCACGAGAACTCAAAGAAACTAGAAACGAAACAGTCGAAAAAATGACTGAGCGCATTGCTATTTTGAAGTCCCAAATAGTAAAAGCACAGATGCCACGTTTGGGAGAAACCAAAAGTAATGTTAAAATAGCCCTCGCGGCTCGAAGAGAAGTTGCTCAACTTAAAACATTGATCACTGAAAAGCAAAATCAAAAATAATATGAAAATCATAACAGGTGTTATAACCAGTACAAAAATGGCAAAAACAGCCACTATTTCTGTGACTCGATTTATTTCTCATCCTTTGTATAAAAAACGAATTAAAAGAACAGAGAAATATCAGGTTCACGATGAAATGGGCCACAAAGTTGGAGAAATGGTGAACTTTGTTGCATGCGCACCAATTTCGAAGCTTAAACGTTGGAAGATTGTTGAAACTAAAACTGAAGCTAAAAAAGTGACAGTAGTAGCAAAGGCCCCAAAAGCTCAGGTTGAACCAAAAAAGACAGTAACAAAAGCGAAGCCAATTAAGAAAACAGTTAAGAAATAATTATGATTCAATTAAGATCTGTACTTAAACCAGCTGACAATTCAGGAGCAAAGCTATTGTCTGTATTTGGTATTTCGCACAGAATTGGAAGAAAAGCAACTGTAGGACAGGTCGTTAAGGCTGTTGTACATGGTGCAGATCCAAACGGGGCTGTAGCTGATCGCGAAAAGGTAATGGTTGTAATTGTTAGAACTCGAAAAGAAATTCGTCGAAAAGATGGAACATTTTTGAGATTTGACGATAATGCTGGAGTAGTTATTGATAAACAAGGGTTGCCTCGAGGAACTCGCGTTCTTGGACCAATCGCTCGTGAAGTTAAAGAAGCAGGATACACAAAGATTAGTTCATTGGCACCAGAAGTATTTTAAAAAACATGTTAAAAATTAGAAAAGGAGACAAAGTGCAAGTAATCACCGGAAGTGACAAGGGTAAAGAAGGTGTTGTTGAGATTGTTTTTCCTAAAAAAGGAACTGCTTATATTCCTGGTGTCGGACTTTATAAAAAGCATGTAAAGGCTCAAGTTGCTCGAGACGGCAAAGGTGGCGTATATGAACTATTTCGACCAATTGCGATGAGTAAGCTCGCAATCGTTGACCCGAAAACTGGAAAACCAACCCGAGTTAAGTTTCAAATTTCAGGAGACAAAAAAATTAGAGTTTCAGCTAAAGGCAATGAATTGATTAACACAGTTACTAAATAATTATGGACGCTAAACACATTTCAGTAAAAGAGAAGTATAATACAGAGTTTCCTAAGGTTTTCGCTGAGGAATTCGGTATTAAAAACGTTTCAGCCTTGCCAAGGCTTTCAAAAGTTGTTGTGAACATGGGGACAGGCCAGGATTTACGCAATAAAGAAATTTATGCACGACTTTTGAATGAGATGGCAGCAATCACAGGGCAAAAGCCAAAAGTGCAAGCTGCACGACTATCAATTGCAGGGTTTGCTCTCCGTGAAGGACAACCGGTAGGTCTTACAGTGACTTTGAGAGGTGAGCGGATGTTTGCCTTTTTGGATAAATTAATTTCAGTTGTATTCCCACGATTCCGTGACTTTCGAGGAATTCCAGCAAAATTTGATGGACGAGGAAATTATACTTATGGAATTACTGAATACACAGTTTTTCCTGAAATCGATTTAGCTAAAGTAGATAAAGTTCGAGGATTTGAAATTACAGTCGTTACAAATGCGGGAAACCCAGAAAAAGGGAAGAGAATGCTTGAAGTATTGGGAATGCCGTTTGAAAAGGCAGAATAATAATTTAAAAATATGGCACGAGAAAGTCAATTAGTTAAACAAACACTAAAACCAAAATATAAATCGAAATTTAGAAACCGTTGCAAAATCTGCGGAAGACCACGTGGATATATGAGAAAATTTGGAATTTGTAGAATTTGTTTCCGAGAACTGGTAAACAAAGGAGAGATCCCAGGAATAAGAAAGGCTAGTTGGTAACAACAAAAATAAATATGGTTACATACACAATTGGAGATTCACTTATTAGAATGAAGAACGGTGCTCTTGCGAAACACAAGAGTGTTATTGTTGTGAAGTCAAACTTCGTTAAGAATGTTGTTGAAGCATTAAAGCGAGCAGGACTTGTTCGAGACTTTGAAGTTGTAGAAGGAAAGAGAGAAATAATTGTTCATTTGGCATATAGAAACAAAGAACCAATGCTTTTGGGATTGAAACTTGTTTCAACACCAGGTCTTCACTTGTACATGAGTGCGGCTGAGCTTAATCTTCGTAAAAAATCAAGTTTGCTTATTCTGTCAACGTCAAAAGGAATTTTAAGTTCTAAAGAAGCTCTTAAAGCTGGAGTCGGTGGAGAAGTTGTTGTTGAAATTCTGTAATACACATATATGTCACGATTTGGAAAACTACCAATTACAATCCCTACAGGAGTTACTATTCAAGTAACTGATCAAACGTTGTCTGTAAATGGCCCAAAGGGAACACTTTCTCGAGATCTTCCACAAGGAGTATCAATTGCGGTTGATGGCTTAACAGCAAGTGTCTTAGGTAAAAATGAAAGTAAAGTGGTTTCAGCAAATCAAGGTACAACTCGCGCACATTTAATTAATATGATGACTGGTGTCACAACAGGCTGGAGTAAACAACTTGAAATCGTAGGAGCAGGATACAGAGCAGAAGTAAAAGGTCAGGACTTAGTTATGCAAATTGGATATTCTCATCCTGTTATTATCAATGCACCACAAGGTTTGACTTTTAAAGTTGAAAAATCTATTGTAACCGTCGAAGGGTCTGACAAAGAAATTGTAGGACATGTCTCAGCTTTGGTGAGAGCATCTCGTCCACCAGAACCATATAAAGGTTCAGGAATTAAATACACAACTGAAGTTATTCGTAGAAAAGCAGGAAAACAAGCAGCTAAGTAATAATTATCTAATATGTTAAAAAAAGACAGATTAAAACGAAAAATGAGAATTAGAGGTCGTCTTTCCGGAACTGAAGAAAGACCTAGACTTACTGTGTTTCGATCAAATACGACAATGTATGCACAGGCTGTAAATGATGTGACTGGGGTTACTATTGCAGAAGCTCATGGATCAGACAGTACAACAGTTGGAACTGAAATTGCAAAGAAAATAATTGATAAAAAAGTGAAGGCTGTAGTATTTGACAGAAATGGATATATTTATCATGGTCGAATAAAAGCGCTTGCAGATGCAGCTCGTGCTGGAGGTTTGGTTTTCTAAAACAACTATATGAGAAACGATTCATACCAAGACGGATATCAAAAAGAGTTTGACGAAAAAGTCGTACAACTTAATCGAGTTTCCAAAAAAACCAAAGGTGGAAACCAAATGAGGTTTTCTGCTCTTGTTGTAGTTGGAGACCGAAATGGAAAAGTTGGAGCGGCTATAGCCAAGGCAAAAGACGTACGAGGTGCGATTCAAAAAGCAGTTTCTAATGCTAAAAAACATATGATCGTTGTACCCCGACGTGGAACAACAATTCCATATGAAGTGAACATTAAATATGGAGCTGCAAAAGTTATGTTAAAGCCCGCTCCACCAGGATCAGGTATTATTGCCGGAGGAACAGTACGAGTCGTTTTAGAGCTTGCTGGAATTCATGATGCTGTTGGAAAAAGTTTGGGAACAAACAATAAAATTAGTAACGTTTATGCAACTATTGAAGCTTTAGAAAAGATAACACAACTCGTTGAAAGAAGACAAAAAAATGTATAACAATTTAACAGTCGTTCAAAAAACAAAAAAGCGTGTAGGCCGTGGTGTTGGAAGTGGAAAAGGTTTCCACACAACAGGCCGTGGTCAAAAAGGTCAAAAAGCTCGATATACAGTTCACGTACTTTTTGAAGGTGTTAAAACTAAAAAGTCTCTATTGCATCGTTTACCTGTTCTTCCTGGTAAGCAAAGAAATGCAGCTCGACCAAAACCAGTTACTGTATCAATTGAACAACTGAATACTCTTCCCGCTGGAGAGGTAACAATGAAAGTGCTTATTGAACATGGATTCATTCCTCGAAAATACAAAGCAAACGGTGCAAAAATTTTGGGTAATGGAGAAGTCACAAAAAAGTATGTTCTTTCTGTTGCAGCTTCAGAAAGCGCGAAAGCTTCGATCGAAAAAGCTGGTGGTACAATTGCTTAATTAATGTTTACAGATATTTTTTCGTTTTTTAAACGGAGTATTGAAATCCGCGAAGTCAGGAAAAAGCTCCTTATAACTGCCGCTATCTTGGTGGTCTTTCGTTTTGCAGCACATATCCCCGCAATTGGAATAAACCGCGATTCTTTTAGTTCACTTCTGTCAGGTAACGCATTCTTCTCCCTTCTTGATATTTTTTCAGGTGGAACACTTGCAAACTTCTCTATTCTTGCACTTGGTTTAAACCCGTATATTAATGCCTCTATTGTGATTCAACTGTTATCCTTTGTGATCCCTTCCCTTGAAGAGCTTTCAAAAGAAGGTGAGTTCGGACAAGAAAAAATTAATCAATATACTCGATTTTTGACACTTCCACTTTCAGTGTTTCAGGCATTTGGAATGTATGCTCTGTTGAAAAACACTGGAGTACTACCTAACTTAAGTCCCCTTGGTTTAATCACCCTTATTATTACCATGACAGCCGGTACACTATTCACCGTTTGGCTTGGAGAACTTATTACTGAATACGGCCTCGGAAACGGAGTCTCGTTTTTGATTTTCGCTGGAATTATTTCTCGTTTTCCTTCAATGTTTAGACAAACTTTGTCAACGCTTCGACCTGAGGACACTATAAAAATAGTTATATTCGTGGCAATTGCGGTCATTATCATGGCACTTGTCGTTCTCGTAAATGAAGCAATGAGACAAATTCCAATTCATTATTCTCGTCGTGCAAAAGAGTTTGTCGGAGGAGATCGCTCGTATATTCCACTCAGGGTAAATCAAGCTGGAGTTATTCCAATTATCTTTGCCGTTTCTTTGGTTCTGTTGCCAACCCTTATTTCACAATTCTTAGGTGGGTCTGGAAACCCACAACTTGCAAGCTTTGCTGTTACATTAACTCAGCTTTTTAACCCAAAGTCTGCAGTTTATAATATTTTTTACTTTTTGCTTGTTGTTGCTTTTACCTATTTTTATACGACAGTCGTATTCAATCCAGAAAAAATTGCAGAGAACTTAAAGAAGAGTGGCGGGTTCATTCCGGGAGTGAGACCTGGGGAGAATACCGAAAAGTACCTGAACTTTGTTTTAAACAGAATTACCATGTTTGGAGCAGCATTTTTAGGGGCAATTGCAATTTTGCCATCACTCTTCCAAAACGCTATTGGTACAACAAACTTGGCAATTGGAGGAACTGGACTATTAATCGTTGTTTCAGTTGTTCTTGATTTAGTTCGTACTATTGAATCTCAAATGGTGATGAACAAGTATGAGAAGTATTTGAATTAGATCCTCACAACCTTTTTTTTGCATAAATGGGATGTTTTACTTCTTGCATTTGAAATTAATTGGGCTAAACTAGGTGAGCACAAGTTATAAGGAGGCAAAAAAATGCCAACACAAAGTGCAACACCATTGGTCGTTTTGTATACCGAGCCTATGCCTGAATTACTCGATGTGCCTGACTCCTTTGGTGAATACGATGACAATGCTCAGCTGTGCCCAGATTCGAATCGCCGTGCGCCGACTCGTGGCTCAACAAATTGCCCCGGTCGTGCAAATGACGACTCAGGCCCAGATTAGTTAATTCATCGTTTCTGTTACTTGGGGAAGCCGTTGGCTTCCTCTTTTTGTGTAAATTATCAAATAGGGAGAAATCTTGAATGTCACTCGCAATCATAACGAATCAACATGATGAACATGCGGATATGGTTATTGAGGAACTAAATCGTCGGGGTGTTATCTTTTACAGAGTTAACACCGAAACTTTTCCTGTTGATAGCAATTTCAACTTAAGAATGAATGCAAATGCTGTGAAAGCTGATATTCAACTTGCACAGCGGTTTTTACCATTGGAGGAAATCACCCATGTATGGTATAGGCGTCCACTGGATCCTGTTCCAGATTCAGCAATAACGGATACCCAACATGTTCGAATTGTTGTCTCAGAGACAACTTCCTTAATGAAAACATTCTGGTACTTATGCACTAATGCTAAATGGGTAAACGCATTGGACTCGAATAGAAAAGCTCGTGAAAAAGGGTACAACATGTATATTGCACGCGAATTAGGTTTTCAAATACCTGACACCCTTTTTACGAGCAATCCGATAGAAGCTAAGGCATTTTTCGATTTACACTGTGGCAACATCATTATGAAACCCTTGGACCTTATTGATTTAGTAGTCGATGGAAAGAGAAAGACTGTATACACCAATAAGCTTGGACCAGAGTTTCTTGATCAATTAGAAGGAGTAAAGTATTCTCCTGTTATTCTGCAAGAGTGTGTAATCAAAGACCTTGAGCTACGAGTTACAGTATTTGGTCATCAGGTGTTTGCTGCTGCAATTTACTCGCAAGAGACCGAATTGGGAAAGAATGATTGGCGACAAGCAATATATAGCGGTTTGCGCTACGAAGCATTTGAACTTCCAAGTGATATTTCGAACAAATGTCTAGAAATTACTGAGAAGCTTGGATTGCAATTTTCGACAATTGATTTGATTCTTACACCCGATGGTAAGTATGTTTTCTTGGAGGTCAATCCAAATGGACAGTGGGTGTGGCTGGAACTTGCCACCGATCAGCCTATGGTAAACGCAATGGTCTCATTGCTTACGGAATAGAGAGTATATGAAATAAGATCGCATTATTTATATGCGATCTTTTTTAGTTCTAGTACTTTCTGAGCAGGTTCACTCAAATGAGGTTGAATGGCATTTGTTAGTATTTCAATTCTATCTCTGTAGTGTTTATTACTTAGAAGATTCAAGAACACATCGGGCTGCTGTGGATGTATATTTACTACAAACATAAGTCCCTTGTTAATACAAAGTGAGCTCTTGTGAAATATTAAATCTAAAATTGTTTTTGCATTAATTGTCGAAAGCTGAACAATTTGGCATAGTGCCGATAGCGCTCTAACAATATTGTTGTGCACCAAATGTTCAGGATCGTATTCAAGTTGTAATGTTAAAATATCAAAAACTCTTTCTTTTTGGTGAGACCAATGTAAAAGGTACGCTGCAGCGGCGCGAGATTCGTATTTATCAGAATTTTTCAATATATCTTCAAGTTCATCAAAGTGGTCATCAACTGTTTTTATAAATTCCATTTCAAAAGCGCGCGCGTTTTTATTTTGAGAGATCCAATGACCTGCTTCAAATGTTTGAGAACCTTCACCATTTGACATTGCGGCTTCAAGCGACAATTGATATTTGTCCCATTTATCTTGGAGTGTACGGCTCAAGCCTATTTTTTTAGAATAGATATGACTTTCGTTTTGTGTTTCAAGAACATGTATGTCCAAATAAGCGCAATTATTCCAGTAAAAAATAAGATTTATTGTAACGGGTGAATTAAAATACTTTGCAAAGTCAGTTTTCCATATTTCATATTGCTCAAGAAGTTTTTTCTTTGATATATCTGTACCATTCGATATTCCGACAGTTGAAGAAACTTCGGTAAGCAAAGATATTTTGTTTTTATGGAATAAGTTTCCGTAAATAAAATGCATAATGAGAAATTGTACTACAGCTTATAATTCTTTAGAATGGTGAAGTTTTAAAAAATGCAGTAAAGTTGTCCCCTTTTATGAAGTTATACTTTGAAAGGAACGGAAGTATCTTCATGTTTCCTTCTTTTGCCAATACCCATACGCGGTGACAGTCACGGGTATTTAAAGTTGCAAATGTTTTTTCATATAGCTTAGTTGCAACCCCCAGTCCTCGATATTCAGATTTCACGACCAGGTCTATTAAATAAGCTTCTTTAAGAAATGGATTGAAGGTCGCAAGTCTATATCCTGCAATTTTGCCGTTTACTTTTGCAACTAAATAAATGTCCTGTGGGCTTTTTATAAATGAACTAAGCATTTCTTCCGAATAATATGTCGGTTCATCTGCTTTCAGTTGAAGTTCTGGGGTAGAAAGTCCAATTTTTATTATTTCATCGACATCTGAGTCCGTAATATTGGTTATTACGATTTCCGACTGCATCTACGGCGAGTATACCATGGAGCTCTCCTGTTATACTTTTTATGTGAATATTGTTTTACTTGGTCCTCAAGGGTCTGGAAAAGGAACTCAAGGGGAGATGTTGGCAGAAAAAACTGGTATGTTTTACTTTGACGCAGGGTCTCATTTACGTGAAGTTTCTAAAACAAATCCGGAAATAGACGAAATTGTAAACAAACGAGGGGTCCTTTTGCCTGATGACATGATGTATAAAATCGTTCGAGACTTTTTTATATCCAAAAACCAATTCGATAACATCATCTTTGATGGGTATCCACGGTCCCTTCCTCAGTGGCAACTTTTAACTAGTTTCCTTGAGTCTCGAGGAAGTGGAGTTCAAAAGGTGATTTTACTCACGATAAATGAAGAGGAAACCGTAAAACGCTTGTCAGCCCGAAGAATTGACCCAAAAACTGACACAATTTACAATCTTATTACAAACCCTCCGCCGGCAGACGTCGACCCTTCAACACTCATTCATCGTGAAGATGACCAGCCAGAAGCTATTCAGGTGCGTTTAAAGGCATACCACGAAAGCACACAGCCACTGGTTACAAAGCTCAAAGAAGAGGGTAAATTAATTGAAATTGATGGGACACAGAGTATTGAAGAGATCCATAAAAGCATCCTCGATCATGTAACTCCCCAATAGTTTGTTGGTTTTTATCCCAAAATGATATAATTGTCCGAATTCCACGCGTTATGTGTTGGTCGCCTTAAAAGGTAAGAGGTCTTCTCACCTACTAGAGATAGTTTTAAGGAGGTGTCGTTATGGCACAACAAGATGGTCCAACGCTTGTGTTTCGCATTGTCAAAGGTCCCTCAAAGTTTGACCTAATGGTTTCACTAATGAATGGTGACATGAACAGTCGTTGGCTGGTGAAATTTGAGTATAAAAACTCAGATTCTGTGATAAAAATACATTCCTCGATGAATGTACGAATTGAGAGCCTGTGTAGAGAAGATGGAGGCGGAGAAAGTTGGATTTTTACCGGATACAAAGTAACGGAAACAGGTCTACTTCTCAAGGTTAAGGGGTACTATTACTTGCCAGGTCGTTCTGGAACTATCTCCTATACTGAGTAGTCTCTAGCTCCAAGGGTTCGCC
Organism: Patescibacteria group bacterium; assembly: GCA_038206135.1. Taxonomy (GTDB): domain Bacteria; phylum Patescibacteriota; class Microgenomatia; order UBA8517; family UBA8517; genus UBA5941. The sequence goes on along the minus strand of JBBRBD010000007.1, from coordinate 4,956 downwards.
TTTTCAGGTCGAACCCTTTTTTTTGTTGTTTTATGGGTAAATTCCCATTTTGCCTCAAAATAGGGTATAATTGCACCACTCATGAAAATTCATTTAAAAAGCGAACAACAAATAGCCATTATGTCAGAAGGTGGTAAAAAACTTGCACGGGTGCGCAATGAGCTCTTTAAGCTTGTAAATCCAGGCGTTTCTGCGTGGGACATTGAGCTTGCTGCCGTTCGCCTTATCGCAAACGAAGGAGCTGAAGCTTCATTTAAGAAAGTTCCGGGATACCATTGGGCAACTTGTATAAATGTAAACACAGGAGCTGTTCACGGAATTCCTCACAAAGAGATTATTTTTCAAGAAGATGACGTCGTCAGTATTGATGTTGGGGTGTTTTTTAAAGATTTTCACACTGACACTGCAGTTACTAAATATTTGGGAGTAAAAGAAGAAAAAACTCATTTACTGTCAGTTGGAAGACAAGCTGTCAAAAATGCCATCAAAGCTGCAAAAGTGGGAAATACCATAAAAGATATTGCATTTGCTTATGAATCAACCCTTTCAAAAGGAGGTTTAAACCCAATTCGGTCCTTAACTGGGCACGGAGTTGGGCGTGAATTGCACGAAGATCCGTACGTTCCGTGTTTCGTCGGGAATTCTCCCGAAGAACGTGTTAAAATAGTGCCAGGAATGACCTTGGCGCTAGAGGTAATGTACACTGAAGGCTCCGGAGAGCTAAAGCTCGACAAAGACGGTTGGACATTACGCACAAAGGATGCTACAATTGCAGCGCTTTTTGAAGAGACTGTCGCAATCACCGAAAAGGGCACTCTTATCCTTACAAAATGACAAAAAGCACTGGAAATACTGTTTTCGTTGGCCAGATTCTCGAAATCTTGCCAAACACAATGTTTAAGGTTCGTCTCTCAGATGGACGAGAAGTATTGGGTATTCCTTCAGGAAAGATGAGACGAAGTTTTTTTCGTCTTATGCCTGGAAGCAATATCAGGATTGAGATGACACCGTATGACAAAAATCGCGGCAGAGTGATTGGGAAGGCAGACTAAAACAAAGTAAAATTATGAAAGTTAGATCATCAGTCAAAAAAATTTGCATGAAATGCAAAGTGATTAAGAGAGGTGGCGTTGTGCGTGTGATTTGTGAAAATCCAAAGCACAAGCAACGACAAGGATAAATTTTATGGCACGTATTGCAGGAATCGAATTACAAGATAAAGCTCGCATAGATTATGCGCTCACCCGCCTAAAAGGCATTGGATGGGCTAAGAGTGGTATTGTATTGAAAGATTCAGGAGTTGATGCTGCAACACGAGTGAAAGAGTTAACTAATGAACAAATCTCGAAAATTTCAGCAGCTTTGGAGAAACATTTGGTTGAAGGAGATTTGATTCGAGCGGTTCGAGAAAACATTCAAAGATTAAAAGACATTGGAGCATACCGAGGAGTCAGACATAGTCGTGGACTTCCAGCTCGCGGACAAAGAACTAAGAGTAACGCTCGTACAAAACGTGGAAAGAGAAAGACAGTTGGAGCATTCAAGAAGGAAATGCTTGCGAAGGTCGCCGAGAAAAAATAATACATCATGAACGGAAAAATATTTATTTCAGCAAGTTTTAACAACACATTGGTAACAGTTACTGATGAAACAGGTGCTACCATTGCATGGGGCTCATCTGGTCATTCCGGATTTAAAGGCGCACGAAAGGCTACTCCTTTTGCTGCAACAACAGCAGTTGAAACAGTAGTTAACAAGGCTCGTGAAACAAAAGATTTAACTGAAGCAGAAGTTTATATTAAAGGTCCAGGACCCGGACGAGATGCATCTCTTCGTGCAATTCGCGCAGCAGGTGTTAAAATCTCTATGATTGCAGATGTAACTCCCATTCCACACGATGGGCCGCGACCAAAGAAGAAACGAAGAGTTTAATAATTAAATAAAACTAATATGGCAAGATATACAGGACCAAAAGACAGATTAAGTAGACGTGAGAACTTTGACCTTTTTGGAAAAGGAGCAAAGCTTACTCGTCTTGCAATAACTCCAGGTGTTCATGGACCAAAAGGTTCACGCCGAGCTCCATCTCAGTATGGGAAACAACTTAGAGAAAAACAAAAAGTAAAACGTATGTATGGTGTACTTGAAAAGCAATTTGCAAGTTACATGGAAAAAGCTATGAAAACAAAAGGGAACACTGTTAACGCTGTATTTTCTCTTTTAGAGCGACGACTCGATAATGTGGTCTATCGATTAGGATTTGCAAACACACGACCTGAAGCTCGACAATTAGTTGGACACAGACATGTTTTGGTAAATGGAAAGAAAGTAAATATTGCTTCTTACCAAGTTCTCGCAGGTGACGTTATTACATTAGGTGCAAAAGCTATGGCCACGCCAAACGTTTCTATGAATATTAAACAAGAGAGAGAAAATATTCCTGCATGGCTTACGCGAAAAGCAGCAGCAGGCAAGATTGTTAAACTTCCGAACAGGGAAGATGTACCAGAACCATTTCAAGATCAGGAAGTCGTTGAGTTTTACTCACGATAATTTTTTAAGGAGGTGATACGTATGGAACCAATTTTTGAACTAAAAACAGAAAAAAACGAAAAAACCTACGGTAAGTTCGTGATTACCCCATTGGCCGCGGGTTATGGCCATACGTTGGGCGTCGCGTTGCGCCGCGTGCTCTTAACCAGCATGAAAGGTGCTGCGATCACAACTGTGGAAATAGAAGGTGTGAAGCATCAATTTACAACACTTTCAGGTATGCAAGAAGATGTTCTCGATTTACTCTTAAACTTGAAAAAAGTTGCAGTGAGCTATACCGGACAAGATCCAATTACTGCTACTTTGAAAGCTAAAGAAGCTGGAGAAGTGAAAGCCGGAGACATTGAATTGCCAGCAGGTGTTGTTATTGCAAACCCAGAACTCGTTTTGGCAAATCTTGCAAAAGGCGCAAAGCTTAATGCAACTTTGACAATTGAAACTGGTGTTGGATATGCTCCAGCAGATGAGCGAGAACAAACTCAGATTGGAATTATTCCACTTGACGCAAGTTTCTCTCCAGTTGTTCGGGTAACTCCGAAAATTGAAGAAACTCGTGTTGGACGAGTAACCAATTATGATAAATTAACGCTCGAAATTTGGACAAATGGAACAGTTGATCCTGAAGTTGCTTTGAAAGAAGCAGCCTCAACAATCGTTTCTTATTTTGACCAAATTGTTCATCCGAAAGCAGTAGCAGTTGTAGAAGCTGTTGTTGAAGTAGATAGTTCTATGGGAAGTGTTGGAAAGCTTTCTGTTGAAGAGCTCGGATTACCAACAAGAGTATCTAATGCTCTTGCAAAAGCCGGATTTGAAACAGTTGAGAAGCTTACAATGGCTCCTCGACCAGAACTGATGAAGGTACGAAACCTTGGCGGAAAATCTTTGGACGTAATTAACGATTTACTCAAAGAGAAAGGAGTGAAATTGCAAGATGCGTAACAAAATTTACGGCAAACAACTTGGCAGAAATAGAAAAAGCCGAGAAGCACTTTTTGTAAGTTTAGCTAAAAATTTAATTGAGAAAGGCTTTATGACCACAACTTTGACGAAAGCCAAAGCGGTTCAAGCAGATCTCGATAGACTGATGTTAGACGTTAAACAAGGCGACTTAGCTGCCAGACGGCATGCTGCAAGTTTCCTCCGTAACGATCGACCAACAGTTGAAAAACTTTTTACACTAACTGATTTAGCAAAATCTCGCCCAAGTGGATTTACGAGTATTACTCGTCTTCCCACTCGACGTGGTGACAATGCTGAAATGGCAAAACTAAGTTGGGTAGCACTGGAAACAGTAGCTTCCACAAAGTCAGCCAAAGAAGAAAGTGAACCGTCACAGGTATCAAGCGAAGCTTGATACCTGCAGACAGCTCTCTTTAAAGATAAGAAGCTTTATAAAATAAATAAATGGAAAGAACATATCAACCAACACAAAAAGATGTAGTGAGAAATACCCATGAAGTCGATGTGGACAACAAAGTCCTCGGCAGAATTGCTTCCCAAATTAGTATGTATTTGATGGGAAAACACAAAGCTGATTATTCGGCTCACATGGATAGTGGGGATTTTGTTGTTGTCACAAATGTAGAGAAGATCGCGGTTACTCGTGGTAAAGAGCTCAAAAAAGTGTATCATAAGCACTCAGGTTTCCCTGGTGGACATCGAGAAATTAAATACATGCAATATAAAACTGAACAACCAAAGAAAATTTTGGAAATGGCTGTATACAACATGCTTCCTGGAAATCGTCTTCGAGATGCCAGAATGAAGCGCTTATCTTTTAAATAAACAAATGGCTGCAAAATCTATCACACCTAAAAAGGTCGCAAAGAAAGAATATACATATGCTCGTGGCCGACGTCGAACAGCTGCAGCTCGTGCACGACTATACAAAGGTGACAAGGAAAGCACTGTTAACGGTGTTGTGATTGGACAATATTTTCCCGGAGCTGCTTCTACTAAAATTTGGCAAAAACCATTTGAACTTACAGATAATCTTGGAAAATATTATGTAACTACTAAAGTAGCAGGTGGTGGAAAAGTTGGTCAGTTGCAAGCTGTAGTACATGCAATTTCAAGAAGTTTTGTTGCACTTGATACAGAAAAGTATCGAGCTGTTTTGAAATCCGACGGACTTTTGGCTCGAGATGGACGTATTCGTGAACGCCGAATGGTGGGCACTGGTGGAAAGTCTAGACGCAAAAAGTCTTCTCCAAAACGATAACTCCACAGTAGTTGAACTGCTATAAGATATACATTATAATGTCACGTCTCAATAAAGAGACAGATATTATTTGGAGGTCAGTATGGTTATAGTAAAGTTAAAGAAACGTTGTTCTCGTCGCTTTGTTCGTGGTGGATGGGAATGCCCTCACTGTGGAACATATAACGAGTCAGGCAAAAAAT
>JBBRBD010000006.1:0-62774 GCA_038206135.1 Patescibacteria group bacterium | reverse complement strand
GATTTTAAATGTAGCTTCTATTGCAGCTTTTGTTCCGGGCCCACTGATGGCTGTCTATTATGCAACAAAGTCGTATGTTCTTTCTTTCTCAGAAGCATTATCAGAAGAGCTGAAAGGCACTGGAGTCACTGTTACTGCATTGTGTCCAGGCCCGACAAAAACAAATTTTGCAAAGCGAGCTAACTTACAAAATACTTATTTGTTTAAAAACCGTCTTATGGATCCGGCAGCAGTTGCAGAAGTTGGATATGCAGGACTTATTAAAGGTAAACAAATTGTAATCCCTGGAATTCGAAATAAAATCATGGTGAACCTGGTTCGGTTTGTTCCTCGAAGTTTTATTCCTCCTCTACTCAAGAAGCTTCATCAAATAAAAAGCAATTGAAATTGCATACCAGATTTTTTTATTGAAGTTACTTGAATTTTTCCAAACTAAATGAATGCTTTTAAAAAGTGCCCTTTATAAACTTACTTTAAGTTAAGGTTCAAATATTCTTGATATAATAACAAGATATGAAAGATGATACCAAAACAAAACAGAGAATTTATACAATGACGTTTGCAGGTGTCTATCCATATTATGTTGCCAAAGCTGAGAAAAAAGGACGTACAAAAGCTGAAGTGGATGAAATTATTTGTTGGCTTACCGGTTATAGTGAGAAAGAGTTAGTTAAGCTTTCGAAAGAGACAAACTTTGAAACCTTTTTTGCCAAAGCGCCTAAACTTAATCCTTCACGATTTTTAATTAAGGGTGTGATTTGTGGTGTAAGGGTAGAAGATATTGAGGATCCAACTGTGCAAGCAGTTCGTTATTTGGACAAATTGATCGACGAGTTGGCAAAAGGAAAAGAGATGGAAAATATTTTACGAAAGTAAATAATATTCTCGTAATAAAGAATACTGTGTGCTCCCCCAAGTTCATGCACTTCCCGTTTTCTGAATCTTAAGTAAATTTAAGGAAAAGAAAAACTCCCACATTTGGGGAGTTCAACAAGTTTTTTTATATGGTCAGATATTCAGAATGTATGCTCGAAACTTCACCATTGCCATGCCTCTACTTCTGAGAATATAGATTAATGTTTTTGTGTCTGCAGAATTCGACTTTTTCATTGCCGTAGTATATCTCTGAAAATCGGCTACTTGAAGTTTTTCCATGGTCTTCAGCTGTTCTATTAACGCTTTGAACATGAGTCCTTGTACTCCTTATGAATTAAACAATAGATGCCAGGATTTTCTTGAATGTGGCATTATCTTTGATAGCAATATCTGAAAGAACTTTACGATCGAGCTCAATATTTGCTTTTTTAAGGTTATGGATCATAACAGAATAACTGGTGTTGTTTTCTTTTGCTGCAGCCCCAAGACGAATAATCCAAAGTGATTTCAAATCTCGCTTTTTAAGTCTTCGACCAATATACGCATATTGTCCAGCATGCATAATAGCTTGCTTTCCAACGACAATTCGTCGACGTGCAGCATTACGAAAGCCCTTTGTAGCTTCTCGGATTTTTTTATGTTTTCGGCTGGCAATTGATTTTACACGCATGTTATTTAGTTAAGTTTGTTCTTCTTGTCTTTTTTTGTGCAGTTGGCTTTTTAATGCCAAGAGCTTTTCGAATTTTCTTTGCAAATGTTTCCTTTGTTAGTACTGTACCAGAAAGTGCTCGTTTTCGTTTACTTGATTTTCTAACGCTCAAATGTCTATTAAAGTTTTGTCCACGCAATACTTTCCCGTTTTTTGTAACTCGGAAACGTTTTGAAATTGATTTATTCGTTTTTACTTTCGGCATTTGTAATTGTTATTTCTTCTACTATCTTCTTTGTTTTCTTTTTATACGGTGAAATCACCATAGAAAGGTGTTTTCCAAAGAACTTTGGTTCCATGTCAACGATAATTCTATCTGCAAACTGAGCCTTTACTCGGTTTAACACCGTGTATCCATGCTCCTTTGCACCCATTTGCTTGTTGTTGAATACTACCACGAGTCGAATTTTATTGCTGTCATTCAAAAATTCGTCGATTCTCCTAGTTCTCGTATCAAAGTCACCCTGTCCAATAAATGGGCTAAAATGTAATTCTTTGACTTCCCCTCCTTTACTCTTCTTGGCTATTTCCCGAGCTTTCTTTTCCTCCTGGTATTTAAATTTACCAATTTCAATAGCTTTGACAACTGGCGGAGTTGCATTCGGTACTATCTCAATAAGATCTACGTGTAAGTTCTCGGCATGTGCAAGGGCTTCTCCAATCTTCATGACCCCTACTTGTTTTCCCTCCTCAGACAAAACACGCACTTCAGGTGCGCGGATCTCTCCATTTATTCTTACATTTAGCTTCTTATTCAAAGGCAGGTAATGATATCAGTTTAACGGGACTTTTTCAAGAATTCAAACTTCAAGTGATTTTGAGGCCACTTTTTCGGTTATAAAGTCTATAAATTCTGTAAGTTTAATGCTTGGCTGGTTTCCTTTAGTGCGAATTCTTGGAGAAACTGTTTGCTCTTCAGTTTCCCTGTCTCCAACGACTAAGAGATATGGAGTTTTTTCCATTTCTCCATCTCGAATTTTTGCGCCGAGTGTTTCAGATCGACTGTCTACTTCGGCTCTGATATGAGCTTCTGAGAGCTGTTTTTGAACTTCTTTTGCATATTCGGCGTGTTTGTCTGAAATTGGCAATACTTTGACTTGAATAGGAGAAAGCCATACGGGGAAACTTCCAGCGAAATGTTCTATAAGAAATGCCATCAATCGCTCAATTGCACCTACTGATGAGCGATGAATTACGACTGGCTCCTCAGCTTCACCTGATTCATTTGTAAAGGTAAGTTTAAACCTGGCTGGCATTACGAAATCATATTGTACGGTGAACGCGGTTTCTTCCTTGCCATTCACATTTTTCATCTGAATATCAATTTTTGGTCCGTAAAAAGCAGCTTCGCCAGCAGATTCGAAAAATGGCACATCTTGCTCTTTTAATACTTCTCTCAAGGTTTGCTCTGCGTGATCCCAGCTTTTGTCGTCTTTAAAGTACTTCTTGTCATCACTTCTATCTCCCAAGGACAATCGATATCGGTAGTCATCTCCTGGTTTAAGTCCAAAAACGCCAGCAATATACTGTATTAAGTCTAAGGCACCTTTTACTTCCATTTTAGCCTGCTCTTTCGGCGTAATAATGTGTGCGTCGGCCAAGCAGAAGCTTCTTACTCTCAAAAGTCCCGCTAATTCCCCCGATTGTTCATATCTATATAGCTTCGAAAGCTCTGCAATACGCATTGGAAGCTCTTTGTAGCTATGTGGACGAGATAGATAGAGCTCAAAGTGGTGAGGGCATGTCATAGGGCGAAGCATGTACTGTTCGTCATCAATCGTAATCGGGTTATACATAGAATCTTTGTAATAAGGGTAATGCCCGCTTTTTTGATACAAAGCGAGATTTGCGATGTCTGGAGTATATACATGCAAGTATCCGCGTCTAAGCTCTTCATCTACAATAAAACGCTCAAGTTCTCGTCGAACCGTTGCGCCCCGCGGAGTCCACAAGGGTAAACCCTTTCCAACTACGTCTGAGAACACAAAAAGGTCAAGTTCTTTACCAAGCTTCTTGTGATCCCTCTTTTTTGCCTCTTCGAGTTGATTTAAGTGCTCATCAAGTTCTACTTTTGTAGGGAAAACGGTTCCATAAATTCTAGTCAACATTTTGTTTTTTTCGTTTCCTCTCCAGTAAGCCCCTGCAATTGATAACAGTTTAAAGTGTTTAATTTCAGAATTTGGATGCTCGACGTGTCCCCCACGACAAAGATCTGAATATTCTCCTGATTTATAGAGAGTTAATGTTTGTCCCTCTGTTGCAAATTCTTCAATAAGTTCTAACTTATATTCATTTTGGTGATATTCTTTTACTGCTTCTTCTTTAGAAACTTCTTGTTTTTCAAATCCTTTCCAAGTTTTTATGATTTCTTTCATTTTTGCTTCTATCGTTGGAAAGTCATCTTCTGAAACCTTAACCCCTTGAAAATCAAAGTCAAAATAAAATCCGTTTTCAATTGAGGGGCCAATAGTTCGTTTCGAATTTGGATAGAGCTCTTGAACTGCAGCCGCCAAAAGATGAGCAGTTGAATGCTGTAAGTGTTCTAAATATTCTGAAGATTTTTTATCCATGAGGCAATTATAAGGCTGTTCATATAAAAAAAGTAGGGGCGGCTGGAAAAAAAAGCTGCCCCTAATGTTCTGGTATCAAATGATATATCTGTTATCGTTTTTATGTGAGCGCCAATGGGTGAAAGCAGACAGATCTGCTCGAAACGCTGATTCTTGTCCAACCGGTATTTCGTTCAGTTTGATAGCTAGTTCGAGTTGTTTTCGAAGTAGCACAATGGATTCATAAAATGGGTGCCTTTTATCGTACCCATACTCTCCAGGTATTGGTGCCTGTTTATTTAACACAATCTACCTCCAGATTTAATTTAACCGTTCAAATTATAGGACACTTCACCTAATGAGTCAACTTTTTTGGGGGAACCAAGGAATGAAGCTTGAGGTACTCTTTTGATACTCTTGATATTCACGGTTTCCATTGTATTTTTTCTCTAAAAGAGTGACACCTGAGACTTTCAGAAGTGAGAAGGTAATAAACAGTGGTCCGACAAAGGTCCACCATCCACTGAGATTTGATAGAGTTATTACATATATCCCCCACCACATACATGCTTCCCCAAAATAGTTCGGGTGTCTTGTATATTTCCACAGACCGGTTTTCATCACTTTTCCTTTGTTTAGAGGAATGTTTTTAAACCTCATGAGTTGCCAGTCGCCTAAGGCTTCAAAATAAAAACCAATGATCCACAAAAGTGTACCCATTCTCACAAACACACTGAGTGTTGAAGCACTATATGTGTTTGTAAAAATGACAGGAAATGCAACTAAAAGCATGAGTATCCCTTGGAGGAGAAATACTTGTAGATAACTTTTAAGTTTCCACTGTTTTCCCCACTGCTTTTTCCATTCAGCATATCTAAAGTCTTCACCCTTTCCTCTATTCCTACTGTAGATGTGAGTTGAAAGTCTGACACCCCACAAAAGAACTAAAAGCGATACCAATAGTTGTGTTGGTGAACCGAGTCCATTTATCACTAGACAGGTATATGCAATTAAGGGAAACCCCATTCCCCAGGCGATGTCAGCGACGCTGTTTTTATGAGTAACCAGTGAAATTAAATAATAAATTGATACGAAAATAAAAACGACTACACTACAAATCAGAAGTGAATGAAGAAACATTGTTATGTTAAGAATAGTTAATCTAGTTGCGCCTTTCAAGTGAGACTTGAGTTACGTCTACAATTGAAGCGAAGAAGTTGCCAACGATTGGTAATCCACCGCCGAGGCGAATGAGATTGATAAGAAGTGTGGAAACAATGGCAAAGCCAATGGTGAGGCCAATAGCAGTCCCCAGTCCCCGCCAAAATCCATCTTTGACTTTTTGGATTACACTTTCCTTTTTTATATCATTCATTTAAATATTCTATCAAATTGGTGGACCGTGCCGGGATCGAACCGGCTACCTTACGCATGCCATGCGTACGCTCTACCAAGTGAGCTAACGGCCCAAAAACACTTATCGGATTATATCAACCTCGTAACTTATTAACAAAAATTTTTGCAATCATTCAACCTATAAGCTAGAATATCACGCAATCAGGCTATTCAAGAAAGGAATTGAAATGACATGTATTGTTGGACTTATTCATAAGGGAATTGCGTATTTAGGAGGAGATGCTGCAGGTACTGACTCGAAAGGTGGAAACATTGCGGTGAGACCTCACCCAAAAGTATTTCATAGGAATGACTACATAATGGGTTACACAACGTCATTTCGGATGGGCGATCTACTTGAATTTATTGTTCCTCCTCCTGAAGTCAAAGCAGTTGATATTAGTTTGCGTGAACATCTGATAACAAAATGGATTCCTGTTCTTCGTGAAAAGCTGAAAACTGAAGGCTTCCTTGAAATTGACAAGAATAAGGAAAACGCTGGAAGTTTTATCGTTGCATATAAGGGTGAGATCTGCACGGTATATGATGATCTTCAAGTGGCAACCGTAATTGAACCATACTGTTCAGTTGGCAGTGGGTATTCTTATGCACTTGGAGCATTTTATGCCACGAAGCATCAAAAATTGAAACCGAAGGAAAGGGTTTTATTGGCACTTGGTGCCGCAGCTTTTCATAATGCTTTTGTTCGCGAACCGTTTACTGTTATTGAGTCTTAAGTTGTATGAGGGCGTTAACGCCCTCTTTTTGTTTTCCCCAATTCTTTGGTATAATCACCATTCATGTTCAAAAACAACAAGAACCTTTTAATCATTGCTTTGATTGCTGTGGTGAACGCTTTGGGGTACGGCATTATCATTCCAATTCTCTACTCATATTCTAAAAAATATGGACTTTCAGATTTCCAAAATGGAATACTGTTTGCGACCTTCTCCTTGTGTCAATTTTTCTCAACTCCAATCATTGGAAGATTATCAGACAAGTTTGGTAGAAAACCACTTTTGATTATTTCTATTTCTGGAACGGTTATCTCATTTATCATGATGGCTTTTGCCCCGAGTGCACTATTCTTGTTTTTGGCACGAGCGCTTGATGGTATAACTGCGGGTAACATTCCAGTGGCTTCTGCTGTCATTACTGATACAACTGAACCAAAAGATAGAGCCAAAGGCTTTGGAATTATTGGTGCTGCTTTTGGCTTTGGTTTTATCTTTGGTCCTGCAGTGTCTGCGGCAACGGTTGGGATTAGCACTGCAATTCCATTTTTAATTGCTGCTGCAATTTCTTTGCTTGCTGTAATTATTACTGCCCTCTTTTTGCCAGAAACAAATAAAAATATGGGAAAGCTTTCTCATGCTAAATTGTTTGATTTGAAAAAACTCGCTTCTGCTTTGACGAATAAAACTGTTGGTTCGACGCTTCTACTGACACTGTTTTATTTCATGGCGTTTTCAATGTTTATATTTGGATTCCAAAGCTCCACTGTGGAAGTACTTCATATGAGTGCTTCTGGGATTGCACTTTTGTTTAGCTTGTTTGGAGTATTGGGACTTATTTCTCAACTCTTTTTACTCCCCCGCGCACTTAAATATTTTAAGGTTAAAAAGGCTCTTTTGTTTGCACTTATTTGGGTAACGATTACCTTTGCAGTAATGTTCTTCACTCGAAGCATCGTCCCCTTTGTTATTGCAAGCGTAGCGCTTGGGCTTATCAATAATTTTGTGCAACCTATTACCCAAACTATTTTGTCTGAAGAAACTGATGAAACTGAACAGGGTGAAATGCAAGGCATTAACACTTCATATATGAGTATTGGTCAGATATTAGGACCAATCATTGCAGGAGCTGCAGCAACTCTTTCAAATAGTGCGCCATTTATTGGAGCAAGTGTACTTAGTGCTATTTGCATTTATTTAGCTATTAAAATCTTCTCACACAAAGAACTGAAGTTAGTATAAGCTCCTCATTTTAGATTTCATTAGCCGTTGTGATAAAATGTTTGACTGTTCGTGTCTTATTCGTTGCTCTTTACCAGAAAGGTACAAGAAATGCTCACATTTGGAGATAGTAGCACTTTGTTTCATAACCGTTCTTACCAAGAACAATTGGTTATGCTTCAGAATAGTGTTTTGGATTTAAGCAATACATTTAACGCAAAACCACTCACGATTGAAAAAATCGTAAAGAAGGAAGTGGAAGACGTATATTTGCTTTTATCTAATCCTGCATACACGGGTGCGTTTGCATCTACGTTTTTTGAGTATCCACAAGCATGGAGAAAATATGCACGAAGTGTATCAAACGCAGATGCAAACCTCTTTACTCGAGCTATAAGTAACGGGCTTTGGATGAAATATCTGGGGCTGTCTGAATTTGAATCACATAATTTAGGGGAAATTGTCCACACCTTTTGCCTAATTTGTGAGGCATGGCTTACGACTATTAGTAATGAGTTTCAATTTTTCACCCCTGCGACAGTTGCTCCTGCATATGCAAGTGCATTTCAGTCGCTAGATTCAATGCAGGTGTTGTTTTTTGGAGCTTTTAGTCCGGTGAGTGTTGGTGATATTTATTCATTGAAGCGGCATTTGCTCCCGAATTCGCATTTTGAGATTGTGGACATCAAACAATTTTTAAATTGTTTTGCTGCTGAACATTACGGCATTCAATTTAGACAACAAAATGCACTGAAGACAACATATGAAAGTGCGTCACAGAACCTGATTATGACTAATGGATTATTCCATGAATTTGGAATAACAGTCGATGAGAAGAATGAGAAGAGAGCAGTCCTTTTTAAAGAGGCATATCGGCTTTTGAAGCCGGGTGGGCGCATTGTATTTGTAGAACATCCAGTAGTAGACGAATGGGCTGTTCAATTTGATGTTTCGAAGTCGATTGTCTCAGATGAATCGCTTATTCGGGATCAGCTGAAAAAAGTTGGATTTATAAATTCTCAGGTATCACCTGCAAGACAATTTATAAATCGAAGTAAAGCCAATTACTGGATACGAACCGGAGAAATACAGCGAACACATTGTCGTGTGTATACAGATGATAAACAGCTGTTTGTCATTGAAGCAATAAAGTAAGAAGTATTTCTGCTGGCAGGTTGTCCCTGCCAGCATTATTTTTTTACAATCAAAGAATGTAAAACGATAGTACCCAAAGAATTGCAAAAGTAATCCCCCAATACTCAGAATATGCCTTTACACCCATTTTAAAATACAAGATTGCTGTTCCAATTCCTCCAATGAGCGCGAGTACAATTGGTAAGCTTTGATGTATTGTCAGACTGAAAACTAGTGCTCCAACAGTACTTAGGAAAAAATAGCCTTTTGTAAACATGGTGTGTACTCGCTGATTTGAGTCAATCGTAATACACGCAACTACTATCATACAAATTGAACCGAACACATATAACGCCATTCCTAAAAACGGTGAATATTCTACAAATCGCATGGTAAGCCAGACTATGAAAAACAAGAGAAAAAGTGCAGTTGCGACCAGTCCCACTCTAAAGATTCGCCCCAGGTGAGGCACCATAACGATTATGCTCATTGGCTCATGTTTGTAGTTTAATCCCACAAACAATGTGGGGAGGACTACAAACAAACAAGCGCAAATTGCAGCTACAAATCCAGACACCCACAAGATTTCATTCAAAAGAGGCTCCTTTGCCTTAAAAATAAAAAAACCAGTCTTTCGACTGGGAAGTGATCGTACCGCGGAGTTATAAAACCGAAAAACAAGCTCTTCTCAATGAGCCGATTTCGTTCCGCCTCATGCATCGGATATAAGAGACGTTAAGTCTTTACTATTTACATCCTTATCATTGAGATTGGGCTTATCTCCCCCTTTAGTCGGCACTCCCCAGGGGAATGAGAAACTACTGCCGGACTTTCAGATCACTTGGAGATATTTTAACAGATTTTTTTAAATTAGAAAGGAAGATGCTATACGATTAAGGAGAATACTGTGGATAAGACAGCCGTTCGTACAGTCATTCATTTGTTAAAGCTCATTGTCAACCTACTTGCGATGATTGCGTATGCGCATGTCGAACTAGCTACAGCGCATGGAGCAATTAACCCTGACGTTCGTCGCAACTTTATGAATAATATTACTGCTGTTGAGAATCAGGCAGACCAAGTAGTCAAAAGCTCAGATGCAAACCTATCCGCAAATTAGCTTTTAAGTAGGCAAAAAAATACGATACAGTCTTTGGATATACTCAAAGACTGTTTTTTTTGTGGGAATGAAAAACCCCCATCAAATATTGATGAGGGCAACCAAGTGAAAAAATTAATACGGTTAAAAGTTATTGACATCCTCGTCAACAATCGGAAAAACCTCTCCGTCAAATTCAATGTTTTGACGGTGTTTTGATTTTCCTTTGACCTTATTTGGCAGCTTTTGCAATAGATATACTGCAATGATAAATGCGAGTAGCCATCCTATTTCCATACCAATAATGCGATAAAGGGCTAAATAAAACCCCTCACCTAGTGCACAAGCAATGATCACTGCGGCGAGTCCTGCACAAAACACTTCAGTACTAACAACTGTTCGTGTTTTTGGTCTGGAACCAATTGTCCAAATTATCGAAATACAGAGAGCGTTGACCGCTACATTCATGAGAATATTTAACATTCTTAACCCCCAATATTACTCAGCGTATGCAGATATTATACTTAAAGAAAAGAAAACATGCAAACTATAAGTTGCTGTCTGCGTTATTGTAAAGTAGTATTTTAAAATTTTTTTGTAGAATTTAAATAAATAAAATGGAGCGCATATTATTGCGCTCCTATTTACATCAACTTTAGAAACTACTTGTATCTCGAAATTCCATTACAAAACAAATGTTTCTGTTTGGAGTTTAACTATTTGGAGCATCATCTCGTTTACCAGATGACAAATCCAACGCCGATAAGAATAATTCATCCTAAAGGTGGAAAGAACATTAGGGCTACCCATCCGAGGAAGCCGTATAGTCCACCAAACTTCACAGCCAGAAACAGTGATTTGATTAATGCCAACAAACAAATTGCACCGGCAATCAGGATGAATGGCATTACATTCATACTTTGCATACAATTTCTCCTTTTTTTCGGTCAGTGAATTTAATCACTGTTTGATGAGAATGTCAAACTATAAGGTTTAATTTGTGAAGTGTTTGGTGGACCCCCTGGGACTTGAACCCAGAACCTATTCAACGTCAATGAATCGCTCTAGCCAATTGAGCTAAGGGTCCTTTTTTTGTTGAGAACAGCAGTAGTATATCAAAAAAACGTGGGGTTGAGTAGAAACCTACAACCCCACTAGTGTATTCCCAATCACTCGTTGTCTTCAGAAACTTCAAGTGGTGCGTGAACAGCATCAGTACTGCAGCCAAGTCCTAAGTCTGATCCTTGTCCCGTTGCTGCAAAAATTTGCGGCAGGTCTGCATTTATTAGGATCGGGACAGGTCCGCCTTCATATCGTACTTCTACAACCCGACCTGTGTTCAAATCTCTTACAACGACTTTCTTACACATGTAGACCTCCCTATTAAAACGATATTGAAAAATGATTTTTTTAAAATCACTTCTATGTATCGTTTTCGTTTGAGAGCTGTTTTACATTTTTAGTAAATCTGTGAGAGCCATCATGTTTTTTTCTGTGAGCAGTGGTCGTGATGAAATTTTAGCTAAATTAAACCCTTCCCCATATATTGTTTTAATGCGGGCTCCGCGCGCGAGTGCAACACCTTCCGAAAAGCGATCGAGATCCGCATCCATTTGAGAAGCATATGCTTGTCTTAAGGCCTCCATTCGTGTCGGATGCTCGACGGTTGTGTTCACTATTATCTGTGGCTCTGCGAGTAAATTTATACCATCACTCACTAAAATAAGTGGGGTTTCAATTGATTTGCCTAAGCTTAAATATGCGTTTCTGGTCGCAAGTTCAATGGCACTTAGTCCAATTTTGTATGAAACTTGATGGTCCTTGTGATAGTCTCCTGGGCTTAAAAGTATTAGGATACTTGGATTGACTTTTCTCATAACTCTCACCAGTTCTTCCGTAATTTGCTTTGTTTCTTCTAAAAAGCCGTCAGTTCCATTAAGCCAGTAGATATCACTCAAACCAATTAATTTTGCAAATTGTTCGGCCTCTGTTACTCGATGTTTTTTTAAGTTTTTAACATCGTTTTTTATAGACACCCCATCTTCACCACCCGTTAAAATGGCTTCAAATATATTCCATCCGGCGGTTTTCATTTTCAATAAAGTTCCCGCAAAAAGCGAGTCGTCGTCTGGATGAGCTGTTATACAAAGTATGTTTTTCATGGCTTTATTAATTCATATACTGATAGCATATTCTTCATGTGTTTTTCAATTGTATGCTCAGTTTGAGAAAACAAATAGTTATATCTTGCGTCTATTTCAGTATACGGCAGTTTCTTTGGCAGAAACACTTTTGTCCCTTCTGTGTATATTGGAATTCCATTTCCATATATCGCTTCTGTGAGTCCCCCTTCATTGCTATAAATGGGAATGGTAAACAAGTTATACGCATCAATAATTGCTAAGCCATAATGCTCGAGTTTTGACAGCGCAATATAAAACTCACTTTCAGCCATAGCTTTTAAATATTCAGAAAATGACAAGTTGATTACCTCTTTTACTTTAATATCTGGATATGTTTTTTTAATTGTTTCAATAAAATTAAAGCCCTTAATGTTTCTCACAAAAAGCGCATCAGGGTTTGAGGCGACAACTAAAATTTGTCTCTTTTTTTGTTTTGTAAACGGTAAATATTCTTGGTACCTTGATAAATTAAGTCCTGGGTACACGACCGCCACTCTATTTAAGCCATATTTCTTTAGGTCATACTTTGAGTAGTTAGAGAAAACTTGAACAAGCAGTGACTGCTCAGAAATGAATGACAAAATTTTAATCATACTTGCCTGCTGAACCATTTGAATTGCGTATTCAGGGGTTACGTGGAGCGTCACAATGGACTTGTTTTTAAGTTGTGACACATTATCAAATAGAAACTGTGTGTGCGCGCGTATTGTATAAGTTAAGTGAAAATGAAAGATTGCTCGGTCCGCTGGGTCCGGCATTTCATTCGAAAAATTCACATTTTGGGGCAGCACATAATCAGATCTCTTGGCTTCACTTGAGCTAAAAATAGTCACGTTAAAACCACCCTTCGCGAGAGCTTCTGATAAGTCGATAATGTATCTGGAAACACTGTCGCTTAAGGTCAGATTTCTATCTGTAATGAAATATATTGTTTTTAACATGGTAAAAATATGTCTATATCTCGGTTCGTTATAAGCAGCGGCTGTGACTTTATTGCGTTTTGCAGCGCCGTGTTTCCTCGCAGAACCTGAATAAAATCTTTTCCAGGAATGTCCTTTTTGTCATCAAAATAAAATCGCTGCGTAATTCCAATTGGTGCATTGCACTCGCTGACAATTTGCGCAATTGTTCCTCTACTGTTGGAATAATTTCGAACTAAAAGTACATCTGTTTCAGGATCCAGTGACTTCGTGGTTAATCTATAAATTGCTTTGCCACTTACAAAGAATCCAAGCTTCACCATTTCTGACAAAGATTTCTCTTGTATCTTTCCATCGGTAAATGCTTGTGCCAAATCTTTGCCACCTTTGCACTTAACTGGGAACTGGTGATGCTTCACGACTTGTCCAGTTGGTAACACTCCATGTTCTACAGCTGTTTGCTGCATGCGACTACAATCAGGGCAACAGAATTTTAAAACCATCTGATCCGGGCTTTGTGAGTTTTGGTTTAAGAATTCCTGAACGCTTACATCCTTAAAATGCGGCAAATCTTCACACCCCAAAACTGCAATGTTTGGAAGCGTAATGTTGATTTCTCGTGCTGCTCCTCGGATAAGCGCTTCTCGTGATCTCAAGTTTGCCTCTCTTAAACTTCTTTTACTTTCTGGGAATACAAATGATTCAGCTGATAAAAATCGCATTACTTTCTCATCAAAAATAACTCTCGGAAAAATGGCTTTTAGCTCGTCTACTATTTCTGTATTAAGCTCAAGTCTTGTGATATCAATTCCCAAGTCGTTTAATGCGAGCTCCGCGTGACCGCCACCGACCGTGTCAGTCACAATTCCTTCGACAATTCCGTGTAAGTTGTGGGCAGCAATAAGGGTTGTTGCAAGCTCAACTGCACGACAGTTCGCTACAGAGCTACTGCCGTCAGAGAGCCACACCACTTTGCCCGCAAGATCTTCCACATTTCTAATTAATTTTTCAGGCGCAACAGACATGATTTCAGTGAAAGCTGAAACCTTTACCGGTGGCTCGTATTTTTTTTCTTGATTGTATCCAAATTCAGGTGACATATATTTATTTTGTTTAAAAACCAAAAAGACCTCTCGGGTGAGAGGTCTTTCTAAATTTCTGTTATTGGGTTTTTTAAATTCTATTGTTTCCTCTCACCACGTAATCCCCACGCCACATATAGCGGCTAAACGAAGATTTACAGTTGAGATTCAAAGTATTCATAAGAATATTGTCGTATTCTATGGGAACAAAAGTATATTGTCAAATTTATGCAGAAGATCGGCCAGAATAATGTTCACCGGAGAGGAGATATTTGGCACCATATTTTTTGTAGTTAGCGCCCCATACATTTTTTTTATGTGCTCGTGCGTTAACAGTTCCAAGCCACAACTGCGCATCTTCAATGTGTTCTCTAAAGCTTCTAATAAATTTAAAAAGTTGTTGCAAGAAAAACAGTTCATACATACTTACACTGGCAGTTGCTTGGAAAGACGCGACATCAACTTCTCGAGAAAGTCTTGGAGTCGCAGTTGCTAGTTTTGTGACTTCTATTTTTATAGCTTCAATCTGGAGTTTTAATTCATTGCCTTTCCGCTCAACAAGAATACGATCTTCTTCTCGGAGTCTTCGCTCAAGAATTACTTGCTGTTTGAGCTTATCAGTTTCAGTTTGCTTCCCCGTTAAAACCGAGCGCATTTCGATAGATTCACCAGGCAAAATTTCACCATGAAACTTTCTTTTGCGGCCCAAAATTTGGTCCATGAACTCTTTTGACATAGGACGAAACACTTCGTTTGAGACGGTTTTTGTGATCTCTGTGCTACTTTCACGCAGAGACTCAAGCGGGTTTTTAAATTGAGGAATGTGTTTTTTCGACTTCAGTGGATCCATGTTCTTAGGATACCAGATGTTCTATTGCTTTGCGTTTAGTTAGAAGCGTTCGAATAGTGTTTTTTTCTTCTGGAGTAATTGGCTGACCTGCTCTTCTTGGGTCGGCTTCAGTTACGGCAGCGAACGCATCAACTTCTTTTTCAGAGACTTCAATTTTCTCTTCTTCTGCTACTTTTCCAAGAACAAGTTCTAGCTTCAAGGACTCACTTGCTGATTGTGCATATTCAGCTCTTAAACTTTGTACATCTTTGTTTTGAGAAGAGAGATAACTTTCAAGACTCAGTCCAAGTTTTTCAAGTCTAGCAAGTAAATTTGAAACTCGGTGGTCAGCTTCTTCTTCGACCAAAATTGCAGGTAGCTTAACTTCAACAGTATTTAATATGGTGCGAAGTGCTATGTTTTCTTTTTCTTCAGCGCTTAATTCTTTTGGAGCGTCTTCTGGTTTCCCTTTTTCTGGAGTCCAAATACCACCCGCGGCAATTGCGCCTTTAATTTGAGCTTTATAGTCACCCATTTTAATTTCAGGAAACTGTGCTGTAGTTGCTTTAATTTCCCAATCTTCACCATCGTGTGCATGCAAAAGCTCAAGCTTTGGATACATGATAGGAGTTATATCGTGATCTTTATATGTTTGTGAAATTTGTGAAGGAATAAGTGCTGCTACTGTTTCTTGTACCAAAGTTTCTCGAGGAATGTGAGCGGCTGCTGTTTCTGCAGGAGCTTTACCTTCTCTAAATCCTGGAACTGTTATAGTTTTCGCAAGTTTTTCAATGGCCTTTTTTTCTTCCTTTTCAACTTCTGCCCAAGGAAGAATGAATGTCATCTGAACGGTACCATCATCTGTCTTTGCAACAGTTACATTTGGATTAGTTGTTTTTTGTTTAGCGGCCATGGAGGTTATTATACACGAAATAGAGCTCAAGGCTAGCCCTTGTGTTGGGTTATTCGAACAGGTTCAGGTTTATATTGAGATTTAGTGACAAATGTATTTGCAGCTCCACCAAATTTACTTGCTTGTTTAAAAGGAACAGGAACTACTTTTTTTTGATCTGCAGCCTTTTTGCTTTCTTTTTTATTGCTCATGATTTGGGGTTCTTATCCATTTTGTGGAAAAACGCACCAACCAGTGCCATTACGACAGAGGCCACTGCTGCGGTAAAGAAGCTATCAATCTGAAATCCGGACACAATGTTTGATGCGAACCACAAAAGAGCGACGTTTACGAAGAACGCAAAGAGGCCCAAAGTAATAATTGAAAGCGGAAGTGCAATAAGCTGGAGCACTGGACGCACAAAAGTGTTAATTACCCCAATTACAACTGCGGTCACCAGAAGTGCTTGGAAATCTACAAAGTGAAATCCAGGAATCAGGTAACTCACAATCATTAGGCTTAAGATATTAATAATTAGGCCTACAAAAATATTCATATCTCTTATTTTAACCATTTTCTGAAGAATTTCAAATCATTTTCAACAACAGTGTCCCACGCAGGCCTTAAATTGTGATCACTTCCTGCATACTGATTATAGGTAACGTCATCCCCTAGTTTCTTTAGTCGAGCTGAAATTGACTGTGTCCATACAAAAGGAACGGCATCATCGGCTGTACCTTGTGAGAACTGTAGCGGCGCTTTAATGTCACTCAAATAATTGGTAAATGAATAATTATCGACGTTATACAGCTTTTCAAACTTAGAAAGTTCAGATCGAATGAACTTTCCTCCATCAACTGACTCATCTGTGTAATATAAGACACTATATGGAAATGGCTTTGTGACCGGTGCCCAGAGCGTTGTAGGGTACGTGACACCTGTTACTGCAAGTGTTGTCAATGCTACTTGTCCTCCATTGCTGTGTGCCCAGATGAATATGTTTTTTCCATCCCACTTATTGTCGACAATTTGGGAGAAAGATGGAGTTGCAATTGAATTTAGAAGAGAAACAACTGTCGTGTATGTTTGAAATCTAGTTTCAAATATATTTCCTGATTCAGTATCACTCCCCGCGTATCCGAGAAAATCAGGCGAAACAGTAATAAAGCCATTCTTTGAAAAATATGCAGCTGCTGGCGCTGACCCAATTCCAGGCTTATAAATACTTTGGTCAACAAACCCACGAATCATAATGACAAGAGGATACTTCCCGTCTGCCTTTGGCATGTTTACGACTCCGGTTACCTTTTGTGTTTTATTTCCTGAAAGCGTTGGGTCAAAACGCATTGAAAAACCATACAGAGAAACATCTGGGGTTTCACTCATTTGATTTTCTTTCATAAATTCAGCGGGTGCGACTTGGGCTGACTTCATGTTCTCCATTGTGTATTTAGCTAGTGGCGTGGGAACGGGTGTTGGAGAAAGTTCAAAAATGTGGGACTCGGACGAAGTACTAGCGCGTCCGGTAAAAAAACCAAAAACTAGCGCGAGTGTTGCAACAAAGAGGATCAAGAATATTCGTTTCATATTTGTATTATATATCTATCTATATGTAACTACCTGATAGAGGTGGAACATGAGATAAATCAGATTGTTTTGTGGAATCATTCTGTTTGTTCTTATTTTTTAGGACAAAAATGGGTGGATTGCAATAATCCACCCGAAAAACAAATACTAACCCCAACAAGTCAGGACAAAGAGAATAATGGAACCCCAGAAAAAAAGCGGGTTCGTAATTACTCCCGTCTCACTGTTGATGGCCGAAAGAGCGACGCTAGTGAAGGCAAGCGGCAGCAACGTGCCTATTCCAACAAACACCCCACCTAAGGTGAGACATCCTCCTGAACAGAACGCTCCAACTGTCATTCCCCGTTTCCGAAACGAAATGAAAAGAAAAACAAGGCCGACGACAAGGGCGATCGAAGCGAATGGCAAAACTGAGTGCTCAATGTCTGACATCTTTTGCAGAAACAGTAATGTTGATTGCTCTGTTGTCAGGTTCTTGCTCTCAGCTGATGCCTGAAAAAACGCGATAATCGCAAATAGTATCCCCACGACATTTCTCCTTGATATCTAAGCGCTGCAGAATTATATTCTATATTTAATGTTCGTGCAAATAATGGTCAAAAAAAACTCTCTATTTTGTTCAAAAAATAGAGAGAGTAACTTATGTGTTTTTACGGTTAATCAGACTGAGAACTGTCTGCTCGTTCTTTGGCTTCTTTCAGCCGCTGCACCGTTTCAGGACGCGTCTTTGTGCCGAGGAACCAATGTGGATCCTCAGTTACACTCATATCCATGTTCATGATAAAGCGAAACGTATTTTTCGCTTCCTTTAGATGAGTCGTAATAGAATCCCACAACTTTTTCATACCTGCTCCTTATCTGTTACAGCATTTTAAAATTGTTACTGCTAATGCATTGGGACAAATTCCAAAGGCTCAACTAAAATCGTCGGGATTGAGACGAAATATTTTTCGTCATAGTCCTCAACCACGGTATCTTTAATACCTGCCCAGTTGAGCCATTCGACCAAAGACATAGCTGCTTTATATGGATTTTCCACTGCAATTGCGACGTGGTTTTCGCCGGGCAGAATAACTGTCATATCAGTCGAAAGTGTCAACTGCACGGGGATTGAACCCAGTTTTTCCATAAATCGTGCCTCCCCCCATTCTCCATTCTTGCGGCGAGGTTGGTTTTCGACATATCCAAGTTTTGTAAACAGGCAGGTGGCTGCAATGATCATGTCTGGTCCTACTTGAATACAAACATGATCAACATGTGCCTGTCCAACACCAGGTAACACAGAAAAGTTGTCAAACATGTGCTTATTCTCCTTATTAGACGCCTAAATCGATAGTGAATGATAGCATATTTGAAGCTAAGAATCAAGCTATAGGCCTGTTTCTCCACTTTGCAAATTGAGTGAGAAAGGTGTGAAGTTTTACCTTAAATGATAAACCTTAATGCCCAGAACATATCTCGTCCTGCTAAAAGGCTTTTTTTGAGAGAGCCTGATATCTTAGATTTACCAATTCGAGGGCGGCTCGTAATCGGGACTTCAATCACTCGACCACCTTTTTTTAAAGACTTTACTAACATTTGTGAAGGGAATGAAAACCCAGTTGGTCTCATTTTTAATTCCTTGTACCAATTTGCACTAATTGCACGGAATGGCCCAATGTCATTCAATTGTCTATTGAAAAATAAATTAATTATTCCAACTATAACTTTAGTACCAATTTTTTGGTGTTTAGCCAAAGCCTTGTTTTGTGGGTCACCTTTTACTCTTGCTCCCATAACAAGATCTGCTGCACTTTTCTGAATAGGATCAATCAATAGATCTAAGTCATGTACATCATCATCACCGCCTGCATGCATATACACGAAAATGTCTGCCTTACTGGCAAGTGCTTTCTGTGAACCTAAAAAACAAGGTTGATCATAATTCCGTTTTAAACTCGTAATTACAGTGGCACCTAATCGCTTGGCAATTTGGGCCGTTTTGTCAGTTGATTGACAGTCAGCAACAATAATATTTTTCTGGTATTTTTTCGGGATTGAAGTAATTACTTTCTCGATAGTTCTTTCTTCATTCAGCGTCGGTATAATTATGGCGACTTTTAATTCGTTCATGAATGAATGATATCAGTAAAACTAAATAAAATGGTATCCACACCAAAAGCTGTCTCCATAGTTGCAGTCCTTCTTGACCATATCCTCCCCAGGTAATAAATAAAGAAGAGAATCCGAGAACTATCCACGGCCATGGGTTTTTAATCAATGGAGTAAATGGAAGAACCCATATCAAGTACCAAGGGAAAAGAACACTGTTAGCGACTAAGAGAAACCCTAAAATTAGAACTGATGACTCTATCAGTGACTTTTTAGTTTTCTTTGTTTTTAAGGAAAGGAAAACAATCAGAATAAATAAGACGAGCCAAAATAGTATTTTTGTTATTAGGAATGGCGAAGCGAAATTAAGGGCAGAAAACAATTTTTGGGTGAGACCAAATACTCCTGGCGTATAAGTCCATCTATCTGTGTACACGACTAACGTTTGAAAAAAATTTGCCGGAGAAGTATTTATAAGAAACGGTAAAAATGAAATTGAGATTGATGTTCCCACACTCACAAAAAACTTTTTCTTATCAACTGCGTAACTCACAAACAGTGGTAACAAGAAAATTGGAACATACTTAGTACCGATTGCCAAGCCGAAAAAAATTCCGCTTAATAACTCCTTTTTTCTAAAAAAGAACAATATCGCGAGCAAGAGGAAAAACATCATCAAAATATCATTGTGTATAGTCCCCGTAACATTGTAATAAATTACTAAATTTGCAACAAAAAGCCATATTCTTGATATCGGTATTTTGAGTTCGATTAAAATGTGTTTTATTACCCAGATAGAACCAAGTATAAAAATAAAAAATGTAATTCGCATCCCAATTAATGAAAAACCAAAGAGCAGATAATTCAACATGAAGATGACTTGACTAACAGGTGGATAAATAGAACGATATTCTTTGAATTGCAACTCACTCCAATACGGGAATTTTATGGCAAGTGATGTGTTCGAATAGTCATTAGGTGGAGCTGCGTATGGATTTACTCCAGAAGCTGTTACATACCCTTCCCATTGATACAGATAGACATCATGATCAAGGTTTGGATTAATCCGAAAAAACAATAAAAAAGCTATTAAGGCAAAAATGAAATACCGTGCCATAGTCCAAGTTGGGTGCCAACTATACCAAGAAAGATATTAAAGAACAGTACATAACCGATAATTGTAGCGATAATCGCGATTAATATTTTATTTATAATTTCATTTCGGTGACGCTTGGCTTGATCTAATGTGCAGATACCTTTACCACGAAAATAGATTACTAACGAAATTATTAAAAGGATTACTCCTCCACCAAGAAACACGATCTTATATTTTCCATCAAGCGTGCCACCCAAAGCTGCGGCGAATCCCACTGTACTGAGTCCAAGTGCTACGAGAACAACAGGTGCCAGACAACACAATGATGCAAAGAGAATTGGTAAACCAGTAATTTTGAACAAATCTGAAAGTGTTTTCTTCATATCTTAAATTGTACAGTACTCAACGATTTTTATGTACTATATAGGGAATTTTGTTCGCTATGAACCTACAAATTAATCCAAATGCGGCCGAAGCTGGAATGCAAAGCACTACCTGTCGAAGTAATCCAGAATTAATGTGAGCACGCATTGAAGAGAAAGTACTATGCTGGAATCCGATTAGCATATTGAGAGATAATACTTCCAATAAAACCAAGTATTGATCCGCACACTAAACCTACCAAGCCTAGGATTGCAAAGAAAGGTATACGACTTATTATAGATACACTCCCCTGATATCCGACAAACATAAAAACAAAGGAAAGAACAAAGCCATAAACACCTGAATTTCTAATGGCAAGTTTTTTTGAATCGCTCCAGAAGCCAATACCTATTCCAATTCCTCCCCACAAAAAAAGATTGAGATACGAGGCAACAAAAATATATTTTGAAATAATCCCTCCAAAAATTATTCCTAAAAGTATTGAAATGACCAATTTTTTCATAGCTTTATTCTATCAATTTTTTAGTGTTGGAATACAAATTAGATAAATTTGTTATTATTTTCAAGAATAAATGCTCAGATGAACTAATTGTTATAATTAGATTGTGAAAAATAAAATAGATAAATCACTCATGCCGCTTTTTGTTATTGTTGGTCTTAACTATTTAGTTCAAATACCATACAACCTGCATTTGTACCACGGTAAATTTAATTTTCTAGGTGTTATTTTACTAATAATCACCCTGGTCTGGTTTATTAGCAGTATCTGGTTACTAAAATCAAAGCATCGACTTGGTTTCTGGTTGTTGTTAGCCTTTCTTTCTGTTGAGTTTATTTTTTATTTTGGTAATGAAGTAGTATTACTTTTTTTTGGATATGGCTTGATTTACCATTTGTTACATACCAAAGACTTTATCGTATGGACCGCATTTTTGGTCGGTGACATAAATTTTTTTATTAGTGGGTATTATATTTACTATTTACTTACAAAAAGAGACCTCTTCGTTTTTAGTTCGAAGAGGTCAAAAGGTCGATAACTAGTCGTGCAACGAAGCATGTTGATAAATGGGTAGATAGACATTTATATCAATGTGCGCCGGATAGATACCGGGCACATAGAATGTACAGTCCTCAGTTGCGATCAGCACGCGATCTACATTATCTGATATCTCGTTTAGAATTCGATTCCAGACCTTGATAAGTAACACTTTGTGACGCTCGAGGAGAATGTTGTTTTCCATAGGGCCGGCTGAATCTGTTCGATTGACCCACAATGTCATTTCTCCTTGTTTTTTTGGAGAATTAACAGATTTCGGGTTGTAGCCTCGTATCTGCACGGCGGCGACATCCTTTAAGTCTGTAGAATAAAAAGATGCAATGTCCCGGCGAAACTGTTCTAACTCAGTCCAGATTTCCAATAACACTTCGACTTTGGGTTCAAGCACCATATTGATGGTCTCCTAACTGTCTTGATTACTTTGTTGATTTTATCAGAAATGTGCTTGAAAATCAAGCTATAGGATTTCAATGTTGATTTTTTAAACTTAAACACTTTATAAAAAAGCCTTATTTCCTATCAGGTACGATATGAAGATTGCTGAATGATATTTGTGTACAAATGATTATGTATATCTACAGAATTTTAGAAAGAATTGTATAAATACTAAATCCTCCATAGAACAAGAATGCAAGGGTGACCATTGTTGTTCGTAGTAGGTTTGGTTGAATTTGTTTATACAAACTTGTTTTATTAAGCCACAAAATAAGCCCACTATATACAAACATTGAGAAAGCATTTAAGACGGCTCCTATGACAACAAGTGTTAGTGGCTCTTTAAATCCAAGGAGAAAAACGAGTACTCCGAGTGCTATTTGCAGCCATAGAAAAAAGTAAAAGTATCCGCCTGAATATTTTGTTTTAAATTGTGTTGAAGTTAAAAGCAAATTCTCTGTCATGATACGACTTGTTGTACCAAAGACTGAAAACTGAGTGAAGAAAAGCATAACAGAAGCAATTGACAAAAAGAGGACCCCTATGATTGGTCCCACTTGAATACTCATGGCTTGTGCTTCTTCGACGACAAACATGATTCCTGATTGGTTGGCGCTTCCAAAAACGGTTACATATGACAAGAGCGCCAAGAGAAGCATAGTAACTGCTCCCGTTATCCAAAACACAATTGCATGTTCTAAGTTTATTTTTCTCCACCAGGCATTAAACAAATGAATATTCTGAGGATTATTCTCAAATGTTGTTCCCGTGAGTGAAATGTTTTCTTGCTTGCCCGTTAAGAAACTGGTTAAATGTCCAGAGTACTTCCCCATTCCATATCCTTTCTCCTTTATATAGAGTGATTGTCCAAGGTTTAAGTTTCCTCCAGCTCCTGCATACGCGAAGGCTGCTAAAAATGTCGTTGCAGAGATACCAGCGGGAACAAGCCAGAAGCCATTTCCAATACCAATGAGACCTGCTCCCAATGATTGCCAATCTGCAGGTTTTGCAAGAAAAACGGCAAGGGCAAATACAAACGGAACCCCAACTCCAATAATAAGTTTTTCAAGTCGTTCTTGTGTTTTATAAATAACTGGCCCTAAGGTGTAAATTATTCCAATTGCGACAAGCATTAAAACGGGAATAAGTGGTGTATATGAAATACCAAATAAACTTGCAAGAAGGGTCGCGGAACTTGCAATAATTCCCGGCCACATCCAAGGAAGGAGTGTTGAAAAAATAAACCAAACAGGAGACAGCTTTCCAAGCTTTCGAGTGAGTCCTACAAAAACACTTTCTCCTGTTGCCAACGTATAGCGAGAAATCTCCATGTTAATAAAAAATTGCAACGTAATGCCAATAACTGCACCCCAAATAATTCCAAGACCATATTGGCTCGTCAGATATGGCCACAAGATAAGTTCTCCGCTCCCCAGTCCAAGACCAAGGAGTATAAAACTGGGGCCAAGAAGTTTCACAAAGTTTGGTGAAGGTGGAATACTCGCTTTTTTTAAAGCAGGCAGGCTCATGTACTCAGTGTAGAAAGTTTGAAGCCTTTTGGCAATTGGAATCAAATTTTTGTATACTTGCCATACACCTTGAACAAAGGTGCATATGTACATATTACTTATAAGGAGTTGTTCAAATGAAAACGAAACGATTTGGTTGGCTTCCCTTAATGCGCGTTCGTAAATGTAATTGTACGTGTCATTTTTGTGCCGGCAATCGAGGCTTCCACTGCGCGGAATGTGATAGAAAATATCAGCAGTGAATTGCAGAGCGTTGTTGAGGGTGACGTTTTTATTCGTCACCCTTTTTTTTCTGCATTCACATATAGCCCTTGATATGCTTCGTATGCTTTTTTGACAATACATACGCTCTTAGTTAGGTATGAATGAACAGTTTGCATATCCTATATCTATTTGCATTGATTGTATTTTTTTGTTATACTGATTTCCCTTGGCGTGGACTCAATTCATTTACATTGATAGGGAGACAAGAATGCTTAAAGAAGGACTTTTGTTAAAATTCGGAATAAAGATTCCTGCAGGAAAAGTTTGTACGGGTGTCAAAATAATGATCCCCGGCAAACAGGGAAAGCTTGAGTATTTAGAAACCATTACAGATGCTAAACGTCTCGAGAAGCGAGCAAACAAAATTCACGGGACAATATTACGACCAGTTTTTGTAAAAGCATCAGATCCGGCAGAAGCCATTTAATTTAGCATAACCCCACGCCAAGGGGTTTTTTTTTACTTCAAAATATATTTTCTAAAGAAGAATACAAGAGTGCCACCTGACACAAGCATGGTAATAGCTCCCACAATGTCCTCTGTCTCTCTTACTTTTCGTTCATGATTAAGCTGCATTTCACAATCTGCCTTTATGGACTCACTCCCTTTGTTTACGATAGCTGCAGTTTTGCCGTTTTCAAGCGGCATTGGTACAGGTTCAACACCAGTGTATGGAGGCTGCGAGCATTTTGTTTCTTCATATGATTCAAGAGGATATTGATCAAAGGTGAGAAGTTTTACGGCAGTTCTTGTTCCTTGAATAAAACCAACGATAAGAAGTATGACTCCAATCACGAACAAAAGATTTGTAAAAATCGCTTTAATTGTTTCTGGTTTCATAATTAAATATAGCATATACTTCTTTTCAGTGTTTTTTTTATAAAAAGCGAGGTTACTCATGCTAAACGCACTTGAGATGCAAGACAGTATTTTTCTAGAAAGAAAATTGCGACAGGTAGTTTCAATACATATGAATCATGCGACGATAGGACTTATTCGGTGCAGTGAGGATGTGTTGCGGGAAGACTTGCGTCCTGAGGCCGATTACGACCGCGTCATTCAGTACGCAGTTTGTTCAGTGTTTCTAGAGCTAAATAAGCGATTGTGCAAAATCGGAACACATGTTCGCTTGTCAGCTCACATTCGGAAACGAAAAGCCGTTTTTTTTAGCATATCACTTATATAGTGTAAGGTTTGGCGCTCACGTTTGAGCGCCTTTTTTTTGTGCAAAAAAAAGAGTGACTAATGAGCCACTCTTTGTGAATCCTTCAATCTAGCTGTAATGCTTCATACTAAGATACGAAAACGGGTATTCACCTAAAAGAATTTGTGGTTGTAATTTCTCGCCGGTTTTCCAATCAATCGGGTATGCCCATGACCAATCACGACATTTACAACCAACATATTTGCCAATCCATGTCTGACTGTTCTCTAAGAGTACAATACGAGCAACTTTAACGATCACTTTTACTTGAAACTCAGGGTTATTTCCAACCAAAAAGACAACTTCACCATCACAGGTCGGAAATGTTCCAGGCCCCAGATCAATGATGTCATCCGCTGAAACACGTGCCACCCATTGCATTGCAATATCTGGTGAAATCCCGTGTAATTCCGCGATCGGCTTCAGTGCAGAAGCCATAATTGCTGAGACACACGGTTCAAAGCGATATTCGTGAGCCATAAAAAGCGCACCTTTCTGTATCTAAAGTATCCTCACTATTGAGGTATCAAAGTATATCACACTTGAGGCTAAAATTGAATTATGGGGTTTACAAGTTAGGGCGCTCAAACTTTGAACGCCCCTGTATTTCAAATCAACAATGGTGATGAGTTGTTGATTTTATGATGGTTTTACGACCACAGACAGATTCTCGTCTATAAACGACCTCTCTAAGAGGACCGTAGTCTTTTTGTCTGAATTGACAACAACGAACGACGGGTAGATAGTACCAATCGGAATATCGTAAAACGATACATAAAACGAAAGTGATTGACTGGTTGAATCATTTTGCCAGTCGCCCCAAATTTGATCATTTTTCAAAGGGGTTACAATAAGCGTTGAAACAATATCTCCGCCAACCGTTCGATTATTCGACTTTGGGCTTAAGTTTTTTACGTGTGTTCCGTCTTTTGTGACGGGCAACATATTTACGGTTAGTGCTTTTCCTTTCAGCCTCCAGGCTTCAAACGTAACCGTATATGTGACCCCTATATCAATACTTCCAATGGCAAGGTTTGGTCCAACCGTTTTTACTACGTTCGTAATTCTGACTTGTGGTGCAGTGGCCGCGAGAATAGTGAACTCCCCTACTTTTTGAGACGTGTCGTATAGATCACCGATCAAGTTGCCATTACTTTCGTCAAAGAACGCGAGTACCACATAAAAGGTGTACATCTGTTCAGAGAGTTGAAAGTGATCTGTATTTACACAAACCTTGATATTGTTCCACTTGGCAACATTCGTCGAATCTTTGTCAAGCTTAACGTGGCTCAGGACAGTTCCTGTTTTCCAGGTGTCGCTTGGGTCTCCACTGGTGTTAACAATCTGATCCCCCTTGTCATTGACCGGAATGGCCGCGACTATGGTGTATTTGTTGGCAAGACCATTCAGGGTGAGGTCCATGTTCAGGCAGACAAGTGGTGACTTTGCTGTGGTGTCAACCGAGATACTCGTGACGGTGACAGATTGCGTTTGTGCTAATGTAGTGCCGCTTAAGCTCATTACAAAAATTGAAATCAGGAGAACAACGAGCGTTTTCCATTTCATTTTCAAAGACTCCTTATGTGATTTTTTGTGAAAATGTGCGATCTGACACTTATAGTATATCAAATCGTGATTTTTTTTCTGAGCTTTTTCAAATAATGCTACTATTAGGCATGGAACCAGAACAAAGTATTGAATTTTCTTCTTCAGGTTTTGCCGAAAAGACAGCAGAAGTTGATAGGCCAAAAGCATTGTATCGAGGATATATTCCACGAAATGACACGAGCATAAATAAACCTACTTCAGAAGGCCTTTTAGAAGAAATTATGTCAAAAGGCTTAAATCCCCATTCGATTGACTACGCTAACAACTTTACTTGGACGACTCCCGACAAAGAATATGCCAAAGGAGTCGTCACAATGAGATGTCTCGTTCGTATGGCTACAGATGAAGAATATAATAGTGATATTCGATCAGGAGACAGAGCGTTTGTTCCGGTACTTGCAGCATATGACATTAAACCAGAAACAAAATTATATAATGCTGAAGGAAAAACGCTTACACCATTAACTGAGAAACCAACGAAACAGATTATTATTGATAACGTACAAGACAAAGACTGTACACAGGGAGCTATAAATGAAGCAGGTATTACAACTCTTATAGAAACGCTTGATTTACCTTTTGAAGGAGAACATCTCGATACTATATGGAAAGCGACAATGACGCTCGATAAGGTTTCAGGCGGACACTTTTTGGATGATCACAATAATCAGTTTGAGAATAAGACAATGGGAGAAGTCCTTCGTGAAGCATCTTCCTATTATCAAGAGAAGGGATTAAGTAAGCCTCAAACGGAAGAGTTTTTAGCCAAAGGTATGTTTGCTGGAGCGTTGGAATTTAAAGATATTGCGCAACAGTCTAATTTTGATCAACGTATTGAATAAGCATCACACTATGGTTCTATCTCTTCATAAAAAATCGTGATTTAATTATTTCTAATAAATATCTGTGTGTTTGATATCTTGACACATCTTCAGTTTTAATGAATTATAAAACTATGCACATGAGAAATTCAGGATTTGCCCAGCTAGTTGTCGTAGGGGCACTTGTTTTACTTACACTTGGTGCAATTGTTTTTTCACAGAGCAATTTGAACCCTTTTGTCTCTAGAACTAACGCTGCAAGTTTGACTTCAAGTTTTAAAGTCGGAATTGGGGAAGACACTTATTCTTCTGCCTCAAAACCAAGAAACAATTTTGGCAAAAGTGATGTGCTCCAATCTGGAGACAATACTCGTTTAACCACATATTTTAAAGTAAATTTGAATGCTCTTCGCGGAAGAACCATCACTTCGGCAAAATTGAAACTGCATGTTGTAAGTACAAGTACTGCTCAACAGGTTATTAGACTGGTAACAGCGAATTGGAATGAATCAAAACTCACCTATCAAAACAAACCTACACTTGGATCTACTGTTGCGACTTTTAATACCAATGCAACAAATGGTTGGGTCGAAATTGATTTCAGTCAATTTCTTCCAGCAATTCAAAAGAGTCCTCTTGAAAACGTAAGTTTTGCAATTACTGCTTCTGGCTCTGGTATTTTTACTTTTAACTCAAACGATTCCTCTCAAAAACCGTATTTTGAATTTATAGAAACAATTACACCTGTCGTTAGTCCAAGTGCAATTGCTACTCCAAAGATGACCGCAATGGCGTCACCGACTCCCGTTACCACACCAAGTGCTACAACTGCACCAAATGGAACCTCTGCAACTGGCGGATTTGGAGTTGGATCAGGAGACGGACTCGAAGTTGGAATTAATCTTGCCAAGTTCAATCAAGTAAAGGCTGATGCTGTTAAAGGAGTATATGACAGAGTGTGTACTGCAGCTGAGCACAATAAGAACATTTGGCACAGCTTAGTGAATACGACAGCAAAATGTCATTATGACCACGAGCATGGTGATGATCCAAATTATGTGAATGACATATTTGGAGAACCAGGAGCATGGTTTAACAATGCAGGACAGTCTATTTCATATCCATGGCAGACTTTCTCCATTCCGGCAAACACAACAGAAGCTCAAGCAATGTCAATTACTGGAGTTGAAGGTCAAAAGGAAAATGATTTGAAACATCAAGGCTACTTCTGGGTGGTTCGCCGAGGTCAAACCTGTGACGGAGGAGAATACTGTATTACAGATTCACGTTTGGAATTCCATTTCATGTCATCTCATCACAATGAAGTCGGAGTACGATTCCACTCATTCTCTTTTGAAGGAAGACTGTGTAAAAACCCAAATGACCCATCGACTTGTGGAATTTATCGCACTGGAGGATGGAGTGACAACGGACAACTCTTTGTCTCATCCGCAGCAACTGGTGGTTCTGGCTATTTAACCCAACCTTGCTGGAATCTACGTAATTCAGATCCGATTCGTGGACAATTGATAAGTCTTCCGACAGACAGTCAGTTCTTCCCATTGAATACTCAAGGACTTATGGATGAGTTCCGTTGCCACAAAACAATTACAGATAGCATTGTCAAAGCAATGCCTAATGGGATGATTGATTCGTCTCAAGCACCTGTTGAATGGTGGGCACATGGCTCATCTGACTTTAGATATGTTATTCGAGTATTTGACCCTCTTAGTAACGTTGACACTATGACGCCGTCTGGAGTAACTGTTCAAAACGCGCCATTTTGTAAACCAGGAGATGTTACCTGTCGATGGAATAACTCTAACTTTAGTGCAGGTCAAGGGTATACAACTCAAGTATATGAATATTATGACAACACTCCCGTCGATAGTGACAAAAATGGTAAAACTGATTTGACCCTCGGGAAAGTGTTCATGAACCGATTTGGAAACAGAAATATGAATTGTACGGGTGCGGGCCTCGACTGTATTCCTCTTATTTTGACCAATGTCCCTTTGAGTGATCCGGGCAAAAGCAATCAGAGATACTCAAATAGACAATGTGAAGCTTGTACTCGAGTTGACCATGATTTAACCCCAGTTGGTAGACCTTCATGGATCCAATGGTACTTCAATATGTAGTGAGTGTGTGCTTTGTGAATAATAATCCAACACTTTCTTTATCCACATATATTTTGTTTTTAGTCTCTTGACTTCGGTTTTTGTTTGGGTTATTTTAAAGTATGTCCACCCAAACAGTACCCGAATATTCACACTACTCTTCGTTTAAAATTAGTGAGCCAGTTTCGGTTCTTTGCTCCTCTTCTGCCACTCCGGCCTTTGTAGTCCCTCGAACAGTTATCTGGAAAAACCGTGAGTATACTGTTAAAAAATTAGGACTGCACCACGTATTTCGAGACGGCAAAACATTGTTTCATGTGTTTTCTGTGATGACTGAAACTATTTTTATGAGGCTTGTGTTAAATACAGATACGTTGTTTTGGAAGCTGGAAGAAATTGGAGATATTGCTGGCGCTTTCCAAATGTGAAAAGCGCCAATTGTTTTTCTACCGAGGAAAATACTCGATCTGTATTTCATTTTCATTGACCGTGAGTGTTACTGCGTGGTATTCGTTTAGAATGATGGGTGCGTTTCTAGGTGTTACTTCCAAGCCAATACTCGCGACAGTCAGATAGCAGTCAACTGTCGGATAAATTGCAACAGACTCTCTGGTATTAACTGAAAATAGCCGTACTCCTTTTTCACTGTCGACGTTTATGAACGAACTGATTGGATCAAAAGATAACTTGAAAAATTCGTCATTGCACCTGAAAGTTACAAAGGGAGCCCCCGGGACCTTGAGAGTTTTTTGCAGATTCAACCTCCTTTGATTTTCTACTGAAGTGTCAATTATAGGTCTAAAACAAATAAAATGCAATTTAACTCAACTCCCCCCACGGTCATGCACATAGACTTGAATGCTTGCTTTGCGTCAGTTGAACAACAAGCCAATCCACTTCTGCGGGGGAAGCCAGTGGGGGTCGCGGCATATCCCAGTTCAAATGGGTGTATATTGGCCGCGTCATATGAAGCAAAACGAATGGGAGTTAAAACGGGCATGCGGGTCAAAGACGCACAGATTTTTTGTCCCAAGATCATTGTGTTGGGACCTGACCCTCAGAAATATCGACATGTGCACCGTGCATTTCGAAATCTTCTTAAAAACTACACCTGGGACTTTTCTCCCAAATCAATTGATGAGTTTGTGCTTCATTTTGAAAAGACACTTCCCATGCACGGAAAAACCATGATGGAATTGGGAGCTGAAATAAAGAGGCGTATAAAAACAGATATTGGGGACTCACTCACGGTTTCTGTAGGCATTGGTCCAAACCATTTTCTAGCTAAGACAGGAGCCAATTTAACTAAGCCCGATGGCTTGGACACGATAGACAGTACTTCATATGAGTCAGTATTTAAAAAGATGAAACTCACTGACTTAACGGGCATTAAAGAGCGCAATGCCGCGCGCCTGATGGGCATGGGAATTTATTCTGTCTGGGATTTTTATGAGGCTCCATTGTGGAAATTAAAAGCTGCATTTCAAAGTGTGAATGGATACTATTGGCACTTAAGACTGCATGGTTATGAAATTGATCGAGTGGAGTTTGGGCGTCGCAGTTATGGAAACAGTTATGCACTTCCCAAACCCTTTGAAACGATTTCAGATCTGTCTCCGATTTTGTCAAAGCTGGTTACCAAAATGAGTTTCAGAGTGAGAAACGCAGGGCTTGCCGCACGAGGGATTCACCTCTCAATTGGGTATCGGGATGGCACACAGTATCACCGAGGGTATAAAACTCCTTCAGACTTATGGAACACTCCTGATTTTTTTAGGGCAGCCATGGTCATTTTAGAGGAAGCTCCTCGGAAACCCGTACGAAATTTGGCAGTTTCTTCTTTTTGCCTCCGACCATTTTCCCCAGTGCAGGGAGAGCTTTTTCTCGACGTTTCAAAAGGCATTTCTCTGTCAACTGCG
The DNA here is from genome assembly GCA_038206135.1 of Patescibacteria group bacterium. Taxonomy (GTDB): domain Bacteria; phylum Patescibacteriota; class Microgenomatia; order UBA8517; family UBA8517; genus UBA5941. The sequence goes on along the minus strand of JBBRBD010000006.1, from coordinate 31,036 downwards.
TGTGACTCGGTGAATACTCGCTTTGGCAGCTACACGATTACCTCGGCGCGCGTGCTCCCCGCGAAGCAAAATATTCCGGATCGCATTGCATTTGGAAATGTAAAAGAGTTAGAAGAACTGATGCAAAATTAACCCATAATTATTGCTGGTCTAGGGGCTGTATGCTAGAATATCTAGCGTCGATCTTATTGAAGGGGCTTAAAGATGGATATCTATTCACGAATAGTAGAGTTATTTTGCAGTCTAGTTTTAATAGCCATAGGGATTGGAGTGTTCCTGAGATCTCTCCAACTGCACCTAGAGCTAGAAATGACTGGGAAAAAGATGGATCTTATGAGAGCATTTAGACTTGAACGACGTGCTCTCCAGTTGTTTTACTCGGGAATTGGATCATTTGTTTTTGGAGTAATGTTTTTAATCTTTGCTCTTTTTGTATAACGGAAAATCAGATTTGGTACCAGTGGAGTTTTTACTCGCTGGTACCTTTTTTTATTTCTTTAAAATCTGAGCAGAGAGCTCTTCTTCCTCTTTTATAAGGTTCTCAATTGTGTCGAGTCCTTCATTCCAAATGTCAGGTTTTGAGATGTCTATTCCAGCTTTTTTCAGGAGATTAACGGGATAATCGCTGTCCCCTGCTTTTAATAGGGCAATATATTTTGGCACAAAGCTATCCGGGTCTTTTTGGTACAAGTTATAGAGGGAAAGCGCTAACAGTTCTCCAAATGAATATGCATATACGTAGCCCGGGGTATGTATAAAATGAGGAATGTAGCTCCACCAGTTTTTGTATTCATTTCTCAGTGTCACACTTTTTCCAAACATCTTTCGCTGTGTTGTGATCCATGCATTGTTTATATCTTCTGTTGACAGTTCAGATCCTTCTGTCCTCTTAGTGTGAACCAAGTCTTCAAATGAATGCATGGCAATTTGTCTAAAGACTGTTGCAATCATGCCGTCTATTTTTTGGGTTAACAGGGTGAGTTTTTCCTTTGGGTCGAGGATGTTATTTTTTAAATTATGAAACACAATCATTTCTCCAAATGTAGAAGCAAGCTCCTGTGTGGTTAACGGCATTCCAAGTCCATAGTCACCCTGCGATTTCCCAGCCAAATATTGATGAAGTCCGTGCCCAAGCTCATGAGCTAAAGTCATGACATCATCAGTTTTACCCATGAAATTCATAAGGATGTAGGGATGAGCTGAAGACACCGTGGAAGCACAAAAGGCTCCTCCCCGCTTATTGGGAAGTGGTTCTGCATGAATATACTTTTCAGTGAAAAACTCGTCAATTATTTTTCCTGTTTCTGGACTAAAAGATGCATATGAATTTGTAACGAGGGTTTGTGCTTCGTGCCAGCTAAAGCTTGTTTCTTTAGTGCTTACCGTCAGCGGCGCATATCGGTCGTAGTCAAATAGTTCGTCAAGCTGTAACAGTTTTTTCTTCAAGGCGTAATGTTTTTCAGCGATTGTGTATCTACTCGTGACACTGGTTACTAAGTTGTCGACGATGGTGTCTGAAACTTTGTTTCCCAAGTTGCGACCAGTAAGCCAGGTTTTGTACCCGCGTCGTTTGTCTGAAAGCATTTTTTCGGTTAAGAGGGTATTAAAAATATGCGTCAGTTCCATTTCTCGTGAGGCGAGTGTTTTAGTGACTGCTTCTGAAGCTTCTTTTCTCACTGATCTGTCTTTATCTGTGACACGCGTTAATACTTCAGACTGGGTAAGTTTTTTCTTGTTCACCTCGTATGTAAGGGTTGAGGTAAGTTTATTGAACAGTTGTACAAAGCTTTGTGCGCCGGTTATGTTTTTTTCTAAAATTATTTCTTCAACATCTTCTTTCAATGCATATGAGGCAAACTCTCTGACATGAGTTAAATAATGTTTATAGAGCGGGTTTTTTATTGTTTCTAGTTTCTGTTTGGCAATTTTGTCGGGAAGGGATTTCCATTCAAGGCCAACAAACAACATTTTTTGAGAGACTTCAGTACTCCACTCACGAATTTTTTGCATGAGCTTGTTGTATTCTGCATTTATAGTGTCAGTTGTTGAAAGCAGACCTATGTAGGAGCCTAGGCGCTCACTCGTGTCATCTAGTGATTGAAGCTCAGTGAGGAGCATTTCTATTTGTGGTCCGGAAAGAAACTTAATGTTACCTTTATATTTTTTTTGGAATGCTGAATATTTTTTCGTGAGCGACTCCATGTCTTTCACTATTTTTGGGTCTTTGGGAGAAGCGTAAAAACGGGATAAATCCCACTCAGGGAGTTTCTCTTTCTTCATTGGGGCATTGTAGTATGCGTAATGTCTGAGAGCAAGTTACGGCCCATCATGGAGCCGGGGATTTCGAGACCCAAATACGCGAGAATTGTTGGAGCTACATCAGCTAAAATTCCAGAGGTCAGCATTTCAGGGTGTTGTCTGAAGCTTTCTGAAACTGCTAAAAAGGGCACGGGATTGTCGCTGTGTTCTGTCGAAACCGCTCCCGTTTTTAAATTAATCATTTGTTCAGCGTTTCCGTGGTCTGCTGTCACAATCATGAGCCCTCCACGGGAAAGTACATAGCTCGAAAGCTTTCCCACACATTCATCCAGGGTTTCAATGGCTTTTATTGCAGCTTGCAGGTTCCCGGTGTGTCCGACCATATCGGCATTAGCAAAGTTAATGACAACAAACGAATAATCATTTTGGTGACTGAGTTTATCAAGGACTGCGGTGGTCAACTCTCGGGCGCTCATTTCGGGCTTCAAGTCATAGGTGGGGACTTTTGGGGACGGTACAATCAGAACATCTTCTCCCGGGTATGGTTGTTCTTGCTGCCCGTTAAAGTAAAAAGTCACAAATCTCTCCTTCTCGCTTTCTGCAGCATGTAGTTGTCGAAGGCCTTCTACGGAAATTGCTCTGCCGAGAGGCATGGTAATTTGTTCAGGTGGAAACAGGGGATGAACACCAACTTGTGTTAACGGTTTTTCATATTCAGTCATGGTCACAAAATAGAGGTCTTTCAAAAGTGTTCCGCGATCAAAGCCAATGTTTGCTCTTTTGGGTTCAACAACGTGTTTCTTTTCGTATTTGATTGTGTATGGGTCAAAGTCCATTTTTGAGCCAATATCGGGTAGCATAAATGCACGAGCAAGCTGCCGGGGTCGGTCAATTCTAAAGTTGAAAAATATAACAGAGTCTCCATTTTTAATTTGTGCAATGGGGACCCCTGCTGCATTTGAAATTAACGAGGGCTCGATAAATTCGTCGGTTTGACCTCTTGAATATGAGTCCTCAATTACTTCTTTGACTGTCTTATATAAGTGGCCCTCTCCTCTGGTTAATGCAAAATATGCTCTTGCCGTTCGGTCCCATCGAAGATCTCGGTCCATTGCCCAATAGCGGCCCATGACTGACGCAATCTGTCCCACTTTTTCACGAGCCATAACTTCCTGCACTTGTGCCAAATACGTAGCACTCGCGTTTGGTGGTGAGTCACGGCCATCAGTAAAGGCATGTAAAAATACATTTGTGAGCTTGTTTTGTGCACAGAAGTGAAGTATTGAATACAAGTGCTCAATGTTACTGTGAACACCTCCCGCTCCAACAAGCCCCATTAAGTGCAGGTTAGACTTGTTTTTGTTAACGTGTTCAACTGCATTTTTTAATATTGGGTTTTCAAAAAATGAGCCATCGGCAATAGACATATTAATGCGAGCCAAGTCTTGATATACAATTCGTCCTGCCCCCAAGTTTAAGTGCCCCGTTTCAGTGTTACCTACTTCTCCTCTCGGAAGCCCTACAGACTCGCCTGAAGCGCCAAGCTGCGTATGAGGAAACCCGGCCATAAGTCCCTTGATGTTTGGAATATTTGCCTGACTCATTGCGTTTCCGGATCCTGCAGGTGCAATACCAAATCCGTCAAGCACAACAAGCATGGCAAATTTATCGTTCATATAGATATAGTAGCATGGAGGAAAAACACCATTATACGGCTGCAGGTGGAGCTGCTTGTTGTGGCTGCTGCATGGCAAGCTCTGCTTCAATGGACAAAAGTCTGTTGTATTTTGCAACTCTCTCTCCTCTGGCAGGAGCTCCAAACTTTACGTAGTCAGCTCCCACTCCCGTTGCAAAGTCAGCAATCATAAATTCATTTGTCTCCCCTGACCTATGTGAAACAATAATTTTCCAATTTGCATCTTTACACATTTTAATAACATTTAGAGTTTCTGTAATTGTTCCAATCTGATTTGGTTTCACGAGGATTGCATTACATGATTTTTGTTCAATTGCTTTTTGAACACGCTTTGGGTTTGTGGCCAAGAGATCGTCCCCCACTATAGTCATTTGATCTCCAAAAGCTTCCCTGAGTTTATTCCATCCTTCCCAGCCGTCTTCATAGAGTGGATCTTCCAAAACTGCCAAGTGATACATGTTGTTCACTTCTTTATAAAACTCAATCATGGCGGTTTCGTTTAGTGGCGTCGACTTGTCACGAATGGTATATACGTTTCCTTTATAAAAGGTGTCTGCTGCAACGTCGAGCCCTAAAAAGACATCTCGTCCAACTTGGTAATTAGCTTCTCTGATTGACTCAACAAGAATTTCCAAGGCATCAGTATTGGTGAATAAGTTTGGTGCATATCCCCCTTCATTCCCAACTGAGTGAATGGCTCCACGGCGCGTTAGATTGTTTCCAATGGTCATATATATTTCGACTCCCACCCGAAGTCCTTCTGAGTAAGTCTTTGAGCTTGCAGGGATTACAAAAAATTCTTGAAAATCTAAGTTACCCGCTCCATGAAGTCCTCCGTTAATCATATTAAAAAGTGGGGTTGGTGCGTGAACTCTGGGGTTTAATCCGTGGGTAATTGCAAGCTGTTGTACCCATGAGTAAATTGGCATTCCTTTTGCAGCCGCTGCAGCTTTCAAAATAACAGAAGAAACAGCCAGTATACTGTTTGCGCCGAGCTTTGATTTGTTTTCAGTGCCGTCTAATTGAATCAGAAGTGTGTCGAGTTTTTGTTGATCATCAACATCAATTTGAGATTGAACGACGGCTGGCCCTAAAATGTTGTTTACATTAGAAACTGCTTTTAATACTCCTTTTCCCCAATATCTTGTGGCATCCCCGTCTCTAAGCTCTAAAGCTTCATGCGAGCCCGTAGACATTCCAGAGGGTACTGAAGCCACTGCAATTATTCCATTATCAAGTTGACACGCGGCTTCAACCGTTGGGGTGGCTCGTGAATCCAAAATCTCGCGCGCCCATATTTTATGTATTTTTGCCATAGAAGACTTCTTTACCTAGGATACAATCTTTTTCTCTGTTTTTGCGACTACTTCTCGAACTCTCTCGATTGCGTCCGGGTTTACTGATATTCCAGTTACTCCCCAGTTAACTAATTTTTCAACTAAGTCTTCATATGTTGATGGCGCCTGTCCACAAATAGAACTAGTGATTCCATATTTGTTACAAGTTTTAATTACTCGTTTTAGTGCCCAATCAACGACTGGAGCGCGCTCATTAAATGCTTGTGCTACTTCAGAGTTATCTCGATCAGTTCCCAGTAGAAGCATAGTTAAGTCATTACTTCCAATTGAAATGCCATCAATACCAACTTTAATAAAGTCTTCAAGCATAATGACGTTAACTGGAAGCTCACACATCATCAAAAACTTAAAGGTGGTGCTTTCAAATAGTCCGGATGCTGAAACTAATTTTCTCACTCGTGCAAGTTCCTGTGGAGATCGACAAAACGGAATCATCAGGTTCAAGTTCTTATACTTTTCTCGAACAATTTTAATAGCTTGCAGCTCTAAGTTAAACACTTCTGGATTTGCCACATATCTAAATGCTCCTCTAAATCCGAGCAGAGGATTTGGCTCAATTGGTTCCCACGTTTTTCCACCGGGAAGCGCTCTATATTCATTAGTTTTAAAATCAGTTGCACGATAAGTTACGGGACGTGGATAAAATGCTTCACAAAATATCTCAAGCTCGTGTGCAAGTTTTTTAATAAACTTGTCTTGAGTTTTTAGCTTAATTGCTTCTTTTGGATGAATACCAATGTTTGCAATCATAAATTCAGCTCTTAAAAGTCCCACTCCATCAACGTACTTCTTAGCAATTTCTTTTGCGCGTTCTGGTTCGGCCAAGTTAACGTAGATCTTAGTAGCTGTCTTTACTCGCTTCTTTTTCTTCATAACTTTCTTTGCAGCGGCTGCGAGCTTTGCGTCAGCTTCTGGCAACTTTCCTCCCAAGTAAATAAGTCCTTTTGCACCATCTACTGTTACAATTTGGTCTTCTTTCAAGGCGTGGGTTGCAGTTCGAGTTCCAACAACACAAGGAACTCCGAGTTCACGAGAAACGATCGCGGCGTGTGACGTTGATCCACCTTCGTTTGTAATAATTGCAGACGCCTTTTTCATAGCAGGCACATAATCAGGAGAAGTCATTTCTGCTACTAACACGTCTCCAGGATGTACATGATCAATCTCACTTGGAGACTTCAAAATTCTGACATGTCCGGAGCCAATTCCAGGGCTTGCAGGTTCACCTGACAAGAATGGAGTGACATCAAGTCCTACTCCAGCGGCTCCTGCTGCACTCGACTTTTTAACGGCAGCCATTGTGGTAATTGGACGAGTCTGGGTGATGTATAGTTTCCCATCTTGCTTTGCCCATTCCATGTCTTGCGGAAAGTAATAGTGCTCTTGAAGCTTATTTGCGATTTTTGCAAGATCAACAATTTCTTTGTCAGTTATTTTTTGTTTGTCGCGCCATGCCATTGGTACTTCTTCTTCACGAGTACCATTTCCATGACGAACCAATTGTTTTGATTGATCAGAAACTTCTTTTGAAAGAATAGAGAATGTTTCTTTTTGAACTACATATTTATCTGGAAGAACAGCGCCTTGTACAATCATTTCCCCAAGTCCCCAGACTGACTCGATTACAATGCGATCTTTTTCGTTTGTGACAGGATTAATTGAGAACATGACTCCAGAAACTTCAGACTGCACCATCTTTTGAACGATGACACAGATTTTAACTTTGTCGTGGTTGATTTTATTTTGTACTCGATAAAAGATTGCTCGAGCAGTGAAAAGTGAAGCCCAACATTCTTTGATGTTAACTAAAAGTGATTCGTCTCCTTTAACATCTAAAAATGTTGCTTGTTGTCCGGCAAAACTTGCTCCTGGTAAGTCTTCGGCCGTTGCGGAACTACGAACTGCAACGGTTGCTTTTTTCATGAATCCTGAAAGCTTTTTATAAGCCGCGACTACTTCTTTTGCTACGTCTTGTGGGAAGTCTGCTGCAATTATTCTTCTTTGAATGTGACGTGCAACGCGGTCAAGTTCGTCTGAATCTTCAACATCTAAGCCCTTGAGAGATGCGTTAATTTCATCACGCAAACCTGAGTCGACTAAGAATCGATCATAAGACACAACAGTCACTGCAAATCCATAAGGAACTGGAAATCCTGCTTGGGTCATTTCTCCAAGATTTGCGCCTTTCCCTCCGACCAGTGGAATATCGTGTTTGTCTATGTCTTTGAAGAATGCGATTAGAGGATGAGCAGTTGGCATATATTCATAGTAAAGCGGTTTAGTGTGCCATGCAAGGGTGTAAATGAATGCATATCACTATATATATCTATCCTATGAGTTATTTGTGCTTTGTGTCTTATAGTTTGACAGTTTGTACTGGTTAGAATATACTTATTCAGTATTTATAAAAAGCTAACTGGGAGTTTACAGTGACCAAAGAACAGATACTTGTGACTCGGAATGTCGTTGTGATTTCTATTTATGCATGTGTGGTCATATTACTATTTAGTGTGGTGGATGCACCCACAGCGTTAACTGGATCCGTCAGTTAAGCCTACTTTTTGTTGGTGTTTGTGCCGCTTGAAATATCGCCACCTCGAAAGATTCGTGCAGCAATTGTCTGGGGATTAATTTCAGTAGTTGTTGCTTTATTTCTAGGCAGTATTTCAGGATACGTAGCTGCCGCAGTTTATACCTTTTACCTTGGACGCTGGTATAAACCATTCGCAGTTTAGCAAAAAAAATAAGGAGTAAGGAGTGTGACTACACCACCTACTCCTTTTAGTCTTTCCCCATTTGCTCTTTGAAGTAATCAACCCAGGGAATCTCCATCATTTTTACATTGTTTTTTACAGCTAAATAATATTGTACAAAGCTGCCAAAAGTAAGCACTTCAAGTACCTGTGACAACTTGTCCATGGATCTCACATTATATTTAACATATTCAATACCTTGTTTATTAAGAACTTCTTCTGTTATTCCGTATCGCTTTTTAACTCGGTCCGAATACAGCTCACTTTCAAAAAATACAAATTGAATGTGATCCTTTAAGTCCGTTGGAAACTGTAGGCCTTCGAGCAAATGATGATTCAGCTCAGGTAAGTCATAAATTGCAGAAAACGTTTTTGCAGTTTCGTTCAATTGATTTTTAAATGCGTATACTGCGCCAAATAAGTGTTCGCTCGCTATGAGTACAGGAATTTTTGCACCAAGTACATTGGTGATTTTTTTTGCCTCATTATTTTCATCAAGTGTTTCAGAATCAAATTCGTGCGAATAGTTAACGGCTTTCTGGATAGCACTTTCAAATTGATCCTGCGTTATGCTTAAGTATCCGGCTTTATTGAAAAGGGCAATCAAGCTTCCGACTGCATAACCAAGTGCAAGTCTGGGTTGATTTGAAGGATTAAATTCAGGGTTAATTTTGTAAACGGGAATTTGGTGTTCATTGGCAAGGTCTAAAAGTGGCCCTCCTGTTGTAATAACAAATAGCTGTGCGCGTTTCTCATATGCTTCGTGGAATGCGTTTAATGTTTCCTCTGTGGTTCCTGAATATGAAGACAAAATCACCAGTGTTTGCTCTCCGACATAAAATGGTACATGGTAACCGCTCACGACTTCGATTGGCACATGCAGAGAGTCTGCAGAAAGCGCATGCACAATTCTCCCCCCAAGAGCAGAGCCTCCCATTCCACAAACGACTACATTTAGTATTGTTGAAAAGTCTATACTCGTTTGCAAAGAAGTCACTGCAGTCCAACTACTGCGGAGTTGATCAGGAAAAAAATGAATAGTATCAAGTACTGGATCTGGCATTAATTTATAGTACAGCAATTTGTTTTTAAAACACAAGTGAGATACAATTTGTCCCAAGTGTTTGAGTTAATAAGGAGTTCGTGCAAATGGAAGCTTTCGCAAAAGAGTTGGACACAGATACAAAGCGTTTAGTTCTTGAATATGCTTATTTCTTTGTGTCACAGGACATTGACTTAGTGATGTTATCAAGTTTTAAGTTGGCACTTCGATTAAATGGAAATGAAGTTGCTCAGGAACACACAGTCAATTGTTCTGATTGGATTTATACCTGGCTACGGGGACAATCATATACAAAAGTCGGTAGTAAAAATGCGGCAGATGTATTGGCCGCAGCAATTTATCGAATCACACCAGAAGGGGAGTTAATGAATATTCCCCGAGCATGTGTTAAAACCTGGGTGGAGTGCAGCGAGTCATCTCAGAAAATTTTAGCGTTCTTTTCGGATCTCTTGTTACATGAATTGAATTTAGAAGTTCAATCAAAAGCGTGAGTGTTCGAGCCTTTTGACCAATCGATTTCGGGATACTTCTTCAGAAGGTCCCGAATTTTTGTTTTTAGAGAGTCATATTCTTCCTGTGTTTTTCCTTCGAACTTAATGGTGATATACGGGCCATTTTGTGACGCACGAATTGTAGCCATTGTTGTTTTTGTGTCAGCTCGAATACCATCAATGTCAATGTATGTAGCCTCAGGCATCAATTCTTTAAGGTCAGCAGTTAATTTTGTGTTTATAAAATCAAATTTTATTTCGTCAGCAAGGCCAAGTTTAATTTCAGGAGAACCGATATATTTGGGGAGATCATCGAGAGCTTGCGCTAACGTTTTCCCTGTGCGCTTTAAGTACTGTAGCAGCCTTAAGGTTGCAAAGGCTCCGTCATCGTGGCCGTAAAAATTATCCATGAAGAAAAAGTGTCCTGAAAGCTCACCGCCAAAAGGAGCTCTTGTTTCTCTCACCTTTTGTTTAATAAAGCTGTGTCCAACCATCCACATCACTGGTTTTCCGCCGAACTTTTCAATGGTGTCCCCTACTACTTTTGAACACAGAGTGTTAAATACAATCGGGCTTCCGGGTAAATAATGCAAAATATCTTCTGCAAAGAGCGCCACCAAAACATCATTCCAAATAATTCTTCCGAGCGAGTCGACGATTCCTAATCGGTCTCCATCTGAGTCATAGGTTACACCAAGATCGGCCTTTGATTCCAATACTTCAGAGGCAAGACGCTCTAATATCTCTTTTTCAGTAGGGTCTGGAGTACCAAGGGGAAAACTTGGATCTAAATTTGTATTTTTCTCAACCACATCGCATCCTGCTTCTCGAAGAATTGTGGGTAGGAATTTTCCTGTTGTTGTGCAGCTTGAATCAATCACCACTTTCAGTCCGCTATCAGTAAGTTGCGTGCGCTTCATGAGGTCGGCCTTATATGCGGGAAACACATCATCTATTTTTACACTTCCTGTCTTTCCCCATCCTTCAAAACTTTCGTCTTCTGCAATTTTTTTAATCTCTTGTATTTCTTCGGTGATGAGCGTATCCGAAAAGCCAACGGCCAACTTTAATCCATTGAACTCTTTGGGATTGTGAGAAGCGGTGATCATTGCTCCTCCTTTTGATAAGTAACGGTATTGAGCGAAGTACATGATTTGTGTGAGTGACAATCCAAAGTCAGTGACATCAATACCCATTTCAACAAGTCCTTTTATAAATGCATTTTTGTACACGGGTGAAGTTTCACGAATGTCCATTCCGACTACACATTCTCGAATTTGGCGTCTGTGAAGAAAGGTGGCATACGACTTGCCAAGTGTTGTCATGACATCTGACGAAAGATCTTGTCCAACAATGCCGCGTATGTCATATCCGCGAAACATTGTCTGGCTAATCTTCATATTCGAATATTACAACTTAATGAAGATAATGTCCAAAAGAAGCGTAATGTCTCCCCCGCCACTTTTACTTTTAATGTCAGCGTCCGACAAATCATGTATAAACTGCTTTAGCTTGTCGCTTGAAAACTTCTGGGCTTGTCTGGTTAACTTTTGCAGTCTCCAGGGAGGTGCCGCGAGGCCAATACTACCTGACTTTACCCAAGCTAAGTCTCTGACGTGACGCCCGAGCATTGCAAGAACAAGCTCCGGGGCATCTGTTTCAATAATTCTATGGAATTGTTTTATGAGTAGTTGACCTCTATTTGGTTCTATTGATTCTAAAAACATAAAGAGCTCTTTTTTTTGCTTAAATTCTTCATAGACCGTGTCTTTTGGAAGTAGTTTTTTAACAGCTGCTGGAATAGTGTTTGGAAAGTAGAGTAACAGTCTGCCTTCATATTCTGAGTTGTGTTTTGAAAGCCATTCATAGTCCTTAATTGAGATTTTTTGAGCGTCATGTGCCGTAATCAAGCGCTCATTTGAAAAAAGTGATCCACTGGCCAAGACTTCCGACAAGGAGTGTGTGGGGAGAACATCAAGGTGTTCCCAATTTCTTTTTTTTGTTGTATCAACAATATGAGAGAAGCGTTTGTATGAACCCAAGGATTCTTCACCAAAAACACAAACTATTTTCATGGAGTAAGTATATCAAAGGATAAAAAAACGAGGGCCCTAAAGCCCTCGCATAAACAGATTTAGATAGTCAACCCGATTTTCAGAACGCCCAGTACAAAGGAGATAATCATCAATACGAGAAATACTATCGAAGCTTCACCCAAATTCGGCTGGTTGTACGTAAGTATGACTACAATTAAAAAGATTAAGCCTTTAACAAGGTCAGAAACTCCATCTAAAGCGACATTGCGAGAGTTGCCATTTTGAATTTCTGTTCGAATAATATTGCGGATCTGAGCGACAGTCTCCTGATTCAAAGGTTCATTCGTTTGCATTACACAAAGCCTCCAATTAACCGATCACTCAATTATAGGGCATTTCAGTTGTTTTTCAAGTTATTTATCAATATGTTAAAAGTTGAACAGACCGTCATAATTGCAAACCATTTAATGAAATGTTTATAGGCACAAAAAAAGAGCGGCTGATGAGCCGCTCACAATGAGTCTACTTATTGTTTTGAGATAATTCTCAAAATTGCTGCTGCTAAAAGACATGAAATACCAATTGTACTCATTATTATACAGACCGCTGAAACTTCGTGTACAGCTGCAGACCCACTATTAGAAGCCAATAGCATCACTCCGGCAGAGGTGAGTGTTAATGGAACTCCAAATAGCGTGAATGCATTGCCGATTTCTGTTCTCACAATACGGACAAATGCTTTATACTGTTCATCATTCATACCGTTACCTCTTTTCGTCAAATTGCTCTTACTAGCGCTTAGAAGTTCTTATCAAATACACAATAAGAACCAAGAGTATAAACGTCACTGTACAAATTCCAGCCAGTGATATGCGTAAAAGATACTCTGGAGTGTCTTGAGCCGCTTGACTCACCTGACTCGAAAAATGCATTGCATGGTTCAGCACGATATCCTCCTATCTGCTAAATACTGGCATATTATACACTATAAGATGTATTTATTCAAATAATCTAACGCCTCTGTTTTTTGTAGTCAGCAAGCATTTTATAAACTATGTATATCAAAGCATAAAAAAAGAGCGGCTTATGAGCCGCTCGAAAAACTAGCGGAATACTTTATATAACACTCAATACTAAACCTGTTATGAGACCCGCAATCGAGATTGCAGCAAGAATTGGTGTTGCGTCGCTGGTTACAATCAAGCTTATCCCGGCAACTGCGATAGATATTGCAAAAGATAATAGGAGAAGCATATACGCCAATTGTCGCCTAACAATCTTTGCAAACATTTTACTCTGCTCGTCGTTCATCTGTACGAACCTTTCTGATGATATGCCTGAGGGTAAATTATACACTATAAGTCACACCACTTCAAGAAAGTTTAGTTTTTAAGTTTTTTGTAATCAGCAAGCATTTCATGGAGCTTGTCATGGAATCCCCCTTTGGTGTGGTTGTGGGCAACAAGGGCGCCACTGAAGTTTTTTGGAATGTGAGCGAGTTCATGCAAAAGTACTTTGTCTTGCTCTGTCACGGACAATTTATCAAAATATTGGGAGACAACCTCAATGCAATACACAGCGGGCAAGTTTGCGGCAATCTGCCAAACCCTACTCATTCCCCAAATACGAGCATATGCTTTTGCAGCACTACCAGTTGAGCGAATTGCATATATTTTGTCTGTTTGAATCCAATCTAAATGAAGTTTGTCAGCGAGATCGTGAACTCTCACTAAAATCTCTGGGTCTTTTACCCAATCAACTTTTTCGCGCTTTTTTTTCTTTCTTCCAAACATGTGTGACGCCTATTATATCGTAACAAGATCTTTATCGCGCTCTTTAAATGCGTGACACATGGCAATGGCGAGGGCGTCGGCTGCATTATCAAAATGAGTCTTCCCACCTTTTTCAGGTTTTACTTTAGAGCCAAAAATGTCTTGTACTGTTTTTATCACCATTTTTTTGTCAGCTCTCCCACTTCCGGTGACCTGTTTTTTTATAGTGCCGGGGGCATATTCAGCAACTGGTACACGGCCATGTGCTGCAGCCAAAAGCATCACTCCCTGTGCTTGTCCGACTCGAATTGCAGTTTTTACGTTTGTTGAGAAGAAAACTTTCTCGATAGCCATAACGTGTGGCTTGTATTTAGTAAAGAGGGTGTTCATTTCATCAAAGATTGCAGCGAGTCTAACTTCTGGAGTGCCATCTTTGTCTGTTGAGATAAGGCCGTAGCTTATAAGTTCTATCCCCTGTTTTGTAAATTCAATAACGCCGTATCCAGTTGTGGCAGTTCCTGGGTCTATTCCGAGAATTGTGATAGGCAACAACATGTGTAAAATCAGTATACCCCAAACAAAACACAAAAGTGCAAATGGTTTTTAAGGCAAAAGAAAAGGGTGTACATGTTTTATGTACACCCAATTGTGGCATCTTGATAAAGCTAGAGGGGGGCCAGCTTTACGATACCCAAGAAAATAGTCCTCGAACGGATTCGAACCGCTGATATATCCTTTGCAGGGATATGCCTTACCACTTGGCTACGAGGACAGAAAGGATACTATAGTGACTAAAACCCAGTCTGTCAAACGTTTAAAATAAAAAAGGGCAGTTTGTTGTCCTGCCCTCAAAAATTTTCATTGACTGGTCCAGCAATAACGCTCGACCAGTCAACCGTTGGGGATCGTTCTGGTGGGCCACTTCTGGCCTATTCGAACTGGTAGGATTCGAACCCACGCCCTCTTGCGTCTATGCACAAGTGCTCATTCCACCGAGCTACAGTCCGATTGAGCCATACGGGTCTGGAACCGTTTAGTCCCATAAGCAAAGCTTGCAAACTTGGTTTATAACCACTGTCTTTCTGAGTGTATCATCTTCAGGCTAAACGAGACAAATGAGACACTATAAAAAGAGCGAGTCTCAAAATTATAGTGATATATTATTTCTTCTACCACATAACAGAGGCTTTTTTGGCCACAAAAGCATATAATATGATTGCATGAAAAAGTTTATCTTTAATGCTGATGATCTTGGTCTTTCACCACTGACCACCAATGGAATCCTGCAATGTTCAACTCTGGTTAAGAGTGCTAGTCTAATGGTGACTAGTTCTTGTGTTGACGAAGCATATAAGAAGGCAACAGATAAAGGAATTTCTATTGGAATTCATTTAAACGTTTCAGGAGAGGGAGATTTTATTAATCAAAGCAAAAGTTTTGGCAAATCTGGAATCATAAATAAGGCATATAAAAACAAGGAGCCCTTGCCTAGTGAAATAGTCGACGAGATGTTTGCTGAATTTGATAAGCAGTTGGAATTATTTAAGCATAAATTCAGGTCAGATCCGGCACATGTTAATTTTCACCATCCTCTTTACCAAATACCTAATTTCGTACAAAGCTTTAGAGAATACATCGAAAAAGTTTCATTGCCAACTAGGTGGTTTAAAGACTTGGAACCTATAAGTGTTCCTCACCCAAATCACACTGAGTTTAGATTTTACGATAAGTTACAGATTAACATTGATCATTTAATCCAGATTATGCATGAAGCTCCTGAAGGGGTTACAGAATTTGTCTTACATCCTGGACTAACGGACAAGTCACTTAATAGTTCATATATTGTTGAGAGACAAATGCAGGTGGTTGTGTTAAGAGATGTGAAATTAATCAAAACAATAAAAGAAAATGGATGGAAATTAACAAATTTTGATGAAATTAGATAAATATAAATGGACAGATTATTTTCGTGATACTATACACTCAACATTAGATTTGGGTTTGTTGTATCTGCGTTGGCTTCCAGCAGAGAGGCGAGGCACTCTTGATAAGGAATATTGGGCACAAAAAATTATCTCCAATATAAATTTAGCTCCAAGTCCATACTTAAAGTTGCACTTTCCAAATGAACTTCTACCCAGTCTAATTTTAGAAGAGAAAGTAAACTTTCATAAAATATATAAAAAGACAGATCAGTTTATTATTGACACAGCTGAGGCTCTTAGTAGGGTTCATGATTATGCAAGAAAACAGAAGAATCTGACAAACAAGCATATTCCTGAAGACAACCTCCTCACTGATGGTGTATATAATCCGTTGGTGATATTGAAAGTTTTTATATTAGAGCCACTTGAGAAATTGAAGGAAACAAAAAAACATCTTGTGAACAGGACAGTTCAAACGACAATTAATGAAATAACTAAAAAAGTGAAAAAACTCAATTCAAAAATTAATTTCACAAGAGATAATTGTTCTCTTGTACATGGAGACCTGAATGATACTAATATTGTACGCACAAAAAAAGGAGAAATAATGATAATTGACTGGGCTGACTGTCGATGGGATATTGTTACTTGCGATCTTTCTCAATTCATATATCTACATTTTTTAACTAAGCGAGAGGAAAAGCTATTTTTAAAGTCATATAATTCAGAGTGGATAACAGAAGAAATGATTGAAATTCACCGTATTCTCCTGATCGGCTGGGACTTAATTTATCTTATGACTGTTGATCTTAACTTTGAGTCAGATAAAGCAGATCGACTAGATCCTTTGAAAAAGAAAGTTTGGGAATCAAATATTATACCTCTATGATTATTTTACAAATAACTTTAGCCATTGTTTTAGCAAGAGGATTATCTACTTTATATTTTCTATTAAATTCAATTAATTGGCAGAAGAAAGCTTCTTCAGAATCAAAGTTAAGTAAGAATTCTAAAACAAAGTTTTATATTCTGATTCCTGTTTTACGAGAGCAAAAAAGAATCATTGCCACACTAGAGTATTTTGTTAAGCACTTTCGAAGGGAAAATATAAAAATTATTGTTATTACAACACAAAAGGAATTTAGTAAGAAATTTAACGGTGAATCCACTCAAAAATTAGTAGAGTCTTTTATTAAAAACAATAAGTATTCTGGTTACATAAAAGTTATTAACTATCCTGATGCAAAAGGGAAAATGGCTCATCAATTAAATTACGCTATTGATAAAATCAAAGAAGATTCTTACATAGCTATATATAATGCTGACTCACGTCCGCACTTTAACACATTTGATTATGTCTCAAGATCAGTACAGAAAAATGAATCAGAAATCTTCCAGCAACCAGCAGTATTTACTAAAAACTACAATGATCTTAATCCGTTTTTGAAAATTTCAGCCATTTTGCAAAGCAGGTGGACATTTGCTCACGAGATAGCAAGGTTGTTAAGACAATCCATATCTAATAATGTTTTCTTCAGAAAATATGCTTATGCTCATGTTGTTGGTCATGGACTGATAATAAAGAAGTCTGTGCTTGAAAGTGTTGGTAAGTTCCCGACAGGAACAATGACAGAGGATCTGTTTTTAGGCTTCTTATTAAGGAGTAAGAGGTATAGAATCTTTGCTATTCCGTTTTTAGAGTATGCTGATTCACCTGAGACAGTAAGGGGGTCGTGGAATCAAAAATATATTTGGTTCTGGGGGCCAATGAAAAATATTTCATATTTACAGTATGTTGCAAAAAATAAAAAACAGCTTGGAATTGAAAGTCTCATCTCACCACTTCTCTTTACACTAGAAGGACTTCTTTCCGCCTTAGCGTGGCTAATATCAGGACCTTTGGTACTTATGCTGTTAGCTTCTCCACTTATAACTACGGATTTGATTTTAATAACAATATCCTATTTAGTTATTTTCATATATGGTCCACTTCAATATCTAATTTTCTTTTGGAATTACAACAATAAGAATTATTTGGAAATGGTCTATATATTATTATTGAGTGTTCCTGTAATTATTTTTAACAGCATTCCACCATATCTTTCAATATTTAATGAGCTAAGATCAAAAATAGACAAATCTGAAATACACAAGCCAAAAACAGATGACTAAAACATTAGAAAAACAAATCTTAAATTTTAATAATAACTATAAGCTAACTGACAACTTTGAGCAGAGAGAACTTTCAGTAAGCATCGTAATACCTTATTTTGAATCGAATAATACTATTAACGAATGTCTGAAATCAGTTATTACTTCAGCTCGAAAATTTGGCGGTTTATTTGAAATAATTGTTGTAGATGATGGATCTATCCAGTATACAGCTATTACAAGTATTAAGAAAGATTTAGCTAATGAAGTCAAAGTATTAAATATCAAGAAAAATAAAGGTCGATATTATTCAAGGAACTTTGGTTTAAAACAAACTAAGAATGATTTAATCTTCTTCATAGATTCAGACGTAATTATCTACCCAGAATTAATTAAAAATCAGGTTAAAACACATCTTAATCAAATAAGCCAGGGTAGATCATGCATAACATTTTGTTTATTCAACTTTGTTGAAGGCAAGAACAAAGATAATTTCAATTTTGACATAACAAATGACTTTAGGGACCACTGTATTTATCAAAAATCATGGAAAGGCTCAGATGAAGATGAAAGGTTCGCAAATACAGAGTACAGATTATTAAAGCAGACGAACAATCTTAAAGACTGGCCTAAAAGTGGAAAACTAGGTCCATGGGTTTTACCGAATATGGTGTTGGGTGGATGTTTTGCTTCAATGAAAGTGCAATCGATTGCTGTAAATGGATGTAGTGGAGATTTTGGAGCATATGGGTTTGAAGAAACATCTTTGGTTACTAAATTGATGGCTAAATTTAATGCGTTTGTTATTCCTGTAGTTGATCGTTATTCAATTCATATATATGATGAGTCATCAGCGATTGATAAGGGGAAAAGAGATTCTTTATTTCAGAAGACACATGCTATATATTTTAATCAATACATTAAACAAACAATAGATGAAGCAATCCAAAAAGATAAACCATACTTCCAAGAAGAATAAGCTCTCCTATAAAACAGTATTTATTGATTGGAATGGAACGCTTTCGGGTTCAAAATTCTGGGGACATTTAGAGAAAACTGATCCCAAAATGTTTTCAACGATAGAAAATACTTTATTTGGACAACTTAGAGGCTTACTTAAGCCATGGATGAAAGGTGAAATTCAATCCGAAGATGTTATTAGAAGGATATCTGACAAAAGTAAACTTGCTTATTCAGATGTATTTGATGAATTTATTCATAGCTGTATGAATATGGAATTTGTATCTAAGGATGTCCCGGGTTTGATTAAAAAGCTACAGAAGAATGGTTCAAAGGTTGTAGTAGCAACAGATAATATGGACTCTTTTACTCGTTGGACAAAAAGATATTTGAAGATTGACGACCTGTTTGATGATGTTTTAAATTCTCATTACTTAGGCGGAATGAAAAAGGATGTAGATAAAGATGGAAAAAGCATCTTTTTTTCAGAATACTTGAAGAAAAACAACTTAAAGCCCGGAGAAAGTATTCTCGTGGATGATAGTTCAGACGACATACAGACAATAGAGAGCTTTGGTATAAAGTATGAACACATAGAACCTGTGAAAGGCTTTGTGCCAGCTCTAAATCGTATCCTTGCCAGTTATTAATGAACTGACGCTAAATCTAACATCTTCAGGTTCTCTAGATGCATCAACGATATCTATGAGATTTGGAGCTTTCTCCTTTAACGCTAAAAAGAAACTCCTAAATCCCTTATTAAACTCATCAGTCAGTAGAAACTCGGCAATCCTAATTTTTCCCTCTTCTGCACGTCTGCGAGATTCTTCTACGGAGTTATCCATATAGACAACATGCTCTGGAATAATTATTTCATTTTTATGCTCTTCAAGATATTCAATCGCCCATGGTAGTATGTCAATTCCAGTTAATCTTGATGCGCCAACTTCAAAAGCTAATAGTGTATAAACGCTACGATCTATGACAGTAAATTTACCGTTTTGTCTATTCAAATCTGAGTGTCTTTTTAGTTCCAAATCAAAGAAAAATTTGAAACTACCCTTTGCTGACTCTTCGTCTTTTGGAGGAAAATTAGGAAAATCTCTTGTAGCTGAATCGACATATTCAGAGTATTCCTGAATTATCGAAATTCCATCGGCTTTTAATCTTTCTAGTACCGTAGTTTTTCCAGCGCATACAGGACCTTCTAAGGCTACAACCAAGTTTGGAATTGGTTCAATTTCTTTTCTAGTAAATAAATAGCCTTCAAATTCTCGCCGTTCGTTTTTCATGCCCGTATTTTAAGCTATTTATGGTAATTTATACACTTCCTGAAACATTTTTACGACATCAAGCACTATTAAGTTGATAAATGTCCTTATACTGTTACTCATCATTTTTAATGATATTACAGCCCGAAGGATTACTTCTACAAAATCTTGTCAAGGGGTATTTTCAAATTCATCAGAAAATAAAACAAATATTAAGAATAGTCCTATTTAACGGCCTAATCGAACATCAATACCCCCCTCCGTGACAACTCCGTTGTCAAGGGGGTTGATAAACAAGTTTTTCAAAAACCCATGATAGATTTAGTTAAATTATGAAAAATATACCCATCCAAACGGTCGAAGTACTAATCAACGATTTAATCCCAGCGGATTACAATCCTCGCAAACATGATGATGTCGCTAGCGAACAACTAAAGCAAAGTATACTGCGTTTTGGTTTTGTTGACCCAGTTATCGCTAATTCATCTACAGACCGAAAGAACATCATTATTGGTGGACACTTTAGATGGGAAGTAGCTAAAGCACTTGAATATAAGACAGTACCCGTAGTCTATGTCGATATTCCTGATCTTGAAAAAGAGAAGGAATTAAACCTTCGTCTCAATAAAAATACTGGTGAGTTTGATTGGGATCTACTAGCTAAGTATGACGAGTCATTTCTTGCTGATAAAGGATACAAAAATAAAATCTTCCCATTCAAAAGTATCTTCAAATGTGGTGGATGCGGAGGTGGTGTAACGGCTGAAGAGAAACTTAGGAAATTAAAACACGGTGGATTTGTTAAACATACTTATGATCACTGCGGTAGGTCACTCAACTATGAGTGTGACGAGCCATATATTACAGAAAATGACTTAATCAAGCAATTAATCGCTAATATCGACAAAATCAAATTTAATCACACTGGAGTAACGAGGAAAATTCAGGAGGATATAGAACGTTATCATCGACTTAAAACCCAAGTACTTCATCAGGAGTTTATCGATGGTCATTTAGGGGAATTTAACAGAATCCCACAGACTTCAGCAGATAAAAATGAGATGACGAAAAACTACCTTTTACACATTCTCCAGATCGGGACAGTTGAAGAACGGCAAGAAGCATTGTCATTCATAAAAACAAAGTTCATTTTGTCAAAAAGAGTGATAACAATTCAGAAATAACCTCAACACCTATGATAGGTGTTCTTCTCGTGGCTTAAATTCAGGGTAAAATTGGGAGTAAAAATAGTGTATTACAGGCTCTAAAACGACATTTCGAACAATTCGACGATCGATTAGCAAGCCACATCGGGCTTTTCTGCACGAGCCTACGGGTCGCGCTGAACCATGATGAAATTGTGAGCCCAACGGGATTCGAACCCGTCTTTTACTTCTTAACCCGAAGGTTTAAGAAAAACAGTACGTCCTAAACCGCTAGACGATAGGCTCTGATGCACGAAATATATCAAACCTATAATCGTATGTCAAGCTGAAATTTTATTCTTTTTGCCAAATGGTAGCGTCTGCATTTTCAAATATTTTTTTGACTCCTGAGTCCCCTGGTGAATAGGGAAGGTTTTCAATGTAGTCTCCTATTTTTACCAGGTATATATAAGTGGCTCCTGTTTTTTGAAAAGCTTCATGAATGTGCTCCCGGTCTACGGTAAACACGGAGTCATCGGTGACAATTTTTTTATTTGAAATATCAGTGACATAGCGTCGCTCTCCGGTGAAAGCTGCAGGAGTGTCGTGAGATTGGAAGGCGCATTGCAAACAAACAGTTCCTTTAGTGAGAACGCGGCCTTCTGGCTGCGCTCGTAAAAACTGTAGAGCTTGCAGCTCTCCGGGGAGAACTATATATGAGGCGTATGCTTGTGACTGGAAGAATAAATACCCGAATAGGATGAGTACTACTGTTATTTTTCTATAGCCTTTGAATGAAATAAAGAGAAGCAGTAAGAGTCCTAAAAATAAAATGAGTTGCACTTTGTGAGAGTTAAGAAGACTTTTAACTTCTGGTTTTAGATATTTTACTGATTGTCCCTCTGGTGCATAATTCCATGTAGTCGGGGTAATCGTGGTGTTTTCATTGTTTGTGGAAAGGGTGATTAGGGGTGAGTCTTTAATATTTGCAGGAACATCAGTTTGTTTTTTTATGAGTATGCCTGTGGGGGAAAGTTCAATGTCTTGTCTCGATACATTAAGGTTCCAAACTGCTGAGGGGTTTATTTTTGTGTCAATGACACTGGGAATTACCAGGGAAAGCGTGTTTTGTCTGTTTGGGAACAAGTAGTAAGACTCCATGAAGTTTGGGTCATACACTCTAAAATCAAAGATGGATAGCTGAGAATTTTTGTCTTCGTATTTCATTCCAATTCTATAGCTTGTCGACTCATACCATTCTGTGGTTACAGGCCCCCCGAGTAGATCCTTTGTTACAAAATGAGTTGGTGGGGTAACTTTAAAGTTATTTTTGTACCAACTTGAAAAATCTTTCATGTTGGTGACTTTTACTCCTTTATCTTTTTGTAGATTTGAAACAACCGTAAGTTGTTCTTTGAAGTGTTGTGAATACGTTTCAGGGTTAAAGTCGCCTTCAAGTCCGACGACAACTTGTCCGAATGAATTATGCTCATCAAATAGATAACTCTCAATAAGTTTTTGAAAGTAATCTATTCCTAAGTTGTCCTTTACGGTAAAGTAATCCTGGGTACTATATAAACTGGATTCATATCCATGGAGGGGGTCGCGGGGAGCCCACTGCATTTCAACGATTGGTATTTCTGATTCTATTGTTCCCGGTTCTCCTGCGTGTATTTTTGAAGGGTAATACGGAGCTTGCCAGAATTGTCCCCAGAGTTGGTAGTTATCTGTTGCATATTGGTCAGTACACATGAGGTTCGCGGTCACTCCATATGTTTTTTGCATATATGAAAGGCTAAAGCTATCTGTCCCCCACGACCCGACTGAAGTTGGAAAATATCTAAACTGCTCTTTGAATTTTTTAAAGAGTGTATCGATGAGCTTTATGCGCTCGCTTTGTGTGTATCCTGACAAAAACAGTGCATTTGGGTGATACCAGTGTTCTGGCTTTTTATACGAAACTTGTGCGTCGTTTGCGAGTTTTTCTGAAATTTCAAGGAAGAGTCCCAGTTCGTTAGTTGTGGGAAGTTTTTTAAGTTCTGTTATGGCTGTTGGGGTATCAAGTACTTCAGGGGTTAGAAGCCAAGTCGCGGGAAAATTAAAAGTTGCAACAACTGCAGCTTGCGCTTGAATGCTTTTTGAGACATCCGTTGTGTAGGCTGAAATTCGAACGGGGTTAACAATGGTGACAAAGGAGTCGTGGGCGAAAGTGGTGTGGGGCAAAAATACTAAACAAAAACTAGTTATTAATAATGAGAATATGACAGTGAGCCTCACCTGGTGAGTGTATCACTTACTCGCTTTTTGGGGTTACTTTCTTTGCAGCAGCTTTTTTAGCAGGTTTTGCAGCGACTTCTGTAGGCTTTTCTTTGACATTATTACGTCTGTAAATCTTGTCAATTTCACGTTTACTCTTTTCTCTGATGTAATAGAGCTTTGCGCGGCGTGAACCTTCATATCCGGATCTGGAAACTTCTACTTTTTCAATAGTTGGAGCAAAAAGAGGGAAAATCATTTCCATGCCAATTCCTTGGTTTCCAATTCGTCGAACAATTACACTTTTGCCCATTCCGTTTCCACGAATAGCAATAACGGTTCCTTCAAAAATTTGAATACGACTTTTAATTTCACCAGTTGCTGTTCCCTTTTTATCACTTGCAGCCTCAAAAAGGCGTTGGTGAACTTTAATAATGTCTCCGACACCGAAAGTTATTTCTTTGTGGATTGCTGTAATTGCCATGTTAGGTTGTATTGTACCTCAAATGAGTGTGTGTTCGCAAGCGATGAGATATACTATATACATGATTACACAGAAACAAGCTCTATATAAGCGTATCAAAAGAAAACTCGAGCAAACAGGAGATAAACTAGGCAGACCAATAGACCCATTAGTCTTTGAAACAGTGCTCTATTTTAATTTGCTTGGTATTGAAACTGCTGCTTCATGTGAAGGACATCTTGATCATGGGGTTGCTGCGCCGTGGGTTGATTTTAATCCAAAAGAGACATTGAAATACAAGCAATTGCAAAAAAGTGCTGAGGAGAAATTGAAAAAAGCGGAAGACACTAGAGGTAGAATTAGCCGTAAGGTGATGAGGGGCGAGATATTTAAGGAATATACGGATACATTACAAGAAATCTCAGTTCTTTTGAAGAATGATATTGAACCAGTCCTGAAACTGCTCAATGAATTTTACAAAGAACATGTGTGTATATATGAGCATATGCTTGTTTTTCGAAATGTATTTCAATTTACGAGGCTCACTTTTGTAGGAGAATTTATGCAAGACGCTCGAACTAAAGCTGAGAAGAAGAAAGAACTTCATTTATACCAACAGGAATTAAAAGAGTTCACCTTATTCTTGAGACGTAAATTCGAAGGGAACTAATTGCTTTGGTTATTTGTAGCTAAAAGCGATGCAATTTTACGAGACAAATCTTGATTCCAAGAGATAGTAAAGGGAATTACCACTTCTTGTTTGGTGCCATCGAAGAGAAGCAGTGCTTTTTGGTTTCCTTTGTTTTGCTCCAGGAGTTCCTTTAATGCTTTTAGCTTTGTGGCTTCTGTTCCAATGGGAATTGAAATTTTCAGCTCTCCACCTTTCCCTTTAATTGTTTCAACCGTTTCAATGGAGTCGGCAAGCATATTAACGGCTTCATCTCGAAGTTCAATTTTTCCCGTTATGAGAACTGGGCGCTGCTCAACCCACAACTCTTTTGTTTGTGCATAGAGTTTTGGGAAAATCACCACATCCAGCATCCCCGTTCCATCATCTATTTTTGCAAATGCCATTTCTGATGAGTTCTTTTTTGTGATAACCATACGTACTTCTGAAATCACACAAGCTATTTTTGCAGGTTCCCGTGGATAATCATCCGGGGTAATTTGAGAAATTGCATGCGTTTTGTACGGCAATATTTCAGCAACCAGCTGGGAAACCGGTGGGGCTGACAAGGAAAAACCCATGAGTTCCCGCTCCAATCCAATTAAAACGCTTTCTGAAAACTCAGGTTTTACGTCTAAGGTATGGGTGATTACTGGAGCTGCTGCTTTTTTCTCGGCTTCTTCTTCGAAGAAAAGTCCCATCTGGTCCCCATTGTCGACGGGCTTTGCCTTTGCTCTGACTTCTTCAACACTTTCCAATAGAGATGCCCTATTTCCAAATGCACTCATGGCGCCCACTTTAATCAAACTTTCAAATACCCGCTTATTTACTTTTCGCCCGTCAACTCTCTGGCAAAAATCAATAAAAGAACTGAATGGTCCTGTGGCTCTGGCTTCAATAATGGCATCAATAGCGGCAGCTCCCACGTTTTTAACGGCTGAAAAACCAAAGAGTATTCCTTTTCCCCCGAGTGAAGTTTCAATGTCTGTAACGTGGAAGCCAACTTTACTTTTATTAATGTCAGGCGGGAGAATAGTTATTCCCATTCGATTACATTCGTTAATGGCTTCGGTGATTTTCTCTAAGTCTCCACTTTCCGCAGTCATTAAAGCAGTCATATATTCAACCGGATAGTTCGCCTTCATATATGCAGTTTGGTATGAAACCATTCCGTAACTTGCGGCATGTGCTTTATTAAATCCGTAGGACTGAAATGGTTCAAACAGTTGCCACAACGTTTCTGCAAATTCAGCAGATTGTCCATTTGTGATTATGCCTGCAACAAACTTGTCTTTTTGTGCGGCCATTTCCTCAGGAATTTTCTTTCCCACAGCTTTTCTAAATTTATCGGCTTCTTCCCAGGTGTATCCGGCAAGATCAATCGCACAAAAGAGCAAGTCATCTTGATAGACAATGAGTCCATATGAGGCCCCTAAAAACTTTTTCATTCGCGGGTCTAAATATGAAACTAGGTTTGGATCATTTTTTCGGGCGATGTATTCTGGGATTACAGCCATTGGCCCCGGGCGGTAGAGAGCTACCATTGCCATTAAGTCCTCAATTTTATTAGGCTTCAAGTCCATCAGGTACTTAGTCATTCCCCCTCCCGACAATTGAAATACACCCATGGTGTCGCCCCTCGCGAGCATTTCAAAGGTTTTGGTGTCATCAAGGGGTAGCTTATTTAAGTTAATGGTGACGTCATGGAGCTCTTTGACGATCTCAATGGCAGACCCCAGAATTGAAAGATTTCGAATACCCAAGATATCAAATTTAATTAAACCAACGTCTTCAGCTGCATGCATTTCATACTGCGTAATGATTTTGCCTTCCTTTGTTTCTTTCAAAATTGGAGTGAAGTTTGTAATTTCTTCTGGAGCAATGACAACTCCTGCCGCGTGCACTGATAAGTGCCTGGCACTACCTTCCATTTGTTTTGCGAGATCTAAAATTTTCTTGGCATCACGATCTGAGTCATATAAGGCTTTGAGCTCTGGACTTATTTCCAAGGCTTTTGCGATGTTAACGGGGAACCCTTGCTTTGGTGGTGGAATAAGCTTACTAATCTTGTCTCCAATTGCGTAGTCATATCCCAATACTCTGGCGACATCACGCGCAGCAGCCCGGGCAAGCATTCTCCCGAAGGTACAAATCTGTGCAACTTTTTCCTTTCCATAGGTGTCTGCCATATAAGCAATAACTTGATCGCGTTTGTTATCAGCAACGTCAAAATCAATATCAGGAGGAGTTGGGCGATATGGATTTAAGAATCGCTCAAACGGCAAATAGTAGCGAATTGGGTCAACAGTCGTGATGCCTAGAATATATGACGTAATACTTCCGGCCGCGGAGCCTCGAGTATTGGTAATAATCCCCGTTTCATTTGCCCAGTTCATCATACTCATGACAATCAAAAAGTATGGAGCGTATCCTTTTTTGATAATAATATCGAGCTCATATGCGAGCCGCTCTTTTATTTCTGGGGTTATGTCATCGTACCGCTCGTGAATACGAGTGTTTGCAAGCTCTGTTAAATAGTCTTCTGCAGTTTTGTGGTCAGGAACTTCGTATTTCGGAAAGAACCATTTGCCCAGTGTAGTTATTTCCAAGTTACACTTTTCGGCGAGTTTCACCGTATTTGAAATGGCTTCGGGAAGGTCTGGAAACAGTTCTTTCATTTCATCAGCAGACTTTACATAATAATTCGGGCAATCAATGAAACGAATACGCTTCGTGTCTGTAACTTGTTTTCCCGTAGCCACGCAGACAAGTGCATCTTGGGCGTTTGCGTCTTCTTTGTTTAAGTAGTGGGAGTCGTTTGTTGCAACAATAGGGATGCCATATTCACGAGAAAGTGTTATAACCCCCTCTTTAATAACCTTCTCCATGTTTGCCATTTTGGACATTTCAGCTCTAATCTCAGGGTTTGGGGCACTTTCTATAAACTTTGCATATTCATGGTTTTGTACCTCTAAATAGTAGTCCTCTCCAAATACATCTAAAAACCACTGTACTGTTTGACGGGCTTCTTCCATATTGTTGTCAACTATTTTTTCAGCTAGTTCTCCCGCTGGACACGCTGAGGTGACAATTAAACCTTTTGAATATTTGGCGAGAGTGGGGCGATCAATCCGAGGTCTATAATAGTATCCCTCAAGCCAAGCAATGGAGCTAATTTTCATTAAGTTCTTGTAGCCTTCTTCGTCTTTTGCCAAAAGAAGCAAGTGATGAATTTGACGCTCTTCTTTTCCTTCTCTCTTTGTGTGGTCCTTTGGAGTGGTATAGGCTTCCATGCCAATGATGGGTTTAATGCCTTCTTTCAAACCCATTTTGTAAAACTCAATGGCTCCGTACATGGCTCCGTGATCCGTTATGGCAACTGAGTCCATGTTCATTTCTTTGACACGACCGAAGAGCTTCTTAATATTGGTTAACCCATCAAGCAGCGAATATTCTGTATGAAGATGAATATGAGCAAATTCACTCGCCATCAAGGTATTGTAACACTGTCCCCTACCTCTATTTGGTGTGAATCTGTAAATCCTGCATTTACTTCAAGGACATAGTTTATCGGATCATTTGGAATAATAAGTTTCAGCTGATTGTCAGGAGTTCCAAATGCAGGTGCTGGAACGTCCTTTGAGATTTGAACTACCTTTCCGTCCGAAATCCACAAAAAGTCGAGTGGAATAAGCATGTCTTTCATCCAGAATGGGGGGTGAGTTTTTGTGGTGAATACAAACAGCATCCCTTCAGTGTCGGCAAGTGTTGTAACACCAGAGAGACCTTGCTCGTGTTGTGCTTCTGTTTTGGCGAGCCCGACCATAACTTCTGTGTCTTTTACCGTAATTTTTGTTCGTTCCATTGAAACTGAAGACTGAGTCATTGCGCCCATGGGTGCAAATTTATTTCGGAGAAAGAATGAAAGGACCAGAACAAAAGCCATTGAAGGCAGGAGAAGGAGCAGAAAGTTAAAGTGTCTAAAGCGATCTCTTTGTGTTGTATGAAGAACGTGGGCAGAATCTTTCATAAATTTAGTATATCAAAAAAAAAGGAATACCAAACGGTATTCCTTCCTGTGAATATAGTCGAAATTTTAGCTATCGATTTGCTGTGACCACTGAATCCTTTCGAGAAACGCTCCCAGGAGTAAAAGGCAACAACCAACTGCTATACATACGGTCTTTGACTGACCTTCAACGAAAAGTGTTGCACTTGAAATCGCAGCTATAACTGCGCAGATGACAAATCGAGAAAGAATGAAACCTGCATCTGGCACCCAACTGTGAACTG
Source organism: Patescibacteria group bacterium (assembly GCA_038206135.1). Lineage (GTDB taxonomy): Bacteria > Patescibacteriota > Microgenomatia > UBA8517 > UBA8517 > UBA5941. Next base: position 2,477 of record JBBRBD010000006.1, on the reverse strand, counting down.
TCCCCGCACTCATGACAAACTCCTTTTACTCAGTGTCCTTCCTGCGCATGTAATATATCATTTATGAAGCTAGTTTTCAGGGTGTAATACGCGCGTCACTTATGTGATTTAGCTTTACGCCAAGATAGTTGACATACTCAATGATCGCGTCTGGCATTTTGTCGAGTTGAAGCTTCGTCTCTCCTTCTACTTGTTCTTCTTTGACAAAACGAATTGTCATTGATGAACCGCACATAAAAGCTTCCGACAACAAGAAAGCGCATACAAACTTAGTGCCATTGTGGTCCTCAAAATCAGGATGATCTTCACACAAACAGACTGCCACATCAACAGTGTTGTCATTTCGATTATGTCTAATAACAACCCTACCCAATACGATATCTTTTAACGCGAATCTATAAGGTCTCCAAACATACGCCTTGGGCAATTTACCATCTACTGAATATTCGGAATTATATCTTGCAAGATACTTCAGTAGTTTAGCCATGGACTCTCTTACAAAATGGTCACTTTGTCCACTCATATTGAATTCTCCTTTATTGAATTTAGCGGATATTTAAGAAGTAAATAATTAATAAACTATTTTATTCCGTAGGAAGAATCTATCATCTTGAGACTTTCTGATATCTTGTTTAAGAAATCCTCAGCGTCTGCATCGATATCATCGGGTCTGTAACCGCCTCCCCCTTCAGGGAGATTAAGTACCTCAAAGTAACCCCATGCATCATGGAAAAAGCCATACACTTTTACTATTTCATTAGAATATTCTCCAGTAAATAAATCCTTGGGTGGAATGCTTAAATCTGGTTGACTCCAATAATATGAATAGGCATTTGAAAGTTGTCTTATTGTCTCTCTCCCATCTTTTTCTGCATTAAGATCTTTCCTTAAAAGATAGATCGCTTCTGATAAATCAGTCACAAATTTCATGAACTCTAAATTTTCTTTTGAGCAATTAACTGGTATTGATTTATATAAGTTAAATTTCATAATTTTAATTAAGTTGAGTGTTAGACTACTTTATATTCTAACACCCAACAGTTTTTACCTCAATGTTCTTCCTTTTTGTATATTTGCTGTGGATTCTCAACAGGCGTCCCTCTGTACAACTTTCCTTCAACTTTACGAGTGACCAATGTGACACCCTGTGACTGGGTTTTTGTATCGATCCACCAATGTAAACCGCGATCTGGACCATCGGATATTTTCACATTTGACTGCGTACCATTGTGACTAATCCATGTATCTAAAAAGCCCCTGTTTTCTGGCTTAAGAAATGGATCGATTGCAGTTCCACTTACACTTAACTCTTTATCTACGGCACCTACCCACCCAAACGTGTGTCCATAAATCTGACTTATAAATTTAACTTGTTCTTCAGACGACTTTCCCATTTGATTTAGTGAGATTAAGGCCTTTCCTGTGATATATGCAGCTGCGTTGTTTGCTTGTTCCAAAGATATTATATTGCGGTTAACCGAGTCAGATAATATACCTGCATTCATTTTACTCAAATACATCAACATTTCTTCTGATGTTAAACCTGCATCATCAAGTACATCTAACATGTTCATTGTGATAAGTCCAAAAAGCAACTGATCTGGAGTCTCAAACTCAGTGCATGGCATCTCGTCTTCTCCTTTTATTTGAAAATTCGATTTTAACCTTTTTAACAACATATATTTATGACATTGTGTACAAACAAGCAAATCGTTTGGCTCACCATGACTTTGACCTAGTTCATGAAGAAATGGGGCTAGATAATAGTAATCCCCAACAATTTGCCACAACCATGGTACTTGGTCCTAAGTTTGACCAGTATATTATGAAGACGACACTCTTTAGATTAACCATGTTTTCGATGTTTCTGACCACGATGTTATTGAAAGTAACTGATTCATCAGAAAATGAAAGTTATAAAAAGGTATTTAGACAAGTAACTGATTTATTTCAAGATAACGAAAATGAATAATTCATTATGAGTATTGATATGACTAGATTTTGGTACTCACCTGCTTATGTCATTTACATGGCAGAGGATCTTATAAAAATATACGGTCAGGACGTCGTCGATAAAGATACCGCATTAAAAAAGATTGGCGAGATGAAAGGGTCAGCTATAATGCTGCTAAGTTTGCATAAGGCTTTCGGTACACATTTTTTCATGCAGGCTTCTTTAGATGAATTTCCTGATGTTTGGACGCTTTACCAAGAAGAAATTCTTGGAAAGAACGTTGAGACTAAATATCAAACTGTAGAAGTTGTAACATACGAAACTCATACAAGCATTCCGGTCGTTGACTTTATCTTAAAATGTAAGCTTATTAATCCCAAAAAGGCATACGATGAAGAAACAATTGTGCTTTGTTATATAAGGAAAGCAGGGACGTTTATCGATTTTAATGAACTTTACAATAAGTTAAAATCTTACAAGTTCAAGCCCACCAGAGTATTTGTAATTGGAAACCAAATGGAAA
>JBBRBD010000005.1:0-94912 GCA_038206135.1 Patescibacteria group bacterium | reverse complement strand
GATATACTGCATATGTACTCGAATTTGGTGGGTTCTCCCCGTTTTTGGAAAAAGCGTTAAATAGCTAAAAGTATTTGCTTTGTCTTTTTTGTAAACAGACGTGAGTTGAAACTTCGTTTGTGCTTCTCGTCCCATAACGCTTACTCCAAATTTTGTGCGATGTTTTGGATTTCGTGCAATAGCCGCAGTTATCGTGCCACCACCTGGTACCTCTCCATGTACAAGCGCTAGATATTCTTTTTGTGTAAGCCGATCTGAAAACTGTTTTTGTAATATCTCAAAGGCAGAAGCAGTCTTTGCAATCAACAGTACTCCACTGGTTTCTTTATCAAGTCGGTGTACAATCCCATTTCGGTGACTATCATCTTGAGATAATTCAAATGAAAAATTTTCTGAAATCCATGTTTGCACAGTTTGATTTCCATGAGCAGTCGCGGCTTCATTTACCACCCAAAATGCAGGTTTGGAAATTGCTAAATATTGTGAAGTTTCACAAAGAACTTTCGGAGTTAAATTCATGGAGTTACTTTTTCTTTTCTACTTTAAGCTCGCACTTTACACATAAAGTGGCTTCCGGATATACCATAAGCCGATCAGTGTCGATCATGTTGTGACAATTTTCACAGCTTCCATAGGTTCCAATTTTTATACGAGAAAGCGCGCGACGAGTTTGTACTATTTTTCTGGAAAGTTGTACTTGCAATGCAATTGAGCGAAGATGACTTACTTGCTCTTCAGCTTCTGCGTCAGGCGCTGCACTCTGGATATTGCGATCAAGGTCTTGAAAAGGATCTTCTTTTTCAACAACTTTTTCCGTGCGTTCAAGCTTCTTTAATTGAGCAGAAAGAAAATCGCCTATTGGAGTAAGAAGTTGTTTTGGAAACCGAACTGATGATTCTTTTGTTGTCATGATAAATCGTATATTGCAAAAAAACTCAAAAATGCCAAAGCTGCACAGAGTACCACCTCAACCTTTCCAATACCTGTAAAGACTAACATGGTACTCCCTATAAAAGCAAGAATACTTCGAGCTGTAAAAAAAATTCCCATGGTCGCAAGACCAGCAAAGCCAACTTTTCCGGACCGATACCAATTGAATGATTTATATTTTAATTTCAAAACATAAAAGATTGTTACTATTGCAATCGAGAAAATCCATTCCTTTGTAATAATTGGACTCGCAAATAAAAATCCCACAATTGCTGCTTCAAGTGTTTCATAAAACGGCAGACGAAAAGCTTTCTGTGAAATCATAAATCCTATTGATAACCCTAAAATTGCTCCCCAAAACCATAGACCTGCGTAGTTAAAGATATTTGAAGCTGGAAAAAATCGAGGAACGATACTTACAAAAACGATTTGGCCAATGCCAAAACCTAAAACCATAATAAACCCAGACCTAAAAATAACAGGTGAATCAAAGTCTTCCCGAAGTCGTCGCCAAAAGAAGAAAAGAAACAAAATCAAGCTCCCGAGAATTTGCAAAATGAGCGTAAAAATTGACATAAAATTTAGTGGGAGTATATCATACTAACATACTATGCTCGAAGCTCCCCATGTGTTGGTAGGTATTGCACTCGCTGAAAAGACGGGTCATCCTCTTTTGGCTATCCCTCTTGCGCTTGGGAGTCATATTGTGCTTGATATGCTCCCCCACTGGAATCCTCATTTGAACACTGAAATGAGAACGAATGGCGGAATTACATATAAGACAAAACAAATTATCCTGATAGACGGCATACTCTCATTAGCGCTTACTGCATTCTTTGTAAATCGTGCACTCCCCGACACTATGCTTGCAATAACAATTGCGCTTAGTGCATTTGCGGCAATCCTTCCTGATGTAATCGAAGCCCCTTATTTTTTCCTAAAGCAAAAGACAAATTTTTTGGAGAAATCAATTAAATTCCAAAAAGCAATTCAAACAGATGCGGGTCCTGTTTTTGGGATACTCACTCAACTTGCAGTTTCAGCTGCATCGATTTGGTGGATTTTGAAGTAAAGAAGCTTTAAGCTCGCTCAATATATTCGCCTGTACGGGTATCAACTCGAATTTCCTCACCAGCTTTGATAAAGAGTGGCACTTTTAAGTTCATTCCATTCTCCAAAGTCGCTTGTTTGTAAATATTGCTTGCAGAGTTTCCTTTCACTCCTGGATCTGTTTCGGCAACCTTCAAAGTAACTTTTGGAGGAATTTCTGCAGACAATGCTTGGTCATTCCAAAATAAAATTGCAGCTTCTTCTCCTTCTTTCATATAAAAAATGTCATCTCCCAAAATTTTCAATGGAATCTCAATTTGATCAAAGGTTCCAGAATCCATGAACAGTGCATTTTCTGTGTCTTTGTATAAATACTGTAGTTGTCTTTTTTGTGTATGAATTTCATCAAATTTTGAAGAGGAAACCCAGGTTCTTGTTTCAAGTTTTCCCGTTGAAAGATTTCTAAAAGTCACCACAACTGAAGCACTTCCACGACCAATCTTTTGATGCTCGTATTTAATAACTTTGCATGGCTTCCCTTCTACCAAAAAAGCCACGTTGTTTTTGAGTTCTGTTGCAACTATCATAGCGCCCGTATTGTAGCTCTCCCACCCCCATTTGGTCAATTGAATACATTTTTAAAGACAAAAAATAAATGAGCATACATTCGCCCCTTGTGTGTTGCTTACCACCTCTACCAATTTGGAATATATACACAAAGCATCATTTAAATTAAGCCTATATATATTATAATGAGCTGATTTGCTATAATCAAATTCATGCCGGGGTGGCGGAATGGTAGACGCGCACGACTCAAAATCGTGTAAGGTTACACTTGTGGAGGTTCAAGTCCTCTCCTCGGCACTAACACTCGTTAATCTAAAGAGTGATTGCATTTTTGGGTAATCTCCCTAGGAGGAAAAATGTCTCAAGATAAAATCAGCCCCTTTTTGCGTACACGTTTTGAAACTCGCAATACATTAGATGTGTTGGTTATTTTTGAAAAGGAAGTTACCACCGGCTCAATTGTAAAAATAAATGAATTAGTAGATGGAATCAATTCAAATCATTCATTACGGGAAGGTGATGTTTTTGCATCAGACCGAATGCAGATAAGCGTAGTAAATAACCTAGCAAATTTAAGTATAGTAAAAGCCATCACCTGAGACCAACCTGTTCATTCTGTCGAATAAATCCTGGTGTTAATTATTTGTCCGACCAAACGGCCAACTCATTGCCGTCAGAATCAGTGAAGTGGAATCGTTTGCCTCCTGGAAAGGTAAAAATGTCTTTAACAATAGTACCTCGAGCCTCTTGAACTTTTCGTTTTGTTTCTTCAATGTCATCTGAATACAAGATGACAAGTATGCTGCCTTTTATCGGTCTGCCAGGTGTAAATCCCCCGTCAATATAATCGCCTTCAAACGATGTATATTGAGGACCATAATCAGTAAATTTCCAATTGAACGCCTCCGTATAAAATTTTTTTATATTTTCTAGGTCATTCGAAAGAAACTCTATATATTGAATTTGTCCCTGTACAAGCTTCATGACTTGTATCTTACCAAATCGTTTACTAATACCGATATAGCACAAAAAAAGAAACACCTCATGGTGTTTCTCTTGAGAAACAAAAAGTTTGCTTTCTTTTGTTTATTCTTCAAAACGATATCCAGATCCGCGCACTGTTAATATTCTATTTGGAATCGATGGATCCTCCTCAATTTTTTGACGTATCCAGCGAATATGAACATCAACAGTTCGTCTATCTACAAATGCATCGTCTCCCCAGACTTTTGTGTAGATCAAGTCTCGAGATAAGATTATCCCTTTATTTCGCATAAGCTCAGCAAGTATCAAAAACTCCTTCAGAGAAAAGGAAACCTCTTTTCCATCAATCTCAACTTTATGGCTTTCAACATACAAAACAATCGGTCCAGACGTTAATATCGACGAAAGCACTTCCTTTTGCCGTCTCCTTAAAAGTGCGCGCATTCGAGCCAATAGCTCACCAATGCGGACAGGTTTCACCATATAGTCGTCAGCGCCAGTTTCTAGTGCGACAATTTTGTCCACTTCAGTTCCCCTAGCCGACAAAATGAGTATACGAACATCACCCAACTTTTTGTTTATACGAATTGCACGGCAAACACTGTATCCATCAAGCAGCGGCAGCATCAAATCAAGTACTAGTAAGTCAGGTTTCCACTCACTGGCCAGCTTTAAACCTGATTCACCGTCTGTTTTTACGAGGACCTCATAACCTTCTTCTGACAACCGTTCTTGAAGATGAGTATATAAATGAATGTCATCTTCTATCAGTAAGACTTTTTTCAACTTTGTTAGCTCCTTTTCATGTGATATGAACCTAATTCGTCACCCGTATAATACCATCTAAATAGCAGTCAACAAAAAAATGAACAGGTAATACTCGAGTCACGCTATATCGCGGTAGGGTCAAACGCTATCACAAATAAACAAAACGTATTAAATTTTGTCTCATTATTGTATACCCTAAATAATTGAATATAAAAATTTCAGAAGCGACTCCCTCCCTGAAAAAGCTCGAACTGCTTATTTTATTTGATTTAAAAGAATAGCTGCTTTTGCACGTACTGGGCCGTAAGCATCCCCTCTGTATACAGGTAATTTTGAAATTATTTCTAATATTTCTTTATTATTTTGAACAGCAGAATTTTTTAAAAGAGTTTCTGCTATATTCGGCTCTATGTATGTATCTAGGACTTCTGCAATTCCAAGGAGAACACTCACAGGCACGTCTTTGTCTTTTGCAAGAAGTGCTAAATATGAATTTTGATATACTCTGTCATCTTTCTCTTTCAGCTCAGACATGAATTGGTCTGAATACAGATATGAGTCGCCTTTTTCAAAATCAAAAAAAGTTAATTTGGAAATGTCGAACTTGTCGTAATTACTTATAGAAATCCATCCAATTTTGTTTTTATACTTTAATCCTGTTGCTTCACTATAAAAACATCCAGCAGGACAGTCATTTGGCTTTCCATAACTCAATTTAAAAACCTGGACGTCATTGTCTTTATTATCAATAAGTGTCGTGTACCCATTTGATTCTGGAAACTGTGCATTCTTTACAAATAAATCGATACTGCTGTTATCTGATGAACTAATACTGTGGTCAATAGTAGTTATCTGAATTTTTTTGGAAAAAGACTGTATTGAGAAAAATATCAGGACGATTCCAATACAAACACCGAGTACAACTATAAAGAACCGTTTAAACCTCATATTTTAATTATGGAGCAATACTTTTTAGATTTCAATCTAAGTACACTTTACTAAAAAAATTGTTATACTACTTTGATATTTTCATAAGGAGGAAACGGCGTGTTGTACAATCCAGGTGAAGATAATAATCAGGGGCTTGTCGAATATGTAGTAACACTTGCATTAGTCGCCTTCGCAGTAATCATTATTATTCTACTTCTTGCTCCTACTGTTGGAAATATTTTTTCAAATATAAAACAGCGAAGATAAAAATAAACGGTGGCCTGCATGCCACCGTTTTAACTATTTCATGACTTACAGGTTAGAAAATATCCCAAGCCTCGGTTTGAGATGATCTTACAAGAGTTTAAAGTATCATCTTGAATTTTACTTCTTAAAGTACTTAGGTAAACTCGCAATATATTATAATCGATGTCATACGTATCTCTGTGTGGCCACACATGTGTTGCCAATGCGTTTTTTGAAACCGTCTGTTCTTTGTTTTTCAAAAGTTCGACCAGTAACACAAATTCAGTACGAGTTACCTTAATCAATCCGCCATTTTTAAAGACTTGCTGTGTTTTTAGGTTGATCTCTAAATTTCCATGTGTCAGCAGCAATTCTTCAATACGTTTCGGAGATCGCCTTAAGATACTTCTTACCCGTGAAACGATTTCCTTAACCCCAAAACTCTTTGGTATTATGTCGTCCGCACCGTTTTCAAACCACGACACATATGGTTCAATTACTAGAATGTTTGTGTAAATCACAATCGGGACTCGTTGAGCACGAAGACCTAATGAACTCACCAGTTCTTCGCCCACGCCATTATGCAAAATTCGAGGATCCAGGATAATAATATCTGGTGAATAGTCGAGACATATCTGAATTGAATTCCGCACCCTCTGTATAACTATTGTTTGCAACCCTCGGCTCTTAAGCTCTAAACATAGTTCTCTTATCTGAACTTTGTAATCGATGATCAAAACCCTGTCCATTAGAATTCTCCTTTATGACAAAATTTACAAGATCTGGGAGATTATACAATAAACTGAAGTTATAAAAAGATTATTCGACGACAAGCTTCCCTACCATTCCGAGTTTTCGGTGAGAGCCTACTGAACAATACGTCGTGAATGTTCCTTTTTGAGAAGGAGTAATTACAATGCTATTTTGTGATCCAGCTCCGGTTAAATCAATGTTTGCGCCACCCATCCCATCTACAAACCAATCGTGCTGCATTGCACCAGTGTTTTTTAAGGTAATCTTTACTGTTTCTCCTTTTTTAAGAGTTATGGTGCTTGGAGTAAATTTATATTCTGAAGCTTCGACGATAACTTCCCGTGATGGAGTTGTATTTGAAAGTGTTACTCCTGCCGCCGAAGGCGTTTGCTGCGGAGTTCGTGAGTCGATAATGCCCACTGTTGAGTTATCTGCGACAGATACTACCTTTTGTTTGTTGTATAAATAAGCTCCCAGGCTGACAACTGCACCAACTGCGAGCAGAACTAAAAGTATACGAACTATTTTCATAATTTGAATTATATCACTTAAGAATGTTTCTGCTCCATGCCGTAATAACGAATACGATCACCCTTAAAGTACAACTGAATTTGTCCGATTGCTCCGTTACGATGTTTAGCAATATCTAGAAAGACATTTTCTAATTTGTCATCATCTTCCCGCCACAAAAACATAACAACGTCTGCGTCCTGCTCAATACTTCCAGACTCACGAAGGTCGGAAAGCATCGGCTTTTTAGTTCCACGCTGCTCAACTCCACGAGATAACTGTGACAACGCAAGTACTGGAACTTTAAGCTCACGAGCTAAGTTTTTTAATCCCTGTGAAATTTCGGATACCTCTTGTACACGGTTTTCAAGGTTTCTGCTTTTAGCGAGCTGTAAATAGTCAACAATAATAAGTTCTACCCCATGTTCAACTTGTAAACGCCGGGCCTTTGTACGCATCTCAAGAATTGACATCCCTGGCGTATCATCAATATAAATGTTCGCCTCAGCAAGTTCCCCCATAGCAAGACTGAGCTTTGTAAAATCATCTTCTGAAAGTTTTCCAGTTTTTAGACGCCAGGCATCAATATCTGCTTGTGACACCAGAAGACGATCAAGAAGTTCCTCACTACTCATTTCAAGTGAAAACACTGCAACTGCTTTTTTATGTTTAACGGCAAGGTTCTGTGCAATGTTAATAGCCAATGTCGTTTTTCCAACACCTGGGCGCGCTGCTAATATAATTAAGTTACTTTTTTGGAATCCTGCGAGCTTGTCATCTAAGTCGCGAAATCCAGTCGGTACACCACGCAACCCATCAGCATGTTTATGTAATTCGTCCAATCTATCAAACGCATCAGCAAGGCCTTTTTTAATGTGAACAAAACTCTTAGAAATGTTTCTTTGCGTAAGTGCAAAGATTTCAGTTTCAGCTTTATCTAATAGTTCTTCAACACTTACTCCCTCATCCATAGACATATCAAACAACTTACTCGAAGACGTCATAAGCATTCGCTTTGTCGCATGATTTTTAACAATTTTCGCGTAATGAACAACGTGCGCCGCTGTAGGCACATTATTAACTAAGTCGGTCAGATAGGTGGCACCTCCAACAATCTTCAGCTTCTTTTGAGATTTGAGCTTTTCAGTAACCGTTAAAAGGTCAATTGGAGTTCGAGCTTCATACAATTGGAGGATCGCTTCAAAAATAATTTTATGGCGCTCGTCGTAGAAGTGTTCCGGGTCAACAGCTTCTGCAATATTAATAATTGCATCTTTATCTAGAAGGAGAGCGCCGAGTACAGAAACTTCCGCTTCTGTTGAATGTGGTGGAAGTCTTACTCCTGAATCTTTCATGCACGGTCTAAAATAATGAGCTTTGTTTCTTCTGGAAGAAGTGTTCCAGGCTTCAGAGAAAGTTTTTTCATGTGTTCAGCGCTCATGCCGAGTTCTGTTACAAAAGTTTCAACAGGCGCTAATTTCTCAGCCAAATCTGGTTTCATTCCGGGAACTTGATAGTGCATAGGAATAATCATTTTTGGCTCAATTGCATTTGTCACTTTCGCAGCCATCTCTGCGTCAATTGTGTAGGTGCCTCCAACAGGAATCATAAGAACATCAATGTCACCGATTGCAGACAAAAGAGATTCATCGAGCATGTGTCCTAAGTCTCCCAAGTGCGCTACTCGATACCCTTCTAGTTCAAAAACAAAGATAAGGTTTTCTCCTCTATCAGCACCTTTGTTTGCATCGTGAAACGTGGGATACGCTAACATTGAAATTCCTTTAACTTCGTATTCTCCAGGATTTTGAATAATCTTGTGGACTTCTGAAACTCCTTCTATATAATTATGGTCTGGATGAGCATGTGAAAGGGTGACAATATCCGCGGTAGTTTTCGCAAATTTGATACCCACCATCTGTGGGTCAAACGGATCTGTTATAACACTTGCAGTTTTTCCTGAGATTTTAAAAGACGAATGTCCGTAGTAGATAATATCCATGTGTCACGCCATACTACCAAAGAACAGGCAAGAGAACAAGAGCTTATGCTTAGATTAAACTTATGAAAATAGAAATTGTGATTGCATTAATACTCGGAACAGCCCTTGGACTGGGTGGTATGTTTGCCGTAGCCCAACTAACTAATCGCCCTAACACACAAACACTAAAACCCCTGCCAACTCAATCTACAGAACCAACAACTTCAACCGCTAACGTGAAAAACGAATTAGTTTCACCACAAGGTCCAACAATCAGTTGGGATTTGTCACTCCTCCCTATTAAAGGAACTGTAAGAAATGGTTCATTTATCTTTTTAGTTAGTGACACCACAGATACTGTCTTTCCTGTTTCAAATAATACGTTTGACACAACAACTCCGCCTGCTTTAGGAATTGCGAAATATCGTGTTTTTACTGAATTTGGAGACAAAGTGGGTGAAGCTCAAGTCCTCAGTTTCAAAGACCTTCCTTTGAGCAAGAAAAACCTTTTTGGGTCAGTCACTGACCTTACCGCAGATAGCTTACAAATGCGTGGAAATGATGGGACAATCGATCAAATCGCCTATTCCCCTAATGTTCTTGTGGGGAGTTTTGTCAAAGACGCGAAAAAGATTTCTTCGGGTGATGTTGCGATTGGAGATAAAGTAGCAGTGGTTAGCGATAGAATCGAAAAAAGTGCAATTTTAGCCCTTGGCGTATTTGTCGTGCCTTCTGACTTTAGTCAACAAGAATATATTCTAAAAACTGGTAACTTAACCAGTATCACAAAAAATGATTTGGTTATTTCGACAAAAGAAGGTGATATATCAGTAAAGCTTGACAGCAATACCAAGTTTTTTGGTTTAAAAACTGGCGGGTATGTCAGAAAACGCACAAAGCTTATTACTTCAGACATAACTCAAGTTGTGACCGTAACATTTTTGAAAGATACCACAAATATTAGATCCATCTTCATTTCAGAGTAATTCTCCATGTAGAATAAAGATATGCACGCGGCGCGATTAAAAGCCTACGCAGAAATCCTTATAACTATGTTTATTTGGGGAGCTGCAACTATAGTTATTAAAGCAACCCTTAGCGGAATTGAGCCAATTCCCTTTTTGATATATCGCTTTAGTATCTCTAGTTTATTTGCGATTCCCTTTTTGCCACGGATTACTCGCCTATTTCGAAAACCACAAAAAACAGTACTTTTAATACTTTTGTATGCGCTTCTGACAGGACCTATTGGACTTGGAATTCTTTTTGTAGGACTAAATAAAACTTCAGTAGTAAATTTGTCCCTCGTTTCTGCAATTGAGCCGCTGCTTCTTGTCATGCTTGGTTCAAAACTTTTCCACGATCATCTTTCAAAAAAAGCAAAACTAGGAATTCTAGTGGCGCTCATTGGAGCAACACTTACCCTAATCGAGCCGCTTTTTAGCGCCGTTGGAATCGGGTCGATCAGCGGAAATGTTTTAATCAGCACATATATTTTGTCCGACATGACTAGTGTGATAATTTTAAAAAAACTCCTTAAAAAGAATGTTGACCCAATAGCACTAACAAGTCTGTCCTTTATGGTTGGATTCATAGCTCTCCTACCAATTGTCTTATATTCAACTTCCCCATTAATCTTTATCAGAAGTTTAGCAATCCTTCCGCTTCAATATCACTTTGGAGTTTTATATATGGCACTCTTCTCCGGATCAATTGCATACGTCCTGCGTGCCAGAGCTCAAAAGACATTAAGCATTAGTGAGGTCTCAATATTCGGCTATTTGTCCCCCTTCATTTCTACAATTTTAGCGCTCCTCTTTTTAAATGAAAGAATCACCTTTTTGTATTTTCTTGGAGGACTTCTGATAATATTCGGAGTGATTATTGTAGAGCTTAAAAGAAACAACAAGAATTGACTATAGGTTTGGTTTATGTTATATTATCACGCAAGCGAGAATCCAATCTGTTCAGATAATTTAGTTAGGGGAAATCCAAATGGCAAAGCAGAATGGTCAACAGTTTTTTGTGATCTTGATGAACGTCTGGGCCCGGTTGTTGGACCTGTGCGTCGAAGCAGAACAAAATGGATTGAATAGCGAATACATTCGCATTAAACCATTACGTCTGCCATCAGGCACAACACTTGCAGTTACGTTTGAGTACTGGACTGCAGACAACACGCCGCTTTCAGTGCACACGTTTCTCATTACAGTAAATCAAGAAATCGCATTTTGCGAAGGAGCAGATTTTCGCCAAGCCAAGGTTGAAATTGGTAAAGGCGCTGAGCTTTTACTAATTCTCAATAGGATCCAGTACATGCTGGTCTATGCTCTTGGCAAGCCGGAAGAAGAGGTCGTCCGTGCTCGGGGTTATCTCGAGAAGTCTCTCGCAACAATCGAACGTTTCGAACAAGGCGCATAAATTCTTTATGCCCATACCCTCACAAACTTTTGTGAGGGTCATTTATTGCCTAAAAACACCTTTTAGCTTATAATTATTCTCTCGAGTCACATTCAACTAAGGAGAACATATGAATCGGACAGGTTTTTTTGACCTTCTTCCCCACTTGAATCAACGCGATCTGACAAAAGTTCAAAGGGCCTATTGGCTTTCCAAAAATGGTCACCGAACACAATCAAGAGATGGAGGAATTCGATATTTTGAGCATGTGAGAGGCGTAAGTGTTCTCCTCATACTGCGAGGATTTAACAGCGCTTCAGTCGTTATAAAGGCTCTGCTGCATGATCTGACTGAGGACACTCATACACCGGCCGACGTAATTCGACTACTTTTTGGAAAAGGAATTGAAAATTCAATTTCTACTTTATCTAAAGTTGAACCGGTATTTGACCCAAAGACTGGAAACATTACTGGTTGGGTCAGGAAACCTGATCACGTGTACTATGCTGGACTCGCGCAAGCAGAAAAAGACGTAAAAATCGTCAAATGTGCTGATCGGTTGCATAACCTTCAAAGCATGAAAGGCATTTGGAAGAAGAAAAAACAACAAGAATATGCAGATCACACCCGAGAATATGTCTTACCTATTGCCTATCTGACCGATCCATCTATTGCACTGGATATTGATAGGTTGACTCAGAAAATTCTCACAACTCGTTAGGCACGGATCTGAAGCACAAGCACGGATATTTATTCCGTGCTTTTTCATTGCCAAGATTACCCTTTTCTGTTACAATAGCCACATGAAAGTAAAAATTCACCCACAATGGCACGAAGCTGCAGTAACTTGTGCATGTGGAAATTCATTCACTGTTGGAACAACCATTTCTTCAATTCACGTTGAAGTGTGCTCAGCATGTCATCCTTTTTATACAGGAACAATGAAATATGTAGACACTAAAGGTCGTGTTGACGCCTTTTTGAACAAACAAGCTGCTGCATCTAAAGATAGAGTTTCAAAAACTGCACGAAGAGCTGCAAAACGAGCTCAAGAAGTTGAAGCTGATCTCGCACGACCAGATACGCTTTCTGCCTTGCGAAAAACGATCCGAGCAAACAGTAAGTAACTTCCTATGCCTCTTTCAGAAAACAGCTGCTATATTGAAGTCCGAGGTGGAACTGGTGGTGATGAAGCTAAATTATGGTCCCAAGAACTTCTTCGCATGTATATGCGCTTCGCCACAAAAACTAACCTTAAGTTTTCACAACCTGAGGAAAATGTTATAAAACTCAAAGGTCCAATGATTTTTAACATGTTTAAGAATGAGTCTGGTGTTCACCGCGTACAACGCGTTCCGAAAACAGAACGAAAAGGACGAATTCACACCTCAACAGCAACGGTCGCAACACTCCCTGAGATTTCAGAAAGTGATGTCAATATTAGACCAGAAGACTTAGATATTTCTTTTTTCAGAGCTGGAGGCCATGGTGGGCAAAATGTAAACAAAGTGTCTACAGCCGTGCGTCTTGTCCATAAACCAAGTGGTATTGTAACGACAGCTTCAAGTGAACGCTTTCAGGAACAAAACAGAATTAATGCACTATCCCTTCTTCGAACGAAACTGTGGGAACGAGCTGAAGAAGAAAAGGTAAAAACGATTGCTGGATACCGCAGCGTTGTAGGTTCTGGAAAAAGAGCTGAAAAAATTCGAACATATAATTTTGCACAGGACCGCATAACAGATCACCGTATAAATAAATCATTCGGAAATTTAGAGGGAATACTTGATGGAAACATTGAAAAATTACTGGAAGCTACAAAAAATATTGTTTAAGCTTTTTCTAATACTGAACTAAGTGCAATCGAACGCTCAGCAATAACCCAGTTTTCTTCTGGAGTATTATAAACTCCTTCATGTTCTGAAATCTCAAATGCCAATCGACTAATAGCCTCAGTATCCGAGGTATTTTGATATGCGGAAACCGTTTCAGAGACGTTAAGAATAGTTGCGAACTCACTTCCCTCCTCAGGTATAACAATATGAGTTGGATACACTTTACAGTTTGATGCTCGTTCAGAACTTCTTTCAATAGACATATGTTTGTATACTCCCCCTTCAGCTAATTTTCAAGAAGAATTTTAATTTGAAGCATTACCAAGGTTCACAGAAATTGTCTTTTCTGCACCATCTCTCCACACTTTTACAGAAATTGTAGAACCTGCATTCTTTTTGGCAACGATTGCAGACAAGCCATCTGGATTGTCAGCTATATGCTCGCCGTCAATATCTGTCACAATGTCGTCAACCAAAATTCCCGCTTTCTCTGCAGGTGAGCCTGCAACAACATCTTGGACATACGCTCCTTGTGGCACATTATTCAGAACTGCAGACTGTTTTGTCACCATTTGATATTGCACGCCCAAAAATGCTTTACTTGCAAAACTTCCGTTTGCATTAAATTGATCAAGTCCTTTATGCAAAACATTAACTGGAAGTGCAAACCCAATGTTTTGAGCGCCTTCTGCAACGGCTACATTAACTCCAATTACTTGTCCTGCAGAATTGAGAAGTGGTCCTCCAGAGTTCCCTGGGTTAATTGCAGCATCAGTTTGAATTACATCATCGAGTTTCTCAGCAAAACCTTGATAGGGATCTCCCGCCGTAATTCCGCGTCCAAGGCCTGAAATTACACCAGTTGTCACAGTATGTCTGAATTGTCCGAGGGCCGTGCCAATGGCGATTACAAACTGTCCTACTTTCAGGTTTTCTGATGAACCCATTTCAAGTGGAGTAAGTCCGCTTGCATCAATTTTTAAAATTGCCAAGTCGTTGGCAGGATCTCTATTTATAGTCTTCACTTCATATTCTTTTCCATCATTTGTTACTACTTTATATTTTGCAGTTGTGTCTTGAACTACATGTTTATTGGTCACTACAAGTCCATCAGCACTCACGACAAATCCACTTCCAATGTCTTGTGGAGTTCCGCCTTGAGTTCCTTGACTAAACCCACCTCCAAATGGATCAAATTGAACAGTTTTTCTCGCTGCAGTCTGAATTGAAACAGTGACGACCGAAGGTGAAGCTTTCTCAACGATGTCTACAACATTGGACTCTTCATTAACCACTCTTACCGTAGACTCTCCTTGTGTAACAGTTCGTGGAATAAAACGATCAAGCAATGTAATCCCCTTTTTGCGATCAATAACGAGTGCCCCCACTGAAACGACAGATACAAGAAGAACAATAATGAATCCAAAAAATATTCGTTTAAAGGTGGATACTTTCATAGTAATGTTATTTAAAAAAGTGTAAAACCCGTTCCTGAGACTAAGCTTAACACTTTAGTTTTCTACAAATTTAATTGCAGAGAGCAGTTGTTCGTCTGCTGAAGTCTTTGGATCGTCCTCCACTTTAATATCAGGCTCAAGTCCCTTCATGTGTACCCAGGTGCCATTCGGAGTGAGCCACTTTCGAATTGTAACGTGAATTCCTGATCCATCTGGGAATTGTTGTGGCTCCTGCACAGTTCCTTTTCCAAAGCTTGTGGTACCCATGAGTTTATATCCCTTGTTGTCTCGTAATGCTCCGGACAGAATTTCAGAGGCAGATGCAGAACCTTTATTGATTAAAACAATCATCTTTTCACCAATCAATCTTCCTTTAGATTCTGTTTTCACTTGCTCTTTAATTACTCCTCCAGACTCTTCTGAAACGACTAACGTGCCTCTGTCAAAGAAGTCAGTTGCAATGTCTGCCGCAGCTTGCAAATATCCTCCTGGATTGTTTCGAAGATCAAGAACAACACCTTTGATGTTTGGTTTTGAAATGAAATCCAGTACTACTTTATCCCATTCAGATTTTGTCTCAGCACCAAACTTAGAAAGTCGAATGTGGGCTACATCTTTGTTTGCACCTTCATAGGTCAAAACAACACTTGGCACATCAATGTTTTGTCGCTCAACATCCAAAATTATTGGTTTGTCACTACCTTCACGAAGGATTGCCAAGGTTACCTTGGTACCCTTTGTTCCTCTAATAATTTGTACAGCTTCTGGGAGACTCATGCCATCTGTCGACTTATCAATATTTTTTGCAGGATCTTTTACTCCTAAAATAAGATCTCCTGGTTGAATTCCTGCTTTTTCTGCAGGTGAGCCTGGAAGTGGCGCAATAACCGCGAGCTGCGTTCCTTTATATCCTATTTGAATTCCAATTCCATCAAAGTTCCCTGACAAATCCTCCTCAGTTACTTTTTGTTGCTCTTTGTCTAAAAAGACGGTGTATGGATCACCAACTGCTGCAACCATTCCTTTTATAGCACCCGTCACCATTAAAGATGGGTCTAGTTTAGAAGGGTCGTAGTATTGTGCTTGAAGTAAATCCCAAACTCGCCAAAATTGGTCAAAGCTCACTTGTTGATTTGCAGGAACTACACGTGAAATTTGAACATTTGTGGCGGTTGTAGCAGAAATGCGATGTCCGTCTATGGCAAATTTATATCCGCCAACGGCACCAATTACAAGAAGTGAGAGAGTCGCAGCAATGTAGCTAATTTTCTTCATGAGAAACTACTCATGATATTACATGTTGCCTTTAAATGGAAGTAGAGCAAGATGTCGAGCACGTTTTATCTCGCGGCTCACGAGTTTTTGTTCTTTCGCAGATAGTCCACTACGCTTTCGACCAATGATTCGAGCACGATCGTTTACAAGCTTATTAAGCTCATCAAAGTTTTTGTATGAAACTTCAAAATCAAAAGGTTGTACTCGTGGAAGTACAAATTTTGGACGTTGTTTCTTGTTTTGTTTTTTTGCCATGTGTTTTTAATTAAAAAGGAATATCATCCCCTGCTTCTTCTTCAGTTTTTTCTGTCTTTTTTGGTGCAACTGCAGCCTTTTTAGCTTCACTTGCAGCGGGCTTAGCTGATTCTCCAAAATCATCAGGAACATTAATTTCACTTTCTTCTTGTCCTCCTCCGTATTCGCCAGTTCCGCCTTCTTTGCGATCAAGCACCATCATGTCAGTTATAATAATTTCAGTTGTATACCGTTCAACTCCATCTTGACCCGCCCATTTTCTGGTTTGGATTCGACCTTCAACAAAAGTTCGTGCGCCTTTCTTCAAAAGTTGATTACAAAGCTCGCCAAGTTTATCCCATGCAACGACACGATGAAATTCCGCATTTTCCTTGTTTTCACCACTGTCTGTTTTCCAATAACGATTAGTTACAATCGTAAAGGTACAAACGGCAGTTCCAGAAGGAGTAT
Organism: Patescibacteria group bacterium; assembly: GCA_038206135.1. Taxonomy (GTDB): domain Bacteria; phylum Patescibacteriota; class Microgenomatia; order UBA8517; family UBA8517; genus UBA5941. The sequence continues at coordinate 78,521 of JBBRBD010000005.1, read as the reverse complement.
AACGGATCTCCGGATCGCGTGCTAAATTCCCTACTAAGGTTACTCTATTAAGACTTCTGCTCATCTTTTTCTTCTTTGCGTGCCTCTCTGGCAGCATTCTTGATTCTAACTACTTTGGTTTCTTTTGTCATGAGTAAATATCTCAAAATATCTTCTTCAAGTCTTAATCGCTCATTTACAACTCGCGCTGCAGGTGCTGGCAATTCGAGCTGAAAGATTGTGTATGAACCACTGAACGTCTTTTTAATGGGATATGCCAAGTCTTTTACTCCCCAGTCTAGGGATTCAATGATTTTGCCTTCCAAGCCTTTAATAAACGTTTCTACTTTTTCCAAAGAAGCCTTCTTTTTGGCCACAGTAGCCTTGCCGTCTAGGACGATTACGAGTTCATAATTACGTTTCATGTGAATTTGAGTATAACACAAGCGCTTTTTGATTTCCAGCACAGGGAAGGATATTATATGACAACGGTAAGTTAAGCAGGAAGGAAATGATAATGTTTGAAGCCGATCAATGTAGCTGCCCCTTATGCATGGGGCTTGGGCACACTTTTCTTGAATACCCACATTGGTATTCGACATATGACTCGATGTTCCTTTCTCCGCCTATCCAAATACCTTGTCATGTGTGTCATGGAACTGGACATGTCTCAGCAATCACTCAACAGCTGATATTGCAAGAATTTGAAGCTGAGAAGGGACACTCGAATACAAAAGTATTTCCCGTAATAATCATTGCGGTTTGCTTAATTGCATTTGAACTACTAGCCCTCGTATATGTATTTAAGATGTAAAAAGGCAATACGTTATTGATCAGGCCGGCTAATTATAAAGCCGGTCTTTTTATGGGACATGCCTATTAGGGCTATACTGATATTGAGATATATTAGTAAGTTAAGGAGTTCACACATGAGAAAGTTGCCGCTGAGACAAGTTTTTGGAGTTTTTGCCAAGTTGTTTGGATGGGTACCACTATTCGGTGGCTTTATAGTCAGATTGCACATGAAGCAAGAGTTTAAACACACATTTGGTGTAGCTTGGTGGCAGTATGGTGCGAAGGACAAAGCTGCAGAAGTATTAAAAGACCTGGACCACAAAACAGGAGCGTCACACGAGTATGCTCACTCACGACAAGTGGCTCAATATTTCAATTATCTACCAAACTAATTGAAACGGGGCGCAGTTCGCTACGCCCCAATTTTAAATTCAACAATATCCCCGTCCTGCATAATATAGTCCCGGCCTTCACTTCTTACCTTTCCATTTTCCTTCGCGTTTTTTAACCCATTCAATTGAATGAATTCATTAAAGTCAATAACATCAGCTTTAATAAACTTTTTCACAAAATCATTGTGAATTACCCCCGCTGCATTCTGAGCTGTTATTCCAACTGGAATTGTCCATGCACGCACTTCTTTTTCACCTGCAGTTAAAAAGCTAATGAGTCCAAGTGTTGCGAAACTCTTTTTAATTAAGCGAGAAAGACCAGAAGATGTAACTCCCAGCTCTTTCAAGTAATCTGCTGCATCTTCATCACTAAAACCTGACAGCTGTTCTTCAGTTTTGGCACAAATTGCAACTACTTGATCTTTTTTAATACCAAATTCTGTAGCATATTTTTCCTCCAAAACATCAGCATCTTTCAATTGATCTTCTGACACATTAATACACACTAAATATGGCTTTTTAGAGAGTAGCTGCAACTGTTCAACATCTGCGTTTTTCTTTTTCTCATGTTTTTCAGTTGTTTCAAGGTCAGCCAATTCAAGCTCTGTTTTAATAACTTCAAAGTCACTTTTAGGGTCTGTACTTCCCTCTTTAATAATGTCTGAGTCAGGAAACACGCGAACTACATGCAAAATCGCGTTTACTTCTCGAATATGACTCAAAAATTTATTTCCCAGCCCTTCGCCTTTGTGTGCACCGGCGATTAAACCTGCAATATCGACAAATTCTACCGTTGCAGGAACTTCAGGAGGAAGCTTTTCCATCTTCTCAGAAACCTTTATAACTTCAGCAAGTTTCACGAGCCGCTCATCTGGCACTGGGACAACCCCAACATTTGGCTCAATTGTCGCAAAGGGAAAATTGGCAGCATAGGCTTGCTGCTTTTTAAGAAGTGCATTAAACAGGGTGGATTTGCCCACATTTGGGAGACCTACTATTCCTATAGAAACTTGTGATGACATATTTTGACATTATATCAGAAAAATCGTGGCTAATTTAAATATAGGAGTATTTCTGAAATAATTTTATACTATATTTCAATAATCTGATTTATCTCTTTGACGGTTTGCTCAAATTGGTCGTTTACTACACAGTAATCAAACTCGTCTTTGTATAATTGATAGCTTGCAAATTGTTTTTTAAGTCTACTAAGAAGTACATTATTAGATATAGATTCTCTATGTTTTGATCTGTCTTTAGCAACAGTAAGACGGGGTACGTCTATTAAGATTTTAGTAGTTCTAGACAATATATCTTTTGCTACTTTATCGTCAAACCCATTTTTTAATACTTGTTCCAACTTTGAAGCAAATTCCATGGATATATTCCAAAAAGTGTTTCCTTCTTTAATTGAGGACAAAAGATCCTGTTTTCGAGTTCCATAATACTCACCTGAACCGGTTTTCATATATTGAAGTAATTCATCATTTGACATCATTTCTTCAAATTCATTTTTATCCACAAAAAAATACTCGATACCATCTTTCTCTCCATCTCTCGTTCGCCTACTCGTGTAAGAAGTTAGGTGTTTATTATTCGGATTGTCCGAAACTAAATTTTTTATTAAAGAATCCTTTCCAGCCGCAGTAAAACCGCTGATAATATATAAATGTCCAGATAGAGATGGTTCTATTTCTTTTTGATTAGTATGTTCGAATTCCATATTTAAATATATAATGTATACTTAAGATATCTATTATATAGGATAGAATTAAATAAACTATTTACAAATATGGATAAATTAGACAAAATTTACAAAATTAGTGAGATGCTAACTAAAAGATTTGGTGAAAGTACTTCTTTTATGATAATGACGAGACTAGCGGAAGAGGTTGGTGAAGTTGCAGAGCAAGTAAATCACCTTGAATCAATAGGTATTAAAAGCAAAAAATTAGGCGATCCAAATAAGGAGAATTTAGCTAAAGAGGCTCAGGATGTAATAAGAGTTGTTTTGCAACTTGTCGAAAAATACGAAATAAAAGAGGAATTTGAAAAGTCAATTGATGAGTCACTTCAAAAACTTGAAGCAAAGTTTAAATCGCTTTAATCATAAGGACTATTATATATTTTGTTAGGGAGAGAGAACCAGGATTTAAGCTATAATAAAGCTTAAATCTAGCTCACTCCCCCTACTTTTTAATCAAATCTACACAAATCGCTAAGATTTGATATAACCTGATCATCTGTCGTTGTACTGCGATTATCATCGCAGTCAGCAATTGGCCCTAATGGCAGGGCTGCTTCGACAGACTGCGCCCATTCCGTTCTTCTGTTAATCTTTCTCTGTAAGCCTAGATTTTTAGCCTGGTCAAATTTTATAGCATCCCAAGCTTCAATTGATTTATCTTCTAGAGCAAAATCGATAACCTGCTGACCCAACCCAGTACGGACAAATACCAAACCAAACTTCGCTTTTTGAGTTTCATCTGTCGGGTATTTGCTTGATTTGAATATGTTAGGATCGCCATCACATAGACTCAAATCTGCCAAACCAGACATCCAATCACCACATGTCAGACATCTATGACACTTGTGCTTCTTAAAGTGCTCCACTTCCTTCCAAAATGGTGTGCTAACGATATCTTCTGACTTGGTGAAAACTGTGAAATTTCCAGGATACTCACCATGGCGATATTTAACATCTGAAACCTGATGCAGATCGACTCCCAAAACCTCGCTTATAAGAGTTTCTGTTCCTGAGCAAAGAGTGTTAGATGAACACGCAATCTCTATGACAAATTTTACTTGTGTTTTTACCAAGTTACCCCAATAGTTATCAACTCTTTGTAGTTTTCGTATCGCTTGAACATGGCATGCTAGCCCTACCAGACCAATCTTATATTCGGGATTTTCTCTTAGTAGATCTTTAATAATCCACAAATATGGAAAAAGCTGATAAGTTGATGGTAAAAATTCAAGCAATTCAGCAGCCGACCTACAAGCTTGTGGTTTTCCTTTCCAAGGCTCATCTTTGTCTCGACCAGCAACTATCACGTAATTAAGATCAAGATGTTTCATTGCAACACCTAATAAAGACGTAGCTGAACCACCACTTGATGAGTTTTCCTGAATGTTGATATCGGTCGAACGACTTGCTAAGAGCTTATCGTACACGCCAATCCATCTATTTTCTTTTTGACGTGTTTTACCAAAAATCTGCAACTCTATAGTCGCGGTTTCAGGATCATTACCTGGGCAAGACTGTAAACATGCATTACATGTGCCACAGTCAGAATCAGACTTGCCCATAAATAAAATATCTCCTTTTGGACCTATTTTTATTAAATCTTTTGGACAAGCTACATAACACGCCCCACACTGCATACATAAGTCTTTACTTAAGACTTCCTCAACTAGATTCGTAAATGACATTGGAATTTCTCCATGAGTGAGGAGTTTATAACTCCTCACTCAAATATTTGAACGATAATTAGAGTTTGCCATCAATAAAGCGGTCGCACTGACGGAAACCACTTTCAATAAACGAGCTATCCCCTACTTGAAAAATTTCACGATACAGATGTGGATTGAAGAGCAGCCGGAAGTAGTCGTTTGCGCTAACATTTTCAATACCACCATCGTAGTAAGTGAATTTGTCATATTTCTCGATTTCCACGACTGTTAAATCCGACTTCAAGGCTAATTCTTCTAAGGGAGAGTATGATGTAGGACGAATCCTAATCTTTAACTCTTCCATTAAGGAAAACATATCAATCACATCTTGTTTCGATTGTCCGGGGACACCTAGCATGCAAAGTCCACATACAATCATGCCAGTTTGAGTATCGTAGTCGTGAGGATATTTATTTACATATCCTGCAACACGGCCAAGAACATCTAGCTTGTTACGTCTTCCTATCGTTATGGCAGAATCTCCTAGAGTTTCGACACCGACCGAAACTTTGTAGCAACCTGCATTTACCATGAGATCGACAAGTTCCTCGTCGTCTAACAATTCATAACGAGTTGTCGTACACCATTTGAAATCAGTCTTAGCCGCAATCATCTGTCGACACAAATCCTTTGCCCATTCACGATCTATAGTGAATACAGGGGCAAAAAAGCGATAAGTATCAAACTTAGAGCGATGTTTCATACAGTATCCAATGATATCTTGCGGATCTTTCATGCGTGACATTGAAGAAAACATCTTTGTTGCCAAGCAGTATGAACAGTCGTGAGGACATCCACGCTGAACTGTAATTGTCATCTCCCGCTTATCTATAACCATCTTGCTATAAACATCGTGAGGTGCGACATCTAAGTCAGTGAATAGCCACTCATCACCAATGGAACTACCTGCAAAGTTTTTCTTTAACTCCTGTACATAAACACCTACCAACTTTTGACTGATTCCATCTTCGATGTAGTTGAGATAGCTAGAAATAGAGATTTCATAATCTCCACCTGTTACCACAGCATCGATACAGTCGTACTGCATAAAAAATCGCGGTAGCAAACTTACGATATCACCGTACACGATAATTTTAATATCTGGTCGACAAACCTTAAAAAATCTCGCATATTCGAGGGAACGTTCAATGTTGTTGCTGCGGACACACATAATTACCGAGTCATACCCCTGTAATGTTAGTTTTTTACTCAACGCATACAAGGTAACTGATGGCAAGATAGCATCCACAGGTGTTATTTCAAAACGTCTTTGAAGATATGCATGAATTTCCCAGAAATATGCATACCTCTTAGCAACACTTGTGAATGAACCTCTATTCTTGTTTTGCTCCGCATAAATCATCATCGCTCTCACGTTTTCACTCTCCTTGTGGGTTATAATCGTATCTTGATATTTGTTAAAGAACCAATTCCCAATGACTATCAACTCCTTCTATACATAACTAAGCGATTATATCAATTAGCTTTTATTTATGCCAATTTATTGGGAATATTAATTTTTAACGGTACAATGGAATTTTAATTGTTTGCAGTATTCTCCCAAGTGAGTCTCTTTCTAAGATTAGACGTGTTTGATATGAGGGGGTATTTTGAAGTTGAACTTGAAATTAATCTGGCTATGTACCCTGTCAAAAGTTGGGAAAGTGAGATGTGTATCTCAATTAAAAGAGATATGAGGCTATTTCAACATGGTAAATAAGGAGGTTATACTTTTTTAAAAAAATTCACAGGTGACTCTTCATCTTTATATGTAAAACCCACATTCAAATATTAATCTCTATCACTTTTGTCGCTTTACGAAATCAAGGTGTTTTTGAATATGAATGCTTTTAGTTTCTGTGCCAATTACTCTATCAAACTCACCTTCTAAAAATGTAAGTGTATCTGAAGTATCCGTATAAAATAGCTTCATCCTCTCTCCTCCCACTTCAGGTTCATACGACTTGGCAGCATTTGTACCGCCCTTTACATATGCTTCTAAAACATTTCGTCCGTCCGGTTCAGTAAGGAGTGCCGTCATTGCAAATTCTTTTGCGATAGTCGAATCCGCGGTCGGTGGTGAATCACCCCAAACTGAAAAATGATAACCTGGGTACTTTTTATCTAAAACATCAGAAATATCTGTTCTAATATCTAAAGATATTCCACCAGGATCAGATTGTCCTAGATTCTCCCTCGTTTCCTCGGATATTTGGATATCGGAACTGCTAATTAAATCAAGGAGCATTCTTTTAGATTCACTTTGACGATTTGTCCATCCTTCTGGGGGGTTACCGACAATGTTTGATCTTTTGTCAATTTCTCGAATCTGTTTAATAATATTAAATTGCTTCTGATCATCTTCACGAATAATAGGAGGCAAAGTTGATTTCAATTTACCAAAGTATGATTTACTATTCCATCGTAAATCTGACGTGTGATCATAGGACGAATCATCAGTTGCTCCATCATCATATTTAACAGGGAAAAAATTTTCTTTATATTGCGGACAAAACTCGTGAATATATGAAAGTGATATCAACTTATTTGTTTGACCGTTTCCATCTGGCGCCTGATGAAGAGTTACTCCGACAAAATAGGTAAGAACAGCGAGTCGCTTTCCCATCTCAGCTTTTTGTTGAGGATTCTCTTCACTTGAAATTTGATCATGAAGATCATCTACTAATTTATAGTAATTTGGCAATAAACTTTCTGCTAAAAGATTCCGGTCAGGATAAGTAGGAGGTGCCTTCTCACTTATAAGCTGATCCATCCGCAGACCTCCCTCCACTAAAACATCCTTAAAAAGCGCCTGTCTAATAGTTAAAAACCGCTCCCCGATAGGTTCGCCTTCTAATTTATCAAGATTATTTTCAAATTCAAACTGTCTTTCACCTCGAATTGCACGATTCTGATTTTCATTTAAATCTTTGACTGCTCTATTCGTCTCAATAAAAATTTCGTCATCCATAGCCTAAATATATCATACGCTGACCTGAAGAATTGAAGCTAGCGTTTATCGATTACGATTTCACTCACATGTAATTCGTTTGAGATTAATGTCTTCAATCATATATTTGAGAATAGAAGTAACTACTAACTTTATTATTCAACTTTAAAGTCGCCCTTCACAATTTCTAACACCAAAGCACGTTTTTTAATTTCTTCTTCAAATTCCTTTGGCCAATCTGGAAGCGTTACCTTCACTTTTTGATCAAGCTTGCAGTTTAAGTTTTTTCGTTCGTCTTGAATTTTTCTCACAATATCTCGCATTTCCCCTTCAGCTTTAAGCTCAAGCGTGATAGTTGTATCAAGTACTATAGTCTCCCCCTCAACAATGTTTTTCACATTCAACTCATCTTTCAATACTTCGAAATACGGTTTCCAGGATTCATGATTTTTAAGACTCAAACTGCTTAACGGCTGTCTCACTGGAATTTCTGCTTGTTTTCTTAAGGCATGAGCAGTCTCAACAATTTTTCGTACCTCTTTCATCCCCCAAATTAAACTCTGCTCGTCTTCACTGAGGACTCGTGCTGTAGGAAGCAGTAGATAATGCACAGACTCTGAATTTGTTAATTCTTTAAGGCCAAGCTTTGTGAAAACTGTCTCTGCAAAGAATGGGAAAAACGGAGCCATTAGTACGGTAAAGTCTTTCAAAACAGAAAAGTAAGTTGAAAGCGATTCTTTATTTCCATCCTTTATTGTGTCTCGAGATCGTCTTACGTACCATGTTGAAAAATCAGTCACAAATGAGCTGAGAGCTTTTGTCGCGTCCATCATTTTATATGCTTCCATATTTGAATGCACCAAGTTAACTGTTTCCTGAAGACGAGCTTTTACCCAGAGATCAAGCAATTCGTTAGATTCGTATTGTTCACTCGGGTCAAAGGAAACAGCTTCAGCATTTGTCGTAAAGTAACGCATACAATTCCAAAACGGAATAAAAAAGTCGCGACGAGAGTTTCTTAAAAGTTCTTCGCTAAAGATAGAATCTTCACCGTTTGTAATTGTGGAATTTAGTAAAAAGTATCGCAAGACGTCACCTCCGTATACTTCTAATACTTCATCAATTGGTTTGTAATTTTTCTTACTTTTGCTGAGCTTCTTCCCTTCCTGATTTAACATTGTTCCGTTTGTAACAACTGTTTTATAAGGGCATTTATCAAATAATGCTTGCCCCAGGACATGCATTACATAGAACCACAATCGTACTTGGTCTGGACCTTCTGCTATATAGTCAGCGGGGAAGTTTTCTTTAAACTTTTCTTTATTTTCAAATGGATAATGGAATCTAGCAAACGGCATTGAACCTGAGTCGTACCACACATCAATTACATCTTTGACGCGTTTGAAGGTTCCTCCGTTTTTCTCGTCCTTCCAGAAAATTTCATCGACAAATGGTCGGTGAGGATCTTCAATTTTCACCCCAGACAATTTTTCAAGTTCTTCAAAAGAACCGACAATTATTTTTTCAGAAGTCTCATCATTTACCCAAATTGGGAGCGGTGTTCCCCAGTATCTATTGCGGCTCAGTGCCCAGTCACGAGCATTTTCAAGCCAAATACCAGAATTGCCATCCTTTAAGTGTCTAGGATGCCAATCTATATTTTGATTGTTTTTTATTAGCGTATCTTTAATTTTGGTGACAGCAACATACCAGCTACGAATTGGCTTATAAATTAGAGGTGTGTTTGTTCGCCAACACATTGGCATGCGGTGAATTATTGTTCCTGAATTAAACAAACGTCCTTTCTCCTCCAAATCTGCAATTATTTTAGAATTCGCTTTTTTGTAAAACATTCCCTCGTAGGCAGGTATTTCACCGGTGAAATGTGCCGTATCATTTAAATAATCAAAAAGCTTGATTCCAAGGCCGATTAATATATTAAAGTCTTCTTCTCCGTATGGTGCTAAATGGACAATACCTGTTCCGTCTTCCAGTGTGACATGCGGCGAGCTCAACACCTTAAAACAACCCTCACTCTTTTTGTCTAAATAAAAGTCCAGTGGTGGAAGATACTCAAGTCCAACCAATTCTTCACCGGTAAAACTTTCAGTTTTTGTGTGCTCTTTACCTTTAAATATTTCCTCGACTCGCTCATCAGCAAGAATGTAATATTCATCATTATATTTTACTTTTGTATAGGTAAACTTTTTCCCTACAGCAAGCATAAGATTTGCCGGTATTGTCCAGGGAGTTGTTGTCCATGCAAGGAAATAGGTGTCTTCCTGAGTCACTAACTTAAATTTAACAGTGACAAATGGATCCTCTATGTCAGCATATCCCCCTTCACTTACCTCGTGGCTTGAAAGTGGGGTACCGGCTCTTGTTGAATACGGAACTACTTTATATCCTTCGTATAATAAATCTTTTTTGTAAAGCTCAGACAAAGACCACCACATACTTTCGATATATTTAGGGTCCATGGTCGAGTATATTTCAGAAGGGTCATACCACCTTCCAACTAATGACTCGTACTTAAACATTGCATCTTGGTACTTCAAAACAGATTGACGACAAAGCTCATTAAACTTCTCGACTCCAAATTTTTCGATGTCTTCCTTTGTTTCAAATTTAAGTTCTTTTTCCACTTCAACCTCTACAGGAAGACCTTGACAATCCCATCCCATGTTTCTTAATACTTGAAAACCAGTCATGTTCCAATAGCGAGGAACTACATCCTTTAATACCCAGGTTAGTGTGTGACCATAATGAGGTAAGCCATTTGAAGTTATTGGGCCATCAAAATAGACTTTGTTTTTAGAATCTTTTCGTAATTCTTTTAGCTTTTTAACGGGATTTTCTTTTTCCCAAAATGAAGTTACCTCTTTCTCCATTGCAGGGAGATTTGGATTAGAATCTAGTTGTTCAAAGTGATGTTTTGCCATAAAAAAACCGCCTTCTTATACAAGGACGGATAAACCGTGGTACCACCTTATTTGCTTCTTATTTATGGCTATTACGGGCTTACCCGAAAGGTTCTACTTTTCTTAACGAATTTCTTCCTTTAGCTAAAGACTGATAGGTCTCTCACTGCTTTGATGAAATTATATCATAACTACCAAAAACTATTAAGGGAGTATTCTATTTCTTTCTTGCAACGAGAAATGCGGCCATTTGCTGGGAGCCATCATATGCAGGAACATGATTTTCTTTATAGTAAAGGACTTCCCAATCAGAATAAAGTTCTTTCAGTTCATTTGGCCCGACATAAAACCCCTTTGGATTCTCCCAGGTAATTTTTGTTGTAAAATCACCAATTAAGTTTAGACCTCCTGAATTTGTATGATCTTTCATCCATTTGTACGTTTTGTATCCATAAGCCGAAGACATGAAATGAATAGTAAAGAAACTCATCATGTTATCCCAATTTTCAGTTTGTGTGTCTACCCAGTCTTGAATAGTTTCACCGGAGTCTTTATCAACTCCTCTAACGGTATAGCCTTTACTTTTAAGATAAGCAATATCTTTCCCGCTACCGCTACCAAAGTCAATAACACTTCCTTCTTTTAATTGAGGTTCAAAATCTTGTACTAATTGCCTTGGTTTCATTTTCGTTAGTATAGTAGTTGCTTTTTATTTCCTTTGTTTTTTTAAGCCTTACATATATTTAAGCATGTCGCGCAAAAGACAAAAATTCTTCGATTTTATTTGCACAACTTTACTTGCAGCCCCACATGCAGAATTGAAGTCTCAGAAAGGTTCTTGTTCATATTCAACAACTCCGAATATTTATTTCCCTGCCCCCACTTTTGTAATGCAATTTTCCACAACGAATCACCACTTTGCACAGTGTAGTTACAGGTACTGCTTTCAGTAGAAGCTCCGAGTACTGGTTCTGAGGTAATGTAATTTGTCATTCCACCATTTTTGTAAAAAACAGTTTGTGCAATTCCTCCGCTCCCCGTTTTTGCTTTCATCTCGTTTCCCCAGTTCCCCGGAGTACAACCATTCCCAGCGCGAACTGTAAAATAATATATGGTGTTTGGATTCAACATATTGATTGTGTATTTTAATACTCCATTTGACTGAATCTCGGGGAACTCTACACCAAATCGATTGTCATTCGATTTTAATCCGTATTCGATATAATACTTGTTAACATTCCCAGTGACAGGGCTATAAAATAGTGTGGCGGTTGTTGTAGTTGTGTTTATCTGAAATAAATTTGGCGTTCCCAATGGTTGCTGAGCAGTACAGGTCGGCGCCTGTGGTGAGCTATTTGTATTATTTGAGTTGTTACTTTGAGCTACTGATGGTGAACCTAAGTAGAGTCTTCCGCTTGTAAATGCAGTTATAAGCCTTGATCCATCAGAACTTATGTCTGCAAATGACCATCCTGGTGATGAATTGCCTGCTGGAAATGTTTCATTAAACGACACACCGCTATTTGTAGATATGTATATTTTCCCTCCCGAGTCACCCGCAAGCATTGTGTGTCCATCCGCGCTTAAACCAACTGCGTACCATGAAAAGTCAGCATTACCCTGTGGCTGGGACTCGGTCCAGCTTGTACCTGCATTTGTTGAATAATAAAGTCTTCCACCATTAATAGAAGACAGCATCATTGTTTGACCATCCGCACTCACACGTGCTCGCCACCAGGATTTATCTACATTTCCTGCGGGTCGAGTTTCTGCCCATGTTGACCCGGTATTTTTAGAAATATATACTCTGTGTGTGTAGTCCCCTGCTAGAATTGTACTTCCATCACTACTCATCGCAACACCAATCCAATAACCAGAAGCATTCCCAATAGGTTGAATTTCACTCCAACTACCACCTCCATTTGTAGACAAGTACATTCGATCATTAATAATACCCGCTTCTAAAACCTGACCATTGTCACTAATATCTGTGGAGTACCAAGCTTTAGTTGTGTTTCCAGCAGGCTGCGTTTCATTCCAACTGGTACCACCGTTGGTCGATAAATAGAGTCTCCCAGTATTTTCACCAACCAGCATTGTTTGTCCATCTGCACTCACCGCTGCAGTGTTCCAAGATCCATCTACATTTCCCTTTGGCTGAGCCTCACTCCAGTTTGAACCTCCATCGGTTGATAAGTACACCCTTGTAGTTGATTCAACAAGTAGTTTCTGACCGTCGTCACTCATTGCTCCTTTAGTCCAACTTGTATTGCTGTTTCCGACAGGCTGAGTTTCGTTCCAATTTATTGTGGTACTCGCAAATACATCTGAAGTTCCAAGGAACAGAAAAAGAAGAGGGAAAATCAGTAATGAATATCGTTTCAGATGTAACACTTATTCACTCTACGGTTGTTTAATAACAAACTCAAGAGATCAATTCTGTTTGTACTATACTTAGCTTACTATGCTTCAAAAAGTTGGTTTTTATTCCTGGGCAGGACCAGGAACTGCCAGAATTCTCAAAACAAAATACTTCGATCCAAAAATAAATATTCAAAGCTTAAAGAGCTCGTACGATTATGACTACTTAAAAAAAGCGAAGAAAACGTTTGGTATAACAGATGCCTGGGTTAGCTATTCTTGGGGTTTCTCAGATAAACATGAACAAGAAGACTATCATTTTATTCTAACTCGCCTAAAAAACTTCAAAAAGCTAAATATTAAAACACATGCATATTTGCAAGGTTGTAACCTTGTGTATTCAGACTTTAAAGACAACGACTTCTGGTGTCGTGATGAGAAAGGTCGATTCGTGACTTACTACAAAGGGCGCAAAGTTGCTTGTGTAAACAATCCCTACTTTGTAACTTTCTTTAAAAACAGGCTAGAACAACTTCTTAAACACGACTTTGACGGAGTATATGTGGACAATATTCAAATGGGACAGCTGGGAGTGCCGATGAGCAAAGGTGAATTACCATTTGTATTTGCTGGGTGCAATTGCTCCTATTGTCAAAGACTATTCAAAGCTAAATATAAAAAACCCATTCCAGTTGACTTTGAAACAAATCCTATTACAACTAAAAAATACTTAGACTTTCGAGTAGACTCACTTACAACTTTTGTTTCGAACATTTCTAAAATTGTTCACCAAAGTGGCAAACAGTTTGGGACTAATAGTTATGATCCAAAGTTTAACACCAATTATGTATACGGTTTCGATATCTTAAAGCTTGAGCGATTTCAGGATTACCTGTTGTTTGAAAACCATGCACTTAAAGACTCTTATATCGACAACAATTATATTGATCAGTTAGAGCTCAAAAAACCAGTTTTTATATTAAGTTATAAAAAAGGAATAGGGTTTGAGAATGAATTTACACAACATGACTTTGATTTAGTATATTCAGAAGCGAAACGTTCTCGCTTCTTTCCTGTTATAAAGGCAAGTGAATTTACGACAAATGCAATTTGGCACAACTTAACTATTGAGCGTTTTTCTAAACCTAGAGTAGATTTAAAATATACAGTACCCGTGGGACAAAACAAAAATTCGTTTTCATTACAGATTATGAAACACACAATTGCTAGAAGTTTAGTAAAACGTTTTTATAACCAGGGATACACGCTAATCATGGAAAATAAAACCATACGACCATTTATGAAATTTGTGTATGAACTCGTACTTCATTAAATAAGTATCCGTTGGATACACGGCTGGGATTATAGGGATGGGTGACATGCTAACATTTGTTCTCCATCAACCAAAACAAATTGATTTATATTCGTTTTGATAATGACTGAAGATAAAATTTCACCCGTTTCATTTTTATTAAAAATCCTTGTCTCTAGTACAAAAAAGGGGCAAAGATTTCTTTGCCCCAGATACTGATTAGAAACTCGCGAATAAATTCTCCAGCGTTATAGGAGCTCTTTCACTCATTTCATCAATATACAAAAACTGAGCGAACATCGCGAATTGCACATTCTCATAGGTTCCAAACCGAACGTATTGCGCGAGCAGATTGGTAAATGCTAGTCGTTTAACTGCTTTAGTTTCTGCATCTGAATACCGGTATGTCACATACACCTCTGCTAACTCTTTTCCGATGTATTTGGTGAGCTCTTGCACTTTTCGCTTCAGGTATTCATTCTTTTTTGACGCAGCTTCTTCCCCTAATTCAATAGCTAACGGGATATTCGCCATTGCAGTTTTCCTTTTCACATATAAAAATTTCACAACAAGAATGCCTTTTTTTATAATACACGAATTTACTGAAATGAAGAGAATTAATTACAGCCTAATGCTTGACGACACTGAACTTTGTAGTCTGCAGGAGCAGTGTCACAAGAAGCACATTTATTAGTGTCTTCATTATTTACACTTGTTCCCGTTTTTGGAACCATTACATGAGGCGTTTGGATATCTGAAAAAGTGATATTAGCAGGTAAAACAAAGAATGACTCGTTTACAGTCCATGGAACACATGAATAATCATACTTCTTGTTAACATCCATGGTCTTTGCGTTTGGAGTAGCACTCGGATTTACTGCATTGATTTGCATTTTAATTCCACCTTTTGAGTCATCTGACCAAACATATCCAGTTTCACCGTCGATGAGCATGTGAGACGTAATATCGCCTTGAGCAATACTTATAGTGAAGTCTGCCTTCATTTTGCCGGACGAAACATACACTGTACCGGTACTTTGGGTTCCAGCGTTAAATGTGCATTTTTGAGAACCAAGTGTTAATAGATCTTTTAAGGACTTTGGAGAGTTATCATTAGCCATTGGACTTGGACTCATTTCTCCCGCCTGTTGATTCATCATGGTAGGATTTAGCGTGGATTTTTTATTGACCACAAAAAATCCAACAATGACTCCTAAAATAATAAGTGTTCCAACACCCATGATAATATTCTTGTTCATATTACAACTAGTATACAGATTAGAAATATAGTTGACTATACACAAGTCAAATGTTACTATGGGTACAATCCGAACTACTCATATTGAGTATCCAAAAAGCCTGTACGGGATATCAGGGCTATTTGGCAAGTAGGTGCACCCCTTTTCCCCTCTATTCATAGAGAAAGCGGGAGGCAACTTTACATTTTTCAAGTTGAAGCACTTCAATTCGACCTAAATTGTAAAGGAAGCCTAGAGTGAACAATTCAAATAGTATTGCACGCAGCGGAACAACATATCGAGTGTTCAAGCACTTGGTAAACGATTTTGTTAGTGAAAAGGATAGAGAGCAGTTACATATCATTTGGGAGGGACAAGACAGGTCAGAACTTAGTAAACACTATCCTCCAAGTTCCATATTTGGAGCGGACAGTCTCGGGTACCATCAAATCGAAGACGGTTACATAAGCTGGTGGTATCACTTTGAAGTACTCACGTCTGACGGAATTTGGGAAGAATGTAAAGATCCTCGTGTAAAAGGACTAGAAACACAAGAGTTCCGTGATCGTGAAGATGAGATTGAAATAGAAAACAGAAAGTATTTTCCAGGTGATTATCTTATTGAAGATGATTACGAACCAGAATACCCAGACTCGTATTCTGATGACGATTAAGTAAGCGTTTTAATTTCGTGAATAAAGGAGAGATATATTCTCTCCTTTTTTTTATGCTCACCGTTAGATGACGCAGCTAGTTTATAATTGTTACTTATGGAAAGCAGTTCCCCACAGTTTCAAACAATCGATGTTCTATATCCAAAAACGCTTTTTGCATCTTGGTGTTGGCTTAAAACACGTGAACGTTTTTTGCCTTATATGATTGAGTGCACATTTGAGAATTTCGATGATTTATATGA
The DNA here is from genome assembly GCA_038206135.1 of Patescibacteria group bacterium. Lineage (GTDB taxonomy): Bacteria > Patescibacteriota > Microgenomatia > UBA8517 > UBA8517 > UBA5941. The sequence continues at coordinate 62,204 of JBBRBD010000005.1, read as the reverse complement.
ATATACAGTTTCACAAATTGATTTAGTACAACGTCGACGAGGAGCAGATGAAGTACTTAACACTATTGGGATAGCGCTTTTGAGCCAAACTTCATTCCTTCCATTAAAAAAAGAGTATTGGCATGCAATTGATTCCGACACTGAAGTAGAAGATCGAATATTTAATTTTCTACCTGCTCTTGATACCCCTGAAAAGTATCAAATAGCAGTTACTCCTACTTTTCAAATAGATTCACCACTTATTGTAGAATATAGAATAGGATTTGCGTTTAAAACAGGACATTTTGGCGAGGCAGAGTCTCTTATGAAAAGTAGTAACTTATTTGTGACACCCGAGGCGAAAAAAGCAGCCATTTATGATATAAAAGATTTGTACGGATATGATTTGATAACTAAAGAACGAGTAACGAAAGATTTTAAAAATTAATATGAACAATCAAGAATTCATTGAACAATTATCTAAATTAGTTTCATTTAAAACAGTTACTGGAAATTTTGATGAGGCAAAAAAAAGCTTAGACTATGTGGTTTCTTTAATAAGCGAAGAAGCTGAAATTACACGGCTTACCAATAATGGCTTTGAAACACTGATCGCCAGTTCGTCTAAGATAAAAACACCAGATATTGCCTTTCTTGTACACATTGATGTGGTGTCTGCAAAACCTGAGCAATTTAGTTTGATTCAAGATGGTGACAAACTATTTGGACGAGGTGTAAGTGACATGAAGTTTTCAATTCCTATGGGGGTTGTACTTCTAAATAAAATTATAAAAGAAAAGATTGATATTACATTTAGTTTGATTGTAACAACAGACGAAGAAATCGGCGGATTTAATGGTGCACTTTTTTTAGCAAAAGAATTTGGTATTAAGCCTAAATGTTTAATAGTTCCTGATGGTGGCGATAATTTAGTATTTGTAAATAAAGCAAAGGGAGTGTGTCAGCTGGAAATACTTTCAGTGGGATCCCCAGCTCACTCTTCTCGCCCTTGGGAAGGGAAAAATGCAATTAACTCATTGGTTAAACTAGCAAATGAACTGCTTATAACATTCGAGAAAAACGGATTGAATCCTAGTTGGGAAACTACACTTAATATTGGACAAATCGAAGGTGGAGTATCAATAAATCAGGTTTGTGCGAAAGCATCAATGAAGCTAGATTTTCGATATCCTGAAACAACTTCGTTTAAAGAAATAGAAGACCAGGTAAAAGCAATGGCACTTGCAGTTGATCCTGAAATTCAAGTAAAGAAATTGTCCGTTGGGATGCCCACATTTACAGATGTTTCAATGTCATTAGTTCAGAGGTTTTTATGTGATATGAATGACACACTAAGTCAAAAAATAGTCGTGAAAGAAACATATGGCGCTTCCGATGCTCGGCATTTTGCTGAACTTAAGATTCCAGTACTCATGATAAAACCGATTGGCGGAAATATTCATTCTGATACTGAATGGATTAGCTTGAGTTCTTGTTCAGAATATATGGCCGGTCTTATCAAGTTTATCGATTCATATGAAAAAAATTAAGTTGAAACGAACTACATTGAACGCATCAATATTTCATAAAAACTAAAATGCACAAAGAACGAGGTGGAATTACTCCTGACAAATTGGATAGTTTTGCCCACCGTTTCACTCAATTCGACATTCCAGAACCAGAAGCAATTATAAAAATTGAAGAGCTTCAACGGGAAAACCCTACTATTTCGAAAGCTGAAATATTTAGACAAATAACACAAAATAAAGGAACTCCAAGCACTCACGCGTCGGCTTTCCAAGCTGAACATCAGCAAAATAAATTAAAAAGAAGTTAACTTTCTTTTTTACCATGCATGAGCATTTCAATAGCATGCTTCAATGAGCCCGCTCGTTTAATTCTCCCCGCATTTACAAAGAAAATTTCATCTGCACTCTCAATCGTATTTAATCGATGTGCAATAACAACTTTTGTTGTAGTTTTAGGTAAATTTTTAAGAATCTCATCTAGAAGCTGTTCGGTCACTGTATCAATGTTTGCAGTTGCTTCGTCGAGAATTAAAAGCTCAGGTGACCGTAGAACTGCACGCATGAAAGCAATCAGTTGCTTTTGTCCGAGACTCATCGTCTCACCTTGTGCCGATACTTTAGTATCGAGGCCATCGTTAAATCGCTTAATTATTTCTTGTAAATTTGATTTTGCAATTAATTCTAAGAGTTCCTTATTAGAATATTTTTGATGCACATTATTTCCATACAAAATATTTTCACGCACTGTTCCTGAAAACAAGAATGGTTCCTGTAATATAAACCCTATTTTTGAACTGCGCTTTGCAGCACTTACCTGTCTAATATCAGTGCCGTTCAACAAAACGGTTCCCTTTGTGGGATCAAATAAGCGAGCCATGAGAGATGCTGTTGTAGTCTTTCCTCCACCTGTTGGCCCGACAAGCGCATAAGTCTTCCCCTCTGCAAGTTTAAAGTTGATATTTGAAAGGATTTCTTTTCCATCAGGGTATCCAAAAGACACCTCACTAAATTCAAGTACATTCTTAGATTTTGATGTTTTGTCAGATTTCAAAATTGGCAAATCGTTTTCAAGAGCTAAGATTTCTGAAATACGATCCCAACCGGCGAGTGCCACTTGAAATGTTGACCACAAACTCGCAAGCTGTCGAATAGGATCGTAAAAGCGAGTTAAATAAGTTAAGTAACTAATAAGGAGTCCCACGGTAAACTGTCCTTGAGATATTAAATATATTCCATAAAACAAGACAATAACTTGTGCAAGGTTTGCAGCCAATCCATAAATTGGAGTAAAGATGTTGTTTGCGATTCCAGCACTTGTAGCAGCTTCAAAGTTTGTTTGGTTAACTTCTCCAAAATGGGCTTTAAAGTAATCACGACGATCAAATGCAACAACAACCTTAAAATTATTTAAACTTTCAGCAATTTCAGCACTCATTCCGCCCGTTGCTTTCAAGCTAGTTGCATTTTTTTGCTTTACCCATGCGGTCAGCAGGTTTGTAATAATAAGAATTCCGAGTGCTGGCACTAGTGCTGCAGACCCTAATCGCGGGTTCAGTGCAACTATAAAAATAGCAGCACCAGTCATCATAAAAATGCTTCCCACAAATTGCATGAGGGATTGTGAAAAGAATTGATTTAGTTTATCAGTATCATTGTTTATTCTAGAAATCAGGTCCCCTGCTTTATTTTGGTTGAAAAAAGCAACTGGAAGTTGTTGTAGTTTCTGAAAAATTGCATTACGTAAATTAAATAGAAGGTGCTGACCCACGGTTCCCATGAGCTTTGTTTGCATGCGACTTGTAACTAGAGAGCCTAAATAAATGATAAGTAGAAAACTTGCCGAGCTTAATACACCATTGAACTGTTTCGTTACAATGTAGCTATCCACTGCGTGACCAATAATAGCTGGAGCAACCAGCTGCAAAATTGAGTTAATTAAAAGCGCCAGCAGCGCGAAACCAAGTTCTCTTTTTTCTCCACTTAAAAGTGGAATAAACTTTTTTAAGGTTTTTATTAAAGACTCAGATTGTTGTTTGGTTTCTTTATTCAGTTGATACTTCATAGGTGTTGGTACTTTTTTGAGATTCATATAATTGAACATACTCTGGAGAACTCTTTAATAATTCTACGTGTGTTCCCTCAGCAACAACTTCCCCTTCCATAATTAAAATTATTTTATCGTAATGCATAACAGACGAAATTTTTTGTGTCACAGAGACAAGTGTCAGATCAGGATAATTTTTAGAAACATTTGAAAGAATCTTCTGTTCAGTATTTTGATCTACGCGTGCCGTAAAATCATCAAGCAGTAAAATTTTAGGGTCAAGTGCTAAAGCGCGTGCAAGCATGATTCTTTGCTTTTGACCTCCTGACAAACTAGTACCTCGCTCAGAAACAATTGTATCTAAGCCTTTAGGGAGTTTTTTAATAAAAGTATCGAGCTCTGCAGTCTTAAGTGCTTTAGCTAAGGTCTCATTTGATGTTTTTGGACTAAATGCAATGTTTTCTCGTAAGCTCAAATTAAAAATGACACTATCTTGAAAAACTAGCCCTACTTGTGAGTGCAACGACATTTGCGTATATTCTGAAATATTTTTGTCATCTATTTTAATAGTCCCCTCTTCCACTGGTGTTAAACGACTTAGTAAATACATAAGCTGCGTTTTTCCAGCTGCAGTAGGACCGATGAGGGCTGTTCTTGTATTTGGTTTAATTGTAAAGCTTAAATTTTTTAATATTTTCTTTTGGCCAAAAGTAAGGGAAACATTTTTTAGCTCAATCTTACCTTCTAGTGTTGATTCGAGCGTTCCTTTCTCTTCAGGCTCTTTTGCAGTCAACACCTTTACAATTCTTCCATAGCTTGCGCTAGATCGGGCTATAACATTACTCATAAAACCAATTAAGATAATTGGGAAAATAAGAATACCTACATAACTATTAAAGGCTGCAAAGTCACCCAATGTCATACTGTCTTGAATTACATAATAGCCACCCATCGTGAGAATAATAATTGTTGCAAAACTTGAAACAAAAGTAATAATTGGAATCAAACTAGCAAAGTAATTCAAAATTTGAAGTCCTAAATCTCGGGCTTTCGTATTTGCATCAACAAATTTTTTTGATTCGTATTCTTGTGAATTTAATACTCGAATAAGAGCGGCTCCAAGTATACTTTCATTGATTACTTTATTCAGCCAATCAATAACTCCTTGTGCCGAAACAAACAGCTTTCTTACTTTACTTAAAATAAAACCAAAGGTAATAGCAATAACTGGAACAATTGTCAGTACCATAAGTCCTAACCTCCAATTTATAGAAAGTAAAAGAATGCTCGCACCAATAATTAAAAACAATGAAGCAATTATTGAAGAGACTGCTTGAGAAACAAAGAGTTTCACTGCATCTATATCTGACGTTAGATTAGTAAGGAGTGTCGCCACACTTACTTCTTGAATGTAAGAAAAACTTTGTCTAGAAATTTTAGCTGACAATTCTTCTCGCATATCGCGTGCAATTTTTTCAGATGCGAATGTTTGCAGTAAACTTTGAATATAAGTGAATACAAAGACTAAAACCGCAACAACTAAGAATTTAATTAAGAGCTGCTCTAAATCGTTTGATCCACGAGCATAACCGTTTATCCCATCTGATAATAATTTTGGCACAACAAGACTCAAACCGTTTACGGCAAGAGTAAACACGATAAGTAACCCCACAAAGAGTTTGTATTTAGTAAGAATTTTAAAAATGTTAGGTTGTTTTTTATCCATAAGAATAAGGGATACTGTAAGACTACAGTATATTTTACTCGGGTGAAGAATTACTTAACAGTATCAGTCGAAAAGACGATTGCACCAATCGTATTTCCAGAAGTTGCCTTGAAGACAATAACAGTTTGTGAAACTCCGTTTTCAGAAAATGTTCGAGTTACTCCATCAGACATAGTCGCCTGAACCTCATTCCCTGTGTCTTTATTATATTTTTTACCTACTTCTGAAGAAACGGTATCAGCAAGAATTGTTTTATTTCTGTCGACTACAACAATCGTATGCTTCAAACCTGTTCCAAGAGTTGTAATGTAACTTTGCATCTCTTTTTGATTTTGATATAACTCACGTCCATTCATTTTATACATTCCACCCATTGCAACAACCTTTGCTTGATCTTCGGCTCTTCTGTCAGAAAACATGAAGATGTTTCGTTGTGCTTCGTCAGAGTAGCTCATCCAATGAGATCGAAGTGCAAAATATTTAATTCCTAAAATCATAACTGAAATAACCAAAACACCACAGATGAGCATAAGTGTCTTTTTGTTAAGTATATTTGTTTTCTTTGCAGCCATGGATTAAATATGTATCTTCAGACACATGTTGTCAAGTGATAATGAAATACAGCTAAAAATGGATATACTTAAAAGGTATGACTATTAATAAAATTTCATGGACTAAACTTTTATTTCTATTAATAGCCCTACAGGTAGTAATTAACATCATTTGGCTATATATAAATACAGCACCGCCTTCATGGGATGCCGCGAGCCACACGACAATTGCTATAAATATTGCAGAGAAGCTACTCGATTTTCATTTTACGGAAGTACTTAATGCTTCAAACTACTATCCAATTTTAGTACATTCGTTCGCAGCTGTTGAGATACTTGTTTTTGGAGCAAATATAAAGATTATTCAATTTACCGGAACAATTTTTTTTGTACTAGGAATGGTTTCCTTATTTGCATATGTAAAAGAACTTACGGGAAAGCCTCGAGTCGCATTTATTTCTACAGCGATATTTTCGTTTTGTCCGATTGTCTTTAGTGAATCTAGAAGAATGATGATTGATATTCCTCTTACGGCACTTGTTACCACGGCGTTCTACTTACTATTGAAAAGCAAAAACTTAAAAATTAAAAAATATACATTTTTATTTTTAATATGTACTAGTTTTGTAATAATGACAAAGTGGACTGGAATCGTATTTATAGGCATTCCTTTAATTTTTTCACTTATATCGGTAGTTACAGAAAGAAGAATAAAGTCAGTACTATTCTCGTTAGTACCTGGAATAATTGTAGCTGCAATAGTTGTTCTCCCTTGGTATCTAACAAACCTTCAAAGTTTACTGTTTTTGGCTCGTATAAATTCTATTGGGGAACTTGGTGACCCTACAAATTTGTTATCACTTACAAACTTAACCTTCTATTTACAGAAAATCATTAATTATGTGACTACTCCACTCATCTCTATTGTTTTTTTAGTATCAATAATTAGTTTTATACGACATAAATACTCATATAAGTGGATGATTCTGCTTACACTCTTTGTCGGTTATACAACGTTTACTTTTATTCAAAACAAAGATGCACGATACATAATTCCATTAATCCCCTTTATTGCGCTCACAATTGGCATATTTTTAGACAATTTAATAGACAAATATCAGAATCTTAGTAAATACATTTTATATCCACTATTTTGTTTTGTAATTGCTACATTTTTGATTTTAACAATACGCCCAACAATTGTTGATGGAGCTCGTATTTCTCTCTACGTACCCGGTATTTCTTGGGTAAATTTGATTGATTTTAATGATTCAGTTTCTAAAAAATATGATACAGAAGAATGGCCCACAGCAGATATTTTAAATCAGACAACTACAGATGGAGTAATGATTGTTGTATATGAGACAGCAGAAATAAATCCAAGTACCTTATCGCTATACGCGCAGAAAAGAAAATATGAAGACAATACTTTTGATATGAAAATAATTACTCCTGACCCTGCTTTTCTTACCCGTCAATTTTATTCAAATTCTTTTCCCAATCAACAATCGATTGAAAATTACCTGAAAATGGGTACATATGTCTTGATATCTCCACAAACAACAGGTGTGCAGGACATAAAGAATGTACCAGCACTTCTGCAACTTCGAAATTATGTGGATACAACTGACAACTGTGTAAAGTATATTACGCAGGTGGGGCCTGCAAATTCAAAATGTTTTGTGAGAGAGGGACAAGTTTTTTCAACTGGAAGCGATATTATGATTAACGGAATTCTTTCAAAAGCTAATGCAAACATTGAAGGATCTGTAGAGATAGACTGCCCATGGGGTTGTTCTTTCAATCTAATTAAAGAAATAAAATCGTCTTTCTCATTTGATTTAGTTAAAGAATACAATCTTCCTTCATCACAGCAATTGAGACTATATAAAATAACTACAAATACTTTTTAAAAAATTCTACAGTGCGTTGCATGGCAACTGGAAAGCTTGCTCCACTAATATTATGCCCACCACTCTCATATTCGAAGAACTGATGTGTGACCGTAGTTTTATTTAACAACGCATTCAAGTCCTCATTGTAGTGAATACTGACAACTACGTCATCCTTCGCTTGATGTAGCTCAACTGCACCTTTTAAGTCTTGTAAATAATTAGTCGGGGCGACAGTCCTCCAATAGGAACTATCTAGAGTTGGTGAGCCGTAAGTATCTAGAAGCATTTGCCGCTTTTCTGATTGAGTGTTTGCAGTAGCTGGTGGATGATAGCTCTTGTCCTGTAATCCGTATGCTGCTAAATCTACATAGCTATATCCAGCTCCGGCCCAGATAACAACAGCGGGAATTGTAGGCTTAACTGCAAACGCTCGCATAACAATGTTTCCGGCCATAGAGTGGCCCCACAACCCTATTTTGTTTTTGTTCACAAAATCAGCATTTTCCAAAGCTGTATATGCATTTAAGGTGTCAGTAACGTAATCTGAAGAATAATATGATCCTGTTGCCTCACCTTCTGAGCTACCGTGTCCCCTTAAATCTATTTTAAACACTACAAAGCCATTCTTAGCTAAATAATCCACATAGTTTGTATATCGTTCTGTTGTTTTATATGTGGTGGGTGCAATATATCCATGGATAAACACAATCGCCGGGAAACCTCCAGATGGCGGAGTACCTTTTGGAATAGTGAGCAAACCGTTTATTTTAAGACCATTAGAGACGTAATTTGTCAAAAATGACGTGTAAGTTGGCTGAGATTGATAAGAAATACGATCGCCAAGGGTACTTTGGTACATTTGAGCTCTCAAAAACGGAATAGTCATTTCATAAAAAGGTTCTACTGTCGGACTTGGTCTAAGCACTTGAGCTATCTGGTTTGAAGTTGTTTTAGGATGATTTCTAACCAAAGCAAACACACCGATACAAATTACAACTATTATTAAAAAAGCAATGCGCCGCATATTGCATTTTAACGTATATACCTAATTAACCACTGAGAATACATGTTTTTCTCAGATGCGAACTGGTAAAATTGGCTTATGCAGAAAAAAAACTACCATATCGCAATTGATGGCCTTCGAGTGCTTGCCATTTTCGCGGTGCTTACTATACATGTATCGACAAGGACTATAGAAGCCTCTCATGGAAATATAGCTTCACTCCCCTTTTCATTTTTAATTAATCAGGCCTCTAGATTTGCAGTTCCTTTATTTTTCATGATTTCAGGGTATGTGTTAGAGCTAAATTATCATTTACATGAAAGCTTTTTCACCTATTTAAAGAAACGATTTAATAGAATATTTCTCCCTTATGTTTTTTGGAGTGCAATTTACTTTTTATTTGTATATCACGATGCAGATACTTTTGGCAAAGCGCTAACAACAGGAAGCGCTTCCTATCAATTGTATTTTATACCAACGCTTTTAATATTTTATTTTATATTTCCACTGCTTCATAAGTTATATAGAGTCTTATCGAATAAGTTTGTTTTTTTTGGCCTACTAGGTTTGCAAGTTTTCTTAATTGTACGTGACTATTACTTTCATCCACTTCCAATATTTTATCCAATTGACATAGCTCTTTTAAATTACTTCGTTTTTATTGCGGGAATGGTCGCATCACACCATCAAAAGCCAATGCTTATATTTGTGAAAAAATATCTAGTTATATTGCTTCTCGCGACAGTCGGTGTGGTCATTTCTATTTTCTATGAAGGTCGGTCATTATATCTAGCGTCACACAATTATTTAGATTATTATTCGTCGTGGCGACCCCTCATTCTTTTATATACATTTTTGTTGGGAGCAGTTTTTTATTATCTAATTGAAAATTCGCAAAAAATTACCAGCATTACACAACTACTTTCAAAACTTTCATTTTTCGTTTTTTTCATTCATGTCGCAATATTGGAAGTCTTTTGGAGTTTAGTATTCAAACAGTTATTTATGACAGCGACACATACTATACCTGGAGAAATAGCGTTTGATCTACTCTTTTTGACCTTAGTTACGGTAACATCATATGCACTTGCATACTTAGTACATAAAATTCCATTTGTAACCAAAGTGACTGGGTAAATTTAGAAGTGAATTAAACCAAGCCCTACAAGGCCGGTTAAAATTAAATAAATAGCAACTAAATAAATTAAGGCCTTAGGAAAAATAAGGATTAGAATACCAATAACAAGAGAGGTAAGCGGATTAAAATGCGAAATTGATATCATATATTTGTTATATTTCTTCTACTTTCGAAACTAAACTAGGATCCCAAAATAGGAGTTTTCCTTCAGGAAAAATGTATGCACGCGTCGGCTCAAGTTCAATAAGAAACTCCGGTGTGTGACTGACGATAATCATTGCACCTTGATACTCTTTTATTGCATCTAGAATAATGCGCTGTGACAAAACATCAAGATATGTTGTTGGCTCGTCAAGAATTAATAGATTATGGTTTGTACCGGTTAAACACGCAATTGAAAGCCGAGTTTTTTCTCCTCCCGACAAGGTCTCCACAATTTGAAATGCTTTCTCGCCTGGGAAATTGTATCGAGCTAAAAATGCACGGGCAAATCCTTCATCTTTGTGTGTTGCATCTACAAAAACATCAAGAAGACTTTTCTTCATATCAAATGTTTCAAACTCTTGTGAATAATAGCCAATAGACAAGTCATCATGTCTGTTTACATTCCCCTTATCAGGTTCCAAAAGACCCATGATAATTTTAATGAGTGTCGATTTTCCGGCTCCGTTCGGTCCGACGAGGGCGATACGCTCCCCACGATGAAGTGCGACAGTTACGTCATTTAGAATTTGACGGTCGCCATAACTTTTTGAAACATGCTGAATGTGCACCGGAATTTCTCCTACATTAGCAGGCACTGGCAACTTAATTTTAATACTTCTAATTTCTGGCGGTGACTCAGGGAGTGCTGCTCGTGCTTTTTCAATTCTATGAATTTGCTTAATCTTGGCTCCAGTAAATCTATTAGCTCGTGCCATTTTTTTCAAACCTTTTTCCATTCGAACAATATGTTTTTCGGCAACTAATCTTTGACGTTTTAAAAGTGCTTCTCGTTCACCTTTCTGCTTTAAATATGATGTGTAGTTACCAGTGTATTCGTCAATACTTTTAGTAGCCGGGTTAAGTGCGAGAATCTTATCAATTGAACTATCCATGAGGTCTAGATCATGGGAAATACAGATAACTGAACCAGGATAATGTCCCAAAAAGTTCATTACCCATTTTTTACCCTCTACGTCCATAAAGTTAGTCGGTTCATCCAATAGAAGAATATCTGGCTTTAATAGCAAAGCCCGAGCGAGTGCCAACTTTGTTTTTTGTCCACCACTCAGCTTTTGTGGATTTGCGTCCAATGAAACGGTGAGTTCAAGGCTCTTAAAGAGTTTCAATATTTCATGAGATTCATATGTTTTTTCAGAATCCACATACCCGTGAACGCTGGTCGCGGCTTCCATAATAGGATCATGTTTAATTTCTTGTGGCAAATGTGCAATAGTGCCGCTGTGTTCGACTGTACCACTACTCTGCCCGCCTCTTCCGAGTAAAAGAGATAGCAATGTTGTCTTTCCAGCACCATTTGGGCCAACGAGGCCAACTTTCTGACCACTAGAAATAAGAAAATTCACGTTTTCAAATAGTGGATTTTCTCCAAAGGCAAATGTTAATTTAGTTACTTTGAGCACCAGCTATTGTATACTAAATTTGTGAATAAACTAACTCCAGAAGAAGCACACGTTATTGAAGACAAAGGAACTGAACGACCATTCACCGGTGAATATGATGATTTTTACAAAGAAGGAACTTATATTTGCAGAAGATGCAATAATCCACTGTACCTCAGTAAGGCTAAATTTGATGCAAAATGTGGTTGGCCGGCATTTGAAGACCATTTCGAAAAAGCGGTAAAACGTCTTCCAAATACTGATAGAAACTGGGCAGAAATCGAATGTGCAGTGTGTGGTGCACATTTAGGTCACGTCTTTGATGGAGAACATCTGACGGAATCTGACACCAGACACTGTGTAAACTCTCTTTCTATTCGATTTATTCCAAAAGGTGAAGTTCTTCCTCCAATTTCAAAATAAATTTTTATAATCCTTTCTCCACATATCCTGGGAAAAAATCAGTTTTGACTTGAGAACTTGAAAGGCCCGAATCAAATAACGTTTGTTCTATCGTTTGAACCATAAGCTGAGGTCCTGAAACATAAAACATTCTATTGGCAAAATCTGGAATAAGATTTTTAACGATTTCATCAGTTAAATGTCCCTGCTCACTAGTTATAAAGTACAGTGTATGTACTCCATAGCTTTCTGCTTCGTCAAATATATCTTTATAAATAATGTCTTCTTTTGTGCGATTAATAAATAAGTGAATAATGTTTACTTTTAACTGCTTATCAATAATATATTTAATCATACTCCGAAACGGTGCGACGCCAACACCACCTGCCACTAATACGAGTGGTTTTGTTACTTCACGAGGAAGTGTAAAATCACCCGCTAGTTGTGAGCCAACAATTTTACTTTTAGGAATCATTCCAAGCATCGTACGCTTATATGAACTTGAAGGATTATAAAACTTCACTAAAAGCTTTGGGGTTTCCTCAGTTGGAGAGCTAGCCAGACTAAAGTACCGTCTGACACCTCGATCATCTGAACTGTTGTGAGGAAGCGTCCACTCCATATACTGACCCGGAATAAATTTAAAGTCCTTTACCAAATCAAATGTAAATTCAAAAGTGTCTGAGGTAAGTTGTTTTTTCTCCATTAATGGAAGCACTAATCTATACCCAGGATTAACAAAATGCGCAAAAATATTTCCAATAGAAAGCGCTATTTCCGGGGTAAAGACAATTCCCAGCTTGAGCTGTGGAGTTGCATTTAACACCCCAACAATTGCCGCATATAAGAGTTGCATATTTTCGGTAGCCGGAGCCGTCATTGGCTCAGTCAACATAACAAATGCTAAGAAGAAAAGCGCTGTCCTTGTTGTACTAATAGTAAATGTATTCAAAACTCCTGCAAGAGTTTGAGTATTAATAAATGAAGCAGACAAAATTGTTGCCAAATATACAAGCAAAAAAATCGCAATCATTTTTTCACGACGAATTTTTCTCATAAGTAGTAACCCTCCAACTAAAACCACTGGAAGCATAATTGGAGTTCCTACCCACCACGTTGCCGCGTGTTCACTGGATAACAGCGAAATATATGCAATTGAAATTGCAGCTGGATTAAAAACATGGCGCTTTTCCACTGTAAGTAGATATTTTGAAGCCATTGCTAAAACAGATGCAGCACCAATAAAAACAAAATTTAACGGAAGTTTAACGGGCACAATAAGTACCAAAATGAGCGCTGTAATATAAACTGATTCCACATTCGTGACAGCACCGACAAGTTTTGAAAAAAATAAATTTGCGGCATATGCAGCACTTATTGCAATACAGACCGCAAGAAGTACATCAATAGCATCAAATGGAAGCAATTTAAAGAAACTGGCAACTGCCGCCCACCCAACAAGTGCCAAAAGATAATAGAGTGTTAAGCGATACATAGTAATCGCATTTAAGAATCTATCTACATATTTCAACATAAGAATTTATTTTTGTTCGTACTTTTCAAAATTCGAGGTTTTAATAGCCATCTTCTCAAGCGTTACCATAAATCCGGCTAACGATGGATTTGCTTTAATTAAGTCTATTCCAGTTAGTCCTGCGGCAAAAGCTGCAGTCGCAAAACGATCAGCTTCATACACATTTTTCCCAATAACTGAAACACTTGCAATTTCAGCTGTATCTATTTTAGTTTTTGGGTTATAAATATGATTTCCACGAATATATGAACCACTTGTCGCAATTCCTTCTCCAGAGAGCTCAACTACTTTAATAATTTCAGATCTGTTGAATGGATTTTCAATCCCAATCTTCCATTTTTTATCCTCTTTATTTAATCCATTCGTTTGAATGTCCCCCGCTATCTCAACATAAAAATTTCGAAAGCCTTTACTTCTTAATAACTCCGCCCCTTTCCAAATTGCATAACCTTTGACAATTCCCGATGGGTCAATTTTGCCTTGATGTTCAATATCAAAGAATCCATTTGTCTCGAGTTTAGTCTGCTCAGACAAAGAAAATACTTTTTTCATTTCTTTAGAATAATCCTGTGGTAATAATTCTCCCCGATTAATTTTTGAAATCTCGCTCGTATCTTTATAGGTGCTGAACTGCTCATCCACTTCTCTAAAGTAATCAAAGACCTCTTCAATGTCTTGTACAGTAACTTGACTGTCCACTACCTCGATAACCACTGGCATACCCATGATAAATGCTTCTTTTGTCATGCTTTAACGATGTGCTTTCGAAAGTGCAGTTGCCATTGATTTTCGAAAAGCAAAACTGGAGTCAGAGGCTCCGGAAATAGTATTCACCTTCGCGCTTTGCACTGCTATCGCTTCCTGCTTTAAGTACACAGTTGCTTGAGAATTAATACTCAGTGATGTTCTATTATCGTTTGGATACTGTAAAAACACGACATCCGTTATTTGACCATTTTGAATTATTGCTTGAACCTGAATGTTTCCATAGTAGGCATCTTCAACACTTCCAGTAAAAGTTCCATCTTTGTAAATACTCGAATTGGTTGTGGGTAAAGGACTTCCTGCGGGTTTAGTTGCTACAGGTTCAACGGTTGGTAGTGAAACTGGAGACTGTAATACTGGCTGCCCAATAGCTCCTGCATTATCATCATGGCCAATATAATTTTTAAGTAATATTAGAAATGCGAAAAACACCAAAAACAAGGTTATTTGTGTGTATTTTTTTATCATATTCATACTTAAGTATATCAATATATCTGAGTTTTTACTGAAGTATCACTTTGTAGTTTTTGAGGAGAAAAAGACATCTCCATTATTAAATTTTTGGAGTTACATCAAGATTAGTTCGGTGTGTCTTGTGTGGATTGAGTCGAAGCCCCTGCTACTTGAGGTCTATCATTATTATTGATTATAAACACGATTAAACCGAGAAAAACTAACAGGCCTGTAATAACAAGTGGAATGTAATGTGGAAAATGAGTGTGATCCACATGGAGAATTTCTTCGGCCGACTCAAAGGAAGATATTTTGGTATCTTCTATCAACTAAAAACACCTCCCTCTGAGTGCCATTTGATACATGAGTTAAAGCAAAGTGTATCACAAATTAATACATCGCGGCAGGTGTCCCCGACGGCGAAGCCTGCTGACTACCCTGTGCTTTCATTTGTGGGTTTAATTGTATGTTTTGTGCAGTTAAACTTCCGTCTGAATTATCAGTACCAAACACAGCAACTGTTGCTCCAGTCGTTAAGTCTGTCTTTGAACCACTATCCGATTTCGAAAATGTGGTCGTGTCTGACAACAAGATAATCTTACTGCTTCCATCTTGCAATTTGACAGTCATTGATTTCGCATCAACATTCACAATCTGACCTGATACCGGGCGAAACCCACTGCGGGATCCTGTTGCACCAACTGCTCTTCCTTGTCCGCCCGCAAACTGACCATTTGCCCCAGATCTTCCTCCTCCAAATGCAGGAGCTTTACTTTGCTGATACTTCATTCCACCAAAGAACGACACACCAGCAACGACTACCGCTACGACAGCCGTCATAATCATTGGGTTCATTTTCATTTTAGGTTCTTTATTTTCTTTCATGAAATTCACCTCCAGTATTCAACACTTTATATGTAGTTTCTGAATAAATGCTTAAAATTGTTATTCATATCTCAGCGCTTCAATTGGCTGTAGTGCTGCCGCTTTTCGAGCGGGGTACCAGCCAAACAATATCCCAATTCCTCCAGATACACCAATCGCTAACAAAACTGACGTTGGAGAGACGGTAAATGGCAAGGTCATAATGAGAGACAATACATACGAAATACCAATACCCAAAATCATTCCAAAGAATCCTCCGAGGGCTGTCAAAAGCGTTGCTTCTATTAAAAACTGGGTAATAATAATTTTTCGTTTTGCACCAAGTGCCTTTCGAAGCCCAATTTCACGGGTTCGCTCTGTTACCGTGACGAGCATAATATTCATAATTCCAATTCCACCGACAAGGAGCGAAATAGCAGCAACACCACCAAGAAGTGCGGTAAATGTACCCGTCACACTTGAAGCAGTACTCAAAATATCGTTTTGAGAAAAAATGGTGAAGTCAGCAGAAGCTGGATCTGTAATGTTATGTCTCTTCAATAAAAAATAGCCAACTTCATCTTGTGCTTGGGTCATAACATCAGCAGTTTTTGCTTCAACAGAAATTGTAGAAATATGAGTTGAGCCAAAGAGCACTTTCATCGCAGTTGAAAGAGGTACGTAAATTGCATCATCTGGATTGCTAAAACCTGTTCCTCCCTTTGATACAGTTACCCCAACTACAGTAAGTGACTGCCCATTTACACGAATTGTTTGTCCCAGTGCACCTAAACTGTCTCCAAACAAGTTGGTAGCGGTTGTCGGGCCTATTACAGCAACTCTAGCCAATGAATCAATATCACTCTGTGTAAAAAAAACTCCATCAGAAAGATAGACTTTGTGAATTGTTTGATATTGTGGGTATACACCGGTTACTTGTGTGTTTGAATTACTTCCTCCTGCGACTACCTGTGATCGACTGGAATATTCTGGAGACACGTCTGAAATATCTGGGACATCGGCAGAGATTTTCATTGATAACGCATCGTCGAGGGTAAGTGTTGTGTTACCACCACTTGCACCCCGAACACCTCCTGAACTTTGCGCTCCCGGAATTACGGTCAGAAGATTTGCCCCAAGAGATTGAATTTGATTTTCAACAGATTTTTGTGAACTTTGCCCAAGTGAAATAAGTGCAATAACTGAACCAATTCCGATTACGATTCCAAGAACTGCAAGTCCAGTTCTCAATTTATTAATAGTGAGGTTTCCAAATGCTTCTTTGAAAATTTCAAAATATTCCATATTTATTTTTTAGCAATTCTGCGCTTTTTTATGATTTCATCTCGAACAAGTTTTCCATCTTTTACATGCAAAATTCGCTTTGCGTGTTCTGCTATATCAGGTTCATGAGTAATCATAACAACCGTATGCCCATCATCATTTAATTTTTGAAATATCGCCATTATTTCTTCAGCCTGATTGCTTGCGATGTTTCCAGTCGGTTCATCTGCTAGAAGTATTGCCGGGTTCATGGCAAGACCTCTGGCAATAGCAACTCGCTGCTGCTGCCCACCTGACAGTTGTCCAGAAGTGTGGTTCATTCGGTCTTTTAGACCAACCATTTCTAAATATTTTCGAGCACGTTTTTCTCGTTCTTCCTTTTCAATTCCAGCATAACTCATCGGTAACATTACATTTTTGAGTGCGGTTGTTCGTGGAAGTAAATTAAAAGCTTGAAAAATAAACCCAATTTTTTGATTTCGAATGTCTGCTAAATCGTCATCAGACAGATTTTCAACATTCTGTCCATCCAGAACATATGATCCACTTGTTGGGCGGTCAAGCGCTCCTAAAATATGCATCAATGTTGATTTTCCAGAACCTGAAGGCCCCATTATTGCTACAAATTCGCCCTTTTTTATATTGAAGGTGACATCTGAAAGCGCGACCGTTTCAAGAAGTTCTGTTCGATAGATTTTGCTTAAATGTGTAACATTGATCATACATAAATACGTGTAATTAACCTCCCCTTTGCACTCTAACAGCCGCTCCACCAGATCTATTTAGTCCACTAAATATTGAAGTGGTACCTGTTGTTGTTTTCGAAGTAGCTGATGTTGTAATACTCGTGATCACAGTATCTCCCTCGGACAAGCCTGAAACTATTTCAGTTTGGGTGTCACTACTTTTACCAAGTTCAACATTTACGCTTTGCATAACTCCATTTTTCATAATGCGTACTGTTGACTGGCCATTTGCTGTTTGCACCGCACTTTTTTGTACTAAAAGAACATTGTCTCTTGTGTCCAAAATAATATTGGCCGTGGCACTCATATTTGGATACATTTCAGTGTTTTGTGTATCAAGTTGAATAACTGTTGGATATGTACTGACATTACTACTTACACTCCCCACGGTATCGATACTCACGACTTTACCGGTATATGTTTTTCCAGCGAATGCATCAAGGGTCACCGTTGCACGGTCTCCAATTTTCACCTTAGGAACATCAATTTGAGTTAAATTCAACGTAATTGTCGGATTTGCGCCAGTCACGACACTTGCAATTCGCTGCGCACTCGCAGCATTTGAATTTGAGGACTGAGACGAAATAACTGATCCTGCAGTCAAGGAAAGTCCGTTAACTACACCTGAAATTGGAGCATAAACAACAGGTGAAGCACTTTTATATGAAAGCCAATTACTACTCTGAGATTGTTCTGACGCTAAAATTGCATTCTGTTGATTCTTATAAGAATTTTCAGCCGCCAACCAGGTTGCATTTTCTTGAATATATGTAGGATCCGTGGAATCAAGGTTTCTCGCAGATGCATCATTAATAAATTTTGCATTTGCATTAAACATTGAAGCTTGCAAGGTGTTAAGACTGTTCTGCGCAGAAGCTACCGCATTTTTTGCGCTAATATATGAAGCAGAAGCTGCTAGATATTTTTGCTTTGAATCTTGGTCAAGATCTAGTTCAATTATTGGATCACCTGATTTAACCATTTGTCCATTTTGGACATATATCTTTTTAACAACTCCAGTAGCTGCGGTGTCAACCGTTGCACTGTTGGCTGCAGTTACAACTCCAGAAGAGGCTAAACTCACAACAAGCGTACCTCGATCGACAGTTCCAGTCTGGGTCACGGTCTGAGTTGCGGTATTTCGGTTACGAATAATAAGCACAACTGCAATCATCAAGAAAAGGGCCACAACGCCTGAAATTCGTTTGTGACCAAATACAAATGTTTTAATTTTCCCCCTAAGATTAATCATAATTGATCATAGCATGAGCGTTTTTCCTGAGAGCAGACTGAAAAATAGATATAGTTTTTATATCAAAAAGAAATGCCGCTTTCTAGGCGGCATTTCCTCATGCGAGCGTAAAGAAATAATTATGAATTATTTCCTGCCCAATACCCTAATCTGAATCCTCCTCTAAACCCAGGTCTCATTCCAATGAGTCCCAAAAATTTACTATCAAGTCCATTTGCAGTTGCCCATGTTTTCAGATCAGACTGAATTTGAGCCATCTTTGCCTTACGGTCTGTCACTGATAATCCTTGCAGGCTTGTGAACTGAGTCTGCAGCTCATTATGCTTGGCAATAATTGCTTGTCTTTGTACATCAGTTATTTTGCCATCAGTCACCGCTTGAGTTAATCGATCTTGCCACTTTGTTTTCATCGTGGTCTGTTGCGTCGCTCTTACTTGATTAACAACATCTTGCACATCACTCTCTTTCAAATTAAATTTCTGTGCGATTTGTGTGATCAAGTTTCCATACATCGGGCTTTGTGCAGAAACAGTAACAGTTCCAATAGTGACTGCTCCAAGAATTGCAATTAATGCAATGGTCGGAATAATTACTCGCTTTTTCATTTGTGTAGATCACCTCGCTTTCTCATTGAAGGTACAGCGTATCAAGGAAAACTGAAGATAAGCTTAGCGAACAAAAGTAACGGTGAAGGTTGTACCTTTTTCAAGGATACTTTTAACGTCTATTTTTGCATTGTGTAGCTCAACTATACTTTTCGCAATTGAAAGCCCCAGTCCGTACCCATCAATGTTTTTCTTAGTTCGAGATAAGTCGGCTCGATAAAAACGATCAAAAATGTGCGGGAGATCTGCGCCTTTAATACCCATTCCCCTGTCGACAATTTCTAGAACTGACCGCGTTCCTACTCTCTTAACTCGTATTGAAACAGCACTGTTTTCGTTGCTGTACTTAATTGCATTATCTAAAAGTATTGTTATAAGCTCGGCAATACTTGCCTGGTTTCCAACTATTTCAACTGGGATTGTATTTACTTTAATTTTTACTTTTCGTTTTTCTGCCTGTGGCAAAAGCGCTTTAACTGCTTTTTTAACCGCACCATCAAGTGACATTGTTTCTTTTACGAGTTTCAGGTCTCCCCGCTCATACCGAGAAAGACTTAATAAATAAGCCGTAAGTGATTGCATTTTATTTACTTCTTCAAGGTTACTTTGTAAAAGCTCTTTTGTTTCAGCATTGTGATCTTTAGTACGAAGTGCAACTTCAATTTCAGTTCTTAGTGAAGTTAAAGGGGTCCGCAACTCATGTGAAGCATCACCAACAAAACGTTTTTGTTCTTCAAGCATAATCTCAATTGGAGCTAGTGTTCTTCCCGCAAGAAAATACCCAGCAGCTGCACTTCCTGCAAAAATAACTAAATTAACAAGCATAAGTTGTGTTATTACCTGTTTTCGAATTTCTTCATAGAGTGCATCATCATCTGCTAAATATTGCTCAGAATAAAAAGGTGTGCGTACAGCTCTCAAGTGAAGGCCACGGCTGACTTCGGCCATAACGCCACGGTATACAAATCCACTAAACGAAATACTAACAATCATAATGATGGCAACATACCAGGAGGTAAGCTTAACTCGTGTGAAGTGGAATATTTGCATCAGTTATGGACTAAGTTTATACCCAAATCCACGAACAGTGTGCACAAGCTGTTTCTCATGAGGAAATGCTCGATCAATTTTGTTTCGCAAATAGCCAATATATACTTCAACGGTGTTTGGTAATATATCTGCTTCATAACTCCACACAGATTCCATAATTTGCTCTTTACTTAATGTTTGACCATTGTGACGCATTAAAAATGCAAGAAGCGAGAACTCCTTCCTAGTTAGATCTATTGCTGTTTCACCTCTCTTTACTGCATAACTGGTCGTGTCGAGCGATAGGGTGTCCATTTTTATCAGCGTTTCAATAGCCTCTTTCGGTCTTCTCGCAATTGCCTTAATACGCGCCACAAGCTCTTCAAAGGCAAACGGTTTGATTAGATAATCATCAGCTCCCGTATTTAAGCCCTTTACTCTATCTTCAATTTCTCCTCTGGCGGTAAGCATTAAAATAGGAGTGTGCACTTTATTTTCACGAAGTTTTTTGCAAATTTCCATTCCATTCATACCAGGAAGCATGAGGTCTAATAAAATGACATCGTACGGTTCAGTAGACGCAAGGTCATAGCCTTCCACGCCATCATAGGCGATGTCCACTGCAAAAGACTCTTGTTCAAGTCCTTTTTTTATAGAGTTGGCAATTTTATGTTCATCTTCAACAACAAGTATTCTCATATAAATATAGTATATCTATACAGCTGAATATTTGCTGAGTATTCAAATTGACACAAAAAAAGACGGCTACATGAGCCGTCAATTTGAACATAATCTATCGATCCTCTTTTGGGCAGACAGTAACTTGATTACAGGGATCAAGTACTACACCTTTCCTGTCTGACGCGCGAAAAGTGAACGTTCCGTTTGGATGAATTGCAACTACAAAACCCTCAACCCAAATTCCGTACTCCTTGTGCCTAATTACAAACAATCCGACGGTAAAGCTTTCAGCACCTGCAACAGTGGCAAGCCGTTGCTGTTGTCGGAAGCGGCGGGCGACGTTTAGAATCTCATTCAAGCATCGTTGTAAGCTATCTGCTTCACGAAATTCGCTCGGAAATCCTACTCTATTTGCAACATCTTTACTTTGTTCAAGCACCTGTACGCTTACTGGACTCCGCAAAGACTTATTAAGCTTTTCAAACAGCTGCTTTGCTTCTTCGTAAGCCTCAGCGTCTTGCGAAAGTCGTGCACCACATTCATTGATCGCGGCAGTTGTTTCTGCAGTTAAATACATACGTGTCCCTTCGCTAGCAATATTGATATTGTATTTTAATTCATTATAGGTCCCATATCAAGTTTGCCTTAAATCTAATACTCGTCTAGAATAGACATCGCATGAATATACAAATAATAAAGAGAGATGGAACAAAGGAACCATTTGATGAAGAAAAGATTGACCGCGTTGTAGTCGCTGCTGGTCTTTCTCCCGATAATGCTACAACTCTCGTTAATAATTTAAAAACCTGGGTACAAGCTCAGAACAAACAAGAGTTTAGTTCGCTTGAAATTCGGGACCAAGTAATGATAGAAATGCAAAAGCTTGATGTATACGCAGCAAATATGTTCAGTTGGTATCAAAAAACGAAAGACAATACACAGTGATTTGTGTTATTGATAGACTTATAGTATAATTTCTTCAAGTTTATTTACTTTGGGAGGAAAACATGAATACGACTAGCCTGGCTTTTTCATTGACGGTAGTGGTAACCATAATGATCGTCACTCGCTATATGTTGCTCCAAAGTGGACGTCAAGCAAAGAACGGCGGTGTTTTAGCCTGTTTCGTCCCGGTTCAATTACCGTTGAGTTCAGGTGACACCTATGGCTTGTTACCAACATTTTCTGCCATTCGCCCGTTAAAATTCAGGGAACGTGCCTCGCAACTGCCTAGCATAACAGCAGCCAGTGGACCTTTTATTCACCTGTATCCGAGTCACGCACAGTTGCGACAATGGAAAGTGAAATTTCGTCATATTAACGGCAAGACACACACAGGGCGACCACTTTCTCACAATGCAAAGAGAGATAAAACGCGATAAAGCGCATACTCTCTACACCCTCAGATACTGAGGGTGTTTTTAATGGGTGAAGATTTCGTTTTCATTTTGTATAATCAATTTACATATGGCACAAACCAGATACAAAGAAGCGTACGAACAAATGGTTCATGACAATAAAGCGCTTTTTGACGAATTTCAAAAGATTCACGATGAATACGCATTGAATGAATCGAAAGCACAGGAGCAATTCAATGAAAAAGGGAAACTTGTCATGGGAATTGTGAGAAAATATGAAGATATTTTGTGTAAACGGAGTGAAGTAAACGGCTTTAGCAGTTATACCAGTAAACTTGCAGAAAAATTTCAAGAAGAAGTGCGAAAACACTTCCCAAAAATTGACCAAGTAGGTATTAAGCGTATGATCATGAAACCAGTTGAGAAGAAGACAAATACCTTTGGAGTTCGTAAAATAAACTTCCGTTAAGCCTTCGGTTTTCCAATTGTTAGAACACCTTTAACGACAAACTGTCCTCCTTTTTGATAGCCTGCAACAAAGATTGATTGCCCTTCATTGATTCCATCTGCTGGAAGTCTTACGCCGGCTGGAATGTATACATGTAAGTGGTCACCTCTTAAAGTCTCTAGCACAAAAGAGTTTTGTGTCCGCACTTCAATTGCACGACCCGCATATACATGCAGTGGTGTCTCCTCTACCGCATATATTCCACCCACAATACTGTTTTCAAGTCGTGTATGCAGGGGTGTTTTATTCAATAAAAATCCTCCTGCGGCTGAGACAACACAGACAAAAATAAATAAACTAATAAGCGAAAACTTATACAATACTTTGTAATATTCAAGCAATGCGAAAGTGAGAAGCACTCCACAGAGGGCAAGGCCTGATGCAAACCATGGAAAGTGTTCAAAAATAAACGTTCTCCCAAAAAATTGAATTGCAACTATTCGATAAAACACAATACTTGTAAAAAAAACTGCAATAAATCCTGACAAAGCTATTGCAATACCTAAAAGCAGTTTGTGAACTAGAAATGTCGAGACCGGAACTGGCTCAATTTTCTCAGCACGAATCCGCTCCATTACACGCCTACCAAGCACGTGTTGTTCTGGTTCAGTGGTTATTTTTTTTCGTTTCAACATGTTTTTTTACAAGGGATTTTCCAACAGAAATTCGTGCAGCGACAGCTGAGGCTGATATTTGCAAAATTCCAACTATTTCATCGTAGCTTTTTTGTTCAAAGAAATGGAGTATCAAAGGTTCACGATATTTTATCGGTAAAGCATGCAAACTCATTTGGATATGTTTTATAAGTTCTTTATCTGAAAATTCCGTCTCAATATCTTCCTCACTTATAAACTCTTCGGCAAAGTCTTCAAATTCGCCTTTCTTCGCATGATGCAAATGTTTTGAGATAAAGCCCAATGCCTCTTGATGAACCGCCCGGTACAAAAAATTTGATAATTTTAGTCGTGGATTAAATGCATTGATATTTTTATATACCGAAATAAAAGATTCCTGAACAACAGTATGAGCCGTAAGTTCATTTCCAAGCAAATTGCGTGCATAACGCAAAAGTTGTATATCATATCTATCGACAACTTCACGATAGACGCTCAGATCTACCTCGCGCACATACACGACCAAATCTTCATCAGGAATTGTCCGTAAGTCCATATATTTATATTACAGTATTTATGACGCAAATTTCACCCGTCTTCTCACGATAATTGACGCTATGAGTGAACTCACAGCCGCAAAAATAATTGGCGTTGAAGGGGAAAACGCAGCAGCTGCAAGACCACCAAGAATTGGCGGTATTGTTTGGGCTAGTGCTGTCACAGAGGTATTTATTCCCATTACTTCCCCTTGCTCTGCACTTGAGACAGATCCGCTCAATAAACTGAGCAACAAAGCTTGTGATAACCCGAGAAAAATAGAAATAAATGGAGTAATGATTAAAAATGAAATAAATCCATGTGCTAAAAGAAGCGAGACTGTGGATAATGCAAGCCCAAGTAAGCAAAAGTAGAATGCTCTTAGTTCTCCATATTTAGCTGCAACTATTCTAGTCAATGCTATTTGACCAATAACCATCCACACTCCAAGATATGAAAGTACAAAACCAAACTGATTTTCTGATAAGCTTGAGCGATTAATCACAAATACTGACAAAAATGCAGTCAGTGTTGCAAATGCACCTTGTAGAAAAAAGTTTACCGTAAAATACAGACGAATACCGCGCATTTGAAGTGCACTTTTGATGTGAGTAATCGCTCGGTGCCAACGAATTTTGTTTTTTATTGCAGATTTCTTTCGAGTTTCAACTAAAAAGAATTGTAAAAAGATAATATTAACTATAGAAAGTACAAAAGTTACTATAAATGGAGTACTGAGTCCCCATACACTTCTTTGTAAATGAGTCCCAACAATTGGACCAAGAACAAATCCGAGTCCAAATGCGGCTGAAAGAAAGGCAAAATTGCGAGCACGAGTTTCTTTCTGACTTATGTCGGCCACCACAGCTTGGGCTACAGAGAGATTTCCACCAGACACCCCGTCAAGTGCACGAGCAACTAGTAAAAGCAAAATACTTTTCATTTCAACACCAAGCACCATAAGAAAATATGAAATGCAGGTGCCTATTATCGAGAATAACAGTACTTTCTTTCGTCCGATCGTATCGGATATATCACCTAATATTGGAGTGGCAAATAGTTGGGTAAAAGGAAAAAGAGCGATAAGAATCCCCAGAACAATATAACGAGCATCTGATCCAACCTGGGGACCTAAAACTGAGTAAGAAGCATGAGGGTTTATGATTAGAAGTGGTACGAGTGGCACTAGAATTCCAAACCCAAGCATATCTAAAAAAACTGTGAATGAAACAACAGCGAGTGTTCGGTTTTTAAATTTTAACGTTTCACTCATACAAAGAGTCATTATATGTTACCCCGCTCCACCACCGCCACCTCCGCCTCCGCCGCCACCTCCACCGGAGAATCCTCCGCCACCTCCAACACCTGATGCTCCGTATGATCCAAATGAACTATTCATTGAAGAAAACATACTGTTTAAACTCTGATTAACATTTCCGATTTGTCCCGCCGAACCTGTTGCGCTATACAAATAAAGTCCAGACTTCTCAAAGTCAGCGTTCAGCTTCACAGGCATTTCTGAGAGTGCTTTGGCCGAAATGCCAAGAGCTGCTCCATATACCAAATACTTTTCCCACAAAACAACTGAATCAATAGCATAATTTTTAGTTACAGAGTAATCCTTCATAAACTTTTTGAATGCTCGCCATCCTGAGAGTTCTTGAGCGCCTTTATTTGTGCGTTTATACATACTGTTTTCAATCAATAAAAGAAAAGTTCCACAAATAAGTAAAACAAAAGCTGTTGCAATAAATTCAATTTTAAAACTTACTGAAATTGGAAATTCTGCGATAAAGCGAATTCCAAAGAAGACGCCAACAAACCCCGCAATATAAACAATATTTTGTGTGGTTTTGAGTTTATTTTTATTTATAATACTTTCTTCAGTGATATATCCTTCTTTGCCTAGAAGCGCGGGTATTGTGTCTTGCCAATCGCTCCAGAATTTCTTTGCCTGATGAGGATCATTTTTCGGTTTTAATTTAATGTTTGATAAAGACATCGTGTCTTGACCTTCAAATAAATATGCCATGAGCTTTTTCTCCAAAAAGGATTGTTTAGCAGACTTACTTATAATCGTAAAAACAACCTCCGGGTTTTGGGTGAATATTCCGAGAATCGGATCTTTTTTGATCGTTTCAATTTTAATTACCTTTCGACGTGCAAGTTCCACAACCGTCGCAACAATAGACTTACTACTAATTTTTTGGTTCCAGCTCATCAGTCCTTCGACAAGTGCCGGTTCAAGATCAGATGGTGGTTCATGTAGCGAGCCTGCTAAATTAATTTTAGGGACCGGCAAATCGTATCCATACTTATACCACTGAAGTGCCCAATATAGAGTTATACCAATTCCTCCAACTGAAATTATCAAAAAAAGCGCAGCTATTGCTACGCTTCCCGCTGAATTTAATTTTGTTGTAGCTTGAAAGCTTTTTTCTTCTGCAAAAATTGCTTCATTCGTCATATTATCAGTAGGAATTGCAGCTTGAAGCTTTGGAAATAACATTCGCACTTCAAAAAAGGTTTTTGAAGGGAGACTTGTAGCATCAAAGGTCGCATAGGTATTAGTGGGAATCGCAACTTTTCCATTTACTGGTCCATGTCCAAAGGCCCAGACTTGATCAACCGGCTCTGCTGTCGGAAATGAGATTTTCGCATGAACTACACCGCTTCCTTGAGGCCATTTGTTTCCAATCAGTTGCCAGTAAAACTCTGCAGAGTTTGCGTGATTTACAACAGCATTATTCAATACATATTCCATTTTGAAAATATGTTGGTCATTATTCCCCACATAATTCCAGCGAAGATGCCAGATGTTCCCTGACTTTGAAATCTGAAATTCATTCGGATTTAGTTTCCGTCCATTATCGTAAATTACCAGATTAGAAATAACAGGAGCCTCACAACTAACGCAGCGAGAAGTTAAATCACGATCCATTTCTGCCCAGGTATACTGCCCTGAAAAATTGTATGTTCTCGTTTCTGTTACAAGAGCCTGACCGGTCTTCAAAATTGAGATATCAAAGTCGACGACTGAAATATTGTAATCTTTTGAAAAAACATTTTTTGGGATCACAAAAAATACAATACTTACCAGAATTAAGACTAGGCGCTTCATACGTGTTTCCTGTATGATAACTTAATATTTATATGCTTAGAATACCGAGAAAGAAGAAAACATTAGTCGCGTATATAATTTCCATTTTCATTGTTACTTTTTCAGTTTTTCAAACGAGTAACGCCACACTTCCAAAAAGAACAACACTTGCCCCTTCTCCAAATCCAGGCTTAACAGTCTCCCCTGTTCTTGGAGCACAAACTGGTGAGGTTTTTAAAGTTACCAGAGTAGTAGATGGTGACACAATAGTCATAGATACCGGGCAAAAGGTTAGATTGATTGGCGTTGATACCCCAGAAACAGTCGACCCGAGGAAACCGGTACAGTGTTATGGAAAAGAAGCTTCTGCTTACACAAAATCCCGTTTATTAAATCAAGAAGTGCGATTAGTTAAAGATGTGTCTGAAACTGATCATTTTGGAAGACTTCTCCGCTATGTATATGTCGGTGATGAGCTTTTTAATAACACTTTAGTACTGAGTGGATATGCACATGCGGTGAGCTATCCCCCTGATATCTCAAAACAAGAGCTATTTAGAGCAAGTGAGCGAGATGCAATTTTTAATAACAAAGGGCTTTGGGCAAGCACTTGCAATACCAAATAAATTTTATTAAAGTTAGTTATGAGCGAAACACAAAGCCCTCCCACAGATCCAAATACAAATCAGCAAATAGATTCAGGCAGAATTAATGCTGAACTAAATAAACCAAATCTTCCGGAATGGCCAGAGGATGGAGCCACACAGCCGGATAACCCAGAAACACAACAAATTACTCCACTTGAAAATCCAGAAACTGTTTTAATCGATGATAAGTATGGAAAACCGTTTACAGACAAAGGAGAATTGGTAACATCTAAAAATCCAAATGCGTTGGCAATGCAAGCAACCGTCGTGGCTGATCAAAATAAAATGGGTAGAGTCAACGACAGCGATAAAATCAAAATAATCGAAGATTTAGCAAAAAAGCATGGTTTTAACATAGACGATAACAAATAGCTAAAAGCTATTTCTTCGTAAAGTCAACTCCATAATCAAGGACAGGAATCCTCAAACTATCTTCACTCAAGCTTGTGCCTGAAAGATTTCCATCAAAAGTGTTTAATGTTTTTTCGATATCAAGCACTTCAGTGTCTGTTGCGTATTGTGTAGGAATAAGCACCTCTCCAACTGGACTTGAAGCTGGAATCGGACTTGGTGAAGGCAGGATAAGTTGTGTTACTTGTCTTCCTTTCTTTGTAAAACTAGCAAGAATTAACAATATTAATAATAGTAAAACAAATCCGCCCATGATCTTAAACTTTTTAGGCATTTTTTTGAGCATTGTAGGAATCTGCTTAAAATCTATTTTTGGAATATTTAATTTTCTAGGACCAACTGGTGATACAGGTGGAACACCCTCATTCACCGGTGTTTGAATAGGAGTGACTACAGGAGTTGTAGTTGTACTCATTGGGAGAACTGGAGCAGCTACCGCACTTGGAACACTTGGTTTACCAGAGATAACTGGTTGTTGCTGCAATGGATTATTAGTCGTTTCGTTCATATTATTTAAATTTTATACGTTTTAAAACTTCTTTTAAGTAGCTACTTGCCTCTTTCAAATATTGAAGCGATTCTCCAAGGGTCGACGTAACTTGGCTATACGTATTTGCTTTGTTTAGTTGTGCAACACGAGAGTCTGTTGAAGACAACGTGGCAATTAAGGATTGTGCCGCAATTTCTTTATCTTGGCTTCTTGTCAATTTTTGATCAGTTTGTAATGTCCAGCGTTCCGCTTCCGTTGTATCTAAATCACCATTGGAGCGAACCTTTGTAATTACGCTTTTGGTTCTCCCCAGTAAGTCTATCAGTCGAGTTCTTAATGAAAATTCCTTTCCTTGAGGAATGGTAGACAAAACTTCATATGAGAGTACTTCTGTTGTAGGGAAATGCTTTTGCGCATCACTTGAGTCAGCTGTTAAGTCTGTCAAACTTGCGGCACTGTCAATTCTATCGTGATGCGTTGCCCACCAAGAAACATCTGTATCAATTCTTGAATACAACCCTTGTTTTGATGTATCACTTACGCCTTCTGTCTCAGAAAGTCGCAAGCGCAATGCAACTAAGTATGCTTTCATCACAGAATCACGAGCGGTAATCATTGCAGCCGTTGCTTCCTGTGCCTTCGTTTGTGATGCAAGAGTTTGTGCTTGTGAATATTGTGCCTTCGCAAGCAGATATGAGGAATGTGCATTATTGTATTGGTCCGTTACAAAAACATAATCCTTGTATGCCTTTGCATAGTCAAACACTTCAGGTGTAGCACTTGGAGATACTGTTAATGCTGAAGTTGAAGCATCCTGGGCATGAACAGAAACAATTCCAGCAAGGAAGAAAACAAATGCACTGGCAATAGCAATGATACGCAAATATCTCATTACTCATTGTATGATACTTATTTCAAAAATAGCAAAGGACTCTTTTTTTTAAAGGTAAATTGAGGGAATTTAATACGTGACTTTCACCCTACCAAAATCAAACTCTGCGGTGGAACTAGTGAGGCTTGAAATTTGGACTCTGTACGTATTGTTTCCACTAAAAAAATTAAGTCGTCCTGAAAGCACAAGTGTTGGTTTTTCTGCTGTCGCTGATATTTCGCTTCCCGATACAACAACGTTATTTGTAGTGTCATAAATACGTAGTCTCGCCTCGCCACTCCCTCCGATTAAATAGGATATAGCTTCCCAAGTGAAATATGCTGAACTGCCATAATCTGACGACTTAAGCTGAAAATCACTCCCCACAACATCAACCCAGTTAGTGCTTGTTGTCTGTGCGTTTCCCCCATATATCGGCAAGTAGCTCACGCTCGATTTATTGAGTAACGGCTTTGGAGTTACCGTAGGCTTTGGAGTAGCTGTTGGAAGTAGTGTCGTCCCAGGAATTACTGTGGGTGCCAAAGTAGCTACTCGTCCGCTTTCACCCGCTTCAGGAATAGACAGTGTGGATACTGCAATTGGCCTTTTTTCAAGTTCATCAATGCGTTTTATATTAAATGTAAGCTGTTGGCCTTGCTTTATATAATTTATAAACAAGAATAATAAACACGCATTTAAAAGTACAATAAGAATGAGGTTAATCTTTGAAAGTAAAGCTTTTTGAGAGTTTTGAGGTTCCATCTGGTGAATCTTTTACAGTATAACCCTTTGCACTAATTTGATCACGAAGCGTATCGCTTTCAAAAAAAGCCTTGTTCTCTCGAGCAATTTTGCGTTTTTCAAACAAATCTAACACGTCTGAAGGAACTGGACCCTCTTCAGGTTTTACATCTAGTTGAAGTCCCAATACTTCATCAAATAGTAACAGTAAATCTCGTTTGTCAGGACTTGGAATATTACTTTTTGCAACTTCCCACAAAACAGACAGCATCTCTGAAGTATTTAAGTCATCATTCAAACTCTGTGTAAATTTTTGCCGAAAATCCGTAATTTTTTGGAGTTTCTCTTCAGAAAGTTCTGTGCGCATTTCTTCATCTAACTTTTCGGTGGAAGCAAAAGTTGCACGCAATTTATTTAACGCATTCTGTGCAGCGCTCAGCGCTTCCCAGGTGAAATTCAAAGGGCTTCGATAGTGGCCGGTCATATAAAAATATCGCAGTGCCATCGCGTCATATCCTTTTTCTTTCACTTCAGTAAGAGTATATGCATTCCCCAAACTCTTCCCCATTCTTTTTCCATCTACTTTCAAAAAGGCGCTGTGCATCCAATATTTCACAAAAAGTTTTCCCGTGGCTCCTTCGCTTTGAGCAATTTCGTTTGGATGATGAGTTGCACGCAAATCTTCCCCTCCCGTGTGTATATCAAAAGTTTCGCCAAGCTTCTCCATACTCATTGCAGAACATTCAATGTGCCAACCAGGGAACCCAATTCCCCACGGACTATCCCACTCCATTTGGCGCTTTTGATTTTCTGGCGAAAACTTCCACAATGCAAAATCTCGAGGGTTTTTCTTTTCTAAATTCGGCTCAACTCGAGCACCTTCAAGAATTTTATCTAAACTTGAAAGTTCTCCATATTTTCTTCCAGTTATCTTTTCGTATGACACGGTATCAAAATATAATCCATCACTTATTTGATATACAAAACCATTTTTTTGTAGTCTTTGTATAAGTTCGATTTGCTCTGGAATATGTTCCGTAGCCTTCATGAAACTCTGAGGTTTAGTAAGATTTAATTCATCAAAATCTTTTATAAATGCTTTGGTGTAAAAGTCCGCAATATCCCAAGCTGTTTTTCCTTCTTTTTTGGCAGATTTTTCTAATCGATCTTCCCCTGTGTCTGCATCCCCTTCATTGTCACCTGTTAAATGTCCCACATCAGTTAAATTCATAATAAATTCGACATTGTACCCACTGAATTTCAAAGCCCGTACAACTAAATCACTCGTCAAATAGGTACGGAAATTGCCGATTGTTGCATACGAATAAACAGTGGGTCCACAGGTGTACATCCCCACGTGAGGAGCATTTAATGGAACAAATTCTTCGATATTTTTTGAAAGTGAGTTATATAGTTTCATATCTGAGCTTAGGGCAATCATACTACAAAAGTAGTGTTAGTAAATATCACCATTTATTGAAATCCAAAAGTCTTTTTTTAGTATTTCAGGTGAGACTTCATGATTGTTATGAACTTTTACAGTTAGATAGTACTGAATCTTTTTAGGAGTCTTTTTTATGTAGTTTTCATTTTTAAATACTTCATTCCAAAAACTATTATCAAGTACTCGATACACCACGATATAAATATGTCTCTCTTTTGAGTAATTTTGTATAGATTTAAGTACTTCCTTGTAAATCTTTACATCATTGTCATAAAGAATAATATCGTATACATAAAGACGAGTTCTGAACTCTAACAAAACGACATATCCTATCAATATATTATTCTCGTTAACTTCAAATATACGATATCTATTGTCTGGCTTATCAACATATCGCCATTTTAAATATTCATAATTTTTAAATACTCGAAAATATGTTGTGTTTTTAGGTACAAAATTTTTTTTAAAATCTTTGACCAGTTTCAATATCAGTTTAGTTTTCGAGTATATTAATATTATTTTGACAAAACGTGTAAACTCTCCAACCACTTGGTATCCGTAACCAAAAGCATTCTTGTCAACTTTCACTCCTAGTTGGTTTGAATAACCAATACTTACAATCACACCATCATTCACCACCTTTTCATATACTTTCTTAGAAAGCGTTGAAATCAGTTTATTTCCCCTGTGTTCCAAAAGTGTTGCCATATCTGCACATACCATTGCAGAAAAATTTTGATTTTTATAAGAAACAATAATGGGAATATTTGAATATTGGCTAACTACGTTATCATTAGCGTCTATGGCGACAAAACTTACCGCATCCCGATTATCCCGTGAAGTTAAAAACTTCCAATTTATGAGTAACATACTGTCGTTACTTTGCAAAGGAAAGGAGGACTTTATAAGGTTTTCAAAACCAGTCAAATATTTAGGTTGTAACGATTCAAAACGATACTCCATATTTATCGTTATCTTCACCAATTATCGGAGCGTTCTTATATTTAATTTCTGGATTTTCTGAAAAAACAATGCTTTGGCCCGGTACTATATATTCATTCCCTTTTATCTTTACTTTTTTCAGAAACTCACGATCGAAATTTTCAGAATCACTTGCAACATCTGACATGTTTTGTACCTGGGCACATGGAATTCCAAGTTCAGTTAATTTTTTAATAATAGTCTCTGCCTTTGTCTTCAGAAATACTCGCTCAATTATAGACGTCAGCTCAGCACTATGTTTGAGTCTATCTCCATTATTTCCAAAATTTTCAGGCGAGATCACAATTCCTAAATCTGTCGAAAAGGCAATAAACTTTTCCCACAGAGTATCGCTTCCAATAGCTAGAGCAATTTTTGTGCCTCCTGCGTTGTAGACTCCAAAAGGCGAGATTAAATTATCAATATTCCCGGTCCTTAGCGGATCTTTCTTCGTTACTGAATACCCAATTAGATTACTTTCTAATAGATTCATAGCAGCCCCCCGCATTGAAACCTCAATAGATTGTCCTTTCCCAGTCTTCTCTCTGTAAAACAAAGCTGCGCTAATTGAGAAAGCGAGTGTCATACCAGAAAATGCATCAACTACTGCGGGACCAATCTTTGTAGGCATGTCGGGAGCTCCAGTAAGGGACATCATGCCGCTCTCTGCTTGCGCAATTATGTCGTAATATTTTCTTTCAGAATTTTTTCCCAATCCAGAAAGTGAAGCATAAATTATTCTTGGGTTTATTTTAACTAACGTCTGATAATCAATTTTCAATGAAAATTTAGTTTTTGGAGATAAATTTTCGACGAAGACATCACAACTGGAGACAAGCTGATATAGTTTTGCTAATTGATCTGGTTCTTTTAAGTTCAGAGCAATAGCCTTTTTGTTTCTATTCAAAATTTCAAAATACCCGCTCCAGTTCTTAACAAGTGGAGGGAAAAAGCGAGCATCATCTGGTGCATCCTTATTTTCAACTTTGATAACTTCTGCTCCATAGTCAGCGAACATTCTAGTCGCGAAAGGACCGCTAAAGACTTTGGTCAAATCGAGAATTTTTACTCCTTTGAAAATTTGAGCCATTTATTATCCTTTCCCTGCACCTTGTTTTGACTCTCCCTGTTTCCTGTTTGAGATGAGGTTTGTAATTGCTTTTTTGGCCTTCCCCATCGCTTTTCTAACTTTTCCTTGTGGTTCCACAACTTCTTGTTGAGCGCTCGCATTAGTTTGTGAATCCATTTTGCTTTGCTGTGCATCTTTGTATGAAGCGAGCTCCTGCGTTTTCCGTGCTCTAATCTGTGCTAGTTTTGCTTCTAGCTGTGAGAGCATTGCTCGTTCCTGATTTGCAATTTGAACTCGGTCAAGTTGTGGCACAAATTGTTCAACACTTTCTTGAAAAGACTCAGTTTCCTGTGGACGTTCAGATACTGGCAAGTTTTCAGATCTGGGTAAACCCACCTGATCTTGTGCCGTTTTTAGCGTTTCATGCGTTTGTGTGGCAATGACGCGAGCGACTGCCTGAGCAGTCTGCTTCGTGACTTGTGTTCCTTTTGTAAGAACTGTTTGTGCCGCCATAGTTACAAAGATCTTCTTCCTTCAATCGCTCGAGTTAAAGTTGTTTCATCCGCAAATTCTAAATATGCGCCAGTTGGAATTCCCATGCCAAGGCGAGTGATTTCTAAAGTAAATCCGTTTGAAGGAACGGCATCTCTCAGTCTTCTTGTTAGGTACATCGCAGTAGCTTCCCCTTCCATTGTTGGATTAGTTGCAATAATTATTTCTTTTACTGAATGATCTGCAACTCCTGCACGGGTAATCACCTGTTCCAAGAAAATTTCGTCTGGACCAATGTTATCAAGCGGATTAATTGAACCATGAAGAACATGATACATCCCGTGATACTTTCCAGTTTTTTCAAACGCCAAAATATCCAGTGGTTGTTCTACAACTAAAATAACAGAAGCGTCACGAGTTGTATCAGCACAAACAGGACACGGGTCACTTTCAGCTACATTTTTACAGATTTCACAAAGCACTGTGTTTTTCCTTAAGTTGGTAAGGGCAAAAGCAAACGAATCAAGCTCATTTTGCGGAACATGCAATAAATAGTAAGCTAAACGCTGTGCCGTTTTGGGACCAACGCCCGGAAGTTTTTCAAACGAGCCAATTACATCAGTTAAGGGTTTTGGGGCCTTCATCTGCTCATTGTACCAGACATTTAAGAAGTTTAACTTTGAGGCGTTATCTCAAATATTGCAGCAGAATTTACCGGGAAATATTGAACTGTATCCCACACACCGTTTGTTGGAATTACCAGCAGTGGTGTACTTTTTCCTTGATAGTCGCGGCGAGTAAACAAAAACCGTTTGGCAGTAATTCCACTAAAATGCATAGGAACTGCTTCTACGTGTTTACCGTCTGGGTCATAATTTACGACAAAAATGCGTGTTGTCGTTCCGTCAACCCGAGCGAATGACGACACGTAACTTCCATTTCCGGTAACTGGAAGTTGACTTCCCTTGTTCATGTTATTCAAAAATTCTAGTGCGCGGTATCGCGGCTTCGGAACAGGAGTACCAAACTTTTCATGAGTAAATAACCCCCACCTGCCCCAGTACTGATTAGGACCAGCTCCATCTTTTATCTCGAACGAGAATAGACCATCTAGTTTGTCAGCTGAAGTTGCCACAGCTGAAAAAGTGTGGAATGCACCCAAGCTGCCATCATATGCAGTGTTATTTGCAGCATCAATGCCATTTTCAGTTACATATAATTCTAAGTTTGGAAGGTTTGCTTCTTTTTTCCAAGCCAAAACATCAGAAATATTTTGTGACAAAGTAGTCGTGTCTTGTCCATACACATGCCAACTAAAGAAATCAAAGCGAGTCTTTTGCGTTTTAGAGAGATTTGCCAGTGCATCAAACCAGTTTTTATATAAGCCTGTTGTCGCAGGACCTCCAAGCTTAAAGGCTAGAACGTTTTGTGCACTCTGTGCCCCAACGCTACTTGCTTTATATAAGTCGCCATAATCTTTTGGTGGATACACCTTAAATTGGCCAAATAAATCAGGCTCATTCCACACCTCGTAATACACATCAGAAACTCCCAAGTTGTTTTTTCCACTAATATGCTCAATCGTTGCTTTCACAATCTGTGTCCAAAGCGGAAGATTTGGCATATCAACATCGTGATCCGCAAGGGCAGTTGGAGCGTAGGAAAGTGACAAAAATGGTTTAGCTCCTGTTTTCAAAATGTCTTGAATGTATGTATCAAAGTCCGACCAGTTGTAGGCCAGAGCCCCTTGTGTGTTTTTTGAAACAATTGAAAAAAAGTCATATATGTGATCGATACGAATATACTGAGGATGAATTGACTGAACTTGAGAAACGACTGGAGACAATGAATGAGGATTTCTCTCTTCCCCTCCTTGAGACAAAAACTGCCAACTATTTTTTGCGGATGAAGTTGCCCCAAAATCATACACAAGACTCGCCGGTGTGCCAGAGGCATGTGAATTTAAACTAATCTGCTGCCTAATAACGAGTGTACCAGCAACTAAACCGCCTAAAAAAACAAAAACACGAATAGAATTAAATATTTTTCTAACAGGCATTATTCATTTTAAATGAAAACTGAATATGAAGTAAGTACTTATTGTCCAAGCTTTCCAAGAAGTCCAGAGAGACCTTCTTCTTCAAGCATTTTTTGAGCGGCTTTCTTTTGAACAGCTTCGAATGCTTGGTTAATTGCTTTTTCAAGTTCTTCCAATCGCTCACCGTTTTTTGAGATAAACTGCACTTTTTGATCTGCTGAAACTTTTACATGATAATCACCCTTTTCGACGGACTCTGTCAGTTCGGCTAATTTCTTTTGCATTTTTGCAGCTTGGCTTCGAAGTTCCAATAATTGTTTGCCTTGTTTAAGTTTATCGAACATATGTATATAAGTTTAAGAAAAAGTTAATTACCAAATATTTCCTTTGCAGCGTTAATAATATCAGGCGCACCGGTTTCCTGCAAACTCACTTCGTCTTGTGGCTTCGGTGGTGGATCCTCGAGCGCAAATTGGACAACTACTGTCCCGCCAAACACGCCAGACAATACTTCTTCAAGGAGAATTTTAGTTGCTGGCATTTCGAGTCGTTCCTTGTGAAATTGAAAATATACCCCCAGCTTTAGGTTTGAGCCATCGAATGCGCGCGGTTTTGTAGCACGAAGAAGCGCTTCTATACTTGCATTTCTTTCTCGCATCAGCAATAAAATTCTCCCCCATGTATCAATGTCGACGAGGTCTTTACTTTGAAAAGTAATCGGAGGAGATGCAACTACATCAGTTTTCTCGGGAGCAGAACTTGTCGCAGAAACTAAAGGTTGAACTTCAACTTTTGTTTCCAGAGGAACAGTTTTTACATAGGGCAGGGTTTCAACTTTTTTTTCCGGAACTTTATGTTTATCAGTCTTAAATTTTATTAATGCAATTTCTAAGGGAAGAAAATCGTTTGTTGAAAACATCATCCTCGACTTTGCTTCAAGTAAAAGTTCTAAAAGATTCACGCAATCCGATTCTGAGATTGCTGACTTTTCCCCATTTATAACGCTTTTCAAAAGTGCACCATGCACTTCATCTATGAACGAGTTTAAAAACGCTTTTCCATCTACCCCTTGTTTTGTGAGTTCAGCAATTAGCTGCATTGTAGATTCAAGTCCTTCTTTGTTTAACTTTAAGAATAACTCGTGTGATTGGTTGCTTCCCGTGTGTAGCTGATTTTGAATACTATCAAGCGTTATTGTCGGGCTTTTAAGCGCAAATTCTTCCAGTAGCTTCACTGCGTCTCGAAAAGAACCATCCGCAATATTAGAAATTGCAGAATATACTTCAGGTTCTACGGTTAGTTTTTCCTCAGCAACAATTTTTTTCAATTTTTCGGTAACTTCTGTTTCAGAAGCTTTGTAGAACTGCACAATAGAAAGCCTGGAGACAACGGTTTGTGGAAGTTTTTGTGGATCAGTTGTCGCGAGAATAAACACCACATGTTCTGGTGGCTCCTCAAGTGTTTTCAAGAGTGCATTAGCAGCTTCTGTGGTTAACATGTGTACTTCATCAATAATGTACACTTTCTTTTTTAAAAGTGCCGGTGCCAGCATAATGTCCTGTTTTAGGGCTCTAATCTCATCAATGCCGCGATTACTTGCCGCATCCATCTCAATAACATCAAT
Organism: Patescibacteria group bacterium; assembly: GCA_038206135.1. Taxonomy (GTDB): domain Bacteria; phylum Patescibacteriota; class Microgenomatia; order UBA8517; family UBA8517; genus UBA5941. Next base: position 24,195 of record JBBRBD010000005.1, on the reverse strand, counting down.
GTGCGTGCCTTTTGTGATAGCGCGGCAGGTTTCACATACATTGCAAGGCTCATTGCTTCCAGCTTCTTTGTGTTCACAGTTTATGGCTTTTGCAAGTATCCGAGCTGCTGAAGTTTTCCCCGTTCCACGAGGCCCCGTAAACAAAAATGCATGAGGCAAGCTTTCTTTTGCAATCAGATGCATCAAAGTTTCACGAGCACTTACTAAATCAAGCTCAGCAATAGTTTGCGGTCGATACTTTAAATAGTAAGTCATGAGTTTGTACAGAGTATCACTGTTTAAGAAGTTTAAAAAGGGAACAATTAAATCAACCCATAGCTTGATATTCTGTTGTTTTGATACTATACTATCTATAGTCGAGATATATGTTAAAGGGGTCTTAAAAATGACTTTAGATCGAGCGACAATGCAGAAGTTACGCGAAAAACTTGTGGATATCAATGATCGGGTCAATAAAGATCAAAAGATAATGGATGTTGCCAGAGGCAGAGCTGTTCAGACACACTCCAATGCTGATGTAGCTGAGTTATATCACCTTTTCCAAACTCAAGCCCAATAACTCATTGATTCGGGAAATGAAGTTCTCGACATAATTGCTGGTGTCAGGGATGTTCTAACATTGAGCACCAGGTATCTTATGGAAGATATTTCTGCGAGCTGCAAAAAGGCAATTGAAAGTGGTTCATTAACACAATTCGGAATGATCGGGTTCACGTTAATTTCCCCGTCGACGAAGGTCGGTGATCCAAATAAGATTGAAATCATTATTACATCAATCGACGAAATGTTAACCCTTGCCTAATTTATAAGGAGGCCGGGAACAAAGCAAAACACCTATAAACCCTAGGTGTTTTTTATTAGTTATTTGTGGTGAATACCGAGTAAATGAAGTGCTGCATGTTCCGCAAGATCTGAGACTGCATCGGTTACGGTTTTATTGTGATGCTTTGAGTCTTCCAATGCATGCGGGTAACTAACAATTATTTCACCTAAGTGAAGAATATTATCTGGTGGAAACTGAAATGGCCCTTCTAGTTCTGTTTGCACAAATGAAAGTACTGGGTGAGATTTTGCTTTGGGACCTGTCTCGTGCAGATATTCTTCAACATATTTGAGCATCGTTTCAGCGTCAACTATTGCCACTTCGGCTTCTGCATCGGACACAATACCGTTATCTTTAAATACTTTAGTTACGCGTTTTTTTACTTCAATAGCACGAACTGGGCATTGAATTTGTTTGCTCACAACAACAGTTATCATACGATTTTTGCCCTTACCAGTTCGCTCATCTGCTTTCCATCTGCAGAGCCTTTAGTTTTTTGCATAACAGACTTCATAACTTTTCCAAAGTCTTTGCCTTCTTCGCCTATCGCTTGATCAATTAAACTCTCAAGTTCACTTAATGAAAGTGCCGCTGGCATAAATTCTTTCAAAATTTCAAGCTCAGACTTTTCTTGATTTGCTCGCTCAGTCTCATTGGCTTTCATATACATTTCAATTGCATCATTACGCTTCTTTGCTTCTTTTCTTACAACATCTAATTCTTCATCAGAAGTTAAGACACGCATCTTGTCGATTTGTGCATACTTTAATGCAGCAGAAAGCATACGCATTGTTTCGAGACGTGTTGACTCATGCGCCTTCATAGCGACAATGATTTGTTTATTTATAGTTTCAATTAACATATTATTTAAGTGTTATTTAACACATCTTTCTCGTCTTCTAATTTGCCTCCCAATAAGTGCAAATGAAGGTGTTTTACAGCCTGATACTTTCCCCCATTTATGACAAGTTTATACCCATTCTCAATTTTTAATTTTTGCACTATTTCTTGTGCGGCTTTAGTCACGTCAACCATGTCGTTGTAATCAACCACATCTAAAAAGCTTTCAATATGGCTTTTGGGAACAATTAAGACATGAATTTCTGAAACTGGCGAAATACTATTAAATGCTAGTACCAAGTCATTCTCAAAAACAATTGTTGCAGGAGCGTCTTTCCTAACAATTTTACAAAAGATACAATCCTCCATGCGCGTATTATAGCAAAAAGAAAGGCGGTGTATAAAAACACCGCCACTTTTTTAAACTGACAACAGAGCATCTGTCAACGCCCGAGAATTTCGAACAAATGATCTCTGCGTTCTATCAGACTTACCTGACAACTGTTCAGACGGATCCGCATAATTGCCCCGTGACAGTGGAATTCCCATGTCAAATGCAGAGTCTAAAAAGACGGGCCCACTCCCAGAAGCGCGATAGCGCATCAGTACATCTGGTGAAAACGGGAATTCTTCATGGTCATGTACAAAAATTCCGTCAATTTTGCGTCCACCATTTAGATACTTCAAAATCTCATATACATGTTGATGAACATACCAATACTTCCAGTCTCCATCCTTGCCTTGATGGGATGTTTGTCCCGCCTGAGTCATCAAGTTAATTGGTACCAAGAGCTTTGCCTTAGTCTTTACTAAAGCATCACGGATTTGTCCAATCAGGAGGTTTGGTAACAAGCTTGTGTATAGACTCCCAGGGCCAAGAATCACCTTATCGGCATTCAAGATTGCGTCCACGGCTGAAAGATTGGCAAGCGGCTCAGAATCAAGCCCCAGGTATGAAATTGGATACCGTAACTGGAATTTCTTTTTCGCTGAGTCAATATCACTCTCCCCAATAACTTCATAATCCTCGGCCTGATGATTAGGAACAGCATATCGAGCGACCAAGTTAGATGGTGAAAATGAGACAGGGTGAACTTCACCTACAATCTGAAACAGGTTGCAGAGCGCCTTAATTGCAAGTTCCTCAGAACCAAATGCACGTGTCAAGGCAACAACCATATAATTATCGACTCGACGGCCTCGAACAATACCTTCGTCGAACCGATATCCCAAAAGGGCTCTCGCCGCTCGTTGTAGTTCAGAGTATCCGTCAGGCACTAGTGCCAAAATTTGATTTAAAACATCACTAACTGGTCTCAAACCATGTTCTTGAGAAACTTTTCCGGTTGAACCACCGCTATCGAACATGACGGGTAAACCAGTTAAATGCAAGTTTTCGTATGTTTTTAAGAGCCTCAAGAGCGTAGAAGCTCCACCGCCCCCACCAATAACAACAATACGTTGAACCATTTTAAAGTACTCCACTAACTAGTAAACAATATCCGGTCGTTGCACAGTATACAGGCCTATAGGTTGGAATTCAAGCTTGAAGCGTTACTTTAATCTTTTTAGAAGTTCTTCCTCATCTATCAGTTCTGTTATCTGACTATTTCTTTTTTTCCATTCAATTTTACCGTTTGTTTTCTCTGAAACCACTAACCGCACTGGAATTCCAATTAAATCGGAATCTGCAAATTTCGATCCGGCGCCCATATCACGATCGTCATACAAGACTTCAATATCCTGAGAAACTAATTTTTCATATACTGCTTTACCCTTTCCTTCTCCAATTTCAATCAAGTGAACAGAAAAAGGAGCCGCAGCCTCAGGCCAAATAATCCCTCGTTCATCGTGTGAAACTTCAACTAGAATTCCCATCAAACGAGTAATTCCAATTCCATAACTTGCGAACCAAACAGGCTTCTTCACGCCATCTGAATCAGTAAACATTCCATTCATTTTTTCAGCATATTTCTGTGGTCCAAAAGGGAAAATGTTGCCTGCTTCAATTGAGGTAATTGTTCTTAAATTAGGGGCATTTCTGTCCTCATCAGTCATAACTTCATCATTTTTTGCATATTTCCAACCATCTGCCATATAAATAGTGTCTTCCCCGACACTCGATTCAATTTGAAACTCGTGTGTTTTGTTGTCTGTAAATACACCTCCGGAGGCTTCTGTAATAATTGGTTTTAATCCCAATCTTTCATAAACCCGCACATAAGCGTCTGCCACTTCCCAATAATATTTCCACATACCTTCTTCTGTTGCATGAGCGCTATATAAATCTTTCATTAAAAATTCGCGTCCTCGCAAAATACCTGACTTTGCCCTTAGTTCTGATCGAAATTTTGTCGAAAATTGATACAGCATAATTGGTAAATCCTTATATGAAGTCAGATGTTTTCGTATTACATCCATAATAATTTCTTCGTGAGTAAATGAAAGTGCGTATTCTTTTTTGTCTTTTTCTAGTTTATACATGACTTCAGAAGCACTGTCCCAGCGTCCTGTTTCATTCCAAATTTCCTTGGGATGCAAAAGTGGCAGCAATACCTCAAGGGCTCCTGTTTTATTCATTTCTTCCCGAACAATTTGCTCAATTTTTTGCTCAACAAGTCGCCCGAGAGGCAAAAGTGTGTAGGAGCCAGCCATAAGTTTATCTATAAACCCAGCGCGAAGGAGGAACTTCGCATTTATGGCCTGTTCATCTTTAGGCGCATTCGCTTCAGTTTTGGGGAATAATGTACTTTGTCGCATGAATGAAGTATACCTGACACGGGAAATAATTGTCTATCCTCGCAATATGGGGTATCATTGGCAATAGAATAAGTAAAGTAAGTAGAAGGGCACGTTTACATGAAATTCCCAGAAAAGACTGTCGCGAACGAGGTCCTCTATTTCGTCGAGACTTTTTTCATATTCCTCCTTGTTTCAACTGCGCTAATCATGGGTATTGTTATAACACTGCAAACAGTTTTGTGGCTTTGTCTACATATCGCTGCAAGCGCATTATGTATGGCACTGCTCGTAACATCAATTGTGATACCTTGGTCAATTCTTAAGCAAAGTGTTCCATTCTCATTTGTTATTAGTTTTGTGATTCTTGGTACATTTCAAACGCTCACCACAATAACTTTAAACGGCATAGTGATTTGTGTTGTAGCAAGTGTGGTTGCTGCACTTCTTGCAACAATACTGCTTGAGTTGTGGGGTTCTGGCGGATATCAAGTGTAGATATCAAAAAAAATGGCGGCCGCGCAATGCGGTCGCTTTTTTATTTTATTAAACTTTGAACGAAGCCTTCGAGCGAGCCAGATGTAAATATCTTTGGCACTTCACGAAATGTTAAGAAAACAACCAGTATAAGAAGAAGATACATTCCAACTGTTTGAATCTTCTCCTCAATTGCAGGCAATCGCTTTCTTCCTACAAACTGCTCAATTATAAGAAACACTATTCGTGATCCATCAAGTGGTGGGAATGGGACTAAGTTAATAAGTGCTAAGTTAATTGAAATTAAAGCAGTTAAATTAATAAGATCTAAAATGCCTTGGCTTGCAGCTTGTGCCGTAACCCCAACAACTCCAAGTGGACCAGTTAATCCTTGAGGAACATGCCCTGTAAAAATCTGCGAAAACATTTTTCCAAATTCTCCCAAGATAAGAACACTAAAATCATATGTTTGATATGCACCATATTGAAGAGAGGTGAAGAAGCGAGAAATACCCGGGGTTTCTAAGTATCCCGCAGGCTCCGTGTTATAAGCGATACCCAAGAGTCCTTGTCCTTCTGGAGCAAATTGCCTTAAAACAAATTGTTTCTTAACGGTGTCACCAGTCGCTGAATCCTTATAATCAATAGATATACTGTGTCCGGCGTGCTTGGAAACATTCAAACCAAAAAAACTTAAATTATAAAGTGAACGACCATCTATTGCCTCAATGACATCATTTTGCTTCAATCCAATTGCAGCCGCAGGAGAATCAGGAGTTACCGTTTCTACTTTTATTCCGTGAGGAACGCCGAGAATGAAAAATATTAAAGAAAAGGCAAAAACAGCGTACACTAAATTCATTGTGATTCCAGCGAGCGCTACAAAGGCTCGTGCAAGTTTACTTTTTCTCGCAAAAGATCGTTCAGGGTGAGACATATGTGGGTCGACAGTCTCTCCGTGTAGTCGCACAAATCCACCAAACGGAAGTGCATTAATTGACCAAAGGGTCTCCCCTATTTTTTTACCCCAGACACGCGGAGGAAGTCCAATTCCGAATTCTTCTGGCCACGCACCAATGAGCTTTGCAGCAATAAAATGTCCAAATTCATGGATCGTTACCAAAAGTGAAAGTGTTAGTAGTGCAATGAGGACCAGAGGTATAAGTGAAAGCATTGAAATTTATTGTATCAGACGATGTGTAGTGTTAAACAGTGCGAAGTTCTTCTGTCTTTTTGTCACCCATTTCTTCAATCTTTTTAATAAACTCATCTGTGATTTCTTGCGTCTTTTTCTCATCTGCAAATTTGTCGTCTTCAGTAATCTCTTTCGCTTCAAATGCTTTTTTTATTTTCTGCATGGTGTCACCTCTTGATTGACGCATAGAAACTCGAGACTCTTCAAGCTTCACATGTAAAAGTTTCACATACTTCTCTCGGTCTTCAGTCGTAAGCGGAGGCAAAGAAATTCGTAATTTATCAGTATCGATGGTCGGATTTAAACCAATGTTCGCGGCAAGTATCCCTTGTCGGATTTCGCCAATAATTGATTTGTCCCAGGGTTCGATAAGAATTTGAGTTGGTTCAGGAACTGTAATTGAGGCAGTTTCCATAACTCGCAAATGCTGAGTCCCTCCATACACCGTTACCATAACATCAGATACGAGAGAGGCAGAAGCACGGCCTGTACGTATACCAGATAGTTCACGAGTTAAATTCTCAAGAACTTTTTGCATTGAAGTGCGAAGTTGCGGCTCATCCATTTGTTTCTCAAGTATAGCATATAAAAAGGGCGGCACTACACCGCCCATATTCTTGAGCACTACTCTCTTTTCGGAGAACATCGAAGATTCATCACAAAGAAGACACTTGATAGAAATGGTAACAAAACAAAAAAGATAATAATCCCCAATATCCGAATAGCATCTTCTGGAATTGAAATACCTGTCGGCTTCTTTGCTAAATAGATACCCACAATAATACAAGATGTTGAACCGAGTCCTAAAACTAACAATGGCGTTTTATTGCTCAAAATATCCACAAAGGACCACTTATTGCGTGGTACTCCCATCAATCTAAAAAAAAGCATGATGGTTGAAAGAAAGCCAAGAACCATTAACAAAAAGACTATATCTCTGCTCATTATTTCCCTCCTCCACTAAAAATCTTGAATTCAATTCAAGCAACAGAACTAAAATTACTGTTTTTTGGCTAAAATGGCCATAAATAATGGAAATTCTGTTCTTGCGATGTTTTCGGCTTTTGCATTTTTACCTTTGCTTTCTTTGTTTGAACTCCATTCCTCCAGTTGTGCAATTACAAAGCCATGCTTTCGCAAGCTTGAAACATAGCTAGGTAGCGGCATGTGATAACTGAGGGTTACTGCTTCTTTTTTCATTCCCGGGTGCATGTTGATAGGAATTTTTAAGTGGCTCATATATTTATTTATCCAGCGTGTTTGAATTCCCTGAATAGGTTCTCCCCAACCGCTTTGGCGCGGAATTCGAAACATTGGGTGATTGAGTACTATCAAGAAAGAACCCCCAGTTTGTAAGTGGTCAGAAGCATTTTTTATAGCAGTGTCAAAATACTCCATATTTTGAAGAGCCAAAATACATACCGCGTGTGAAAAATCAGTACGAAGACCTTTTAGAGGACGCGTTGCGCTTAAAGCTTCAAATCGATGATGTGGGTTTTCATCAAACTTTTTTGCAAAATCAATTAACGACTTTGAAGCGTCTACACCGACATATGAAACAGTTTTTGGAAGAACTCGCGAAAAGACCCCTTGGCCACATCCCAAATCGAGTACACTACTATCCGTAGAAAGATTCAAAAGTTCCAAACTTTTAGGAATAACAACATGCTGATGGTAATAGTGACCACGCTCTCCTACCAGATCATTGTATTGTTTTGCTTCTCCTTCCCACCCCTTCGGCTGCATCGGAACAGCTCTCTTGGGGACATGTTTACTAAATCTGCTTTTTGGCTTGTACATGACTTAAGTATACAGTATCTATTCGGAAATATTTGACAACATCTACCTATATCTGACATTATCTGGCAACATATGCTACTTCCAGCGAAATATACGCTCACTAAAGAAATCACAGAACTGTTAAATGATATTGAAGCCTCAAAAGCCGTACTGAATGCTCTTTCTGTTCCCCCAGAAATAGAAACTAATATCAGACGGAGGACAACGCTTCAAAGCTCACTTTTTTCGGCTCGCATTGAAGGGAGTACACTCACGATGGATGAATTGACTCCAGGCTCATCAACACAAAAAAAAGCTGAAGTGTTTAATGTATTGAGAGCGCTTGAGTGGCTTCGGGAGCGAGAAAAAAAAGACATAACTCTTTTGGAACTTTTGAATTTACATAAAATTACCATGAAAGGTTTAAGCCCAGAAGCAGGTCATGTAAGGCACGAAGTCAGTGCTATTTTTAATTCGGCTGGAATCGCAGTGTATATGCCTCCTCCACCCAAACAAGCTGAAAAATATTTAATACGGCTTCTAAAATTTGCAAATTCAGACAAAGAATCTCTCGTTCCTATTCGGGCAGCGCTTGTTCATTATTCCTTCGAAAAAATTCACCCATTTTTAGATGGTAATGGAAGAACGGGCAGATTGTTGTTTCAAAAAGTGTTGATGCATGGTGGATATGCTATGAAAAACTTAGCAGTTGTTGAGGAATATTTAGATAATCATAGGAGCGAATATTATGCGTCTCTCGATGAACCAGAAAAAGAAGTAACTGATTATATAGTCTTCATGCTCACTGCACTAAAAGCAGCTTCACAAAAGGCTGTCAGTTTAATACAACATCAGGCTGAGCATTTTTCTCCAGAAGACACACTTCTCCCCAGAAGATCTGAGATTGTCAAAATTGTAAAAGACCAAACTATGGTAAGTGTGGATATGATTGCCCGACGATTTCCAAGCATAAACAAACGCACCATTAGAAACGACATCAAACGACTAACGGATGGAGGTTTCTTACAAAAACTAGGCACAACAAAGGGAGCGTATTACACGCTCCCGAAAAAAGACATCAGTTAGATATGTCCTCAACCGTCGCTCTACTCACCAAACACTGATATACCGTTTGGAATTCAGTCTGGGACACATGAACTATGAAACAGCCGTTCGATACGGATGGACCTACTTGTATCAACACTTGATCATCTCTCATCTTCTGCAGTTCATTAAGCTCAGAAACAAGCTGTTTAACTAGAGTGTGTGAGTCCAAAAAGACGTCTTTCATAACAGACGTAAGTCTTGGCAATAAAATAGTGCCTAATTCGCGTGCCGCTGCCGTATTCGGCCAGTCCCGTTCAATAGTTAAGGTATACAAATGCTTATCGAGAGAAGGACGCATCTGCCCAAAACTAATAAAAAAAATGAATTGCTCAAAAGAACCACATAACTCGACTTTGACTGAATCAAGTAGTGTCAACGGAATCTCAACAACCGTACCGGACAATATCTGAGGCATTAGGGTCACTAATGCTGAGGTTGATACAAGCTCCTTATATTTGGCAGGAAATAGAAACTGCATACCCATATCAAATAAAAGGTAATACTTGTATTCGAAACGCCCAAGCGTGATCGAAATCTCAAGCTCCCCATCATTTTCTTTAGCCAACAATTGGCTCGAGGAATAATGACCAGATTGATAAATGTTTCTAGTCGCCCTTATCAAACCCATTAAATATGCAAGTTCAACCATTGTCTCTGCTTCTCGATTGATCATTTAATGTGCTCCTTACAGCTTAAACGAATGACGAATTATAGCTGTTCATAGCGTTTTTGCCAATTTTATGGCACAAACAAAGGGAGCGTGTTGCTCCCCTTAACTAACAGATATTATTAGGTGTGAACGCGATACTCACGATAGATACCTTTTGACATCCAATATATTGTTAACTGACCCAAAAGAATGTCTGCATGAATGCGCACATCAGTATTCCTGTGAAACATGGAATTTCCTTCATCTGCAATCTTTTGTAATTCGATGGGAATCGAACGCATTGAAAGCGGTTTTGGAATTTCAACTGGTGCTTTCTTCCATAACAGATTCCGCAACTTGTTCTGTTGCTTGATTATTAAGCCTTCGTAATGCTTCCAAGTCGTAGCAATTGGTAGACCCAATGTCGCAAACCAAAAATACATACTTTCGGTAACTTCAGATGATGTTCCAATGTGACCCACGATGTCATCAATCCATCGAACTAAGCCTTCATGATCAAACGTTAGCAGTTTGTAATAATCACTTACGGCATGCCGGGCAAATAGGTATTCCCGACGGATATATTGATCTGAAATTGAAATTAATTGCATTTCTCGAACAGAGACATCGGCACGAAGATCCCCTCTTAATACTGCTAATACACAATTTTGTGTGATAGTTTCTACTTTCAAATAGGGATCTACTCCCGGTGTCGTTGATGTACTTTGTTGATTTATCAAAGACGGAAAGACAAGAGTAGCCTCTTCACCTTCGAAAACAAATTGCTGAGACATTACATACACTCCTCACAAAAAAATAAAACGTTGCCTATTATAGCGAGATAGCTGTCTATTAGCCAATTTCAAGAAGAAAGGGGGAGCGAATTAGCGCTCCCCGAATCGTACTACCCATTCACCGAGAGAATCTCAAGTCTGCCAAGGAAAGTTTTTTCGGCAACACGGCCTGTAACCTCCAGATAGTACTTTGTCCGTCGAAGGACAACAGGCTCTATTGTTTTCATTGAAACTGGAAGATTAAAGCTTGCCGCTAACATAGGAAGCGGATTTACAACTACTGACCCAATCCACACCGCAGGAAAACTACTGCTTCTCACAGCCTCTTCAAATAGACTGGACAGGTAAACATCGTTTCGCTTTATGACATACTCTCTTTCTTCGCTTGATGTACGCTGTAGCGGAATATCCGCAGTTGAGAACCACAGACGAATCCGAGTTTTATCTATCGGGTCACATCCAGGTATAATCTCATTCAATGTTTTTGAGACGCTTAACATTTCAGCAGGGTCACCATATTGAAGATATCGATACAGCGAGTCAGTGGCTGCCAATACTTCATCGTAAAATTCAACGGGAAAGAGAAAAAACTGAGTGCACCCTATTAATAGATTAAACAAGAGGCTCGTCGAATGCATAAGCTCAATTGACAGCAATTTGTCTTTGCTCCGAGCTTTCATAAATTCACCCTTTCCTCTTGAACCTGCACGTGCAGTAAGCACCTGAGTATACAAACGCTCAAATCTTAAAAGTTCATCTGCTACATTTTGCAAAGCAAATTCTCCTTAATTAAAAACACTATGGGGATTATATCGGAATGAGGTGTTATTTGCCAATTTCAAGGCGAACGAAGCGACCAAGTTGCACATTTTCTCCAGTTTTTGCGATAACTTCTTTGACTAAATCCTGCATAGTTTTACTTGGCTCTTTGATAAATTCCTGCTTCAAAAGTTCTTCATTGTCTTTCGGATTCATTGAAACTACTTGAAGTGCAATATTTTTTGCGAGGTCTGTAAAAAGATCATTTTTTGCTACAAAGTCAGTTTCGCATAAAAGCTCAATCAAACAGGCAACTTTACCAGTGTGATGAGTGTAAGAGACGATTCTTCCCTGCCCTGTTTCACGTCCTGCTCTTTTTTCTGTTTTTTCAAAGCCTTCTTTCATTAAAATCTCACGTGCTTTTTTGTCGTCGCCTTTAAGCTCATCAAGAAGTTTTTTGACACGGATAACAGGAGCGCCTGTTTCTTCTCGAAGTTTTGAAATTAGTTTTGCGTCGATTGCCATACAAAAATTATATTAAGCCTTTTTGGCTTTCTTTTCTACTTTTTCTGGAGCTTTTTCTTCTTTTTCAGACTTTTGTGTTTTTTTAGCCTTTGGAGTTGCTACTTTCTCAGAAATTGTTTCTTGAACCAAATCTAGGACATACTCAACAGCTTGGGTTGCATCATCGTTCATTGGAATTGCATAATTTACGTCATCTGGGTCACCATTTGAGTCGACTATTCCAACAACTGGAACCTTAAGACGTCTTGACTCACTTACTGCTGTTTCTTCTTTGTGAGTATCAACTACAAAAACGACATCGGGAAGCTTCTCCATGCCAGCAAGTCCACCAATCATTCGTTCTAATTTTTCAATATCGCGGCTAATAAGAAGTCTCTCTTTTTTTGTATAACTTGCGTATTCTCCCGCAGCAAGCTTCTTTTTCATGTCTTCCATTTTGTGGAGAGACTTTTTAATCTGCTCAAAGTTTGTGAAAGTTCCACCAAGCCATCGCTCTGCAATGTAATAGTTATTTGTAGCTTTTGCTACAGCAATAATTTTTTCTTTAAGCTGCTTTTTTGTACCTACGAACAAAATTTTCTTGCCTGCTTTTGATTCGGTTTCCAAGAAAGTAAGGGCTTCTTCTAAAAGTGCCTTGGTTTTAATAAGATCAAAAATAAAAGTACTATCCTGTACTTTATACAAAAATTCTTTCATACGAGGATTCCACCTTCGCATTTGGTGACCAAAATGTGCGCCGGTTTCGACTAGTTTTTGAGCTGATACTTCTGCTTTTGCCATTTAATATTTTTTAGCTTTCCCTTAATTCCGCTTTAGTGAGTGAGAGGACTTTTGAAGTTCTCAGGGAATGCATACCCACTAAATGTGTATTTCAAACGTCAGACAAAGTATTATAAGCGGCCTCAATCAAATTTTCAAGTAGCGACACAATTGTCACGGGTCCAACACCACCTGGAACCGGTGTAATAAAAGATGCTTTTTGCTTAACTTCTTTAAATCTCACGTCTCCTTCAGGAGACCCTACGTCAATTACAGCTGCACCCTTTGCAATGTGTCGAGACTCAATAATTCCCGGAGTGCCTGTGGCACTAACGACAACATCAGCTCTTAAACTCATAAAAGAAGGCACTCCCCACAAGTCACGCCAGTCAGCCCTCGGTCGTTTGTCAAAGCCTTCTGCGACATAATTCCTTTTATTCAATTCTATGAGAAGTGCACTACCTACTGCACCTTTTGATCCAACTACAAAAACAGGAGGAGGCTTTCTTAAAAGAACCTTAAGAGAGGCTTCCTCTATTATTGAAATAATGGCTCGAACTGTAGCCGGGACAAATGTCGTGTCTACTTTAAGCCCGTCAACATCTTTTTGAGGAGCAATTACTCGCATAATTTTCTTTTGATATGGTAGATACCGTTTTGCCAGAGGCAATTGAATCATTATGCCGTGCACGCTTGTATCTCTGTTAAATGAACCAATAAGATTCAAAAGATATTGGTAGTCGCGACTACTTGAAAAAACTTCAAACACTTCCATTTCAATACCTACTCGCTCTGCTGCTTTTTTCTTGAGACGTATGTACAGTTCACTCGCTGGATGCCGCTGAGTAATTATGGCCACAAGCTTAGGTTGTATTCCAAGCGACTTTAGTTCATTTACCTTAGCTTTCAAAAGACGTTCTTTTTCAAAGGCAAAACTTTTTCCATCAAAAATAGTAGCCTCAGTAATCGGAAGCGTCGGAGTTGTAATTTCCTTTCGCCTCTCCTTCGTTTGTGCGTGTTTAACCATACTTTATGGTAACATACCTATCCGTACGTATTAAAAGGAGATTCTCATGATTTTAATTCAAGGAGAATTGCAAACGAGAATTAATTATGAATTTGGATCCGAGATTACTGAAGTAATTAAACAAGTGTTAGATCTAGTTTTGAAAAAACAGTTGCCTGATAATTGGCAGATAACAGCAGCCGGTATATGGACCAAATCAGAAAGCATATATCGATATTGTTTGAGCGCTTGGGAGTACACGGGAAAGCGACAAGTAACGCTGTCAATCTATTATACGAGTGATGATACGCTCATTTCGCTGTACGCGATCGATATGGAGGTAAACAAAGAGTGGACCATAAGAGACTGCCTGTTCGTGAAACCAGATAGACAGTCGGGTACAACAATATACAAAGAATCACGACACTCTATAAACTCAGTTGAAGTTTTACTAAAAAAACTAATCAGTTAGCTGAAGCGCGGCATAGCCCGCGCTTTTTTTGTGTTAGAATATTTCGCAAGCAGGTACATTCAGTAAAAAGGAGACAGTATGGATGCTGTTACGAAGATGAAGTACGAGCATGGAGCAAAAATTCGACAAATTGTATTAAAAATCGGACGATGCTGGCCTGACATTGTAAAAGTGATTCAAGAAATCAAAAGTCAAAATTGTAGTTTCAGCTTAATGAATTCAAGCATTATCTATAAAATTGGAGACTACCCATTTGTAATGAGTTTTACTCAAATTGAGTACCAATATGTGTTAGTAATTCAAATTGGAGATGCAAGATATGAGTTAAAAATTGACCCAGGACAGCCAGATCATATGAACGACCAGTTGATTGTGTATGGAAAAGACTCACTTCTCGCAGTAGGTCAAGAAAATTGGTATAAAGTTGTAGTTGATTGCCTCGAGCGAATTGATGTATATGCACCGAGTGCATAATTTTAAACAGCGCGGATAATTCCGCGCTTTTTTTTGTTAAAAATCTACAGGAAATTTCATACACAATTCTTTCACTTTTTCACCAATTATGTTAAGCATTTTTTCATCATCTTTATTTACAATTACATCATGTATAAATTGTGAAATTTGGTTCATCTCAATTTTTCCCATTTCGCGTGCAGTTACTGCTGGTGTTCCAATTCGAATACCAGAAGGATTCATTGGGCCATTTGAGTCAAAAGGTACTGAGTTTGCGTTCACAACAATTCCCACTTTTTCGAGAAGAATTGCAGCGTCCTTTCCTGAAATATTTTTGTCGCTCAGATCAATTAAAAGCAAATGATTGTCAGTGCCTTTTGTAATCAAATTAAAACCAAATTTAATTAAATTTTCACTCAAAACTTGAGCATTGTTTCGCACATTTTCTGCATATTTCTCATATTCAGAAGTTGCAGCTTTTTGAAGTGTAATTGCGATCCCTGCTGTTACATTATCATGAGGTCCGCCCTGAAGCCCTGGAAAAACTGCCCGATCAATCTTCTTTCCCATTTCTGGATCTTTTTCTAACCCACGGTTTGTCACCATAATCATGGCCCCCCGCGGTCCTCGTAGCATTTTGTGTGTTGTTGTCGTGACGACATCAAAGTACGGAACTGGGTTTGGATGGAGCCCTGACACGACAAGCCCTACAATGTGTGAAATGTCCGCAACTAATATCGTGTTTCCAGAAATACTAGCGAACTTTTCGAAATCTAAGATTCGAGGATATGCAGTAGTTCCAAGTATTAAAAGTTTTGGTTTTTCTTTTTGAATAAGTTCTTTTATTTTTTCGTAATTAAAAGATCCGTCTTCTTCTAACCCAAATTGAACACTCTTAAAAAACTTTCCTGAGAAGGTAATATTTGGGTGTCCATGTGTTAAGTGACCACCAGAGCTTAAGTTTAAGCCCATGATTGTGTCCCCCACATTTAAAAGGCCCATGAAAACTGCGGAATTTGCTGGTGAACCTGATAACGGCTGTACATTAGCATGTGGAGTTCCAAATAAACTTTTTGCCGCCTCAACTGCGGCTGTCTCTATTTGGTCGATAATTTCATTTCCTTGATAATATCTTCTTCCTACATATCCTTCAGAGTATTTATGCATGAGTGGCGAACCCACAGCAGCTCTTACTTCTGGGTACGTATAGTTTTCTGAAGGAATTAACATCAAAGTTTCTCGTTGCCTTTGGGTTTCTTTTTCAATTAAATTTTTGATGTCTTGCATAAAAGTAGTATACACAGGTAGAATACGCCTTACGAGCAGTCAGCTATAAGCAGCTAAAATTTTCACACACACACGAAAGGCTAACGCCATGAAAGTTGTAGAGTTGGAGCTGGACTAACGAAGTCAAAATGATGTTTGAGATTGGGAAGTTTTTCACCAAAAAACCGTCATGATAATTTTTTCAAGCTGGCTGCTCACCTTTTTAAGTTTTCGCCCCTCATACAATTGAGGGGCGTTTTTTTTGCTTTAAATAGGTCTCGGGATCATGTGTTCTGGCTTCCAGTTTTTTTTCAACTGTCTTAAATCCGCGGTATTTTGATAGTGTCCACCTTTGCTATATAAACCAGTGGGCTTAGACACTGATTCAAAATGAATTTGAGCAATACGATCTCCAACGGTCAACACAATCCAATACTCGGCATTATTATGAATTTCCATGGTCCACCGATTGTAGTACCCTACATCGCCAAACCCAGCACACATACAAACAGAAAAACCGCACCGCCCAACGGTGGAACGTGCATGCATACTTGTTGTTACGTCACTGACCCCCCCGATAAACTCGCGAGTGTGAGCCAAAATAAGCTCATTTGGAGCAAGAAAAATGATTTTGTCAGTTGCATTGACGCCGTGCCTACTCATTTCTAATGGATTCAAAACCCTTGATGCTTGTTCTGCAATCTTTGGGCTACTCCACCGCTCGCTAATGCTTTCCGCACTGTGCGGATTTAACAGCATGAAATGCCGAGGCATTACGCTTGATTCATTCACATAGCGCGCGCGAAAATAATTCTCACCGAGTGTCACATCATAACTCACCGTATTTAGCTGCTTTTTATCAAACGGCGAAATTATTATTTTGCCTTCACTCTTTTTCTCGAGTATTTCCCAATCAACTAGCAATGCCATGTCTGTCACTCCTTTAATATCTTGAAACTGGAGAATAATATCACGTTTTATGTTTTCAACGTCTTTCAACTGAAGGAGTGTTCCCTTCTATAAATCCATTCATCTGAAGTCTGCTTTCAACTAAATGCAAAGCAGAAAACAAAACTTCCTCCTGAGTTTTATTCGCATCAAGGCGTTCCCATCTATTTTCAGTATCAAATGCGTGAAGCGTTTGATATGCGTACTGTACATCCCGGTGGAACTGAAGCATTTCAGCATCAAGGCGATTCCACTCGCCACCAGCAATCCTCGAAGATAGTCTTCTTTCTGAAGCCACTTCTGGCTCAACATCAAAGTAAACTGTTAAATCTGGAACAAGTCCCTTAGTTGCAAACGAATTTAGATTATTCACTAAACTTGCCCCAATACCGCGTCCATACCCTTGATAAGCAATTGAACTATCCAAAAACCGATCTAGAAGTACTATTTTGTTATCTTCTAACGCAGGTCGGATGTTTTCTGCTACATTTTGCGCACGAGAGACCAAATACAGCAATAATTCAGATTCTTCTGTAATTGTCGGAATATTTTTAAAATCATGAACAATACGCCGTGCGTCATCTCCTATTTCTGTTCCTCCTGGCTCTCGAAAAGTGACCACATCAAGTTTGTGTTTCACATTTAAAATTCTTGCAACCTGTGAAAGTGCGGTCGTCTTTCCAGATCCATCGTCCCCTTCAAATGAAATCAAAAAACCTTTTTGCATTAGTGATACTTGTATAGCACAAATTAAATGATATATATATCATTGAGGACTATTCGCACATTTTAGTTTAGGAGATTTGGTATGGACAGTTTAGAAAAACAATATCTGGATCTACTCAATCGAGTACTAACTTTCGGACAAGTGAAGTCAAACCGCACTGGAGTGAATACCTATTCATTATTTGGTGAAAGTTTGAAGTGTGACTTGCGAGATGGATTCCCATTACTCAGTACAAAGAGGGTGAATTTTCATGCAGTTGCAGTGGAGCTTTTGTGGCTTATTTCAGGTAGTACAAACATTAGGCCACTCGTCCTGCAAAACGTTAACATTTGGAATGAATGGCCGTTTAAACGATGGGCATTCCACGAGAATATTTGGGCCGCTTTTTCGACTAATCGGCAAGAGAATGTTCCCGGCTGGAAAGCACCACTAGATGCATTCGTCCAAAAAATTAAAAATGACGAAAAATTCGCAGAAGAATGGGGAGAACTCGGGCCAGTATACGGACATCAATGGCGCTCATGGGAGGGACAGAATGGTCAAACATTTGACCAGCTCGCACAAGCCATTGCTCTACTTAAAACGGATCCACATTCACGTAGAATTATTGTGAACTCCTGGCATGTTGACGAAATCCCGGGC
Source organism: Patescibacteria group bacterium (assembly GCA_038206135.1). Taxonomy (GTDB): domain Bacteria; phylum Patescibacteriota; class Microgenomatia; order UBA8517; family UBA8517; genus UBA5941. Next base: position 6,235 of record JBBRBD010000005.1, on the reverse strand, counting down.
ATGCTCGCTTCCGGGTTACCACCATGCCATTACACATTTCAGTTCTATGCCTTGGACTCAGAACTTTCTTGTGAAATGAGTATGCGTTCTGCGGATTTGTTTCTTGGTGTTCCATTTAACATTGCGTCATATGCACTGCTCACCCACTTAGTAGGTTTAGTGACAGGGCTAACACCCACCTATCTCAAGATAAATATGACTGACGCACATATTTATATGAATCATGTGCAGCAAGTCGGGACTCAAATTAAAAGAGGTATTCGAACAATGCCGACTATTGCACTTCTGCCGAAAGCAGATATCGATCAATTTGAATTATCAGACATAACCTTATTGGGTTATAATCCGCATCCCGCACTAAAAGGAGAAGTGGCAATATGATTATCGAAATTGTAGCAGCAATTGCAGACAACACACAGGTCATTGGCAGAAACGGAAAAATTCCGTGGAGAATTAAAACCGATTTAGCAAATTTCCACAAGTTAACAAATATGCAGTGGGTCGTCATGGGTAGAAACACGTGGGAATCACTACCGCAAAAACCTCTGTCAAATAGAGGGAATATTGTAATTACTACCCAAAAGCATCCAACAATTGAGGGTGCTGCATGGGTCGACAATATTGAGTCCGCTATGGGGATTTTCCGTTTCTTAACGAAGCATTCCAGCACTGAACAAAAGCTTATGGTCATAGGCGGCGCTCGTGTGTATCACGACTTTTTGCCGCTCGCACAGGTTATGCACATTACCCATGTGCACGCGCACATTGAAGGCGATGTGTATTTTCCACAGGTCAATTGGAATGAATGGAAAGCTGAAGAGTCAAAAGACTACAAAGCATCTGAAAAAGATGACTATCCATTCACCATTGTGCGATATGTAAGAATTTAAAGCACAAAAATAGGGCGGGTGTGTAAAACACACTCGCCCCTTTGATTTCTAACAAACGAAAATTATCGTTCGTCCCAACCGTTCTTCGTCCAAAAAGGAGTCTTTCGGGTATTTGGGCGGCTGAAATACCATATTGCCACGCCTAGAATGAGAAGCACCACCCCGATGGCATTTTTTTCAAAGCCCTTGCCCCAAGTTAGGAGCGCAATGCCTACAACGATGGTACCAATCCAAAAAAACATCATGAAACCCTGTGCAATCACTTTGCGACGAGTTGCTTTCGCAACCTCAATCGTATCTTTTGCCCCGCTTTTTGCAACACGAGCAATTTTTTGGGTCGTTTTTTTAAGGTCCATTTTCAACAGTCCCCTTTACCTTTTACAAATTTAGATCTGTTCGAAGTATACATCAAAACCACAATTAAATCAATGTTATAGGTTAAGAATTGAGTTCTTTTTCCTCATCGACTGGAGCATCTTCTTTTGAAGGATCTTTCCAACTGGCATAGTCACACTCAGGATATCGACTGCAGCCATAAAATCGGCGTCCTTTTTTCGTTTTCTTCATAACTACTTCTCCTTCAACACATTTCGGACATTTCATGTCAATTTTATGCACGATTTTTTCAGTGTATTTACAGTCTGGGAACATACTGCAACTAATAAACTTTCCAAATCTCCCTTGTCGAATGACCAGTTCTCCAGTTCGAGTTTCTTCTCCACCTTTTTTAGCCTCTTCACATTCAGGACAGGCACGCCCCACACTTTGGGTCGCAATTTTAATCCTTGGCGCATTCTTTTCAACGTCCACAAGTTGTTTATCAAAAGGAGTCCAAAAAGTTTTAATTTCTTTGTGCCAATCAAGCTTCCCTTCTGCAACTTTATCTAGATTGTCTTCCATCGCGGCTGTAAAGCCATATTCGAAAACATCGGGGAAGTTGCTCACCAAAAAGTCGTTTACCGCAATTCCAACACTTGTTGGCGTAAACTTTCCTTCGTCCTTTTCGACATACGCTCTCGCCTGAATCGTTGAAATTGTTGGAGCGTATGTTGAAGGTCGTCCAATTCCGAGCTTTTCAAGTGTTTTAATAATTGAAGCTTCGTTAAATCTTGCAGGTGGAAGGGTGAACTTTTGTTCAGACAACACTTTATTCAAAGAAAGTGACTCATCTTTATTTACGTTCGGGAGCATCACAACTCCATCTTCGTTTTGCTTTTGAGGAAACAGTTTTCTCCATCCATCAAACTTCATGATCTGTCCTGATGTTCGCAGTAAGTAGTCTCCTCCGCCGTTAGTTGCAGTTACTTCAATTGTGGTTTCATCAAAAACAGCCTGGTTCATCTGTGACGCCATGAACCTGCGCCAAATAAGGTCATAGAGTCGCTGTTCCGCAGGGTCGCTTAAATTAGCGTTACCGGTTGCATTCTCGCGAGTCATATCTGTCGGTCGAATTGCCTCGTGTGCTTCTTGTGCTAATTTACTCTGTTTTTTGTAATAATTTGGAGTTTGTGGCAAATATTCTTTTCCATATGTTTTTTCAATATATTCTCGAGAAGCCGCAATTGCTTGTGCAGCGATGTTTACAGAGTCAGTTCTGTGATATGTAATAACACCTTCCTCATACAATTTCTGAGCCAAACTCATGGTGCGTTTTGCAGACCAGCCAAAAAGACGAGAGCCAGCTTGTGTCATTGTTGATGTCGTAAATGGAGCATATGCGCGTTTATTAACTTCGCGCTTTTTAATGTCAGAGATTTTATATTCACTCTTCTCCAAGTGGGATACTATTTCTTTAGCCGTTTTTTCTTCATGCACTTCAGAGACTTTCCCTGAAACACGAGCAAGTGACACTACGAAGTCTTGCTTTCCTTCTGACTTCACTTCGGCTCCAATTTCCCAATACTCGACGGGCTTAAATGCTTCTATTTCCCGTTCTTTTTCAACAATTAATCTGACTGCCACTGATTGCACGCGCCCCGCACTGAGTCCAATACGCACTTTTTTCCACAAGAGTGGGGACACTTTATATCCAACTAATCGATCGAGTACTCGACGTGCAATTTGGGCATCTACTAAATGAGCATCAACGTCATGAGGGTGTGCAATTGCTTCGTCAACAGCTGACTTTGTAATTTCGTGAAATACAATTCTGCGAATATGGTCTTTAGTAATTTTGAGTTTTGAGTCCGCTAATATTTCAGCCACATGAGCAGAAATTGCCTCTCCTTCACGGTCAGGATCAGTTGCGAGGAATATCTCAGTAGCTTTTTTTGCTGCCGCTACAATTGCTTTAATGTTAGCTTCTTGCTTTGGAACATTTTCAAAAACTGGCTCAAAGTTCTTTTCAACATCTACACCAAGTTTACTTTTAGGGAGGTCTTTAATGTGACCTTTTGTGGCCACAACGTCATAACCACTTCCCAAAAAGCGGTTTAATGTTTTGGCCTTAGTCGGCGACTCTACAATGATTAAGTTCATACTAGTGAGCTTAGGATATTAGCACACTTTACGGTAGAGGCAAAAAAAACAACACACTTGAAAAAAGCTATAGGTTGATGTACAATACTCCTAGTTTTAGTTAAATAAGGGGAATAAAAATGCTCAAGCGAATTTTTTTATTTGTTCTGATCGGCCTAGCATTCGTAATTGCCCAAGCGGCAAGTCCGGAGATAGTTAGACTGATGACCCGAACCACGGACGAATTTTACTTAGTTTTAGCAGGTATCCGCTTTGTTGTTTTTGGCCTAGCGCTGGTTGCAGGTATGTTGATACTAGATCGACAGCCAGAGTATTACACACGTCGGCGATAGCCGACACACTTAAAGGGGCGAACTCACAATCGCCCTTTTTTACTGCCCAGATTTTCTCACATGAAACCAGTAATCAAGTGCTTCTTTGGCAATTGGAGCTGCAACTTTACTTCCTTCTCCTCCTTTTTCAACAAGTACTGTAAGAATTATCTCTGGATTGTCAGCCGGAGCAATTACGGTAAACCATGCATGTGTCTCATTAGTTCCAGTTTCAGCAGTACCTGTTTTGCAAGCAACTTTTGGCTCAAAATTAAAAAATGGATATCCAGTTCCACCAGTCGAACATGCCATTTTCATTCCTTCATAAATTGTAGATATGTTTGAAGTAGAAATAGATAGTTTGTTACATTTAGGTATATTTTGAAATGTTAGACTTGGAGAGCACAGATATCCACCATTCGCCATGGTTGCTGTTAGTAGATTTGTTTGCAGAGGAGTCATCAAAGTGTCTCCTTGTCCAATTGAGAAGTGATAGGTATTCCCCAAAAACCAGCGTTCATTAAGTACATTCTGCTTCCAAGCCGGGGATGGCAATAGCCCAGGAACTTCACCCGGCAAATCGATATTAGTCTTTTTACCGACTCCAAACTGATTGGCCCAATACACCAATCGATCAATTCCCGTCATTTCCCCCACTTTATAAAAAAATGTGTCAGTTGACCGTGCAATTGCACGCTCCAATGTAATTTCCCCTTCAGTTTTTCCATACTGCGTAAAATACCAGGTTGAATAATTAAAGCCATTTATACTAATACTTCCCGTGTCGTTATATTGAAAGTCTGGAGTAATAATATGATCTTCAAGCGCTCCCGTTGCTACAACAATTTTAAAAACTGAGCCCGGGTGATATGCACCACTAATTGCACGGTCAAAAAGTGGAAGCTTTGGGTCAACAAATAAGTCTCTAACAGCAGCATCATTTGTCGGGTTTGAAATTAAAAATGCAGTTGGATCAAATGAGGGGTTCGAATAAAGTGCCAAAATCTGTCCATGCATATCTGTCGCAATTGCAGCGCCCGGCAGATCACCAAAACTCTCTGAGATTTTTTTCTGCAACCCAAAATCTATTGTTGTGTTTATGTCGTGTCCTGGTGTTGGAGCTTTAGAACCTAGACTTCGAATTTTTTTGCCTTGAATATCTACTTCTACAAGTTCTTTTCCATCTATACCTCGGAGTACACAATCGTATTGTTGCTCAAGTCCACTACGCCCAGTTAAGCTCGTTGAAAGGCGTATCCCTTTGTCTAAACAGTGTGGATCAGGCTTTCCAACTTCGTTTACTCCGACTTGTCCCAAGTATCCGATCGCATGCGCAACCATTGTCCCGAGCGGATATGCCCGATCCCATTCATTTATAATTTCATTCGAAGACGTATTTTGATCTGCAAGTTTTTTGACATATCCATCTTTGGGATCAAATACAACTGTTTTTTTAACTGGGGTGTTGTCTGCTAATACCTCACCACCTCGGGCATATATTTTCCCTCTTGGAGCTTGTACCACAACAGATCGCAGTCTATTGTTCTCAGAAAGATTTCGATAATAGGCTCCTTTTACAATTTGTAAATCAAGCATTCTAGTTAGAAGGAAAACCACACCAACAAAAAGACCCACTCGGAATAAGAGCGATAAATTTATTGCATGACGAGAACCAGAGAGAGAATTCATTTTGTAGTTTGATTATAGGCAACTTTTTTCAAAAGTGCCTTATCAAAAAGGAGCTTTCCACAACCACGAACTACACTGGTCAACGGGTCATCGGAAATTGAAACTTTAATATTTAAGTTTTCTGAAAGTACAACATCAAGATTTCGAATAAGTGCCCCACCGCCACAAAGCATAAGGCCGGATTGCATTATCTCTGAAACCAACTCCGGGGGAGCTTCTTCAAAAAGGTGTACAGCGGCCTCAAAAATAGCATTAAAGGAAGGAGCAAGAGCTTCATATATTTCAAAGGTTGAAATTTTTACAGAGCGAGGAAGCCCAGTTTCTAAGTCTCTACCCCTCACAACTTGAAACACTTCTTTTGCAGGCCGTGCATCTGCAAGTGCCATTTTGGTGCGCTCCGCAGTGGGAAAACCAATGAGGAGTGAATACCTTAATTTAATAAAATCAATTACCCGTTCATCCATTTCGTCCCCTGCATTTTTAAGAGAAATACTTTCGACTTCTCGTCCACCAGAAATAAGCGCTATATCTGTTGTCCCACCTCCAATGTCGATAACTGCACAGGTTGTTTCAGTGCTAAAACTTTTAAACGATCCAACAGCGGCTGCAACTGCCTCTGAAACTAAATACACTTTTCTCGCTCCCGCCTTTTTAGCAACTTCCACTACCGCCTTTCGTTCAACCTGTGTAATTCCAGAAGGAATTCCAATTACAACAAGTGGCCTTGGAATTCTCGGATGAAGTACGCCGCTTTGATGTACTTTGCGAATAAATTCTGATAGTAGTACTGTTGCGCCCGAAAAGTCGGAAATTACTCCTCCTCTTAAAGGCCTCACAACTTCGATGTTTTTTCCAGTCTTACCCATC